>NZ_JBIRGJ010000004.1:0-881251 GCF_044327915.1 Streptomyces afghaniensis
CGCCCGGTCATCGCCGAACGGGGACAGCCTCACGGCTCCGGCCTGGGCATCTTCCGCTACGTGGTCGAACGCACGATCGCCTGGCTGCACGGCTTGCGCCGCTTGCGCATCCGATGGGAACGACGCGACGACATCCACGAAGCCTTCCTTGGCCTCGCCACCTGCCTGATCACCTACCGCCATCCAACGCCTTTGTTAGGACCTCTAAGTAGGGCTTGGGAACACGGCCACCACCCCTGTAACGAAAGTGACGGGCCGTCGGCCTGACTAGGACTACCGACGAAATTCGCTGACCTGCGGGAACGCGGTCTCTGAGGGGTAGGGGTCCCGCGTAGATGTGTGGAGCTTCCCGGTGAAGCCTTGTACACCGACGTCATCGGCCCGAGTGATCACCGCGCGTTCTGCGTACGCGGAGTGGCCAACCGACCCGCCGAACCTCATTCCGCCACGTGGCGAGCCGCATTTCGTCGGTTCCCCACGTTCCCGGCGTAGGCGGACACCGTGATCCCGCCGGGGATCACTGACAGCCCAGCAGCGGGCCCGCAGACCCCGAGTTCGCATAGTTGTTGCTGCGGTGAGACATCGATGCCTGACGCCGGTTCCAGGTCCACGCGTCCCCACCCAGGACGCGGACGGAGGCCGTGATTCCGGCCGGGCCGGGTCACAGGGTGGGGTTCTGCGGTTTGACGTACGTCAGCTCGGCTCGGTCGGTGGGCTGGGGCCCAGTGCTTTCGGGCGGATACACGATGCTGGTGGCGATGTCCGTCGCAGGTCCGTCGATCTTGTACCAGTCGACGGTGTCCCCGGGGAACAGGATGATCGGGTTGATGGTGTTGCCGTGCGCGTCGATACCGGTGACGATGATCGCCACATTGCCCGTGTTGGTCGGATGGATCAGGCCAGTCATCCCCAACCGCAGCCATCCGGTCGTAGGCGGAGCGACGGTCTCCAGGATTGTCCCCTGGGGAGGATGGTAGGGCGGCTCCACTCCGGATACACCGCCTCCTTCTGCGGGTTTTCCTGGATCAGGCGCTCCGCCGTCCACCACCCGTACGACGGGGACTTGGGTAATGGGCGCGTAGCCACCGCCCCCCGCGTTTTCGTGGCCGCCGCCCGAGGACATCCGCACCACGATCGTCGAGCGAGGGGGACCGACCACCACCCCCGCCGCCGGATCGTAGTGGTAGCCGTTCGGAATAGCCGCACCAAGCCCGGGCTCGTAGTGGTAGCCGGCGTCTACGTGGAACCCGCCAGGAGGGAGTTCCTCGCAGCGATCACGCCACAGGAAGCTGAGCAAGTCCAACTCGGCGACTCGCATCACGGCAAGTTCTCGATCGTCGCACATCCCGCCCCCTAGGTGACCCGCGGAAGTCCCGGAGCTTTGAGTGTGCACCACGCCACGGCACTTCGCCGGGAATCTGACCTCCAGCACCCTGGCGGGCCCGCAGGGCCAGCGTGCGACGGCAGCGCGGCCGCGGTGAGCGCCATGCACAACGCCCGCCCGTCGCCGGGGAGCTCCCACGGGGCATCCACGGCCTTCTCGCGACCGGTGACGCCGTACGGAACGGCGTGGAGGATCGTCTGCACGATGGTACGGGTACGGGTACGGGCGCGGCGGGTGGCCGTGATCTTCCCCTCCACGCTGCGCATGCTCTCGTCCAGGCCGTTGCCGAAGAGGCGCTGCTGGAGAGCAGCCTTGTGCCCGTCGCGACCCGCTGAACCTCATTCCGTCACCTGGCGAGCCGCGTTTCGTCGGTTCCCCTTCTGGTGTCACGGGGTTATGTGGTTGCGTGCGGCGCGGTTTCAGCATCGTGGCCATCCGGACTGGCCCAGGGCAGCGCGGTCTCGGGCTCGTAACGGCTGGAAGGCGGGGCTTCTGTGCTTCGGTGCTATCTCTTGATGGCGAGTGGCATGATCCTGAGGCCAGGTCACCACGGGTTGGAGGGGGAGCCGTCAGGATTGAGGCCATGCGGCCACAGCGTGAGGGCTAGGCTCTCTTGCTTCGAAGGAAAAGCAAAGGCGCCAGAATCGGCGGCTTGCAGGCACAGACGCTCGGCCTCGTCCCGTTCACCTGCCTCCTCGCGCATCATGGCCAGCCGGGCCAGGGCAAAGAGGTGGCCAGCGTTGGCGGCTTGTTGTACGAGGCGTTCGACCTCCTCGCGCTCCCCGGCTCTGTTCCGCAGCTCGACCAGCCAGGCCAGGGCATCGGTATCACCGCTGTCGGCGGCTTGTTGTGCAAGGTCTTCGGCCTCCTCGCGCTCCCCAATCCTCTCCCGCAGCTCGACCAACCAGACCCGAGCAGCAGCGTGGCCGGCGTTGATGGCTTGTTGTGCGAGGCGTTCGGCCTCGTCGTGCTCCCCAGCCTCCTGCCGCAGCTGGGCCAGCCAGAACAGGGCACCAGTATCGCCAGCGATGGCGGCTTGTTGTGCGAGGCGTTCGGCCTCGTCGCGCTCCCCGGCCTCTTCCCGCAGTTGGATCAGCCGCTCCACGGCATTGATATCGCCGGTGTCGGCGGCTTGTTGTGCGAGGCGTTCGGACTTGTCGCGCTCCCCAGCTCGCTTCCTCACACTGGCCAGCCAGCTCAGGGTATGGGCGTGGCCGGCGTTGGCGGCTTGTTGTGCGAGGCGTTCGGCCTCGTCGTGCTCCCCGGCCTCCTCCCGCCGCTCGGCCAGCCGGCCCAGGGCCTCGGCATATCCGGTGTCGGCGGCTTGTTGCGCGAGGCGTTCGGCCTCGTCGCGCTCCCCAGCCTCCTCCCACCTGAGGACGAGCCAGACCACAGCACCGGTACTGCCAGCGCTGATGGCCTGTTGCGCCAGGCGTTCGGCCTCGTCCCAATCTCCGGCGTGATACCGCGTGATGGCCAGGTGGTACAGGGCATCGGCGTATCCGTTGTCGGCGGCTTGTTGTGCGAGGCGTTCGGCCTCGTCGCGCTCTCCAGCCTCTTCCCGCCGGCTGGCCAGCAAGGACAGGGAAATGGCGTGGCCGGCGTTGGCGGCCTGCAGGTCCAGGCGTTCGGCCTCGTCGCGTTCTCCGGCTTTCTCCCGCATGATGGACAGCCGTACCAAGGCATAGGGCTCGCCGTTGTCGGCGGCTTGTTGTGCGAGGCGTTCGGCCTCGTCGCGCTCCCCAGCCCTCTCCCGCAGCTCGACCAACCAGACCAGGGCATCGGCGTGGCCGGTGCTGGCCGCCTTGAGCCGGAGTTGGTGGGCCCAGTAGTGGCGATATCGGGCGGCAGCAGCGTTGGCGAGGGTGGCGAGGTCGTCGGGGTTCGTAACGTGATCGTGTGCGGCCTGCCAGAACGATTCCGGGGGGCAGAGTCGGTGGCGAGTGTCCCGCGCGTGCTGTTCGAGGTAGTCCGCCAGCCGATAGATAGACGACGATCCGGTTGCTGTCGGGGGCGGGGCCAGAGTCGTGCGGCGGGGGCGGACGCGGCGTAGGGGAGCGAGGTTTCCGTGGACAGTTGTGCTGGTCTCGGCGAGGGTCTGTTCCAGCCAGTTGTCGTCCAGGGCGTCGTATTCGTCGTCGGTGAGGTAGTCCTCGGCCGCCTGAGCCAGTAAGGCCAGCGACAGGTGGAGGCCGGCGCCCAGGCGGCGGGCGTCCATGGCCGCCTGCAGCACGGCGCGCGCCGGAGGAGAGGCGGTGCGATAGCGGTGCAGTAGTTCCGGTGCTCCGGCCAGGAATTGGGTCACGCGCCCGTCGTTGGCGCACTCCAGGGCTTGATCGAGCTGCCGGTCGCCGCCCTCGGCGCAAACCCTGGCGGCGCTGAGGGCGGCAGTGTCGAAGTGGTCAGGCAGGACGATCTGCCGACCGGCCAACAGCTCGCGCACCTGCGGGTGCGGATCCGGTTGCCGGGGAGCTGGTCGAGTGGTGTAGGCGTGGGCGAACTCAGGCCACAACGTGCCCAAGACCAAGACCGGCCCGCAGGCGGGACTTGTGAGTAGAGCACGCACAGCAGCGGCGATGCGTTCACCGACCCCTCCACCAGCCCCGAGGTAGTGCTGCGCCTCGTTGAGCCATACCACCGTGCGGGGGCCGATGTGTCCAAGGTCGGTCAGCGCGGCCTCGGCGTGGGTGGGATCGTAGGGGTGCCACAGCCGCCACCCCAGAGGTGCCAGCGGCTGTACGGCCTCCCAGCAGGCGCGGGTCTTGCCGGTGGAGGAGGAACCGATCAGCACCGCCATCCGGCTGCTTCCGCTGGCAGCGGCGGCAACGAGGGTGGCCAGTTCCGCATCGTGCCGACGGCGCACATAGCCCGGCAGCGTCACTGCCCAGCCCTTCCCGTTCTCACCGCCCGACCTGCTGTGTCCCGCGGGGACGGGAGCCTCCACGGCGGGGTGAACCTCCAGGTCCAGAGGGTCCCAGTCCGCGATCGGCCGCCCCAGCCCACCCGGAACCGTGGCAGTGGCTCCCTCAGCTGAGAGCGAGTCCGCTGCGCCGTCAGCATGGGACCGCAAGGCCAGTAAGGAGTCGGCATCCAGGCCCAGGGCATCCGCGAGCGTCTTCACCGTCTGCGCCGAAGGCACGCGCGCGGAGGGATTGAAGACCTGTTGGACGGTGGTACGGCCCAGCCCGGCTCGGCGGGCCAGCTGAGTCTTAGTCAGGCGCTTGTTGACCAGGCCCCTCTCCAGGCGGGTACGCAGCTCACGCGCAGCTGCCGCCGAGTCCTGGGCATCCTCCGTGCTCACGCCGCTCCTGCCTTGTCTTTGGCTGTTGTTCGCCGGTGTTCATCTTCGACCTGCCGAACCATGGCGAACACCGATTTCGCGACATTCGGTCCAGGACAACGTCCGCCGTGCCGAGGAGGAATCGCCACCCGTGTCCGATAGCATCGCCCTAATCCTGCTTGCCTGTGCCCTGACTGTCGTGGTCGCCGCCTTGGTCGGGGCCGCCACTGGCTACCTTGCCCGCCGGGACCACGCCACTTACCCCGCTGCTCTGACCCGCGCGACCGTGGCCTTCGCCGCCACCCTCACCCTGGCCGCCACCCTCACCAGCGCCCTGGCCACCCTGACCGGTAGCTGAGCCCTGTGAGCGGCCCCAACCCTGCCCCACCGGCTGATGTCCGCCTCATTCCGTCACCCCGCGCACCGCATTCTGTCGGTGACCCGGACTAGGCCGCGTTGGCCCCATCGCAGTGACGGGCCCCGCGTACAGCGCGGGAGCCGCGCCACCAACGCTTCGAGCTCGCGGTTGTCTCCCTCGGGGGCGTAGCTCATGCCCCGAGCATGGCAGACCCCTCGCCCTCTGGAGCGGGAGAGGACGAGGGGTCGTCGGGGGGCTTACCCGTACTCCCGCCGGAACGGGCTCAGGGCCGCCGTCTGCGGCGGCGTCGGGCTCGGCTCCGACGGTGGCGGCTCAACAGGCTGGCAGTTCTAGCGCGGGTCGCCCGGGCCGAAGCCCTCGACGGGCCCGCACCGGTACGTGACGCCCGCGTAGGTGAACGTCCACCTGGGCGGGCTGCCGTCCTCGCCGTCGGTGCCGCTCCCGGGCCCGCAGTACCCGAACGCCGGCTGACTCAGGGGGCTGTCTGGGGACCGGGTCCTCGGAGGGGGTAGGCGGTTTCGAGTCCCGTTCTGACACAGCTGCTCACTGTGTCGACGCCTGCATGGTGCGCCGCGTCGGCGCATGTCCTCCGTTCACTAGCACCTCAACGGTGGAGTCAAGGAAAAGCCAGTCTGCAGAGCGGTGGCATTCGCAGAACTGATCCACCCTCACGCCCCGACCGAGCGTTCAGGGCGTGACGGCGTGGCCTGCGGTCGGTACACCCTGGCTCGACGGCCGGGCGGTGAGCAGCGGCAAGGTCATCGGCGTGCGCGTCTTGGGCCGCTCCCGAGTGCCGCGCCTGTTCCTCAGGCCTATGGGTGTGGGGGAGGTGTATTGAGGCAGCTCAGGCTAGATTCGGACAAGTGTGCGTGACGCGGATCGCGCTTGATTGACTCGGTCGGTAACTCTGCATTAACTCTGTGCTTCCTGTGAGAATTTTGTGACGGAGGGTGTGCTCCGTGAAGCGGGGGGTGGGGGCTGTGTTCGTTCTGCGTGCGCGAAGAGCGCGCGGGATGCTGCTGGGGGGTGTGGCCGCCTCGTTGGTGCTGTCTGCACTGCCGATGTCGCCAGCTGCGGCAGCGGCAACAACGCCTGCAGTGGCCACTGTTGTGGATGAGTCGACCGCGCTGGAGCAGGCGAAGGCTTCCGGCGAGCCCGTGGAGGTGATAGGCGACCGCACCGAGTACTCCACCACGCACGCCAATCCGGACGGCACCTTCCTGCTCACTCAGTCGTCCACGCCTCAGCGCGTCAAGCAGGAGGACGGCAGCTGGCAGCCCGTTGATCCCACGCTGGAGCGCCGGCCTGATGGACGGATCGTCCCCAAGGGCACCGCGGTCGACCTGTCCTTCTCCGGCGGTGGTTCCGGCTCCGACATGCTCAGCATGGGCAAAGGCGGCCGGTCCATCAGCCTCGGCTGGGGCGACCCGTTGCCCGAGCCGACGTTGAAGGGTGCAACAGCCACATACGCCGACGTGTTGGACGGGGTGGATCTGCAACTGACGGCGACTGCCGAGGGGTACCGCGAGGTACTCGTCGTGAAGACGCCTGAAGCCGCCGCCAATCCCGAGCTAGAGCAGGTCAAGCTCACCGCATCCGGCGACGGGCTGACCGTGGTTCCTGGTGCCGGTGGCGGTCTGCGGGCCGTCGATGAGGACGGCAACGCCCTCTTCAGAGGGCCGGCCGGGCAGATGTGGGACTCGGCCGGTGATGACACCGAGTCCGGTCCGCAGCCCCAACTCCTGGCAGCCGATGCTGACGCGGTGGTGAACGAGCCCGGGGAAGACGATCCTTCACAACCGGGCGAGGGAGATGCCAGCGCGGTACTGCCGGTCAAGGTGGACAACGACACCGTGGCCGTGCACCCCGACCTGGACCTGCTTCGTGGCAAGGACACCGTCTACCCGGTGTACATCGACCCCTCCGTCGGCCTGGGCGCCCAGGAGCGCACGAAAATCTCTTCCGACGGCGACAAGTTCTGGATGTTCGACGGCGGCAAGGGCGTCGGCAAGTGCGGTACTGCCGACGGCTATTCGTGCGGAGCCGGCTACGTCGACCGCATGTACTTCGAGTTCGCGCCAACGAAGCTCGCTGGCAAGTACGTACTGGACGCCACCTTCCGGGCCCGCGAGACCTGGTCGTACAACTGCACTCCCTACTGGGTGGACCTCGAGCGCACCGACAACATCTCCGAAGGCACCCGGTGGCCGGGCCCTAAGCAGCTGGACCAGATGGGCGACCGGTACGTCTCCGCCGGGCGCGGTGGCCTGTGCACGCCCGATCAGCCCGACGCCTGGATCGAGTTCAACGACAATCCCGACGAGGCGGACGAGAACCTGAAGAACACCGTCCGCTCCTTCGCGGATGGCAAGATCAGCCGCCTGACGCTGATGCTGCGGGCCAAGGACGAGGGCGAGCCCCGGGCCTGGAAGCGGTTCGACGACAACGCCGAACTGCAGGTCATCTTCGCCTACAAGCCGGGCACGCCCACCGACGTCGGCCTCATCCCTGGTGAAGGCACCACCACGTACTGCAAGAAGTCCTCGAGCGACCCGTTGATCGTCACCCGCAAGGACCCGATCGTGCAGGCCCGCGTCCAGACGAAGGTCGAGTCCAACAAGGGCGACCAGGAAGGATCCCTGCAGGCCGAGTACGTTGTGGAACGCGGCGACGACGCAGCCTGGCACCAGGTGTGGACCGGCCATGCGCCCGATACCGGCTGGCACCCAGACGGCACGCTGGAAAAGCTCCGCATGAGCAACCGGGCCGACGGCGGCCTGTACCGCTATAAAGCCCGCACCCAGTCCCACTGGTCCTACAGCGGAAAGTCCGGCGACCTGTTCTCCGGCTACAGCTCGTGGTGCTACTTCAAGATCGATTCGACGGCGCCGAAGCCGCCCCGCATCACCGCAGGCTCTCCCTACACCGAGTGTGTCGCCAACGTCTGCGAAGGAAAGGGCGGCCCGGGCGTGCCCGGCTCCTTCACCTTCCAGCCCAACACCGCCGACATCAACACCAGCGGCAAAACTGATGTCACGGGCTATGAGTGGAAGCTGCTGTCCACCCCAGCCAAATCGGTCGCCGGCGCCCTCAAGGTCACCGTCCCGAACGTGACCCCGCCGCTGTCAGGCACCCAGGTGCTGTCGGTGCGCGCCAAAGACGTCTACAAGCGGTGGGGCGCCTATCAGGAGTTCACCTTCAAGGTAGCCACCGCCGAGGAAGCGGTGGGTCGCTGGCACTTCAACGGAGTCCCGGGCTCCGGCACCATGACGGCTAAAGACACCGCCACCGTAGGCACGCGACACGACGCGACTCTCGTCGGAGAAGCCGGAACCGGCTGGTCGACCAGGGCCCGGCGCGGCGAAGCGGACTACGCGCTGCGCCTGAACGACGACGCCACCGACCCAGCACAGCAGACCGGCCACGCAGCAACCTCCGCTGCAGCGGTCAACACCCGCGACTCCTTCACCGTCTCCGCCTGGGTCCAGTTGTCCAACGCTTCGGCCAACCGAGCAGTGCTGTCCGCGCCCGGCACGAACGGCAGCTCTTTCACCGTTTACTACTCCGCTGCCTACAAGAAGTGGGTCTTCAACCGCGCAGACAAGGACCAGACGGACCCGGCGTATATCCGCTCGATGGCCGACCACGAGAACCCACCACTCAACGTGTGGACGCACGTGGCGGGCGTCTTCAAGACCGAAGGCGATGACAACCTCCCGGACACCGACCCGGCCAACGACACCATCCAGCTGTTCATCAACGGCCAGCCCCAGGGCCAGCCGGTGGTCCTTTCCAAGGCCGCACCCGCCTACACCCCATGGACTGCGAGCGGAGGACTGCAGTTCGGCCGCTCGAAGGCGGGCGGCAAGTACGTCGACTACCACTTCGGCCTGCTCGACGAAGCCGCGGTGTGGCAGCGGGCCCTGCAGCCGGCAGAAGTCGCGGACGAAGCCCAGGTGCTGCAGAACGGAGTGCCGGCCAACGAATTGGTCGCGCACTGGGACGCCACCACCGCCAAGGGCAGCCAGGTCGCCGAGACCACGGCCTACCCGCTGTCGGCGATGACACTGTCCGGCTCCGGCGCCACGCTGAACGAGGAAGACAACGCCCTGTTCCTGGACGGTACAGCCGGATATGCCGCCGCCACCGGCCCGGTTGTCGACGAGACCGGCTCGTTCACGGTGTCGGCGAGCGTCCGACTGGATTCAGCGGCCCTCAACGCCAAGCCGGTCGGATACCAGGCACAGGTGGCCGCCCAGCGCCTGAGCGGGGAGTCCTCTTGGGCTCTGTGGGTCATGAAGCCCGACGACGGCATCTACCAATGGAAGTTCACCCGCACAGCCGTGGGACCGGACGGCAAGGTCACTCAAAGCGCGCAGGTGCCGGCAGCGGACGTGGCCGCCACCGACACGTGGGTTCAGATCACGGGCACTTTTGACGCCCAGGAAACCTGGGAGTGGACCAACCCAGCGGACGGCACGACAGAAGGCCGCTACGGCAAGCTCCACCTGTACGTCGGCGGATTCGACCAGCCCTCGGAAACAACGCCCGGCTTCTCCACCCCGCAACAGGGGAGCGGACAGCTGAGCCTGGGCCGCGGAACCGCCTCAGGCAAGACCGTCCACTACCTGCCCGGCGGCCTTCAGGACCTGCGGCTCTGGACCGGAGCCATGACCGCCAACCAGGTGCGCTCCCAGGTGCTGGACACCCCCGACGCCATCTGACACTCCCGTAGCCCGTTGTGCTGGTGACCGGCGCCCTGCGCCTGCGCATGTCCGCCCAACACCAGCACAACGGGCCCGCTCCCCGCTTGCTCTCCGTCGTCTCAACGGCACGCGTCCGGCGCGCTGCTGCCTGGCGCCGTATCAGGAAGACACCACATGAACCCCTCCGGCATCCCCGGCCCTGACCCAGGCCGCAGAAGCAAGACCGCGAGACACTGGGCCTGTCGCCTAGCCGCAGTCACCGGACTGGCCATGCTTCCCGGCCTGCTCGCACCCGTGGCGTTCGCCGCCGACACCGATCCCCTGGGCGCTCCTCGACTGAAGGAGCCCCGCTCGGCCAAGGTCAGCCCGTTCACAGCGAAGGTGAACAAGAAGACTGCCGCGATAGTGACGAAGTCCGCAGAAGCGGACCAAGCGGCAATCGCCCGCGCACGCCATGACCGGCAGAAGCAGACCACATGGCCCAAGGCCGGCAAGGCACATCTGACCCTTCCGACCAAGGGCACGGCCAACGCCACACCAGGCTCTCTCCCCGTCACCGTGACTGCACCGGCCAAGAGCCGGAGGGCTCAGTCCGTCACCGTGGAGGTCCTCGACCAGAAAACGGCGACGAGGCTCGGCATCAAGGGCGTCGCCCTCAAGATCACAGGCCCCAAGGGAGGCGGCAAGGCCAGGCTGGGCGTCGACTACTCAGCCTTCGCCTCCGCCTACGGCGGCGACTGGGCCGGACGCCTGAAACTGACCCGATTGCCTGCCTGCTCTCTCACCGATCCGGCCACCACGAAATGCCGCAAGCGCCTCGACCTCCCATCGGCCAACGACCGCACGAAGGGACGGGTATCTGCCCCCGTCAGCTTGCCAGCCTCCGGTACACCCATGATGCTCGCGCTGGCCGCCGGAACACAATCCGCGACTGGCGACTACAAGGCAACCCCGCTGTCGGCCTCCTCGACCTGGGAAGCAGGTGGCTCATCGGGCACGTTCACCTGGTCCTACCCGCTGCGTGTGCCGCCGGCCGCGGCCGGGCCCCAGCCCACGCTGTCCCTCTCGTACAACTCTGGCGCCGTCGACGGACGCACGGCGAGCACCAACAACCAAGGCAACCAGATCGGTGAGGGCTTCGACCTGGCCGAGTCTTACATTGAGCGTAAGTACGGCTCATGCGACGACGACAGCCAGACGGACAAGTTCGACCTGTGCTGGAAGTACGACAACGCATCCCTTGTCCTCAACGGCAAGGCCACCGAACTGGTTAAGGACGACACCACGGGCAAGTGGCGCCTGAAGAATGACGACGCCTCCACCGTCACGCATTCCACGGGCGCCGACAACGGCGATGACGGCGATCCCATCGTCGATGGCAAGGGCGACGGCAAGGGCGAATACTGGACCGTGAGCACCGGCGACGGTACTCAGTACGTCTTCGGCCGCAACAAGCTGGACGGCGCGGGGACCGGTGATCGCACGAACTCGGTCTGGACCGTTCCGGTCTTCGGCGATGACTCCTCAGAGCCCGGCTACAGCAGCGGCTCATCATTCGCTGGCCGGGCCAAGAGCCAAGCCTGGCGCTGGAACCTCGACTACGTCGTCGACACCCACGACAACGCCATGTCGTACTGGTACACAGCTGAGCACAACAACTACGACAAGCTCGGCGACGACACCACCGGAACCGACTACGTTCGTGGCGGCTACCTCAAGGAGATTCGCTACGGCCAGCGCGCCGGGGCCCTCTTCTCTGGTTCCCCTGCGGCCTCGAACAAGGTCGTCTTCGACTACAAAGAGCGCTGCGAAGCATCCGGCGCAGGCTGCGACTCACTGACCGAGGACACCCGGGACAACTGGCCGGACGTACCGTTCGACGCGGTCTGCAAGGACGGTGACAAGTGCAGCGGCAATACTGCCCCGACGTTCTTCACCCGCAAGCGCATGACCGCCATCACCACCTACGCATGGAATACGGCGGCCACCACGCCCGACTTCGCCCCGGTGGACGTGTGGACGCTTAAACAGCGCTACCTCGACCCGGGCGACACGGGTGACTCGACCGACCAGTCCCTGTGGCTGGACGAAATCCGGCATACCGGCAAGCGCGGCACCGATCTGTCACTGGACCCCGTCAGATTCACTCACGAGATGCGGGCCAACCGCGTTGACGGCACGGACAACATCCTGCCCCTGCACAAGCCGCGCCTGAAAACCGTCACATCGGAGACCGGCGCCCAGACCATCCTCACCTACCTGGACGCCGACTGCGTCCCGGGCCAGGCCATGCCCAAAGCCGACCAGAACACCAAACGCTGCTACCCGGTGTACTGGTCCCCCAACGGAGAGAAGGACCCCGTCCTCGACTGGTTCCAGAAGTACCCGGTCAGCTCCGTGCAGACCACCGACCCACGCGGCGGCTCGGAAGCAGTGCAGCATGCCTATCAGTACTCCGGCGGCGGTGCCTGGCATTACAACGATGACCCGATGACTCCGGCAAAGGAGCGCACGTGGTCCGTATGGCGTGGCTTTGAGAGAGTCACCCACGTCGTCGGCAATTCAACCGGTACCCAGAGCAGAACAGTCACCATCCATCTGCGAGGCATGCACGGCGACCGCGTACTAGGGTCGGACGGCAAGAGCCTCGATCCCGATGCCCGCAAGACGGTAGAGGTCTCGGGCATCAAGGCCGCCGCGATCGCCGACTCTGACCAGTACGCCGGTTTCACCCGCGAGACGGTCACCTACAACGGCGCTGCCGAGGTCGTCGGCACCATCAACGATCCATGGTCCAAGCGAACGGCCACCCAGCACAAGTCATACGCCGACACCGAGGCGTACTACGTGCGCACCGGCGCTACCCACACCCGCACCAATATCACCAGCAAGCTCAACCCCTACGACCGGGTACGCACGGTGAAAACTACCTTTGACGACTACGGCATGGCCGCTACCGTCGAAGACCAAGGAGACACCTCAGCTCCCGGCGACGAGAAGTGCACCCGCACCTGGTACGCCCGCAACGACGCCAAGGGCATCAACGCCCTGGTCTCCCGTACTCGGACCGTGGCCAAGCTCTGTGCCACGGCCGACTCCGAACTCGACCTGCCTGCTGACTCAAAGCGCTCAGGCGACGTCATCGCCGACACCGCTACGGTCTACGACGACACGACAGCCGCCGCGTGGTCAGCGTCGCTGAGTCCGACTAAGGGTGACGCAAACTGGACTGCACGGGCCAGGGGATACAGCAGCGACGGAGCCCCCACCTGGCAGAAGGTAGCCACGACGACGTTCGACTCCTTCGGCCGTCCACTCATCGTCAAGGACACCAACGGCCTGCAGGTCTCCAAAACGACCTACACACCAGCAGCGGCCGGTCCCGTGACAGCCTCCGTTGTTGAGGACGCCAAGCTGTACAAGAAGACGACCAAGGTCGACTTCGCCACGGGTGCCCCCCTCAAAGTGACCGACCCCAACTCCAGGGTCACAGAGAGCGAATACGACAGCCTCGGGCGTATCACCAAGGTGTGGCTGCCTAACCGTCTCAAGGCGTTGAACAAGACGCCCAACTACGTATACACCTACAGCGTCACCAGCTCCGCCATGTCCTGGGCCGCCACCGAGACACTGAAGGGCGACGGTTCCGGCTACACCACCAGCTATACCTTCTACGACTCACTGCTGCGCACCCGCCAGACGCAGTCCCCCACGCCGCAGGGCGGCCGGCTCATCTCGCAGACGCTCTACGACACCAGAGGCCTCGCGGTCAGCCAGCAGTCCGACATCTGGGACAGCAAGTCACCCCCCAGTCCCAGCGACGCGCAAATCTCCGCCGGGCAGGCGCCGATCCAGACGGACACCACCTATGACGGCGCCGGCCGTCCGATCAAGGCAGTCACCAAGACGCACGGCACCACACGCTGGACAATCAACACCGCCTACACCGGCGATTCGGTCACCACCAGCGCCCCTAGCGGAGGCCAAGCCACCGCCGTGGCCACCAACGCTCTCGGCCAGACCACCCAGCGCCGCGAGTATGGAGGCCCGCAGCCCAGCGGCACCGACTACACCACAACCAGCTACACCTACACGCCAGCAGGCCAGCAGGAAACTATCACTGGTCCTGAACAGGCCAAGTGGTCATATGGCTATGACCTATTCGGCCGCCAAGTCACGGAGACGGACCCGGCGCGAGGCAAGAGCACCACCGAATACAACTCCCTCGATCAGGTCCTCAGCACCACCCCGAACGACGACTCGAACAGGAGGCTTCTATACGAGTACGACGAGCTCGGCCGTAAGACAGGCATGTGGCAGGTCTCCAAGACCGACGCCAACAAGCTTGCCGCCTGGACCTTCGACACCCTGGCGAAGGGACAACAAGACACCGCGGTCCGCTACAACGGCGGTGTCGGCGGACAGACTTACACACAGAAGGTCACCGCATACGACCCGCTGTACCGGGCTGCCGGCAGCCAACTACTCCTGCCTGAAGACGACCCCCTGGTGGCCGCAGGCGTCCCCAAGACCCTCTCCTTCACCAACGGCTACAACCTTGACGGGACCGTCAGCCAGTACGACTCTCCCGCGATCGCCGGACTACCTGCGGAAACGGTGTCCTACAAGTACGACCAGACCGGCCACCAGACCAGCTCAACCGGCACCACCGGCTACCTCCAAGGCGCGACATTCTCCCCTCAGGGCGACCTACGCCAACTCTCCTTGGGCATAGACCCCGCAGACACGTCGAAAAAGGCTTACCTCAACTGGGACTACGAGCCAGGCACACGCCGACTTACCCGCGCCTACGTCACCGACGACGTACACGACTACATGCCGCAAGAGCTGAAGTTCACCCAGGACGACGCTGGCAACGTCACCTCCATCTTCGACGCCACCACCCAGGGCGGCACCACCAAAGCTGACTACCAGTGCTTCATCTACGACGGTCACCGCCGCCTAGCCGAGGCCTGGACACCGAAGACAGCGGACTGTGCCGCCTCCGGCCGCGCCATGTCCAACATCGACGGCTCAGCCCCCTACTGGACCTCATACACCTACACCCCCGCCGGACAGCGCAAGACCGAGACCAAGCACACCTCCTCAGGTGATCAGACCGCCACTTACACATACGACGACACGACGAAGGACAACAAGCCGAACACGCTCGACAAGATCACCGGAGCCCGCACCGGCAGCTACTCCTACGACATCAGCGGCAACACCACCTCCCGCCCCGGTCCGACGGCCCAGCAGACCCTGGCCTGGAACACCGAGGGAGAACTGACCAAACTCACCGAGAGCACGAAGGAGACCACCTACCTCTATGACGCGTCCGGCGAGCTGCTGATCCGACGATCCAAGGGCGACGGCGACACCGTCCTATACCTGCCCGGCGGCAACGAAGTTCGCCTCACAGTTCAAGGCACGACAAAGACCCTCGCCGGCACGCGCTACTACACTGCCAACGGCCAGACCACCGCCGTACGTACTGCGGTAGCCGGCACTTCAGGCACCAAGCTCCGCTTCCTGGCCGCAGACCACCATGGCACGTCAAGTATCGCCCTCGATGCGAGCACGTACGCGGTCACCAAACGCCACAGCACGCCCTTCGGCGGGACACGGGGCCCAAAGGCGACCACCTGGCCCGACGACAAGGCAATCATGGGCAAGCCTGCCGATGAGTCCACAGGCCTGACCCACGTCGGTGCCCGCGAGTACGATCCCTCGGTCGGCCAATTCATCAGCACCGATCCGATACTCACGCTCGACCAGCACCAATCCCTCAACGGCTACGCCTACGCGAACAATGCACCCGTCACATTCAGCGATCCGACAGGTCTGTGTATCGACCCTGGCAACGGTCACTGCATGCCCGATGATGGCGGCAAACTGGGGCACCAGAAGCCGGACAAGCGATGGGGCCCTCCGCCCTACGACGGCCCCTACGACGGGACACGTGAAAGCGTCGGTCTAGGCGGCGGAACAGCCAGCACCAACAGCAAAGGCAGCGTCAAGGTCACACTGCTGGTGGGGCCGGGTGACGATTCACGGTCGACTCCTGATAGCGACATCTACGCAATGGGCACCAACCCTGCGTGGGACCCCAGTGGGATCAAGGCTTCTGAAGAAGCGCAGAAACTGGCTGCAGCGGAATTCTGGAACAATCTTCCGTGTGCCAAGGGAGATGCTGCCTGGCAGTGCCAAGCGCGCAGAAGTTGGGGACAGACAGTTTCCCTCTTCGGTCCCTTCGTCGGTCTGGTAGGACGTCCGGGTGTGGAGGCGGGGGTCGTTAAGGTCTACCGCGTTGAAGGTCAAGCAAATTCACGCATAAAGATCAGGAATGGGTACCCCCTCATCAAGGGGGCAGAAAAGAAGGTAATATTTCTCAACTTTGGCAACTCTAAGCGGGCCAACTCGTATCTTTCCAGAAGGGTTGAGCAGTACGGAAGTTCCCACACGGTCACCTTCCAGGTTGACCGGGAATTTCTCAACCACCTGAGAAACAACGCCGTTCCCGAGAAAATGGCCAGGAAGTACCCTGACAGTCCCTTGGTGGTCGATAGGAAGTACCCAGACCAGTACGGACTGCGGCCCGAGCAAACCAAGATGATGTTCGACTATATAATCCCGGGAACGGCTGAAGTCCTGGACTAGCCAAGGTGATGGGAACAAGGGGGCTATGCGTTGGACATCTGCTTCGATGTGACCGTGCAGGGGAGTAAGGACTCCCTTGCACGCCTGGCAGAAGTGCTGAGGCGGCTCGCAGAGGGCCGGCCGGGCGAGCTCGACGAAGACAGCGAGCTCTACTGGCAAGAAAATTTGCCAGAGTGGCTGGTGTCGAACTTTGCCACCAAGGCGAGTGGGGCGAAGTCGCGGGCATGGATGCGCATGTGGCGCTGGTCCTCTGAGTCGAAAAGAATCAAGATGGAAAGGGAATCTGGGTGGGAGCTGCTGGACTGGCTCTACTGGTTCTCCTCCGGAAATGAATTTTGGTCCCTCTCGGAGATCAGCTGGGGCGGGGGTGAGAGTATGTCGCTATCGCTTTCAGCTGCCGACAACCACATTCCAACTCAGGCGTTGGAATGGGTGGTCGAGAAAAGTGGGGCCGAGATAGTCTCAATCGGAGAACGGGATGGCCCTCGTTAGCGGTTCGACACCCTAAGAGGAGCTCGGGTAGCGAGCATTCGCAATGCGCGCAATTGCGGCCGTTCGGTGTTTGTGGCGGCGCGCCAATCCAAGGCGGGCCGCCAGCCGGTCGAAGGCTAGTACTCCAGCCGGACTTCTGTATTTGTCCTGGTCAACGGCCTGGCGGTGGGGAGTGGAGCGGGGGTTTGGCACGGGTGGGGCGGTCTTGGGCCGGTCGTCCCACCAACGTGTGCCGCGCCGCATGTAATGACAGCGTTGGGCACGTGCCTGGTGACGCCGCCATCTCGACCTCGACCAGTTCACCGCGTGGTCGCGGCGTGCAGGAGGGTGGCGGGGTTGAGCTGCCAGCAGACGACGGATTTCGGCTGGTGTGAGGTCCACGAGGTCGGGTGTGTCGGCCTGGTCACCCCTTTTCGCGCTCCTGAACGGCCATCACCGCGAGAAACACGTGGGCGAGCATGGCGAGCGTGATGTGCCGGTACCAGCCCACGTAGCGGCGGACCTCGTACTGGTCCAGGCCGCATTCGTTCTTCGCGCTCTGGAAGCACTCCTCGATCTTCCAGCGGCATCCGGCGACTCGGACCAGGTCGGCGACGGTGGCGTCCAGGGGAGCGCAGGCGAGGTAGTAGGCGATCTCGTCGGGCCTGCTGATGCTGCGGCGGGCCAGCATCCACCGTTGCCGGGTCGGCTCGTCGCCGTCGAACTCGGCCACGGTGGGCAGACGGGCGGCGGCCCAGTCGCAGAGCCGTTCGCCCTTGGCTCCGGGTCCCGCCGACAGGCACTGCCACGCCTCGGCCGGGGCTTGGGCGAGCAGATGATCGATGCGCGGGCCGTGGACCTGCTGCGACTTGCAGACGGCAACGACGTAGGAGAGCTCGACGTCTTCCAGGAAGCGACGGAAGTGCGAGTCCTGTCCGTGGGCTGAATCCGCGGTGACCCATGCGATGGGCAGAGGGGAGGCCAGGGCGCGCAGGATCATGTCGCGGGCGAGGTCGCCTTTGGTGGCTAAGGTGCGGGTCGTGGGTCACGCCGCTGGTGCGGGACGGCCGGCCGCAGGCGGAGCAGGGCGGCTCCTGCTGCATCCGCGCCCAGGTCTCGGCGAAGCTGGGCGCGGGCGGGGCGGGGGTGAGGGAGGCCGGGTCGACGCCGAGCTTGCGGGCGGCCTCCTCGTGGTTCATGCCTCCGCGGCTGCCGTCGCCTGTCGATGCGTGAAGTGATGGTCAGGCTGTTGCGGCCGGCCTCGATGGCGAGGTAGGCCTCACGCCCTTCCCCGTAGAGGCGCTGGGCATAGCGGGAGAACAGCAGGATGGCTTCGTCGGTTTGCCGTCGGCGCTCTTGAAGGTCGGTATCGACGGCCTGTTGCAGTTCCACGCTTTTCGCGGTGATTTGCCGGGCACTGGCTTCGAGGGTCTGCGCCGCTTCGAAGCGGTGTCGCAGCGCTTGGAGCGCCGCCTCTTCGCGCCCAAGGGCCGTCTGCAGGGCCGTCAGAGCCTCCAGCGCTCCTCCCTCGGCAAGGTCCCGAAGGAGGCGGGCTTGGTCTTCGCCCAAGCGTGCACGCTCGGAGCGGCGCGCTTGGAGCCGGTCTGTGAGTTCGGCGATCTCTTCTTCCAGGAAGCGCCGACGGTTGCGGACCACTGAGTGGTGGAACGTCTTCACGTCCTCGAACCGTTGGCGGACTTGGTCGTTGAGGACGACGCCGAGTTCGCGGTAGACGGGTTCGAGGTAGTCGACTTCGACGTCGGTGGTCTCGGTGACGGCTGCCTAGAGTTCTTCGAGGTTGTGCTGGTCGATCACATCCTCCTGTGCCAGCTGCTTGATGCGCCGGCTGACCTGGTCCGCTCTGTCTTTGAGACGTTCGTATTCGGGGACGACCTGGAAGGCTGCCACCTGTGCACGGAGCCGTTCCACCTGTGCCTCGGCCAGTGTGATCTGGCCCCTGAGGTCTGCGGTGGAGCCCACGATGCGCCCCCATACGGGGTCATCGACCGCTTTCTTCAGCTGGGCACGCGTTGCCTTTCGGGCGGCCAGCTGTCTGTATTCGTCGACGAGCTGCCAGTCCAGCCCAGCAGGTAGGCGAGGTTGGAGGCGGCTTCTGGGGCGGACTGCCGGGAGAAGGTACGGGTTGGCTCGTTGAAGCCGTGCGACGAGATACGTCGGGCTAGGAAGGAGAGCAGCACCCTTCCGCTCACGCCTGGGTGGTCGCCGCGCAGGCCGAAGAGGTCCCGCTCGATCAGCTGTGTCCACCGCTCTACGGGCAGCTCCATGGAACCTGTGCGGGGAAAGATGGCGCCGTCGTCCGTCCCGGTGACGTCCTCGCTCAGGGTCACGAATCCGGCACGCTGTCCGCTGCGGCGAACCATGAGCGGACTGCTGAGGCCAGGCCAGTCCATTTCTAGGTTGAACGTGGTCTGCCGCAGCGCCTTGTTCATGGCGAGCGTGGTGTTTGTCGCTCGCGCTCCGAGCAGGAAGTGGATCAGCTCGATCAGACTGGACTTGCCGGCGCTGTTGCGGCTGTCAGTGTCTGCGGATGAGGCGGTGGTGGACGCGACGATCAGGTTCAGGCCCCCGGTGAAGGACGCCTCTTTGAAGCGCTCGTCGTCAGCGCTCGTCGTCAGCGCTCAAGCGGCGCAGCATCCATGCTCCTTGCAACGAGGACGTCTTGGTCGAGCTCCACGGCACCCATGCTGTAGAGCACGTATCCGCCACTCCTGACCTGACCTGATCCCGCTACACCACAGGCCCCGGGGGAGGTCATCCCCGGGCCCGGCACATGGAGTCATGCTGCTCAACCACAGCGCGCGTCACGTGTCACGCGGTGTCCGGCTGCGGTTCCTCCAGCACGTCAGTGACCTTCGTCCTCCTACCCGGAGGAGGAAGACCAGCAGGAGCCCAGCAGGCGCTGTCACCCGGGGCCGGCCGCCTGAGCGGATAGACCGCGAGATGCGTTACGGGTTCGTGCCGTCTGTGTCCGGCACGAACCCTCGCGCGGTCAGCCTCCCATGCGGCTTTAAGACGTCATTTCACTTGGTTAGTCTGCGGTGGCATATGAGGGTCGCGGCGATGGCTGTGAAGGCGAGGACGTGGTCCGGCTTGCGTTCGTAGCGGCGGTGAAGGCGGCGGCAGCCGGTCAGCCAGGACATGGTCCGCTCCACGACCCAGCGGTGCCGGCCCAGACGCCGGGACGACTCGATGCCCTTGCGGGCAAGGCGATGCCGGATGCCACGGGAAGTCAGCCATTGCCGCAGGTGCCTGTAGTCGTAGCCCTTGTCACCGTGCAGCTTGCCGGGTCGGCGGCGACGCGGGCCACGCCGGGAGCGTTTGGGCGGGATGCCGCGGACCAGCGGGATGAGGGCCTGGTTGTCGTGGAGGTTCGCGGCGGAGATGCCGACCGACAGGGGCAGGCCCTGGCAGTCGACGATGAGGTGGATTTGCGATCCCTTCTTGCCACGGTCGGTCGGATTCGGTCCCGTCAACTGCCCCCTTTGAGGGCCCGGACACTGACCGAGTCGATCGCGCACCGCGACCAGGCCAGCTCGCCCCGGACACCGAGTTCATCCAGGACTAGGCGGTGAAGTTTGGCCCACACCCTGGCCTCGGTCCATTCGGTGAACCGGCGGAAGGCCGTCACGCCCGATAGGCCGAAGCCTGGAGGAAGTTGGTTCCAGGTGCAGCCCGAGGTGGCCACGAAGATGATGGCGGCCAGCACCTCGCGGTCCCCTCGCCGCCGGTGCCCTCCACCCTGAGGGCAGACCGGCGCCGGTGGCACGACCCGCTGGAACAACGTCCACAGGTCTTCCGGCGCCATCCGCTCGACAAGCGCAGCAGTCATCACCCCAGACTGCCGCAAGATCACGCCAACTGAAATGGCGTCTAAGACCGTGTCCTATGTGGTGAGGCGGACGTTGGTCCGATCATGGGGCGGGGTACGTGGAGTTGGATTGTTCCGGACGGGCTGTGGGAGATCGCGAAGCCGCTGATCCCTCCGTCGAGGGTGCGGCCACAGGGCGGCGGAACGCAGGACACTCCTGATGAGACGCTGTTCGCGGCCATCATCTACGTCCTGGTAAGCGGCTGCGCCTGGCGTCAATTGCCGCCGTGCTTCGGCATATCGAAGTCGACTGCCCATCGCCGCTTCCTGATCTGGTCGAGGGCCGGTGTCTGGGGCCGCCTCCACGAGGCCGTGCTGCACCGGCTCGACGACGCCGGCCTCATCGACGTCACTCGCGTAGTGCTCGACACCGCGTACGTCAGGGCTAAAAGGGGGGCGAACACACAGGTCCGAGCCCCGTGGACCGGGGCAAGCCGGGTTCCAAGATGCACGTCCTGTCGGACGCGAACGGACTGCCCCTTCTCGTCGGCGTCTCGGCCGGCAACACCCACGACAGCGAAGGGCTGCAGCCCATGATCGAGGGTCACCAAACGAGACACGACCCTCACAACGGCCGCTACTTCAAGCCTCAGCGCCTGCACGCGGACAAAGCCTACGACCGCCCCGACCTGCGCAGATGACTGCGTTGGAAGCGGATCGGAGTGCGCATCGCCCGCAAAGGGATCGAGTCCAGCGAACGATTAGGGCGCCGCCGCTGGGTGATCGAGCGGACCATGTCCTGGCTGTCCGGCTATCGAAGACTCAGCCCCCGCTATGAACGCAATCCCCGCAACTACCTGGCCTTTCTCGGACTGGCCGCAGCCATCTGCTGCTACAAGCGACTCGTCCGCCTCACCACATAGGACACGGTCTAAGTTGCTGCTGGCGGCCTCACACGGCGCATCGCCTGACAGGTGCCGGCATGACACCCGGTCTCACGAGCCAAAGGCCTTGATGTGTTCCGTGAGTTGCGGGACGACGTCGAAGAGGTCGCCGACGACGCCGTAGTCGACGAGGTCGAAGATCGGGGCCTCGGCGTCCTTGTTGATCGCCACGATCGTCTTCGAGGTCTGCATACCGGCGCGGTGCTGGATCGCGCCGGAGATGCCGGAGGCGATGTACAGCTGCGGCGAGACGGACTTGCCGGTCTGGCCGACCTGGTTGGTGTGCGGGTACCAGCCGGCGTCGACGGCGGCGCGCGAGGCACCGACGGCCGCGCCGAGGGAGTCGGCGAGGGCCTCGATGATCGCGAAGTTCTCCGCGCCGTTGACGCCACGGCCACCGGAGACCACGATCGCGGCCTCGGTCAGCTCCGGACGGCCCGTCGACTCACGCGGCGTGCGGCCGGTGACCTTGGTGCCGGTGGCCTGCGCGGAGAACGACACCGACAGGGCCTCGACCGCACCGGCGGCCGGGGCGGCCTCGACGGCCGCGCTGTTGGGCTTGACCGTGATGACCGGGGTGCCCTTGGAGACACGGGACTTGGTGGTGAAGGACGCGGCGAACACCGACTGCGTGGCCACCGGGCCCTCGTCGCCGGCCTCCAGGTCGACGGCGTCGGTGATGATGCCCGAGCCCAGACGCAGCGCCAGACGGGCGGCGATCTCCTTGCCCTCGGCGGAGGAGGGGACCAGCACGGCGGCCGGGGACACTGCGGCAACCGCGGCCTGGAGGGCATCGACCTTCGGTACGACCAGGTAGTCGGCGTACTCGGAGGCGTCGTGGGTGAGGACCTTGACCGCGCCGTGCTCGGCGAGCGTGGCGGCGGTGTCGGCGGCGCCGTTGCCGAGCGCGACGGCGACCGGCTCGCCGATGCGGCGGGCCAGGGTCAGCAGCTCCAGGGTGGGCTTGCGGACGGCACCGTCCACGTGGTCGACGTAGACGAGAACTTCAGCCATGGGACTTCTTCTCTCCTGCTTGCGAAAGATGAGGGGCGGTCAGCGAATGCGGGGCTCAGATGAACTTCTGGCCCGCGAGGAACTCAGCGAGCTGCTTGCCGCCCTCGCCCTCGTCCTTGACGATCGTGCCCGCGGTACGGGCCGGGCACTCGGCCGCGTTGTCGACCATGGTGTAGGCGCCCTCCAGACCGACCTCCTCCGCCTCGATGTCGAGGTCGGACAGGTCCCAGGACTGAACCGGCTTCTTCTTGGCCGCCATGATGCCCTTGAAGGACGGGTAACGCGCCTCGCCCGACTGGTCGGTCACCGACACGACCGCAGGCAGGGACGCCTCCAGCTGCTCTGAAGCGGCGTCACCATCGCGGCGGCCCCTTACCGTGCCGTCCACAACCGCCACCTCCGACAGCAGCGTCACCTGCGGCACACCCAGACGCTCGGCCAGCAGCGCGGGCACCACGCCCATCGCGCCGTCCGTCGACGCCATCCCGGAGATCACCAAGTCGTAGCCGGCCTTCTCGATCGCCTTGGCCAAGACCAGGGAGGTGCCGATGGCGTCCGTGCCGTGGATGTCGTCGTCCTCGACGTGGATGGCCTTGTCAGCGCCCATGGACAGCGCCTTGCGCAGGGCGTCCTTGGCGTCCTCGGGGCCCACCGTCAGGACGGTGATCTCCACGTCGTCGTCGGAGTTCTCGGAGATCTGCAGCGCCTGCTCGACCGCGTACTCGTCGAGCTCGGAGAGCAGACCGTCCACGTCGTCCCGGTCGACGGCCAGGTCATCGGCGAAGTGCCGGTCGCCAGTGGCGTCGGGCACGTACTTCACAGTGACAACAATCCTCAAGCTCATGCGTAACTCCTGCTCTCAGGCCGCGACTTCATCGATGAGGGCGATGACGACCTCGGCCTCGGTGGTGCTGTCTATCTGGTCGGTCGTGACGTCCGGTGCGAGTTCACGCAGGACGAGCATTTCTCCGTCGGCGACGTCGAAGACGCCCAGGTCGGTGATGATGCGGTGAACGCATGCTTTTCCGGTCAGCGGCAGTGTGCACTCGCGGACGATCTTGGGGCTGCCGTCCTTCGCGGTGTGCTCCATCAGTACGATCACACGCCGTGCCCCGTGGACCAGGTCCATGGCGCCGCCCATGCCCTTGACCATCTTGCCGGGCACACTCCAGTTGGCCAGGTCGCCGGTGGTGGAGACCTGCATGGCGCCGAGTACGGCGGTGTCGATGTGGCCGCCGCGGATCATGCCGAAGGACAGAGCCGAGTCGAAGCAGGAGGCCCCCGGGAGGACGGTGACCGTCTCCTTGCCCGCGTTGATCAGGTCGGGGTCGACCTCTGTCTCGTTCGGGTAGGGGCCGGTTCCCAGGATGCCGTTCTCGGAGTGCAGGACCACGTGGATGTCCGGGGGAAGGTGACCGGGGACGAGGGTGGGCAGGCCGATGCCGAGGTTGACATAGGAGCCGTCGGTCAGTTCCGCGGCGGCTCGGGCGGCCATCTGGTCGCGGTTCCAGGGCATCAGACTCGTACCGTCCTCTTCTCGATGAGCTTGTCGCCGGCCTGCTCGGGCGTGAGTGGCACGACCTGCTGCACGAACACGCCGGGCAGATGGATCTCGTCGGGATCGAGGGTTCCGGGCTCGACCAGTTCCTCGACCTCGGCCACGGTGATGCGGCCGGCCATGGCGGCGAGTGGGTTGAAGTTGCGGGCGGAGTGGTGGAAGACGAGGTTTCCGTGCCGGTCGCCCTTCACCGCCCGGACGAGTGCGAAGTCGGTCGTGATGGCCGTCTCCAGGATGTACTCGCGGCCGTGGAAGGTGCGCCGTTCCTTGCGTGGTGAGGCTACGGCGACGTTTCCGTCGGCGTCGAAGCGCCAGGGCAGGCCGCCCTCGGCCACCTGTGTGCCCACGCCTGCCGGGGTGTAGAACGCGGGGATGCCACAGCCACCCGCGCGCAGCCTCTCGGCGAGGGTTCCCTGGGGGATGAGCTCGACCTCCAGTTCCCCGGCGAGGTACTGGCGGGCGAACTCCTTGTTCTCCCCGACGTAGCTGCCGATGACCCGCGTGATGCGGCGGGCTGTGATCAAGGTGCCGAGGCCGGCACCGTCGACGCCGCAGTTGTTCGACACGACGTGGAGATCGGAAGCGCCGTGTTCGTAGAGGGCGTCGATGAGGACGGAAGGGATGCCGCACAGCCCGAAGCCGCCCACGGCGAGCGAGGCTCCGTGCGGTATGTCCGCGACGGCCTCCTGCGCGCTCACGCTGACCTTGTCCAACGTCGTCTGTCCTTTCGCTTTGTGCTGAGGCGCCCTCAGGTGGGTTCGCCGCCCTCGAAGTAGCCTGCGGTGGCACCGCCGTCGATCACGTACGTCATGCCGTTGGTGTACGAGGCTTCGGCGGAGGTGAGGTGTGCGACCGCCGCTGCCACCTCCTCCGGTCGCGCGAAGCGGCCGAGCGGCACGGTCGTGGCGTAGTAGCCGCGTACCTCGGGGCCGGTCCCCTCGAAGATCTGATCGGCCATCGGTGTCTCGACGAAGCCCGGGCAGACCGCGTTGGCGCGCACGCCCTGCGGTCCGTGATCGAGGGCCAGGCAGCGGACCAGTCCCACGACGCCGTGCTTGGACGCGCAGTAGGCGGCGAAGCCCTCGGCGCCCTGCACTCCCGCGTCCGAGCTGATCGCGGTGAACGCACCGCCCCGGCCTGGATCATCTGGGGGATGGTGTGCCTGGCCGTCAGGAAGACGCCCGTGAGGTTCACGTGCAGGGTGCGCTGCCAGTCCGCCGGCGAGAGGTCGACGACAGTGCCCGTGACGGCGATTCCGGCACACGCCACCGCGGTGGTCAGAGCACCGAACCGGCTCACTGCCCCGGTCACGGCCTGCCCGACGGCATCGTCGTTTCCGACGTCCCCGTGCAGGGGGAGGGCACGGCCGCCCTCGGCTGCGATCGTGGCAGCTGTGGCCTCGACCTTGTCCTTGGCGAGGTCGAACAGCGCGACCGCCGCTCCACGCGCCGCCAGTCGGCGAGCGACCGCCGCCCCGATGCCTGAGCCGGCGCCCGTGACGAAGGCGACCTCGTGTCCTTGTCCGTTCAAGTGGTCCTCCTGCCGCGCGCCGGGCCCGAACGGCGGAAGCCGGCGACATGGGCGGTGGCGGTACTTTGCGTGGATCGGTGGTGGCGTCCGGTGCCGGCTCTCGCCAGGGGAGGAGACGGGAGCCGGTCCCGGGCGCTCACCTACGAACCGTGACTGTTGATCAGGCAGTCGGAGAAGCGGCGCCGTGCCGCGCGGGAAGTCCCAGCATCGCCCGGTACTCGGCGGGCGTGGCCACGGGGCGTCCGGTCACCTCGGCGATCTGCTGACCGATGCGCAGCGCCTGGAGGTTGCTCTCGATGCGGTCGTCCCGGTGGGGCCAGAGGAAGTAGGTGTCCTCCATACCGACGCGGATGTGCAGGCCCATCAGGGCGGCCAGGGTCGCCACATGGGTGGAGGCGCGGCCGGCGGCGCAGACCATGATGAAGGCGTCGGGGTCGATGTCGCGGATCGCGCTGACCGTGCGAGTCAGGCCCTCGATCATCTGGCGCGGGTTCTCCATGGGGCTGCAGCCCGGGAGCGCCGGGAGGACGAGCCAGGCCGCGCCCTTCTCGATGAGCCCGCTCCTGAACAGGAACCGGTCGGCATTGGAGACGTCGGCGTCCGTGTACACCGCGATCTCGGGCTTGGCCCCGGCTTCGTTGATCAGCCGGACCTTCTCGATCATGATCGGCGCGGGCTTCACGAAGAGCGAGTCACCGATGTAGGTGGCCGTGGTGTTGATCGGGGCGGCGTCGAGCACGCCGGCCTGGAGCACCTCCTTCATCAAGTCCCACTCCCCGGCGAGCGCCGGCACCAGGCAGCCGTCGACGGCCAGTTCCGGGAACTCGTCGCGGAGCGGCTTGATCACCTGGCGGAAGCGGTCGGGAGACAGGACGTTGTAGCCCTCGTCGTCACGGACGTGGATGTGCACCGTGCTGGCGCCGGCGCGGGCGACCTCGCGGGCCGAGTCTAGGATCGCTCCCGGCGTCAGCGGCTGGTTGGGGTTCTGGTCGTGGCGGAAGAACGCGCCGGTGATGGCGACGGAGACGACCAGCTTCTCCGGAATGTCCCAGCGGTCGGAGATCCCGGCGTCGTGGAACGCGCTGTTCTCCAGGTCCAGAACGGTCGGGATGCCGTACGGACGCCAGATCATCTTCTCGTGCTCGCGTGCAACGCCCTTGGCGACGCGGTCCCAGTTGACGTTTGCCATGTCGGTGTTCCTTAGGTGTGGCTTACAGGGGGGAGGAGGCTTGTCTGTGCGACAAGTGGTTCAGCGGGGCTGGTAGTTGGGCAGCCACTGCGGCTCGTGGGGCGTGGAGCGGTCCTGCCGCATCCACGCGGGCTGTCCGTAGATGGACTGGCCGCCGTCGACGACGAGGGCGGCGCCGGTGATCCACCGGGCTTCGGGGGAGGCCAGGTACTCGACCGCGGAGGTCACGTCGTCGGGCTTGCCCAGCCGGCCCAGCGGGGTGAGCTGCAGAAGGCCCTCCGTGACGCCGGGCTCGTCGAGCATCTGCCGGGTCATGGCGGTGGCGATCGCGCCGGGAAGTACGGCGTTGACGCGGATGCGGTGCACGCCCAGTTCGGCGGAGGCGGACCGTACCAGCGACAGCAGCGCGGCCTTGGTGACGTTGTACGCGCTGACGTAGTCGGTGTGTCCCAGGGCCAGGTTGGAGGAGATCACGGTGATCCAGCCGCCGGTGCGGGCGGCGGCCATCACCTGGGCGGCGGCCTGGCAGACGTGGAAGGTACCGCTGAGGTTGACCTCGACATGCCGGTCCCAGACCTTGGCCGGCATGTCGAGGAAGCCGCCGAACCTGGCGTAGCCGGCGTTGGCGACCAGGCCGTCGATACGGCCGAACTCGTCGCGGACGGCGTCCATGGCCTCGTCGATCCGGGCACGGGACGTCTGGTCCACGACGAAGGTGCGGATCCGGTCCTGGGAGTACTCCGCGGCCCAGGCGTCGGCCGCCTCCTTCAGGGCGTCCTCGGCCCGGTCGAGCGCCACGACCACGGCACCTGCGGCCAGTTGGGAGGAGACGAGTGCCGAGCCGAGGTCGCCGGCGGCACCGGTGACCACGACGACGGGCCTGTCGGTGACGTCAGGCATGGGCGATCCTCAGGGCGGTGTCGACACGGGCTGCGGCCTCCTGCGCCCACTGCTCGACCTGCCCGAAGACCTCCGGCCGTCCCCAGGCGTAGGAGACGGGCGTGAGGGCGACGCGGCCTTCGTTGAGGGCGGCGAAGTCGGTGCCGTCCTCGTCGTGGATGGGAGGGTCGGTGTCGAGGTTGACGTGGAAGGTGTAGTAGCCGTGGCCGTGCTCGGTGGTGGCCGTTTCCAGCCCGCCGCGACGGTAGGCGCGGCGGCCCAGGCGCGTGACCGCCGTGCCGGCCGTGGGCGCGATGCCGGGCGCGTTGGCGTTGACGACAGTGCGGGCCGGGAGCGGGGTGTCCAGGGCGAGTCGTGCCAGTTCGGCGGTGACGGCGCCCGAGGTCTCCCAGTCGTAGCCGGTACGGTCGACCAGGCGGAAGCGCCGGTCGCGAGACTGCTGGGAGACCGCGATACCCGCGATACCGAGCAGCGCGCCCTCGACCGCAGCCCCGAACGTGCTCGAGTACGTGGTGTCGTCGCCGAGGTTGGCGCCCTCGTTGATGCCGGACACCACCACGGCGGCCTCGTGGGCGAGGTCGGACATCAGGCCCACCCGTACGCAGTCGACGGGGGTGCCGTCGCAGGCGTAGATCGGGTTGGCGTCGTCGCCGCCGACAAGGTCGACGCGGACGGGCCTGCGGAAGGTGGCCGCTCGGGAGTTGCCGCTGCGGGGGCCGTCGGGGGCCACGGTGATGACGCGCAGGCCCGCCTTCAGCATGGCCTCGCGGGCGGCGGCCAGGCCGTCGGACTGGTAGCCGTCGTCGTTGGTCAGCAGGATCGTCATGCGGAGGTGCCTTCTGTGATGAGAGTCGGACGGCCGGGCGTCAGTGCGGTCACACCTGGCACGGTGGTCGGCTTGCCTTCGACGGCCCATTCCGCGGCGCTCGCACCCGCGATGGCGCCCATCGTGACGCCGACTCCGCCGAGGCCGGCGCAGGTGATGACGGTCGGGTCGCCGGGCTCCGGCCCGAGGATGAACCGGCCGTCGGGGCTCAGCGGGTACAGGCCGGTCCAGCCGGGCTTGAAGCCGAGGTCCTCGACGGTGAACCGCTCGGTGAGGGCTCCCGCGACCTCGATGAGGTAGTCCTCCTCGACCCTGGTGCGGTACTTGTCGGGGTCGGCCGCGGGCAGGTCGTCGAGGACGACGTAGGTGTGCATGCCCGCGATGAGGGAGTCCGGGCCGTCCTGCCGGAAGTACAGGGCCTCGCCTTCCTGGCCGGGCATGTACAGGTTCACCATGGGGACGACGTAGCCGAGGTCGCGGGGCAGCTGGACCTGGATGACCTCGTGGACCTGCGGGATGAGCGGCACTGGCTGCCCGAGCAGGGCTCCGACCTTGGAGGCCCAGGGCCCGGCCGCGTTGATGACGATGTCCGCGACGACCTCTTCGCGTGAGGTCGTCAGGATGTGGCGCCCGTCGCCGCTCACCTCGTGTCCGAGCAGCTTGGCCTTGCTGAGCAGTTCGGCGCCCATGTCGCGGGCATCGGCGAGCAGGGCCTCGCACAGCATGTGGCCGTCGAGGTGGCCGTCGTTGGGGCCGAGGAGGCCCCCGGCCAGGTCGTCGGTGCGCAGGTCGGGGACCAGTTTCTGCAGCCCGGCACGGTCGAGGAGCCGGGAGTCGTCGGCGCCGAAGCTCCTCTGGATCTCGATCACTTCGGCCAGGCGCGCCATGTCGGACTCGCGGCCGGCCACGCGGATGTTGCCGATGCGGGCCAGGTGCAGATCGCGGTCTCGCTCCAGGCGGAAGTACAGCTCGCGGGCGCGGACGCGGATCTCGATGTCGAGCGGGTCGAGCGTCTGGATGTTGTACACGCCGGCGCTGCGGCCCGAGGAGCCGGAGGCGGGGTGGTCCTGTTCGATCACGACGACCCGCTCGGCGCCGAGTTCGGCGGCGCGCAGGGCGGCGCCGCAGCCGGCGGTGCCCGCGCCGATGATCGCTATGGTGGGGCCGGTCATGACTGTGCCTCTCCGCCGGTGTCCGGCAGGGTTTCCAGGATGTAGAGGTTGGCGAGGGTGCCGCCGTCGACGAGGAGGTCGACTCCGGTGATGCCCGAGGCGGCCGGGCCGGCCAGATAGCCAACGGCGTGGGCGACCTCCTCGGTGGTGATGAGCCTGCGCATCGGGACCCGGGCGAAGCTGTTCTGCATGTAGGCGAGCATCTGCGGGCCGACGGCCTCGGCCGCCATGTCGGTGTGCACCCAGCCGGGACTCACGGAGTTGACGCGGATTCCGGCGGGCGCGAGTTCGACCGCGGCGGACTTGGTCAGGCTCACGAGCCCGGCCTTGGCCGCGATGTAGCTCGCGAAGGGGCCGTCGGCGCCGTGGGCGTCGATCGAGCTGATGTTGACGACCGACGAGCCGGGCTTCATCACGGTGGCGGCGCGCTGGGTGAGCAGGAACGGCGCGGTGAGGTTGACGGTCAGGACCCGTTCCCACGACTCGCGCGTGATGTCGGCGAAGGGGGCTTCCTCGGCGATCCCGGCGTTGTTGACGAGAATGTCGAGTCCGCCTGCCCAGGCGACGACCTCGTCGACGGTGCGGGCGATGTCGGCGTCGGCCGTCACGTCGGCGATGATCCCGAGGACGTCGTGCCCGGCGGCGCTCAGTTCTTGGGTGGCTGTCTTGACGGAGTCCGTGCCGCGGCCGACGAGCGCCACACGGGCGCCGTCCTGCGCGAGCCGGCGGCTGATGGCGAGCCCGATGCCGCGGGTACCGCCGGTGACGAGGGCCGTCCTGCCGGTGAGGTGTGCCATGGGTCAGCTCTCCGTCGCGGTGTCGAGGCGGATCAGGTCGCGGATGCGCAGGCGCTCGCCGGTCTTTCCGTTCTCCAGCCGGTACAGGCCCAGGCCGCCGCCACCGGTGCTGACACGGCGCAGCGTGGTGAAGAAGTCGGCAGGGGAGAGGACTTCGGGGGCGATGACGCCGACGTCGCGCACCTTGCCCTCCTGGAGCATCAGGAGGCCCGCCGCGGCGGGGATGCCGGTGGCGTCCTCCATGGGGGTCGGGGCGCCGGAGGCGAAGCGCAGGCCGTTGCCGCCGGTGTGCACGTCGATCTGCAGGCCGCTGCCCAGCCGGGCGGTCGCCGGTCGGGTGTCGCGGTAGTGGGAGAACACGGCCACGGCGGCGTCGAGGGTCGCCTCGGAGACCTCGGTGCGCTGCGGGTCCACTGCGTGCGCCAGACCCCAGGCGGTGACCATGGACTCGTACGGGGTGACCGCGCCGAAGTTGCCGCAGCTCTTCACCGGCAGGAAGCGGGGAATGGTCAACGGCTCGGGGTGGGCGAGCCGGACGACGACCTGCCTGCCGACGGTGCCGGGGAAGTCCACCGTGCGCTGCTCCAGGTCCTCCCAGGTCGACACCGGATGAGTGGTGCCGTCCGGGTCGACGAGGTTGAAGCAGTGCCAGAAGTGCCGCAGCGCGGCATTGGCGACGTCGTCCACGTCGACGGTCCAGCTGATGTCGACGTTCTCGACCGGCCCCAGGTGGTCGACCGCGGCCCGGATGAGGATGTTGGTGGTGCCCGGCGAGGAACCCATCCCCACCAGAGCCGTCACCCCGGCCTCCTCGGCGGCGGCCGTCCGGACGGGATCGAGCATCGGCAGGGTCGCGTCGGCGTCGTCGCAGATGTCGAGGTAGTGGGTGCGGGTGTCGATCGCGGCGTCGAGGACGAGGGTGCCCGTGCGGTAGTAGGGGCCGGCGAAGTTGGCCACGATCTCGGCGCTCGCGGTGAGCTCGCGCAGCTTGCCCGGGTCGGCCAGCGGGTCTTCCTCGATCGTGCTGATGCCGAGGGCCTGGGTGGCGGCCAGTGCCTCGGGGCGCCAGCGGAGGTCGACGGCGAGCCAGCCGCTGACGTCCGTGCCCCGGGCGGCTCCTGCCAGCATGGCCTGGGCCTGGGCGCCGCCGGCGCCGATGACGACTACTTTCCAACGACGCTCGGTCACTGTTCCTCCCGGGACCCGGCTGTCACGTGTGTCATGAACTGTCTGAGAACTTCTCGGCGGTCGACCTTTCCGGAGGCCGTACGCGGCAACTCCTCGCGCACCACCCAGCGTTCGGGCACCGCGTAGTCCGGCAGCCGACTCGCCAGATGGGCGCGGGCGGCGTCCTCGTCGAAGACGTGGCCCGGCCTGAGCAGGACGGCGGCGGCGACGCGGTACTGCAGAACGGGGTCGGGGGCGCCGAACACCGAGGACTCCGCCACTGCCGGAAGCTCCGCGATGCAGGCCTCGACGAAGGCGGGCAGTACTTTCTCGCCGCCCCGGTTGATGACGTCGTCGACCCTGCCGTCCAGCCAGAGCAGGCTTCGGTCGTCCAGGTGTCCCAGGTCGCCGGTGCGCAGCCATTCGCCGGACAGCTTGCCGGCTGTCAGTTCCGGGGCGGCCCAGTAGCCGAGCATGCGCGTCGCACCCGCCACCTGCACCTCGCCCGTGACGCCGACCGGCACCGGCCGCTCCTCCTCGTCCACCAGGCGCATTCGTACGCCCGGCGCGGGAAAACCGACCGACTCGCCGCACTCGGCGACCAGTTCGTGCGGCAGCAGGGTGCACGCCGAGGTGAACTCGGTCAGCCCGTAGCCGTGGACGAGCCGCAACTGCGGCCAACGCGAGCGCAGTTCCGCACTCCATGCCTCCGGCATCGGGCTGCCGCCGAAGAGGACGGTCCGCGCGGTGCCGTACACATGGTCGGCGCCGTCGGCGACCATCAGCAGCCGCAGGATGCTCGGCACGGCGGTGATGAAGGTGGTCGGCCGCTCGGCGAACTCGGCGACAGCGGCAGCCGTCTTGTAGCGGGTGAGCAGGTTGGTGCAGCCGCCGACGACCAGCATGTGGCCCAGCTGGTCGACGAAGCCGGTGTTGTGGAACAGCGGGACCAGAACGGTGGTGCTGTCGTCCTGCGTCGACTCCATGTACTCGGCGAAGACCGCGGAGCCCCGCAGCAGCGCCTCATGGGTGAGCATCGCTCCCTTGGGAGCGCCGGTCGTGCCGGAGGTGAAGCTGATCAGCGCGGTGTCGGAGGGGACCGGCGGTTCACCGACCGGCTTGGCCGACTGCGCCAGCGCGGTGTCCACGAAGACCTGCGCGTCGCAGACAGAGAACACCGAGCCGTTCAACTCGGAGACGAGCGGGTGGTGTTCCGTGTCGTGCAGTACGAGGGCGGCACCGAGCAGTTCGCATTGTTCCTTGAACTGGCCGGGGCTGAGCCGGTTGTTGGCCGGGGCGATGATCGCGCCGGCGCGCAGAGTGGCGAGATAGAGGATCACCCAGGCGGTGCTGTTGTGCCCGACGAGGACTACGCGGTCGCCGGGGCTGACGCCCCGAGTCTGCAGGGCGCCGGCGACGCGGCTGACCGCGTCGTCCAGCCGGGCGTACGACCACTCCTCGGTGGTGTGCCGCAGCGCCGGAAGATCCGGAGCCCGCTCCGCCCAGCCCCGCAGGGCCGCGTCGAGAGTAGTGGCGCCGTTGGGGATCTGCCACGTGGTGGCCTGGGTCAGCACAGCGCGCCCTCCCTCACGGTTCTGGCCCGGGCGAGGTAGACCTCGAAGGCGCCGCTGTCGACGACCCGGGCCGCCTGCCGGATGTTGCGTGCGGCGTGGTCCTGGTAGGACCAGCCGTCGAGGGTGGCCGTCTTGGCCGCGAGAATCGGCTCGGCCATCAGCGCCCACGCAGCCTCGCGGACTCCGGCCACGAACCGCATCAGCTCCACTCGGGCCCGCTGGCCGTCGTCCGCCTCCGGGTCGTACGCCCTCAGCAGGATGGCGGTGCGGTCGTCGTCGAGTTCGGCCTGGCAACACAGCGACGCCAGCTCGAACGCCGTCCAGCCGTAGCCCGCGTAGTCGAAGTCGACCAGCTGGATGCGCTCGTCGGTGACGAGGTAGTTCTGGGGAACGGAGTCGCTGTGGCAGAAGCCGCGTGGCACGTCACGGGTCACGAACAGTGCCTCGACGCGCAGCAACCGTGCCAGCATCTCGTCGTAACGGTCGGGGCGGGGAGCCTTCTCCGCGTCGGCGTGCTCGATGAAGATCCGAGCGTCGTCGAAGGGCGAGAACTCCTGGGAGGTTGTCGCGCCCGCGTTCAGTGTGCGCAGGGTCCGGGCGACTCTGGCCACGAGGGTGTCGTCCGCGAGCATCGCCGCGGTCATCTGGACGCCGTCGGCGTACTCGGCGAGGAAATCCCCGCAGGGCAGCTCCGACGCCAGGATCCGCGGCGCCAGGCCGAGGGCGGCGGCGTCCTGCTGGGCCTGGATGGACGCGGCCCGGTCCACACCCCACCGCCGGGCCTCGGGGTCACACAGCCGCAGGGCGTATCGGCGACCGCCGGCGATCAGGCGCAGGTTGACGTTGCTCGCCCCGCCCTGAAGCCGTTCGACCGTAATGGGGCCGTCGCCCAGGAGGTCCAAAGCCTTCCGGTCGAGGAACGACGCGGCTCGCTCGCGGACGTCGGGCCCGATGTCGCCGGCGAAGGCGTAGCGACCGGTGGCGGTGAGATCCGCGCTGCCCGTCATCGTGGGCTCCGGAGGGTGACGGCGACGTGCTTGAGCTGCATGTGGTCCTCGACGGCGTGCACGGACAGGTCCCGGCCGACACCGGACTGCTTGTAGCCGCCGAAGGGCATCTCCGCGGCCGTCGGGCCGTGGTCGTTGATCCACACCGTGCCCGCCTGGATCCGCTGGGCCGCGTCGAGCGCGCGGTCGATGTCCCGGGTCCACACGGAGGCGGCCAGGCCGTAGGCGATGTCGTTGGCCTTGGCGACGGCGTCCTGGTGCCCGTCGTGGGTGAGCACGGTGACCACCGGGCCGAAGATCTCCTCCTGGACGATCTCCGACGACTGCTCCGCCCCCACGATCACGGTCGGGTCGACGTACGAGCCCGGCAGGTCGGGCGTACCGCCGCCGGCCGCGGCCCGCGCACCGCCCGCCAGGGCCCGCTCGACGAAACCGACCACGTTCTTGCGGTGCCGTTCGGAGACGACGGGCCCCATTTCCACGGAGTCGTCCACGAAGCCGTTGCCGACGCTGATGTCCTTCGCCGCCGTGGTGAGGATGTCGACGACCTCGTCACGGAGCTTCGGCGACGTGTAGACGCGGGTGGCGGCGGTGCAGTCCTGACCGCTGTTGCGGAACACCGCACCGCGTACGACGGCCGCGAAGGCATCCAGGTCGGCGTCGTCGTACACGAGGACGGGAGCCTTGCCGCCGAGTTCGAGGTGCATCTTCTTCACGGTGGGCGCGGCCAGGGCCATCAGGCGGCGGCCCGTGTCGGTGCCGCCGGTCAGCGAGACCATGGCGACATCGGGGTGAGTGGCGAGCGCCGCTCCCACGCCGGGGCCGCTGCCGGTGACGACGTTCAGCACGCCCGGCGGCAGGATGTCGGACGCGATCTCCGCGAGCAGCAGCGCGGTGAGCGAGGTGTCGAGCGCCGGCTTGAGGACGACGGTGTTGCCGCCGGCGAGCGCCGGGCCGATCTTCCAGCTCGTCAGGCCCATCGGGTAGTTCCACGGGGCGATGGCGGCCACCACACCCAGCGGTTCCCGGCGCACGATGCTGGTGACGCCCGGCTTGTACTCGGCCGACGCCGCCGTCGTGAGGGTGCGGGCCGCTCCGGCGAAGAAGCGGTACTTGTCGGCCGCGGAGGCGATCTCGCCGCGGGCCGCGGCCAGCGGCTTGCCGACGTCCCGCGCCTCCAGCTCGGCGAACTCGTCGATCCGGGCCTCCATCGCATCGGCGATGGCCAGCAGGGCCGCGGCCCGGTCCTTGGGCAGCGTCGCCGCCCACCCGGGCGCGGCTTCCTTGGCCGCCTGGACGGCGGCCGCGGCACCTTCGGCGCCGACGTCCGGCACCCGGCCGATCACCTGGCCGGTGGCAGGCTCGACCACGGAGGCCGCCTCACCCTGCGTATACGGTCGTCCGCCCACATAAGGCGTGAGGTCCGCGATGGTGGCCATGAAGAACTCCAATTCAGGGTCAGGCGGAACAAGAGGAGGCAGAAAGCGCCATCCGCGCCACACCGTCGGTGAAACCACCACGTTGTGCAGCAATTTTCTCAAAAAGGTCCAATGAGTCCTTCCAGGGAAGGACCTCCACGCCCCCTGCGCCGGGGACGGCCCCGTGCCTCAGGAGAACCGTGGTGGCGACGGCAGCGCCGATACCGGTGCCGCGCGCCATGACCTCGTCGTCGGTGATGGCGAGGGCGTCGAGAACCGCGTCACCGCGCAACGCCTGGACCAGGACACTGGTGTGCGCCGAGCGGGGGCGCTGCGGGCGGCGGTGGTAGCGGGACCACATGAGCTTCCAGAGGAACTCGGCCGGTTCGACCTCCACGCCGGCGATCTCGACCGGCACGTCGGAGTAGCCGAAGCCGATCCGGCCGAGGGTGGAGAACGCCGAGTTCGCCCAGGCCGGCTGCAAGGCGCCCTTGCAGCCGGCGTTGCGCAGCCGCCGGAAGTGCCGGGCCAGGGTCACCGGCTCGGGGTGAGCGGTGTCGTATGCCTCGATCTCCCCCAGAGGGTCGGGGAAGCGGAAGACGGCCGCGGTGTCCGGGACGAAACCCGGCGAGTGTCCCCGGACCCCGTCCTGCAGGACGGGGCAAGGGCTGACGGCCATGTGCAGCATGTGGCGCAGCGGGGCCAGTCCGCCCGGGTCGCTTTCGTGGACGGCCCAGGCGACCTGGATGCCGTCGGCGTCCGGGTGTTCGTCCAGCAGCCGGCAGGCCATCCAGTTCGAGACGCCGGGGGAGAGGCCGGCTCCCGTCACGAGGGGGACACCGGCGTTCTTGGCATCGGCGTCCAGCGCGAGGATCGCGGTGGTGCCCTCGACGTCGTCGCAGATGTCGACGTACGCCGCCCCGGCCGCGATGGCCTGCCGGGCGATCCGGTCCGACCCGGCGAAAAAGGGGCCGGCGAGATTCAGCACCAGGTCCACGCCGGTCAGGTCCAGGTCGGCCGTGGCGTCGGCCACCCCTCCCTGGATCCGGTCGGGAGCCTGCTCCACCGCCGTGGTGACGGCCCGCTCGTCACGGTCGACGGCCAGGAACCGGGCGCCGGGAAGTGAGTCGAGCAGGATGGCGAGGGCGCTGCGGCCCATCTGCCCCAGGCCGACGACAGCGATGTGTTGACTCATGGCCACCTCCGCTTACGAATATTTGTTAGTCGACACCGGTAAGCTCGTGGCTGTCAAGAGTCGGCGGCCGAAGTCGCCGTATGAATGTTTGTTAGCATCGCCGAAACACGGCAGGTGGGAGGGGTTTCATGTCCCTGATCGACGAGACCGCGGATACGCGTGAGCGCTTGATGCAGGCCGCGATCCAGCAGTTCGGTGCGCGTGGTTTCGGTTCGACCACTTTGCGGGACATCGCCAAGGAGGCCGGCATCAAGGCCCCCTCCATCTACAACCACTTCTCCTCGAAGGAGGAGTTGCTGATCGCGGCGACGACCTGGGGTCTGGAGGTCTTCCAGCGCAGTGTCCTGGGGGCCGACGACCCGGCCGCGCCGCCCCTGCACCGGCTGGAACAGATCGTGCGGCGTCATGTGCTGTTCCAACTCCGCCATGTGGAGATCGCCCAGGCCAACGACCTGCTGCTGGAGGCTGCGGCCCTGCAGGGCATCATGCCGTCCGAAACCGTGGATGACCTGCGCAAGCGAATGCGCCGGCACCTGGACCTCGTGACCGGGATCCTGGAAACCCTGCATACGGCCCGGGCCGTCGTCGGGGCCCCGAACGCCCGGATCACCTCACTGGCGATCATCAGCCTCTGCGACCGGGTCGTGACCTGGTATCGCCCGCAGGGCGAGTTCTCGCACGACGAGGTCGCCAACGCCTACTGGTTCCTCGTGTGCGGCATGCTGCGCCTCTGAGCGTCGGCTCGGGGGCAGCCGCAACCTCAGCGAGATCTTCGGCCGAGCCGGCCCATCGTGTCCGGCCCAGTCGAAAGACGCCCACCCTCTTGACACCGAGGCAAGCCACCTGCTTACTGAGGCGCTAACGAATATTCGTTAACCCGCTGGCTGGTCGTCTTCTCCCGTCCCCTGATGAGGTGCGTACATGAGCTCTCCGGTTACCGCCAACGACCCCGCAAGATCACCCTCACCGGCGCCCGAGGCAGGTCTTCAAGGCTCCCTCGGCACGGCTGACCTGGTCTTCACGGTGCTGGCCTTCAACGCACCTCTGGCCACGGCGGTCGGATTCGTGCCGGTGGTCATCGGCTTCGGCAACCAGCTGGGGGCGCCGACGGCATTCCTCGCGGCCGGCGTCATCCTCGGACTCTTCGCGGTGGGCTTCACGGCGATGGGCCGGCACCTGCCGAACCCGGGCGCGTTCTACGCGTACATCACCGCCGGGCTCGGCCGCCCGGCGGGGCTGGGTGCCTCGTTCCTCGCCCTGTTCTCGTACTACTTCGTCCTCATCGGCGGGTACGCGTTCGGTGGTATCTCCCTGCAGAGCCTCGTGCGGGACACCTTCCACGGGCCCGACATCGCCTGGTGGATCTGGGTGCTGGTGCTGCAGGCCGGGGCCGGCGTGCTCGGCTACCTCAAGATCGACCTCTCGGCCCGTGTACTCACCGTCCTCCTGGGCCTCGAAGTCCTGATGGTGCTGGTCTACGATGCGGCGGTCGTCTTCACCGGCGGCCCGCAGGGCACCTCGTTCGAGTCGTTCACCCCGTCTGCCGCCACCTCCGGCTCGGTGGGACTCGCCCTCCTGTTCGGCATCACGTGCTTCTCGGGCTTCGAGGCGACCGCGATCTTCCGTGAGGAGGTCAGGTCTCCCGAGCGCACCATCCCGCGGGCCACGTACATGGCCATCGGCTTCATGGCGACCCTGTACGCGCTGGGCGCCTGGGTGATGATCCAGGCGTACGGTCCCGACCAGGTGGTACAGGCGACCGCCGCGGACCCGACCGGCTCCTTCACCCACAGCCTGCAGCTGTTCGTCGGCAAGGCAGCCGTGGACATCGTCAGCGTCCTGCTCTGCACGAGCATCTTCGCGGCCAACCTGTCCACCCACAACGTGACCACGCGCTACCTGTACAACCTCAGCGTGGACGGCATCTTCCCCCGCGTCCTCAGCGGTGTGCACGGCCGCCACGGCTCGCCGTACCGAGCCTCGTTCGCCACCAGTGCGCTCGCCCTGACCGGCATCGTCTCCCTGGCCGTCGCCGGGGTCGCTCCGGCCACGCTGTACGCCACGCTCATCGGCATCGGGGGCTACGCGCTGATCGTCCTCGTGCTGGCCACCGCCGTCGCCGTGCTCGTCTATCTGAACCGGCACCGGGAGACCGGTCTGGGCGTCTGGCACAGCAAGGTCGCGCCGGTTCTCGCCATCGGCGGTCTCGTCACGGCGACCGTCCTCGCCACGCAGAACCTCGACCTCCTGATCGGCGGGTCGAGGACGACGGCGAACGTCCTGCTCGCCGTCGCCTACGGCCTCGCGGTACTCGGCATCGTGCTGGCTCTCGTGTACCGGCGTACCAAGCCGGACGTGTACGCCCGGATCGGGCGCCAGGACCTGTGACGGGCTTACCGCCGGGACAGCCCGGCGTCCCAGCAGGCGAGCCCGGCCTTCCCGCTGAAGGGGCCGGGCTCGTCCCACGGTCGGTCGCGCCGCGCCCGCCGGGACCCGCGGCGCTGTGAGCTCCACGTCGGACACTCCTGGGCAGCCCCTATGACGACAAGACGATCTGGGCGGAAGTCACCCTCGGCCTGTTCGGCTGACCTGTGGTCGCGGCCGGGCGGGCGGCCCGACGAGGGTCACTCCGCTCGTCGCCGTGTTCACCGTGCTGCCCGGTCGGCCCGCTCCTGAGCCGAGACGAACGCAGATACGGGATCCGCACCCCCTCGGCTCCACGGGAAGGCAGTGACCCTGCCGCCCACGGTCGCGAACACGTTTGCCGCCGAGGCATGCTTCCGGGCCTCACACAGCGCGTAGGCGAGCAGGTTGAGGTCGGCAAGGAGAGCCGCGTGTGTCAGGTGGCCGGGCCGCAGCCACGTGGCGGTCGCCACCTGCAGCACGCCGGCGGCCTCACCGTGCTCCCAGAGGTGCACGGCGGTGAGAGCGCCCACGCCTCCCTTGCCCAACGCCGAGTGATACCGCTCGACCAGGGACCAGAGGGGCATCGCCGCGGTCGGAGCGGACGCGGGCGCGACCGCGCGCACCTCGTCGACGAAGTCCAGCATCTGTCCCCGCGTACCGCACTCCTGCGGGGACAGATAGCCGAACATCTGAAGGTGGGCCTCACGGTTCCACGGATCGCGTGCCGTGATCTCCCTCCAGAGCGGAAACACTTCGTCGTTGGGCCGACGCCACTGCCTCAGCAGGCCGAGTCGCACGATCCAGGGACTCGGGTCGGCGGGCCGTAGCCGGGCGGCCTCGATGGACGCGTGCCAGGCCAGCTGGAACTCGTCCTGCGACGGAGGCGTGTGGCGGCCACGGGCCATGACGCCCCACGCGAAAAGCGTCAGCGCGTCCGCATGATCCGGCCGCCGGTCCATCCACAGACGTTGCACACCGGGCAGCGACACCTCGGCCAGTACGGCCAACCGGTGACAGCGGCGGTCCCAGTCCCCGCCGGCGCTGTCGAGCAGCTTCTCGATGACCGCTACGGCAAGGGCGCGGGAGTTGCCGACGCCTCGGTCTGCGAGACGTCGGCAGACCTGGCCGAGCTCGGTGTCGTCGAGTTCAGGGGCGAGATGGGGAGTCGCCTTGCGACGACCGAATAGCGGCATGGGCCGCAGGCTAATCCTCGTTAGTCCTGATCGGCTGTGTCCGACCACGTTGATGCCGAACCGATACCCCTTCGACGTGGTCGTGCGGAGCGAAGCCCTCGACGAGAGCGGCCGGTGGATCCGGGGCGTCGGTGAGGTGGCTGACGACGCGGAGTGTGCTGAACCGGCACGTCGCCGTCGTAAGGCGGTTTACGCGACAGCGGCGCAGAGCGTGGAGGGAGTCAGGGCAGAAGGCCGGCGCGGCGGGCGATCACGACGGCTTCGAGCCGACTGGTCGCGTGCAGCTTGGACATCGCGGACTTCATATATCCCTTGACGGTGTTCAGAGTCAGTCCGAGCCGGTCGGCGATCGTCTTGTTGGGCAGCCCGGAGGACGCGAGAGCGAGCACGTCCAACTCCCGCCGGGTCAGGTTGCCCAAGGTCCACGCAGCGGTGCCAGGCTCGATGAGCCGTCGTGCGATGTCGTGGAGCGCGCGTTCCATCGCGGGGTCCGGAACACGTCGGCCGAGGGCCCTCAGGTCGGTGTATGCCTCCCGAAGGCGTTCGCGCAGGCTCCCGAGATCTGCGTCCGGTTCCTCGTGGCTTCCGCGCAGGGCATGCAGAGTGACGAGTTCCTGTTCCAGTGCGCGGGCCTCGTCCTTGAGGCCGTCCTGGATCCGGTCGCCCACGATCTCGTCGGTGCGAAACGCCGCGTACACCAGAGCTACGGGGCTGCGGTCGACGACCACGGGAACGGCGGCGATGGAGCGGATGCCTTCGGCCCGGATGATGACGTCGTAGCGGTGGGTGATCTGGTCACAGGAGACGTAGTCGTTCACGGCGATGGGCCGGCGGGAGGCCACCGCTCGGCCGCCCAGTCCTTCGTTGTAGCGCAGAACCACTCCGGGCAGGGCACCCACAGTCGGACCCGCGAAATTGCCGAGCACGAGGTCGTTGGCAGGTGTGACGGAGCCGGCGAAGGCCAGGGATACACCTGTCAGCTTGCGAACTCGTTCGGCAGTTCGGTCAAGCCGGTTGGTGAGGTCGTTGGCGATCATCATTGATCCCCTTCGTCGTACATGCCTGCCGTGGTGGGGCCCCCGCCCCGTGTCCATGACACTGTCGAACGTCATGGTGAGGGGAAGGCAGGAAGGACCATTCTCAGCGAAGGCTAGGCCGCTTGCAACGAGGTCGGTCCCCTCCATGGAGGGTGTGGCTCTGCTCAGGACACGGCGACAGTGTGTCCTGCAGCCTCCCGGCCGCTTCCTGCGGGCACGTGGGCGCTGTGCGCATGTTGATGGCGAAACCCACGGAGGCGAAGTGTCCGATCCCACGGCCGGCCTGCCGGCCGCCCCAAGTGCCGAGGACGTTCCCTTGGCCGCGCCGGCACCATGGCTGGACCTGCCAGAGATGGTGGATGAGGTCGAGAACCTGCGCCGACGCTTCGATCAGCCCGATCTCTGCGTGGCCTCGGTCCTGTGCGACGAGCATCCACGGGAGGACACGGCGTTCATCCTCGTCGACGGTGACCTCGATGTCCGCCGTCTGACTTTCGGTGAACTCTCGGACGAGTCCCGCAGGCTCGCCGCCGCCCTCCACGCGCGGGGGATCGGCACGGGGGACAGGGTCGCGGTGCTGATGGGTAAGCGGCGCGAGCTTCCCATTGTCCTGCTCGCGCTGTGGCGGCTCGGCGCTGTCCATGTGCCGCTCTTCACGGCCTTTGCCGCACCGGCCATCAGTGTGCGTGTGCGGGGCGCGGGCGCGAAGCTGGTCGTGACCGAGCCGAGTCAACGTGCGAAGGTCGACGGGCTGGGGACGAACGTGATCGAGGCGGGAGACGAGCTGGACGGCCTCGTCGCGGCGCACCGTCCGGTCGAGGACAGCACGGTTGTCGGGCCGGACGGTCTGTTCATCGAGCTGTACACGTCGGGAACCACAGGTGCCCCGAAAGGCGTGGGAGTTCCGGCGCGGGCCATCGCCGCGTTCATGGCCTACATGCGCTACGGCTTTCACCTTCTCGACAGTGATGTCCTGTGGAACGCCGCCGACCCGGGGTGGGCCTACGGGCTGTACTTCGGTGTGGTCGGTCCCCTCGCCATGGGGCGGCCCAATGTGCTGCTCGCCGGCGGGTTCTCGGCGGAACTCACGGCACAAGTGATCAGCGCGGTCGGCGTCACCAACTTCGCCGCGGCGCCGACTGTCTACCGGGCGTTGAAGCAGCGGGGAGTGGTCCTGGCGGACAGGCGTCGACTGCGTGTCGCGTCATCGGCCGGCGAGCCGCTGACCCCCGATGTCACCGCGTGGGCTCCGGATGCTCTCGGGACACAGGTCCGGGACCACTTCGGCCAGACCGAGCAGGGCATGGTGATCGTCAACGCCTGGGACCCGAGGCTGCGGCGGGACGTGCGTCCGGGCTCGATGGGACAGGCCCTGCCGGGATTCGTGGCCGGCACGGTGGGGGAGGCGATCACGATCTCGGCCGACATGAGCCCCCTGATGTGGTTCACCGGATACGTGAACGCACCCGAGCGCACCCGGGAACGCTTCGTCGCCGATGGCAGCTGGTATCTGACCGGGGACGTGGGACGTGCGGAGGACGGTGACTTCTTCTTCGCCTCCCGTGACGACGACGTCATCCTTGCCGCGGGTTACCGGATCGGCCCCTTTGACATCGAGAGCATCCTCACCGCGGATCCCGCCGTGGCCGAGGCGGCCGTCGTCGGCCGGCCCGACGAGATCCGCGGCGAAGTCGTCGAGGCGTTCATCGTGCTCCAGCCGGGCGAAGCAGGCGGCATGCCCCTGGTGGAACGGCTTCAGGCGCTGGTGCGCAGCCAGTACGGCGCTCACGCGTACCCGCGCAGAGTGCACTTCGTCGACCGACTTCCGAAGACACCGAGCGGCAAGATCCAACGCTTCGTCCTCAGAGGGATGAGCGACGACGACATAGCCGATCTGTCCTGACAGCGAGTCGCCCCAGAGCAAGGACCGGAGCCCGGACAGCTAGGGCGCAGGAAGGACCTGATCATGCAGCTTGACAACACCTCGGCGATCGTCACAGGCGCGGCGTCCGGACTCGGCCACGCCGTCGCGCGGGCCTTGGCCTCGGAGGGCGTTCGGGTCTGCGGCCTCGACCTCGCCGCTGCCGTGGAGACGGCGCAGGCGGCACCCGGAATCACCTACACGGCGGCAGACATCACCGACGTCGACGATGTCGAGCGAGCAGTCGCCCTCGCGGCCGACGCCGGCCCCCTGCGTACGGTGGTCAACTGCGCGGGCGTCGCTCCATCGGCCCGGATCCTCGGCCGCCACGGCGTACACGATCTCCCTCTGTACGCGCGCGTCGTCGGTGTGAACCTCGTCGGCACCTTCAATGTCATGGCGCTCGCCGCACGTGCGGGGGAGTCGCCGCACTCACTCTTCCGGCGGCGAGTGACTTGGCCGCTCACGGCATCCGTGTCGGCACGATCGCACCGGGCATCGTGGACACTCCGATGATGGCGGCCTTCTCGGACCAGGTGCGTGACTCCCTCGCCGCTACCGTGCCCTCCCCGCACCGGCCGGCCATGGCCGAGGAATTCGCGCAGCTCGCCCTGGCGGTCATCGCACACGACTACCTCAACGGCGAGGTCATCCGCATGGATGGGGCGCTGCGAATGGCACCGCGCTGAACAGTCGTGCCCTGCTGTCCGGGCTGGGCACACCCAGTCGGCGAGGGCGTGGTTCTCGTCCCTGACGTTCGGCCGGAGTTGCCGTCGCCTTGCTCTTTGAGGAGACAACAATGAACTTCCGTGTTGAGAAGAACGTGATGGTCCCGATGAGCGACGGGACTTCGCTGGCCACGGACCTATGGATCCCCGACGGCACACAACCCGGTCCGGTGCTTCTGGTCAGACTGCCCTACAGCAAGGACATCTTTCCTTCGGGAGAGATCGACTACCCGACGATGCCCAATGTTTTCCGGTTGCTCGAGGAAGGCTATGCCGTCGTCTATCAGGACTGCCGGGGGACGGGGAGGTCGGAGGGTCTCTTCTACCCGATGACGAACGAACCTCAGGACGGCGCCGATACGATCGCGTGGCTTCGTGAGCAGCCATGGTGCGACGGGGCCATCGGCACCTTCGGCCACTCCTATCTCGGATTCACCCAGTGGGCGTCGGCATCGACGGCCCCCGAGGGCTTGAAAGCCATCGCGCCGACGATGACATCGACCGACTACTACCGGTCGTGCTGGTACTCCGATGGCGGTGCTCTGTCGTGGCACCTCATCTGGTCCTGGACCAACCTCATGCTGCTGCTCCCGACCAATGACACGGCCACGAGTCCTCAGGGCCCGAAGAGGTCGCCGGGGGCGCCTTGGTGATGCTGGCGGACGCCCAGAAGCATCTGGAACACTTCCCGGTCATCGACCAGCCGCTTTACAACGAGCTGTGGCCCTGGTGGTCGGACATCCTTTCCCGCCCTTCGCGCGACGAGCACTGGGAGGACCTCGCTACGATCGAGCGCCTCCGCGAGGTGAAGGTACCCGCGCTCCATGTGGCCGGCTGGTTCGACATCTTCGTCGGGGACATGGCGCGAGCCTTCACCCGGGCGCGAAGCGAGGCGGGCACGCCCGAGGCCCGCGACGGGCAGCGCCTGATTATCGGTCCCTGGGATCACATGTACTTCGGCGGCGAGTACCACGATCGGCAGTTCGGGCTCGCGAGTTGAGTGCCCGCGGCAGACCTGACGCAGGCACACCTCGACTTCTTCGACCGCACGGTGCGAGGCCGCACCGACGCGACGGACCAGCCTCCGGTGCGGATCTTCGTCATGGGAATCGACGAATGGCGCGACGAGGCGGACTGGCCGCTGCCGGACACCGAGTACACGGACTACTTCCTCGCGAGCTCCTCCGGCGCCAACAGCCTGAGTGGCGACGGCACGCTCGGCCCGGCCAACAGTTCGACGCCGAACTCGGACACCTTCGTCTACGACCCCTCCGACCCGGTCCCGAGCGTCGGTGGCCGGCTGCTGCGGCCTCCGAGCCTGAACGCGGCCGGCCCGGTCGACCAGCGTGAGGTCGAAAACAGGCAGGACGTCCTGTGCTATTCGAGCGATGTACTCGACGAGCCTGTTGAGGTGACCGGCCACGTGACGGCCGTGCTGCACGTAGCGTCGACCGCGGTCGACACGGACTTCACGGCGAAGCTGGTGGACGTCTTCCCCGACGGCAGGGCGATCTACCTCACCGACGGGATCACCCGGGCCAGGTATCGCAGGTCCCTGGCAGATCCGTTCCTGCTCGCGCCGGGCGAGATCTACGAGGTGAGCATCGACATGTCGGTCACGTCCAACGTCTTCCTGCCCGGACACCGGATCCGGCTGGAGGTCTCCTCGAGCAACTTCCCACGCTACGACCGCAACACCAACACCGGCGACCGACTCGAAAGGGCGACCGACTGGAAGACCGCGACCAACCGTGTGTTCCACGGGCCTGAGCACCGGAGCAGGCTGATCCTGCCGATCATCAGGCGCACCGCAGAGGCACAGTGAGCCCCAACTGGCTGATCCGCCCGTTCATACACCTGTCGCGTCGGTGACTGCTCGCATCGCCACAGAGTCATCCATGGACGGCCGCTCCCGAGGACAGGGACCCGATCACGCAACCGTGCGGCGTTCGGCTGGGACGGCAGGTAGGGGCATGCTCAGCGGATGACGACGTCCGAGGTACCAGGGCCTGGCGCCGGAGGTGTGCCTCATCGCAGGGGTCGAGTCACGGCACGAGCTCGGTCGATGCCGCTTGCCCGCTCGGCATGCGGGAATCCGTCAGCGTCAGTCTTGCGCAGAGGTAAGAGAAGCCGCGGTGCTGCGACGTCTTGAACAGTGCGATGAGCGAGATGACGGCCAGGACGGCGGCAGGGCCGGACACTGAGCCGAAGTGGTTCAGGAGCAGGAAGCCGCCGACACCCGTCAGGCCGCGTACCAGTCGTGCCTTCACGTCCGGCCGGCTGCCGTCAGCGGTGACTGCCTGCAACCTGACGATGCGCTGACCGAGACTGGCCCCGCTGCCCGCCAGGGGAATTCCGACCATCAGCACCAGCCACGGCCCCCAGAACCCGACACGCTCGACGGTCGCGTTGAAGAAGAAGTGCGAGTAAGGAAGGGCACCAGTGCTGGATATACCCCCTTGCCACACCCACATCAGCGCCGCGCAGGCGGCGACCGTCGGCACGTAGAGGAACCCGAAGCTCATCAGGTCGCACACGGACGCCAGCAGCCGCCTGCGCCAGGTGATCGGGCGCGGCTCTCCGGGTTCGGCGTGGACCCGCTGCCCGGGCACGGCACTGAGCAGCGGGGCGGCCAGCGCGCCGATCAATCCTCCCAGGCCGTTCGCGATCAGATCGTCCACGTCGAACAGCCGGTACGGGCACGGGTAGATGAACCAGTCGCCGGTCAGTTGTGTCGTCTCGATCAGCAGTGACACACCCAGGCCGATGATCGCGGTGACGGGCACGCTACGCCCGAACATGTACCGGGCAAACATACCCAAAGGTATGAAGAGAATGACATTCAGTAGTACCTGGGTCAGGGCCGGGTTGTGCAGCATCGCCATAGGGCCGTTGCCGGTGGCGGCCTTCCCTATGTCGTGCAGGAAATGGAAGGGGATCAGTTGCGGTCGGCGCACACCAATGGCGTCGCAGAAATCGTGTCGCACGGGCGGGAACGGGGCGAATACGTAGAAGAACAGCGCCAGGCCGTAGAGAGGCCCTGCGAACGCCAATGCCATGTTGCCCAGGCCCAGTTCGCCGCGTCGCCGGTACCGCACGGCGATATAGGGCACGAACAGCACGAACGCGGCCACGGACATCAACAGGGCGGCCCAGACGGCCGGCTCCATTCTCTGACTCATGAGGAGCGGATTCCTCTCAGCGCCGTGCCTTGGTCGGCGTCGGCTACGAAAAAGGGGATCAGTAAAGGTGCAGCATGCCGGTGACGGCCAACAGCGCGCAGATGCCGATATTCAGGACCCGGTGTGACAGGAAGACGGCCACGAACTCGCGGATCGTGGCGCTCGGCCAGAAGTAACGGGCCGTCGGCGAGCCGATGACCTGTGCCGCGACCTTCTCCTTGCGCGCGATCTGCGCGGCGCGCATGACGTGGAAGTTGTTGGTCACCACCAGGGCCCGGTAGTCCGTTTTGCGGTCCTGCATCAGCGTCTTGCTGAACCGCAGGTTCTCCTGGGTGGTGCGGGACTTGTCCTCGATGAGGATCCGGTCGGCCGGCACACCGCTCGCGATGAGGTAGTCGGCCATCGCCCGCGCTTCGGGAAGGTCCTCGTCCGGTCCCTGTCCGCCGGACGTCAGCAGCATCGTCTCCCGGCCCTTGGCCCGTTCGGCGTCGAAGGCGGCGCGTCCCCGGTCCAGTCGGCCGGCCAGCAGCGGCGGGACCCGCGAACCTCCGATGAGCCCGGAACCGAGCACCACGACGAAATCGACGGCGCGCCGGTGGCGGATCCTGCCGTAGACGAACGAGTAGAGCAGAAAGCACACGAACAGCAGCGACACATAACCGAGGACGAACCCCACCGCATCCAACGGGGTGTCCAGCCGATCCCATCTGGTGCGGTCGGCCAGCGCCTTCAGCGTGACGAACAGGAGGATGCCCGCACCTGCTGCCAGCGACAGCAGATTCGCCAGGCTCCTGCCCTCACGGCGCACCATCATCACTCCGTTCGCGATCAGGAAGAGCGCGAGCACGAAGGGCAGCATGATGAGGAGGATCCAGAGCGTCAACAGCAGAATCAGGGCCGCTGTCTCGGACACCGACGCCAGTCGGTACAGCAGCGCCAAGGCCAGGGAGAGGAGCCCGAAGAACAGGTAGACGCCGTTGCGTACGAGTCGTCGGTCGTACAGGAAGCTGCCGGCGAACACCAGGAAGAAGGCGACTGCAGGAGCAAAGATGATCATATGCTGGCCACTTGGGGGTCAATTGGGCGGGCCGTGAGGAGCCTCCGGCCGAACCGAGGAAAGGGAGAAGCAGAACCTGGGGGAGGACAGGGAATGAGGGCAGGCCGCCGTGAGACGTCGCCGCAGGGGCTGCCGGTGGACGAGCCTCGCATCGCCCGGCTCGGCGGTGCATCGGCCGTTCGGCCGAGACGGCGATGGGGTGGGTTTTGTCGGTGTGAGGCCGCGTCTCGCCGGTGGCAGGGATGGTGGCCCCCACGACAGGCCCGTTTCCCACGGGGTCTCCACCGGGCGTCATCCTCGGAGCTGACCCGACGGCATACCTGAGGCTTACGAGACTGCCTCTCGCCTCAGCCCCAGGTGGTCGGCACTTCGGCTGATACACGGGTCCCGTATGAACCGGACGATGGAGGAGTACCCAGCGGGGTGGGGCCTGGACCCCCGCGTCCATGTGCTGACTGTGGCCGTCTGTGCGGCCTGCGCCCCGCGCTGCCTCGGCCGCCGATCGGAGTAGTACCCGTGACCACCGCCTCGCCCACCGGCCCTCGCACCACCGTCCCCACCGTGGCCGCCCGCGCCACCGAGCTGTCCAAGGTCTACGGACAGGGCGACACCCAGGTGGTCGCCCTTGACCGGGTCAGTGTCGGCTTCGGACAGTCCCAGTTCACCGCGATCATGGGGCCCTCCGGATCCGGCAAGTCCACGCTGATGCACTGTGTCGCCGGGCTGGACAGCTTCTCCTCCGGCTCCGTCCGCGTCGGTGACGTCGAGCTGGGGGCCCTGACGGACCGGCAGCTCACCTGGCTGCGCCGGGACAAGGTCGGCTTCATCTTCCAGGCGTTCAACCTGCTGCCGACCTTGACCGCGCTCGAGAACATCACGCTCCCGATGGACATCGCGGGCCGGACCCCGGACAAGGAGTGGCTGGAGAGCGTCATCCGGATGGTGGGCCTGTCGGGCCGGCTCGGCCACCGTCCCGCCCAGCTCTCCGGCGGTCAGCAGCAGCGTGTCGCCGTCGCCCGGGCGCTCGCGTCAAAGCCCGACATCGTCTTCGGCGACGAGCCGACGGGGAACCTGGACTCGCGTGCGGGTGCGGAGGTTCTCGGGTTCCTGCGTGACTCCGTACGGACGTTGGGCCAGACCGTCGTCATGGTCACCCATGATCCGGTCGCCGCCTCCTACGCGGACCGGGTCGTCTTCCTCGCCGACGGACGGATCGTCGACGAGATGTACGAGCCCACCGCGGACGGGGTCCTCGACCGGATGAAGGCCTTCGACACTCCGTTCCGTACGACCTGATCCGAAGCGGACCGAACCGAGCCGTACGGAGCGACGCGCGCTCCCTGATCGACCCCGTCCTCCCCTCCTCTCACCTCACCAGGACCCCTCCACCATGTTCCGCACAGCCCTGCGCAACGTCCTCGCGCACAAGGCCAGACTGCTGATGACCGTGCTCGCCGTCATGCTCGGCGTCGCGTTCGTCTCCGGCACTCTGATCTTCAACGACACCCTCAGCAACGGCTACCGCGACCAGACGGCCAAGAGCTACGCCCACGTGGACGTCGAAGCCCGTTCCTACGACCCCTCCGACAAGATCCCCGGCATCAGTGGGAAGACGTTCGACGAGATCGCCCGACTCGACCAGGTCGCCGAAGCCGCCGGGCGGGTCGACGGGACCGCCGACGTCACCGACAAGGACGGCAGGCTCATCGACAGTGGCTCGTCCACCTCGGCCGCCAACTTCGCGCCGGGGAAGGACGGCAAGGATCCGCTCTACGTGTTCACCGACGGCAGCGGACCCACCGAGCCCGGGCAGGTAGCGCTCGACAAGGAAACCGCCGAGAAGAACGGCTACGAGGTCGGCGACACCGTGCGCATCGCCCTCAAGGGGCCGGCGAAGACGTACACACTCTCCGGCATCTTCACCACCGACGCCACCTCAGTGGCCCTGGGCGACAGCCTGGTGCTGTTCGACACTCCGGTCGCTCAGCGACTCTTCCTCCAGCCGGGCTTCTATCACTACGTCACCGTCACCGCCGCCCCGGGCACGTCGAGCACCGAACTCGCCGCCACCATCAGCAAGATGCTTCCGGGCGACGCGGACGTCAAGACGGGCCGGCAACTCGCCGCCGAGAGGGCCAAGGGGGGCGCGGGAGACGCTTCGACGCTCAGTTCGATCCTGCTCGCCTTCGCCGGCGTCGCGCTCTTCGTCAGCGTCTTCCTGATCGCCAACACCTTCACCATGCTGGCCGCCCAGCGCACCAGGGAACTCGCCCTGCTGCGCGCGGTCGGTGCCTCCCGCAGGCAGGTCACCCGGTCCGTGCTGATCGAGGCGATGGTGGTCGGCGCGGCCGGCGCGGCCGCCGGACTGGGGCTCGGCGCCGCCATGGCCGCCGTAGCGCGTTCCACGGTCGGTGTGTTCGGCGCGAAGAACCCGGACGGGCCGCTGGTCGTCACGTCGACGACCGTCCTGGTCGCGGCTGTCGTCGGGGTCCTGGTCACCATGCTGGCGGCCTGGCTGCCGGCTCGCCGCGCCGCGAAGATCCCGCCGGTCGCGGCGATCGGCAGCGCACACCTGCCGGCCACCACCAGGTCCTTGGTCATACGGAACCTGCTGGGCGGCATCATGACAGTGTTCGGCGCGGCGGTCGTTGTCGCCGGGGCCGGGGCCGGCGGGTCCCTGGGCAAAGGGCTCGTAGGGCTCGGTGCCGTCCTCGCGGTGACCGGTGTCATCGTGCTGATCCCGTTGCTGTCCCGGCCTGTGATCGCGGTCGTACAGCCGCTGCTGCGGCGCGGCTTCGGGGTCTCCGGCAAGCTCGCGGGCCAGAACGCCGTACGCAGCCCGCGCCGTACCGGCGCCACCGCCTCCGCGCTGGCCATCGGGCTCACGCTGGTCAGCGCCCTGACCGTAATCGCTGCCACCCTCAGCCAGGCTGTGGACAGGATGACCACGGACATCGTCCGGGCCGACTACATCGTCACGGACAGCGGCGCGGGCCTGGACACCTCGGCGGTCGCCGCCCTGCGCAAGGTCCAGGGCGTCACGGCGGTGTCGCAGGAGCAGCCGGGGTGGATGCGGATCGACGGCAGCCAGCAGGATGTCACCGGCGTCACCCCGGCAGACTTCCCAAAGGCCCTCCACCTCCCGGTGCTCTCCGGCTCGCAGGACGCGCTCGCGAAGGGACAGATCGCCGTCGCCGATGACGTCGCGCGGTCCCAGGGCTGGAAGGTGGGGGACACCCTGCCCGTGGAGTACGAAGACTCCAAGAGCGGCCGGCTGACCGTCGGGGCCGTCTTCGCGCACAACGATGTCGTTCTGCCGGTCGTCGTCTCCACGGACGTGATCGAACCGCACGCGGACAAGACGTTCATCTCGAAGATCTACGTCAAGACGGATGGCAGCGCGAACGAGAAGACACTCGCCGCTGCCCTCGCCGGGGACCCGGGGGTCGAGATCGGTGACCGGCAGGACATCCGCGACGAGTTCAGCAGATACATCGACACCTTGCTGAACGTCCTGTACGGCCTGCTCGCGATCTCCCTCGTCATCGCGGTGCTGGGGGTGGTGAACACCCTCGCGATGTCGGTCTTCGAACGGCAGCGGGAGGTCGGCATGCTGCGCGCCGTCGGGCTCGACCGACGGGGTGTGACGCGGATGATCCAGCTGGAGTCCGTGGTCATCTCCCTCTTCGGCGCGGTGATCGGGATCGGCGTCGGTGCCTTCCTGGGCTGGGCCGTCGGTGAGACCACGAAGGCGGACATCGCCGGATACGCGCTGGTGCTGCCGTGGGGCCGGTTCGCGCTCTTCCTGCTGCTGGCGGCGCTGGTCGGCCTGCTGGCCGCCCTGTGGCCCGCCCGCAGCGCGGCCCGGCTGAACATGCTCACCGCCATCAAGACCGAGTAGGCGGAGCGGGTCACCGTTACGGCCGCAGGCACACCGTGCCTGCGGCCGTCGGTCGTGAGCGGGGACTCAGCTGCGGTGGACCGGGGCGGCCGGTGTGGAGCCGACGTCCAGTGCGTCGGGCTCTGTTCGCAAGCGCTTACTCGCAGCGGTGACCCGGCGTGTACGTTGGTCCGGGCCGGGTGGGAGCCGATGCCCGGCCTGTCGGACTGCGGCCTCCCGCCATCGGAGAAGCATTTTCATGGACCAGGCCGTGCGCAGGCGTCGTCAGGCGTTGGTTCTGCTCTTCCTGCTCGCCGGCATCGCGATGTCCTCGTGGGTGACACGCACCCCCGCGATCCGGGATGCGCTGGATGTCTCCACGGCGCAGATGGGACTGGTCCTCTTCGGGCTGTCGCTGGGCTCGATGCTCGGAATCCTCGCCTCCGGCCGGCTGGTTTCCCAATCCGGGACGCGACCGGTGATCCTCTGGGCCACGGCACTGCTCATCCTAGGGATGGCCGCGATCTGCGCCGGCAGCCTCATGGTGTCCGTACCGATGGTGACGGCCGGACTGTGCGCCTTCGGTGCCGGTATGGGCGCGAGCGATGTGGCCGCGAACATCGACGCCACGGACGTCGAGCGGATATCCGGCGTGACGACCATGCCCGCCCTGCACGGGTGCTTCAGCCTGGGCACCGTCCTCGGAGCCGGCGCGGGCATGGGCGCGACGGCGGCCGACGTACCGGTCCACTGGCACCTCGCTGCAGTCACGGCTCTGGCGGTCGCGATCTTCCTCTTCGCGCCGCGCGCCGTTCCGGCGGGTACCGGCCGTGCCACCGTCGATGGGTCGGCGAAGACGCAGGGCCCCGGGCTCCGCCCGGCGTTGTGGAGGGACGGGAAGCTCGTCCTCATCGGTGGAATCGTGCTGGCCATGGCGTTGGCCGAGGGGGCGGCGAACGCTCTGCCGCGGGGGACGCCCACCGCTGCCGGACATGCAGACGCCGCAGCCGGCCAGTCCGGGTCCACTCGGCGGCTGTCGGCCGTCGGAGTGGATCGACGGGAGACTTCGTCGGCATTGTTCATTGGGTTCAAGGTCGGCTTGCTCCTTGATATCGATCGGAAGCTCGGTTGGGGCGTCGGCTCGACAGGTTGGGCGGCACCCGTCGCGTACCACCGCCAAGCGTCACCGCGAGGGCGAAACAATGATCGGAGAAATCGCCGGTTTGGCTAACCGGCGATGAGCGGTTATGTTGCGCGCCGCCGCCTTCGGCGACGGTTCTTGATCGACCCGGGGTCAGGTAGTCAAGCCCTGCTGTGGCGATCGTCACGAGAGTCATCGGGACCCGTTGCGTACTCTGATCGCGGTCGTCCGTGACGGGCAGCGCGGAGGCGTGAGGCGCCTCGGGTGCGCCCTTCCCGGCGTCTGATGCACCATCAGAAAAGTCAGCATTCGGTCAGCATGAGTCCTGGAAAACCTAGGGAAAGCTGCCCGAACATGCGACTCGCTGTAAGGTGTGAAAACAGCCCTTGACCTGCAAAAATGCAGGCAGGGAGCCTACTTGTGGGAGTGTCCCGATGTTGCGTACGATGTTCAAGTCCAAGATCCACCGCGCCACCGTCACCCAGGCCGACCTGCACTACGTGGGATCGGTGACCATCGACGCCGACCTGCTCGACGCCGCCGACCTGCTGCCCGGCGAGCTCGTGCACATCGTGGACATCACCAACGGCGCCCGGCTGGAGACGTACGTCATCGAGGGCGAGCGCGGGTCCGGCGTCGTCGGGATCAACGGGGCCGCCGCCCATCTCGTCCACCCCGGCGATCTGGTGATCATCATCAGCTACGCCCAGGTGACGGACGCCGAGGCCCGGGCACTCGTCCCGCGGGTCGTGCACGTGGACCGCGACAACAGGATCGTGGACCTCGGCGCCGACCCGTCCGAGCCGGTACCGGGCTCGGACCAGCAGCGCAGCCCGCAGGCCGTCCGGGCCTGACCGACGTACAGGGACAGGAGCGTGTCCATGAGGGACCTGGAGATCCGCGACGACCGGGCGGCGGGCCGGCTGGAGGCGCTGTCCGGCGGTGAAGTCGTCGGCCGCATCGAGTACTTCGTCCTCGACAGCCCCGGACGCGCGCTCGTGCCGGTGCACACGATCGTCGAACCGGCCCACGAGGGTCAGGGCATCGCGGGCGCGCTGGCACGAGAGCTCTACGGCATCGCCGCCCGCGAGCACAGCGCCGTCGCCCCGCTCTGCCCCTACGTCGTCAAGTGGGCCGAACGCCACCCCGACGAGGCCCCACCGGCAGACCAGGCCCTGCTGACCGCCGCGAAGGACTGGCTGACGGAACACCCCGGGCGCTTCTGACTCCCGAACCGGCACACGTGGTGTCCGACCCGCCCCCGTTACCTCCACCTGGCCCCTCCGCGTCCTGCGCGGGGGTGACTGGGGAAGGAGCCGACGGGTAGGCGGGGGAGTAGTCCAGAGCCGGAGTCGAGCGACTGGCTGGAGGACCTCATGACGAATCCGTATCCCGACCCCGTGCCACCGGGGCCGACGCCGGGCCCCGAGCCCCAGCCCCCGGCGCCGCACCCCGACCCGGTGCCGAACCCGCAGCCGCCGCCGGGCCCGGAGCCCACCCCGCCGCCCCCGGCCCCGACCCCGCCCCCGGGTCCGACACCCCCGGGTCCGACCCCGCCGGCGCCCCCGGGCCCCGACCCGGTGCCGGGACCCGACCCGTCCCCGATCCCGCCGGGACCGGAACCCGTACCGAACCCAGAGCCGGGCCCGCCGCTGTCCTGAACGGCGGTAGGGGAATCGGCAAGAGAACGGGGCCGGTGGACGGCCGATGCAGCCGTCCACCGGCCCCGTACCGGTTGTCGACGCGGAGCGCCTACGCGGAGACCTCCGACCGGTCCCCACCCCACAGCGTGTGGAACGACCCGTCCCGGTCCACCCGCCGGTAGGTGTGCGCACCGAAGTAGTCCCGCTGCCCCTGCGTCAGCGCCGCCGGCAGCCGCTCCGCGCGCAGGGCGTCGTAGTAGGCGAGCGCCGCGGCGAACCCGGGCGTCGGCACGCCCTGGCGGGTGGCCGCGACCAGCACCTCGCGCCAGTCGTCCTGAGCGTCCGCGATCTCCTGCGCGAACGTCGCGTCCGCCAGCAGGCTCGGCAGATCCGGCCGGGTGTCGTAGGCGGAGCGGATCCGGTCCAGGAAGGCCGCGCGGATGATGCAGCCGCCCCGCCACAGCGCGGAGACCGCGCCGAGGTCGATGTCCCAGCCGTACTCGTCGCGGGCCGCGTCGATCTCGTGGAAGCCCTGCGTGTACGACACGATCTTCGACGCGTACAGCGCCTGCTCCACCCGGTCGGCGAAGGCCGCGGCCTCCGCCTCGCCCAGCGGCTGCGCCTTCGGACCGGCCAGCCCGCGCGAGGCCTCCCGCAGCTCCGCGTGGCCCGACAGCGAACGCGCGAAGACCGCCTCGGCGATGCCGGAGACGGGCACACCCAGGTCGAGCGCGATCTGCACGGTCCAGCGGCCGGTGCCCTTCTGCTCGGCCTGGTCCACCACCACGTCCACGAACGGCTTGCCCGACTCCGCGTCCACGTGCGAGAGCACCTCGGCCGTGATCTCGATCAGGTAGGAGTCCAGCCGGCCCTGGTTCCAGGTGCGGAAGATCTCCGCGATCTGGGCGGGGGAGTACCCGGCGACGTCACGCAGCAGCTGGTACGCCTCGCCGATGAGCTGCATGTCCGCGTACTCGATGCCGTTGTGCACCATCTTCACGAAGTGCCCGGCACCGTCCGGACCGACGTGCGAGACGCACGGCGAACCGTCGGCCGCCTTCGCCGAGATCTTCTCCAGCATCGGGCCCAGCGAGTCGTACGACTCCTTCGGGCCGCCCGGCATGATGCTCGGCCCGTTGAGCGCGCCCTCCTCGCCGCCGGACACGCCCATGCCGACGAAGTGGATGCCCTGCTCGCGCAGGTCGCGCTCCCGGCGCCGGGTGTCCGCGAAGTGGGCGTTGCCACCGTCGATGATCATGTCGCCGGGCTCCAGCAGCGGCGCGAACTCCTGGATCACGGCGTCCGTCGGCTCACCGGCCTTCACCATCACGACCAGCCGTCGCGGCCGCTCCAGCGCGGCGACGAAGTCCTTCGCGGACTCGCACGCGATGAACTCCCCCTCACCGCCGAACTCGTCGACCAGGGCGCGCGTGCGCGCGGGGGTCCGGTTGTGCACCGCCACCGCGTAGCCGTTGCGGGCGAAGTTGCGGGCGAGGTTGCGGCCCATGACCGCGAGACCCGTGACGCCGATCTGCGCTGTACTGCTCATTCGGTTGGCTCCTAAAGACCTCGGTATTCGGTGCTGCGGTGTTGTCCACCAGCATGCCCCGTCGACCATCCTGACGTGCCGCTACTTCGTCCGCACGCGCGGGTCGTACGACGTCGCGCAGGCAGATACGCACAAGAGCCCCCGTCGCACTCAGCCGACGTACACGTCCCCGCGCGCGCCGCACACGCGCACCGGGTGCCGTACGCGGTGCACCGCAGTGGCGCACGTCGCGCAACAGGGGCCTCATCCCGGCCATTTGGGCAACCGGGCGGCCGATAGCCGCCTTGTCCTGGCCGGTTCGCAGCGCTTACTTTTGCCCCTCCTGACGCATGTCTAGGGGGGCTCTCGATGGCCGTACGCGGCCGGCATCGCCGGTATCAGCCGAACAGGATCAACCGCGCCTCACTCACCGTCACGGCGGGCGGCGCGGGCATGGCGCTCCCGTTCATGGGCGCCGGAACCGCCCAGGCGGCGGACGTGGACACCTGGAACAAGGTCGCCGCCTGCGAGTCGAGCAACGACTGGAACATCAACACCGGCAACGGCTTCTACGGCGGGCTCCAGTTCACCCAGTCCACCTGGGAGGCGTACGGCGGCCGGGCCTACGCGGCGCGCGCGGACCTGGCCACCAAGAACGAGCAGATCGCCGTGGCCGAGAAGGTGCTCGACGGGCAGGGGCCGGGCGCCTGGCCGACGTGCTCGGTCCGGGCCGGACTGACCCGGGGCGGAGCCGAGCCCGACATCCGGCCGGCCGCCGAGAGCACGAGGAAGGGCGAGAAGGCAGACCGGAAGCAGCGGCCCAAGACCTCCATCGAGGACGTGCGGCCGCAGTCCACGCCGCAGTCCCGGGCCGGCAACGCCGAGATGTATACGGTGGTGCGGGGTGACACCCTCTCGGGCATCGCTGAGGAGCGGGAGGTGCGGGGCGGCTGGCGAGGTCTGTACGCCGCCAACCGCTCGGCCATAGGGGGCGACCCCGACCTGATCGTGCCCGGCCAGCGGCTCGCGCTGCGCGGCGAGGGCGCCACGAAGACGCGTCCGGCGCCCGAGCGGGTCCCCTCGGCCAAGCCGTCGACGAAGAAGCCGACGCAGAAGCCGGCGGCGAAGAAGCCGGCCTCGGATCGCGTCGAGGAACGTGCCAAGGACCGGTCCAAGGACGAGAGCAAGGAACGCGCCGCACGGTCCACGACGACCCGGCAGGGCCTGGTCCCCCCAGTCAGCGCTTCCCTGGGGACGCCCTACCGCCAGGCCGGCTCGTCCTGGTCGAAGGGCTACCACACCGGCGTCGACTTCCCCGTGCCCACGGGCACATCCGTCAAGTCGGTCGCCTCGGGCAGCGTCGTCAGCGCGGGGTGGGGCGGTTCGTTCGGCTACCAGGTCGTGATCCGGCACGGCGACGGTCGCTACAGCCAGTACGCCCACCTGTCGGCGATCTCCGTGCGGGACGGGCAGACGGTGAGTGCGGGCCAGCGCATCGGCCGCTCCGGCTCCACGGGGAACAGCTCGGGCCCGCATCTGCACTTCGAGGTGCGGACGGGGCCCGGTTTCGGCTCGGACGTCGACCCCATCGCTTACCTGAGGGCCGGCGGCGTCAGGATCTGATGCGCCTGCGGTGCCGGTCCACGGTGGGCATCGCCACATACGGGATGCCGTAGAAGGCCGCGTAGGAGAGCGGGCGCTCCCCGCTCTCGTACGCGACGTCCGCTCCGGCCCCGGCTTCACCGGCGACGGCACCGGCACCGGCAACCGCAGGCACGGTCACCGGCACGTCCCCTGACGCGCCCCGTCCGGCCCCGCCACGATCACCGGCCCCGGCACCCATCGCCCTGGACAGCGACCCGACGGCGACGGGTGGCGCACCCACGGTCTCGGGCAGCAGCGCGTCCGCGGTCTCGGGCAGCGACGCGTCCACCGTTCCGGGCAACTCGCCTCCGCTTCCGGGCGGGCCGCCCACAGCCCCGGCCAAGGCGCCCACACGCCCGGACTGGGCACCCACTGTCTCCAGCGGGCCCCGCACGCTCCCGGCCGGTTCCCGGGAGGGCCCGGGCAGCATCCCCGTCGCCCCGAGCGCCGTGTCCGCGCGAACCAGCCCTGTCCCGTCGACCTCCGGCCCGGCCGCTCCCGCACGCTCCGGCTGGGCGTGGGTGAGCCGCTCCGTCGTCAGCAGGATCAGGCCGCCCGCCGCCACCACGCCGCAGCTCAGCGCGAGCGCCGTGCCCGTCGTGCCGTAGCGGAAGGTTTCGCCGAACATCGTGATGCCGACCGCGGCCGCCACCACCGGGTTCACCACCGTCAGGGTGGCCAGCGGCGCCGCGAGGCCGGCGCCCCGGTAGGAGGCCTGCGACAGCAGCATGCCGGCCGTGGCGAGGACGCCGATCACGGCGAGGGACGGCACGTCGGCCGCCGACACACCGCCGGTCCAGTCGACCGCGACGGTCTTGGTGAAGACAGAGGACATGCCGAACGCGATACCCGAGGCCGTCGCCAGCAGCATGCTGCGGACCGCCGGGTGCCGGTGCGCGGCCCGGCCGGCGATCATCAGCGCCACGACCACACCCGCGGTGACCAGGGCCACGGCCACCCGCTCCGCCGCGTCGAGCGACTGAGCGTCGGACGCGGCGACCAGGGACAGCAGACCGGCGAGCCCCACCGTCGCCATGATGGCGCCCCGCCAGGCCGTGGCACCCGCCTTGCGGCCGACGAACAGCGCCGCCATGGGCAGGGCCACCACGATGGTCAGCGCGCCGAGCGGCTGCACCAGACTGAGCGGACCGTACGCCAGCGCCACCACGTGCAGCAGACCGCCGAGGCCGTTCAGCGCGACCGCCGCCCACCAGCCCGGCCGCCGCAGCGGCGCGTACTGCTCGCCCGGCGAGGACTCCGCCACCCGCTCCTGCACGATCGCCCCGCCCGCGTAGGCGAACGCGGACACCAGAGACAGCAGGATGGACAACGCGAGGGCGCTCATCGGCTGCTCCTCTGCGTCAGGCGGGGGCGCTCGGCCCGGCGCGGCGAAAGGTCGGCTTTCATGACCAACACCCTGCCGTGTCCAGGTCTTCCCGTCGTCGTCCCTGAGCACTCATTGGGTCCTACTGCCGATGGAGTACGGGGGGACACCCGTCATCCCCAGGGTGGGCGCGCCGGTCGGGGGTCACCGGGTCGCGTCCCTTAGGGGCCTTGGTACTACTGCTCTTCGTGAACCTCGACCCAGGCCTTGCCGCGCTCCGCCCGCTCGGCGGCTACTTCGTGCTGCGCACGGGAGAAGCGGCGGCGGGGCCGCTTCCCACTCTCGCACAGGCCTACGCCGCCGCGGCACCGGATGTGTACGGAAATCCCCTGATTTTCCGTGTCGGCAAGGTCGCGAACGCCCTGCGCGTCCCGGAGTTGCGCGTGGCGGCGTCGGTGGCCCACCTGGGACTCGCGGCCCGCCTCTGGTCCGTGGCGCTCGGCTGTGCCGCGCTCTACGGCCGTGTCCCCGACCTCGACCCGCGGCTGCTGCACTGGGACGCCGACGCCGCCGCCCCCGACGACCTGTGGCTGTCGGACGTACGACCGCTCCCCGGGGACGCGCCGGCCCTCGCGGACGCCGTCCTGCACGGCCACCTCGAACCCCTCTCGGCAGCCCTGCGCGCCCACCACCGCCTCGCCCCGGGCCTGCTGCGGGGCAACGCCGCCTCCGCCCTGGCGGGCGCCGCCCGGGAACTCGACCGCTGGGCCCGGCGGCACGGCCGTACGGACACCGCCGCCCGAGCCCGTTCCCTGGCCGCCGAACTCCTCGCGCACCCCCTGCTCGCAGGCTCCGGAACCCTCACCGGCACGGCCTTCCGGCGCCGCAGCTGCTGTCTGTACTACCGCGTGCCCGGCGGGGGCCTGTGTGGTGACTGTTGCTTCACACGGCCGCCTCGCTCTTCCCCACACGCCCCATCTGGGTGACCATGAAAGGGAACGGCCGCTGAGAGCAGGGAGTTGCGGGTGCGCGTCGGACTGCTGACCCGGGAGTACCCGCCGGATGTGTACGGCGGCGCAGGTGTCCATGTGGAGTTCCTCGCCCGGGAGCTCAGACCACTGGTCGACCTCGACGTGCACTGCTGGGGCGAGGGCCGCGCCGACGGCGTGCTGCGCCACCGCCCCTGGTCCACGCTCGACGGCGCCAACGACGCGCTGCGCACCTTCTCCGTCGACCTGGCCATGGCCGCCGCCCTCGAAGGCCGCGAGCTCGTCCACACCCACACCTGGTACGCCAACCTCGGCGGCCACCTCGCCAAGATGCTCTACGGCATCCCGCACGTGATGACCGCCCACTCCCTGGAGCCCCTGCGCCCCTGGAAGGCCGAGCAGCTCGGCGGCGGCTACGAGCTGTCGAGCTGGGCGGAGCGCACCGCGATCGAGGCCGCCGACGCGGTGATCGCCGTGTCGGGTGCCATGCGCGAGGACATCCTCGGCTGCTATCCGGCCCTGGACCCGGAGAGGGTCCACGTCGTGCACAACGGCATCGACACGGACCTGTACCGGCCCGACCACGGCACGGACGCCCTGGACCGGATCGGCCTCGACCGCGCCCGTCCGTACGTGCTGTTCGTCGGCCGCATCACCCGGCAGAAGGGCGTGCCCCACCTGCTGCGCGCGGTGCGCGACATCGACCCCGCGGCGCAGGTCGTGCTGTGCGCCGGCGCGCCGGACACGCCGGAGATCGACCAGGAGTTCCGCGAGCTGTTCGGGGAGCTGAGCCGGGTCCGCGACGGCGTGTTCTGGATTCCGAGGATGCTGCCGCGCCCGGAGGTGATCCAGCTCCTCACCCACGCCGCCCTGTTCGTCTGCCCCTCGGTGTACGAGCCGCTCGGCATCGTGAACCTGGAGGCGATGGCCTGCGGCACGCCCGTGGTGGCCTCGGCGGTCGGTGGCATCCCCGAGGTCGTGGACGACGGCAGGACGGGCCTGCTGGTCCCGGCCGGCGACGGCTTCGAGGCGGGACTCGCCCGGGCCATGGACTCCGTGCTGGGCGACCCGGAGGCCGCCCGGCGGATGGGTGAGGCCGGGCGGGAACGCGCGGTCGGCGAGTTCGGCTGGGACGCGGTGGCCCGCCGGACGGTCCGGCTCTACGAGGAGATCCTGAAACAGGCTTAGTACGCGCTGCTCAGGGGCAGGCATCGGGAAATCTGCGTGAGGGGAGCGGCCATGCGTCGTGGTGGTCCTTCGGTCCTGGGAATCGTGCTGGCGGGTGGAGAGGGCAAGCGTCTGATGCCCCTGACCGCGGACCGGGCGAAACCCGCGGTGACCTTCGGCGGTACGTACCGCCTGGTCGACTTCGTCCTGTCCAACCTGGTCAACGCCGACGTGCTGCGCATCTGCGTCCTGACCCAGTACAAGTCGCACTCGCTGGACCGGCACATCACCACCACCTGGCGGATGTCCAGCCTGCTCGGCAACTACGTCACACCCGTGCCCGCCCAGCAGCGCCTCGGCCCCCGCTGGTACCTGGGCAGCGCCGACGCGATCCTGCAGTCGCTGAACCTGATCTACGACGAGCGCCCCGAGTACGTCGCCGTCTTCGGCGCCGACCACGTCTACCGCATGGACCCCCGCCAGATGCTCACCCAGCACATCGACAGCGGAGCGGGCGTCACGGTGGCCGGGATCCGGGTGCCGCGCACCGAGTCCTCGGCGTTCGGCGTGATCACGCCGGGCTCGGACGGCCAGACGGTGGAGCGCTTCCTGGAGAAGCCGACGGACCCGCCCGGCCTGGCCGACGACCCCGAGATGGTTTTCGCCTCCATGGGCAACTACATCTTCACCACGAAGGCCCTCATCGAGGCGCTCCAGCGCGACGCGGAGGACGAGCACTCCGTGCACGACATGGGCGGCTCGATCCTGCCCCAGCTCACCGACCGGGGCGAGGCCGCGCTGTACGACTTCAGCGCCAACCACGTGCCCGGCGAGACCACCCGCGACCAGGGCTACTGGCGGGACGTCGGCACGCTGGACGCCTACTACGAGGCCCACATGGACCTGATCGCCGAGCGCCCGGCCTTCAACCTGTTCAACCGCAGCTGGCCCATCTACACGCACTCGTACCAGCTCTCGCCGGCCCGCTTCAACGCCGGGGGCATCGCCAGCGAGTCCATCATCAGCGCCGGCTGCCTCATCCGCGGGCAGGTCACGCGGTCCGTGCTGTCGCCGGGTGTGGTGGTCGACCCGGGGGCCGTCGTGCAGGGGTCGGTGCTGCACGACAACGTGCACATCGGCCGGGGCGCGGTGGTGCGCGGCGCCGTGCTGGACAAGAACGTCGAGGTGCCGCCGGGCGCGACGATCGGCGTCAACCCGGAGCGCGACGCGGAGCTGTACACGGTGTCCAAGGGCGGTGTCATCGCCCTCGGGAAGGGGCAGCTGGTCACCTGACGAGGAGCGCCGGGGGACTTTGTCCTGCCTCTGGACGAAGAACGGAATCCGTGTTGTCATGCGAACTCGTGTCCATGACAACGTTGTTATGGAGGTTCCGTGCGCACCAGATGCCTCAGAGCCCGACTCGCGTTACTGCTCGCCGCGCTCCTCGCCCTCACCGGCCTGACCGCGGCACCCGCCCTCGCGGACGACCCGGCCGAGATCCACGGCCTCAAGGGCGAGTACTACACGCACTCCGCCCCCGGCGCCTTCGACTTCCACACCCTCAAGGCGACCACCTTCGACCAGGACCTCGACTTCGACAACCTGGAACCGCGCCTGGCCTTCACCACCGGACAGTCCGACGACGTCAGCGTCCGCTGGACCGGCAGGATCGTCCCCGAGAAGACCGGCCCCCACACGTTCTCGATCATCGGCGACAACGGCTTCCGCCTCTGGATCGACGGCCAGCTCGCCATCGACCACTGGGTCGACGACTGGGACCGCGAACAGACCGCGCAGCCCGTAGACCTGACCGCCGGCAAGCCCTACGACATCAAGGTCGAGTACTTCGAGCACTACGGCGGCTCCAACCTCCACCTCCGCTGGACGCCGCCCGGCGGCGGCAAGGAGCCCGTCCCGCAGTCGGCGTTCCGCCTCCCCGACGGCTTCGACTACGACGGCGCCCTCGCGGCCACGGTCCAGTCCACCGGCCGCACCCTCAAGCTGGACTTCGCCCAGCCCCTCGCCGCACCCCCGCCCGGCTTCACCGACCACCTGCGCGCGGTGATCGGCGGCGCCGCATGGCCCCTGGGCGCGGCACGGCCGGACCCGTCCGACCCCACCTCCCTCCTGGTCACCCTCGACGAACCGGTCGTCGGCAACAAGACCGGCACGGCCCGCGGAACCGCCGATGTCCGCTACGACGGCCGGGGCGGTCTCACCGACGCCGAGGGCAACGTTGTCAAGGAGTTCTGGAGCAGCGGCCCGAACCGCTCGACGTACCAGCTGCGCACCCGCTGGGCCGACGAGGTCGGACCCGGCAACGCCCTCCCGGAGTACCCGCGCCCGCAGCTGACCAGGGACGCCTGGCAGGGCCTCAACGGCCGCTGGCAGTTCGCCGCCGCCGAGCCGGGCGAGCTGCCGCCCGTCGGCAGGACACTGAAGGAGCGCATCCTCGTCCCGTACCCGGTGGAGTCCCAGCTCTCCGGCGTCGAACGGCACGAGGACCGCATGTGGTACCGCCGCACGTTCACCGTCCCGCCCGACTGGCGGATCGGCTCCGGCAAGCGGCTCAAGCTCAACTTCGGCGCCGTCGACTGGCGCTCCGAGGTGTATGTCAACGGCACCAAGGTCGCCGAGCACGAGGGCGGCTACGACAAGTTCAGCGCCGACATCACCGACGCGCTCCAGCCCGGCCGCACGCAGGAGCTGATCGTCGGCGTCTACGACCCGACCGACGCCGCCTCCGGCGAGAACCCGCCAATCGGCAAGCAGCGCCTGGATCCCAGCGGCATCTGGTACACGCCGTCCTCCGGCATCTGGCAGACGGTCTGGATGGAGCCGGTGGCCCGCGACCACGTGGACTCCCTGAAGCTCGTCCCCGACGTGGCCGGCGAGAAGCTGACCGTTCAGGCCCGGGGCGTGCGGGACGGCGTACCGATCACGGCGACGGCGTACGACGGCCGGCGCGAGGTGGCCACGGCGAGCGGTCGCACCGGCAGCCCGCTGACGCTGACCGTCCGCGATCCGCACCTGTGGTCGCCCGACGACCCGTTCCTCTACGGCCTGAAGGTGAAGGTCGGCGCCGACCGGGTCGGCAGCTACTTCGGGATGCGCTCCATCGCCGTCGAGAAGGTGAACGGCGTCCCGCGCACGGTCCTCAACGGCGAGCCCGTCTTCATGATGGCCACCCTCGACCAGGGCTTCTGGCCGGACGGCCTGCACACCGCGCCCACCGACGAGGCCCTCGCCCACGACCTGAAGGCGCACAAGCGGCTCGGCTTCAACTCGGTCCGCAAGCACATCAAGGTCGAGCCGGACCGCTGGTTCCACTGGGCCGACCGGCTCGGGCTGCTGGTGTGGCAGGACATGCCCGCGATGACGGCCGGGGTGAACCCGAGCGCCGCTTCCCGCGCCCGCTACGAGCGCGAGCTGAAGGAGATGATCGACGAGCACGTCAGCAGCCCGTCGGTCGTCATGTGGGTGACCTTCAACGAGGGCTGGGGCCAGTACGACGTGGGCCGGATAGCCGAGCAGGCCAAGGCCTGGGACCCCACCCGGCTCGTCAACGGCCAGTCCGGGCTGAACCTGGGCGCCGACGGCGGCACCGGCGACATCATGGACGAGCACGGCTACCCGAGCCCGGCCCTGCCGCCCCGTCCCGACGGCGAGCGCGCCCTGGTCAGCGGCGAGTACGGCGGCCTGGGTCTCGCGGTGCCCGGCCACGCCTGGTCGGTGCAGCAGTCGTACGTCGACGTCGACCCGGCCAGCTACACGGACGACTACCTGGCGAAGCTGGACGAGGTCCGGGCGCTCGTCTGCCGGGGCGGCAACGGGGCCGTCTACACCCAGATCGCGGACGTCGAGGGCGAGCTGAACGGCTTCCTCACGTACGACCGGGCGGTGCTGAAACCGGACACGGCCCGGCTGAAGGCAGCCCACCGGGCGCTGATCCATGACGCCTCCCGGGTGACTCCCGCGGGGTGCCCGGCGCCGCAACCTGTGCTGGACTGACCACACATGCACCATAAGTCCCGCCCCTCTCACCGGGGCGGGACTTAATCTGCTGTTAACTGTACGTAGCCTGATCGTACTTGACCGTAATCGGCTGGGAGCGATTGACTGCTGGCCCACCCGTCGTCGACGCGAGGCAAAGCCCTTGACTGCTGACCTGCTCGCTCCTCTCGACCTGGCGTTCTGGAACATCGAGTCCGCGGACCACCCGATGCACCTCGGCGCCCTCGGGATCTTCTCGTCCCACTCGCCTGCCGCCGGCGCCCACGCGGCCGACCTGCTCGCGGCCCGGGCCGCAGGCGTGCCCGGACTGCGGATGCGGATCCGCGACGTGTGGCAGCCGCTGCCCTCCGCGCTGCGCCGGCCGCTCGCCTTCGGCGGCGCCGCCCGGGAACCCGACCCGGACTTCGACGCCCTCCACCACGTGCGGCTGCACGCCCCGACCGCCGACTTCCACACGGTCGCGGGCCGGCTCATGGGACGTCCGCTGAGGCGCGGCCGGCCGCCGTGGGAGGCCCATGTGCTGCCCGGCGAGGACGGGGTCTCCTTCGCGGTGCTGTTCAAGTTCCACCACGCCCTGGCCGACGGGCTGCGGGCGCTGACTCTCGCCGCGGGTGTCATGGACCCGATGGACATGCCCGCGCCCCGGCCCCGCCCCGCCGAGCCCCCGCGCGGCCTGCTGCCGGACGTACGCGACCTGCCCGGGAAGGTGCGCGGCGCCCTGTCCGACGTCGGCCGGGCCCTGGACATCGGCGCCTCCGTCGCCCGCTCCTCCCTCGACGTGCGCTCCACGCCCGCCCTCACCTGCGAGCCGAGCGGCACCCGCCGCACCGCCGGCGTGCTGCTCGACCTCGACGACGTGCACCGCGTCCGCAAGACCGTCGGCGGCACCGTCAACGACGTCCTCATCGCGGTCGTCGCGGGCGCGCTGCGCCGCTGGCTCGACGAGCGCGGCGACGGCAGCGAGGACGTCGCGCCCCGCGCCCTGATCCCCGTCTCCAAGCGCCGCCCGCGCACCGCGTACCCACAGGGCAACCGGCTCTCCGGCTACCTGATACGGCTTCCGGTGGACGACCCGGACCCGCTGGCCCGCCTCGCCTCGGTCCGCACCGCCATGGACCGCAACAAGGACGCCGGCCCCAACCGGGGCGCGGGCGCCGTCGCCCTGCTCGCCGACCACGTCCCGGCCCTGGCCCACCGGCTGGGCGGGCCCCTGGTCGGCCAGGCGGCCCGGCTCTGGTTCGACATCCTGGTGACCAGCGTGCCCCTGCCCAGCCTCGGCCTGAAGCTCGGCGGCAACCCGCTCACCGCCGTCTTCCCGTTCGCCCCGCTGGCCCCCGGCCACTCCCTGGCGGTGGCGGTCTCGACGTACCGGGGGAGCGTCCACTACGGGCTCGTCGCCGACGGCCATGCCGTGCCGGACCTCGACCGGCTCGCGGCGGCCGTCACGGAGGAGGTGCGCACGCTGATCGCCGCCTGCCGGTCCTGAATCGGGTGGGTTTGGCGGTGTGGCCCGCCGCTCGCGTAAAATTCGCCCTTCGAAAGCGGGCGCGACCGGCGCGCCACCACAGCAGAGCAGGGAACGACAGCGGCGATGACGGTGACAGAGGACGGCCCGCAGGCCATGGACGAGGCGAGCGGGCTCCCGTACGGACCCGGCATCGACCCGGAGCGGCTGGCCGTCTGCCTCAGCGTGCTCGAGGAACTCGACAAGCTGGAGATCGACCACCCGGACGCCGTCGCCGTGCGCCGGGCCACCGCGGGCGTCTACCGCACGGTCAAGCAGCGCCGCCGCCAGGAGCGCCGGGCCGCCAAGACCGCCCACGACAAGGCGGTCACGGAGGCCACGGCGACCGGCTCCGCCCAGCGCATCGACGACGAGACCGAGGGCCTGCTGCCCTCCTCCCGCACCGAGGAGGGCCGGATCGCGGGGATACTCCAGCGCCCGCGCTCCTGCTACACCTGCAAGACCCGGTATGTGGAAGTCGACTACTTCTACCACCAGCTCTGTCCGGACTGCGCGCGCGTGAACCGCGAGAAGCGCGACGTCCGTGCCGACCTCACCGGCAAGCGCGCCCTGCTCACCGGCGGCCGCGCCAAGATCGGCATGTACATCGCGCTGAGGCTGCTGCGCGACGGCGCGCACACGACGATCACCACGCGCTTCCCGAAGGACGCCATCCGCCGCTTCAAGGCGATGGACGACTCCGCGGACTGGATGCACCGCCTGGAGGTCGTCGGCATCGACCTGCGCGACCCGGCCCAGGCCGTGGCCCTCGCGGAGCAGGTCGCCGAGGCGGGCCCGCTCGATATCCTCGTCAACAACGCGACCCAGACCGTCCGCCGCCTGCCGTCCGCTTACGCGGCGCTGGTCGAGGGCGAGAGCGCCCCGCTGCCCGCCGGTGAGCTGCCCGCCCACCACGTCATCGGCGCGTTCAACTCCGGCGCGGTCGACGGCCTGGCCGCGCTGCCCCTGGGTACCAGTGGCCTCGACGCCCAGCAGGTCGCCGACCTCGCCCTGGTCGCGGGCAACGCCAGCGTCGAGCGGCACCTCGACGGCACGGCGATCGACGCGGGCGGGCTGGTGCCCGACGTCGTCGACTCCAACACCTGGGTGCAGACCATCGAGCAGATCTCCCCGGTGGAGCTGCTGGAGACCCAGCTGTGCAACTACACGGCGCCGTTCATCCTGATCAGCCGGCTCCGTCCGGTCATGGCCGAGGCCGCGAAGAAGGCGGCGAGCGGACGCGCGTACGTCGTGAACGTCTCGGCGATGGAGGGTGTGTTCGGCCGTGGCTACAAGGGCGCGGGGCACCCGAACACGAACGCCGCGAAGGCCGCGATGAACATGGTGACGCGGACCAGCGCGCAGGAGATGTTCCAGACCGACGGAATCCTGATGACCTCGGTCGACACGGGGTGGATCACGGACGAACGGCCTCACTACGACAAGCTGCGGCTGGCCGAGGCGGGGTTCCACGCGCCGCTCGATCTGGTCGACGGTGCGGCTCGGGTGTACGACCCGATCGTGCGGGGTGAGGCGGGAGAGGATCTGTACGGGGTCTTCCTGAAGGACTACGCGCCGGGTAAGTGGTAGGGCTTCCCGGCTTCCCGGCCGACGTCTGGAAACCGCCGGTGCGGACGTACACCGTCCGGGTGATCCGTAAATGCGTCCTTCCGCGGGCAAATCGGTGCGTAAACCCGAGCTGAACACGGGATGACGCGCGATCGTTACCGCTTGTTTTCAGCCCCATCGAGCGGGGGGCCGCTCATTTGGTTAGTCTGAGGCGGACGGGCAGCAGGACGGGACCCACACCCACGGTCCGTCATGGGACAAGCCGGTACACCACGGCCTGCGCTCCCGCGAGTTACCGGCGCCACCGCGTCCGAACTGCATTTGGCATCAGACCCGAGCGGGGCGTCAGGCGCAGAGCAGGACGGCGCACACGTCCCGAGGGTGACCGACACATAAGGAGTGCGCGGTGACACCGGAGAAGACGAATCGCGAGCAACGCCCCAAGGAACGCACCGAGCGCAAGGGCCGCCGGTCCGACGAGCTCGGCAGCCTCGACGTGTGGGCCCGCTCGGCCCCCATCCGCCTCGCGGGCTACGAGGAGGACCTCGCCGAGCCCCACATCCTGCCCAGCGTCGACTGACCGGGCGCAGGCCCTCCGCGTTCGCCGGGCTCATGGGCGTGCCAGACTCGCCCCCATGCTGATCAGGGAAGCGACGGCTGACGACTGGCCGTGCATCTGGCCGTTCTGGCACCGCATCGTCGCCGCGGGCGAGACCTACGCATGGGACCCGGGAACCTCCGAGGAGGAGGCCCGGGTCCTGTGGATGAACCCGGCGAAACGCGTCTACGTCGTCGAGGACGACAGCGGCAGTGTCGTCGCCTCCGCTTACCTCACCCCGAACTACGGTGGCGCCGCCGCCCGCATCGCCAACGCCGGCTTCATGGTCGACCCGGACCAGGGCGGCCGGGGCTACGGCCGTGCCCTCGCCGAACACCTCCTGACCGAGGCCGGGGCCGCCGGCTACCGGGGAATGGTGTTCAACGCCGTCGTCGAGACCAATCCGGCCGTGAAGCTGTGGACCTCCCTCGGCTTCACGATCCTCGGTACGGTGCCCGACGCGTTCGAACACCCCCGGCACGGCCTGGTGGGGCTGCACATCATGTACCGGGCGCTCTAGAGCATCAGGACATCGGAGGGTTCCATGACCGGGTTCCGGGTGAGGCCCCTGGACGCGGGCAGCTGGCCGGACTTCGCCGGTCTGGTGGAGCGGCACAACGGCGTGTGGGGTGGCTGCTGGTGCATGGCCTTCCACCCCGAGGGCCTGAGCGGCACCAAGGACCCCGAAGAGAACCGCGCCCGGAAGCAGAGCCGGGTCCGCGACGGCGGCGCGCACGCCGCCCTGGTCTACGACGGCCAGGTCTGCGTCGGCTGGTGCCAGTTCGGGCCGGCGCCCGAACTGCCCCGCATCAAGCACCGGCGGGCCTACGAGAAGGACCTCGGCGCCCTTCCGGACTGGCGGATCACCTGCTTCTTCGTCGGTCGCGCCCACCGCCGCCAGGGCGTGGCCGCCGCCGCCCTCGACGGAGCCCTCCAGGAGATCGCACGCCTCGGCGGCGGAACCGTGGAGGGCTACCCCGAGGACGCCGCGGGCCGGTCGGTCTCCGCGTCGTTCCTCTACTCCGGCACGGTGCCCCTGTTCGAGAGCCACGGCTTCGAGCGGAACCGGCGCCTCGGCAAGCACCACTGGGTGGTCGGCAGGACGGTCCCCGGGGCGGACGTCAGGGGCGGACGTACGGCCGCGTCATGATCTCCATGTTGTGGCCGTCCGGGTCGTCGAAGTAGGCGCCCCGGCCGCCGAAGAGGTCGTTCACCCTCCCCGGCTCGGTGTGGCTCGGGTCGGCGTAGTAGGTGACCCCCAGCGTCTCCAGCCGGGCGATCATCGTGTCGAACTGCTCCTCGGGCACGAGGAACGCGTAGTGCTGCCCCTGGATCGGCTCGTCGGTCTTCTCGTAGTAGTCGAGGGTCACGCCGTTGCCCAGGTCGACGGGGAGGAACGGCCCGAAGGGGGCGCCCACCTCCAGGCCCAGGACCGCCGCCAGGAACTCCGCCGACAGGCGGCGGTCCGAGGCGTAGACGGCGGTGTGGTCGAGGTGGGCGACAGCGGCCGGCGGTTCGGGTGTGTGCGGTGCGTGGGACATGGGTGTGAAACGTCTCCGGTTCTCGGGTCCTTGAGGAAACGCCGCAGTGGCGCGAGGGGATGAGGAAACACGGAGACGGGAGGCGGGGCTCGTGCCCTCTCCGGCTCTCGGCGGGGCCCGCGCGGGGTCGCCCCCGCCGCGCTCACGCCGAGGCCGGGCGCCTCACTCGTGCATGGCCTACGGCCGACCCGGCAGTCACCCGGCCGACTCTAGTTCATCGGCGCCGTACGCCGCCACGGATTGCGTTCCTGCAACTGCTCGGCCACTTCCAGGAGTTGGTACTCCGTGCCGGGGCGTCCCACCAGCTGCACGGCACAGGGGGCGCCGGAGGGGAGGGTTCCGCAGGGGACCGACATCGCGGGCCAGCCGGTCAGGTTCCACGGGGGCGTCAGGGGCGAGTAGTTCGTGTTCGCCAGGACGTTGCTCAGCCAGCCCCGCTCGTGCCAGGGCCCGGCCTTCGGGGAGCGGCGGGCGAGCGCGGGCGTGAGCAGCACGTCGTGGTCGGCGAAGAACGGTTCCAGCCGCCGACGCAGCCGCTCCCGGGCGGCTCCGGAGCGCGCCCTGTCCAGGAAGGGTCTGCCGAGTCCGGCGTGGACCCGGGTGCGCCGGGTCAGCAGCTGTGCGTCGAGGTGCCGGGCGTCCGCGGCGGTGCCCGCCGTCCAGTGGACGAGTGAGGTCATGGCGAGCGACATCGGGTAGGGCGGGTCGGCGCGCCGGACCTGGTGGCCCGCCTTCATCAGCACCCCGGCCGCCTCCCGGGTGGCCGCCGTGTACGGCCGGCTGACGGTGACGCCGGCCAGCGGACTGCGCAGCGACACGGCGACCCTGAGGGGACCGGCCTCGGAGCGGAGGGCGGGCTCGTCGCCGGCGAGCACCGAGAGCATCAGACGGGCGTCCTCGACGGTCGTGGCGAGCGGTCCGTTCTCCGACATGCCGAACCAGTCGCTGTCCCCGGTACCCGTCGGGACCACTCCGTGTCCCGGCTTGATGGTGACGAGGCCGCAGTTGGCGGCCGGTATGCGCAGGGAACCCATGCCGTCGTTGCCGAGGGCGACCGGCACCATGCCGGCTGCGACCGCGGCGGCGCTGCCGCCCGACGAACCGCCCGCCGAGCGCGTCGGGTCCCAGGGGTTGCGGGCGGTGCCCAGCACACCGTCCGTCGTGCCGAAGACACACAGCTCGGGCACGTTCGTCAGACCCACGACCACCGCGCCCGCCGCCCGCAGCCGGGCCACCGTCACATGGTCCTCGGCGGCCGGGGTGTCGGGAGTCGCGGCCGAGCCGATGCGGGTGGACTCGCCGCGCACCGCGAGGTTGTCCTTGACGGCCACGGGCACACCGGCCAGGGGCAGGCGGTCGACTTCGCCGCGTGCGGCCACCTCGTCGGCCTCGGCGAGCGCCGCCTCGGCGCGCACGGTGCGGAAAGCCCCGACACGGCCGTCGAGGTGCTCGATCCGCGCGAGGTGCTCGGCGACCACCTCGCGGGGGGTGACCCGCTTCTCGCGTACGGCGGCGGATATCTCGGCGGCGGTGCGGCCGGCCCAGGTGGTCACAGAGGCTCCTCGGCGTGGAAGGACGGGCTTACTGGCGAGTACGTAGGGAGAACTGTGCACCGGCCGGAGGCGCACGTCGAGGCCCTCAGCGCAGGTGGCGAGCGAGGAAGGCCTCGGTGAGGTCCATCGAGGCCGGCCACCTCGGCCCGAAGGTGTGTCCCTCGTCGGCGTGGGTGCGCAGTTCCACGTCCTTGCCCGCCTTCTCGAATGCGGCGGCGGCCTGGCGTGACCAGCGCAGAGGGCAGGTGTCGTCCGCCGTGCCGTGCTGGATCAGCAGGGGTTCGGTGACACGGTCGACGTACGTCAGGGGCGACACGGCGCGCCAGAACGCCGGGTTCTTCCCGGGTGTGCCGTGCTTCTCCTCGATCTCGGCCACGACGGGATCGCCGTCGGGCCGCTGGAAGTGGTCGATGTTCTCCTCCGGGCGGCCGCTCACCGGCGCGTACACCACCGCGGCGTCGAACAGACCGGGCGCCACGACCAGCGTGTTGTACACGACCCCGCCGCCCATCGACCGGCCGAACAGGCCGATCCGGGCGCCGTCGATCTCCGGGCGCCCGGAGTCCCGCAGAGCCAGGGCCGCGCCGATGACGTCCTCGGTGTAGCCGAGGCGGAGGTCGACGTCGTTGTCCGGGTCGTCGTCGGAGCGGGCGTGGTTGCGGTAGTCGGTGTGCAGGACGACGTAGCCGCCGCGGGCCAGGCGGTCCTGCTCCCGGGGCATGCCCTGGCCGCTGACGTAGACGTCCGGGTCGATGTACCCGTGCGCCAGCACGAGCGCCGGGAACGGGCCCTTGCCCTCCGGGATGTTCATGATCCCGGAGATGGTCAGACCGTTCGCCTCGTACGTGACCGCGTAGCGGGTGTAGGCGGAGGTCCGGTCGAGCACGTCCCCGAGCCGCAACCCGGTGCCGGTGTGCTTGCGCTGCATCAGGGCCGGGAGGGAGACGGGGTCGGCAGCGGTGGGGGAGGGCGTGGTGCGGGGGCGCTCGCTCGTGGCCGGGGTGGACGTCGGAGAGGCCTCGGGCGCGCTCTCGTCCCCACCGCCGGTGCAGCCGATCGCGACGGACGCCAGCAGTCCGGCGGTGACCCAGGCTGTGCCCCGCCGCCGCATACGGCCCATTCTCACCCTGCGGGAGACGCACGTCACATTCCGCGATGTCACATCGGGCCGGGCCGCCGACTCATAAGGGCGTAAGCATCGACAACGACACAGGAGTTCACCATGAACGCGCGTCTGGACGTCTTCGCCATCCCGAGCGCCGGCAAGGTCATCAAGCAGTTCATGTCCCTGGGGCGGCTGGTCGTGGAGTCTCCGCTGCCGGCCGCCACCCGGGAGCTGGTCTCGCTCCGGGTGAGCCAGATCAACGGCTGCGCGGTCTGCGTCGACATGCACACCAAGGAGGCCGCGGCGGCGGGTGAGACCTCCGTGCGCATCAACCTGGTCGCCGCATGGCGGGAGGCCACGGTCTACACCGAGGCCGAGCGCGCCGCGTTCGAGCTGGCCGAGCAGGCGACCCGGATCGCGGACGGCGCCGGCGGGGTGCCGGACGAGGTGTGGGAGCGGGCCGCCAAGCACTACGACGAGGAGCAGCTCGTCGCGCTGGTGACCCTGATCGCCTTCATGAACACGGCGAACCGGCTGAACGTCGTCCTCCAGCAGCCGGCGGGCGACTACCAGCCCGGTCAGTTCAAGTAGCGGCGGCACCTCGGGCCCTGGGGACTGGTCCTCAGGGCCCGAGCTGTGCCCGCAGCCACTCCTCCACCTCGCCCACGTGCGCGGCCGCCGCCGTGCGGGCCGCCTCCGGGTCGTGGGCGGCCAGGGCGCGGTGGATCGCGGCGTGTTCGCGGCGGGTGCGGGCGAAGGCGCCCTCCTCCTGGTAGCCGCGCCAGACACGGGCGCGGAACGTCCGCGACGACAGGCCCTCCAGGATCGCGGCCATGGTCTCGTTGCCCGCGGCCAGCGCGATCTCGCGGTGGAAGGCCAGGTCGTGGGCGAGGATCTCCTCCGGGTCGTCCGTGGCGTTCATCGCCGCCAGGTGCTTCTCGACCTCGGCCAGCTGGTCCGCGGTGATCCGGGCAGCGGCCAGTGCCGTCGCCGTCGACTCCAGGATCCGCCGGATCTCCAGCAGCTCCACCAGACGCGGGCCGCGCGACAGGTCCGCCACGACCCCGAAGGTCTCCAGCAGGTCGCCGGCCTCCAACTGCGTGACGTAGATGCCCGATCCGTGCCGCGCCTCCAGCACGCCCAGCACCGTGAGCGCGCGGATCGCCTCCCGCATCGAACTGCGGGACATGCCGAGCTGCGCGGCCAGGTCACGTTCGGTCGGCAGCCGCTGGCCCGGCTCCAGCCGGCCCTCGCCGATCATCGCCTTGATCCGCTCGATGGCGCGCTGCGTCACGGTGCCCTTCTGCGGGGCTGTCTCGTCGTCCACGCCATTCCTCCGATCACCGGCTGCGGCGCAGTCTAATCGCCGATGTGGTCGGACCACTATGCGCCAGAAGCGCGAAAAACTGGCGTCGCAGGGTGTTCCGGCGGGGGAGTGGTCTGATAAGTATGCGGGCACCTGCTGGAAAACCGGTCGATGGGAGGGCCTCAGATGCCCGGAAGCACAGCCCGCAAGCGGAACAGGTCCCGGATCGTCGGCACGGTGGCCCTGGCCGCCGGCGCCTCCCTCCTGCTCGCCGCGTGCGGCAGCACCAAGGACACCGGCGCCTCCAGTACCGGCGGCGGTGACGGCAGCGGCAAGGTCGGGGTCGTCCTGCCACTGCTGACCTCGCCGTTCTGGCAGTCGTACAACGACTACGTGCCGAAGATGGCGAAGTCCGAGGGCGTGGACGCGATGAAGACCGTCAACTCCAACAGCGACCCCTCACAGCAGATCACCGACATCAACAACCAGCTCAACCAGGGCGTCAAGGGCCTGGTCGTCGCCCCGCTGGACAGCGCCGCCATCGAGGCGGGACTCGACCAGGCCGAGCGCAAGGGCGTGCCGGTCGTCGCCGTGGACGTGGCGCCCGACAAGGGCAAGGTCGCGATGGTCGTGCGGGCGAACAACGTGGCGTACGGCGAGAAGGCCTGCCAGTACCTCGGTGAGCACATCACCTCCGGCAAGGTCGTGCAGATCATGGGCGACCTCGCCTCGGTCAACGGCCGCGACCGCTCCGAGGCGTTCCGCGCCTGCGTGAAGAAGAACTTCCCGAAGCTGAAGGTCCTGGAGATCCCCGCCAAGTGGGAGTCCGACACCGCGGCCTCCAAGCTCGACACCCTGCTCAACGCCCACCCCGACATCAAGGGCATCTACATGCAGGCGGGCGGCGTCTACCTGGCGCCCACCCTCCAGACCCTCAAGTCCAAGGGGATGCTGAAGAAGGCCGGGCAGCCGGGACACATCGCCATCGTCTCCAACGACGGCATCCCGCAGGAGTTCGACGCGATCCGCAAGGGCGAGATCGACGCGACCGTCTCCCAGCCCGCCGACGCCTACGCCAAGTACGGCATGTACTACATCAAGGCGGCGATGCAGGGGAAGACGTTCAAGCCCGGCCCGACGGACCACGACTCGACCATCGTCAAGCTGCCCAGCGGCATCCTGGAGGACCAGCTGCCCGCGCCGCTGGTGACGAAGGACAACGTCGACGACCCCAAGCTCTGGGGCAACACGGTCAAATGAGCACCCCACTCGCTGAAGCGCGGGGCATCGTCAAGCGGTACGGCCCCACCACCGCCCTCGCCGACGGGCAACTCACCGTCCTGCCGGGCGAGTCCCACGCCCTCGTCGGGCGCAACGGCGCGGGCAAGTCGACCCTCGTCAGGATCCTCACCGGCCTTCAGGCCCCCGACGAGGGCACCGTCCGCTTCGACGGCGACCCCGCGCCCCCGCTCGCCGACCGCGACGCCTGGCGCCGCAAGGTCGCCTGCGTCTACCAGCATCCGACGGTTGTCCCCGAACTGACCGTCGCCGAGAACCTGTTCATCAACCGGCAGCCGCTCCGGCGCGGATTCATCAGCTGGCGCAGCCTGAAGGCCGAGGCGTCCCGGCTCCTCGACACCTGGGACGTGCGCGTCGACCCCGACGCCCGCACCGCCGACCTCAAGGTCGAAGACCGGCAGATGGTGGAGATCGCCCGGGCCCTCAGCTTCGGCGCCCGCTTCATCATCCTCGACGAACCCACCGCCCAGCTCGACAACCGCGAGATCGAGCGGCTGTTCACACGCATGCGCGCCCTCCAGGCCTCCGGCGTCACCTTCCTGTTCATCTCCCACCACCTCCAGGAGGTGTACGAGGTCTGCCAGACCGTCACGGTCCTGCGCGACGCCCGCTGGATCACCACGGCACCGGTGGCCGACCTGCCCCGCCAGGCCCTGGTGGAGGCCATGGCGGGGGAGACGATCGCCGAACAGGCCGAGCGGCGAAGGACCGCAGCTGCCGCGGGGCCCGTCCTCCTCGACGTCCGCGGCCTCACCTCGCCCGCGTACGAGAACGTCGACCTCACCGTCCGCCGCGGCGAGGTCGTCGGACTCGCCGGATCCAGCGCCAGCGGCAAGATCGAGCTGGCCGAGTCGTTCACCGGACTGCACACCCCCACCGGCGGGACGGCCCGGATCGACGGCGCCCCGCTGCCGTTCGGCGACGTGCAGGCCGCGCTGAAGGCCGGCGTCGGCTTCGTCCCCCGCGACCGGCACGACGAGGGGCTGGTGTTCGGCATGTCCATCGGTGACAACGCCACCCTCACGGTCCTGGACCGGCTCGGCCGGTTCGGCTTCGTCGGCACCGACCGCAAGCGGGGTGTCGCCACGGCGCTGATCGAACGCCTCGACATCCACGCGGAGGGCCCCGACCAGCCCGTCTCGGACCTGTCCGGCGGCAACGCGCAGAAGGTCGTCATGGCCCGGGCGCTCGCCTCCGACCCACGGCTCCTCGTCCTCGTCAACCCGACCGCGGGCGTCGACGTGAAGTCCAAGGAGTCCCTGCTCGCCCGGGTGGACAGCGCCCGCGAGGACGGCACCGCCGTGCTCGTCGTCTCCGACGAACTCGACGACCTCAGGCGCTGCGACCGGGTTCTCGTCCTCTTCCACGGCCGTGTCGTCGCCGAGCACCCGGCGGGCTGGCGCGACCACGAGCTCATCGCCTCCATCGAAGGAGTGGACCATGGCTGACACCAAGGCGGCCCCGCCGCTCGCGCCCGCGCGAGTCACCGACCCGCGCGCCGCCAAGGCCGTCCTCCTCCGCCGCGCCCGCGAACTCGCCCTCGTGCCCGCCCTGTTGCTGCTCCTCGTGCTCGGCGCGGTGGTCAACGACTCGTTCCTCACCGAGCGGAACATCGTCTCGATCCTCGGCGCCTCGGCCGCCCTCGCGATGGTCGTGCTCGCCGAGTCCCTCGTGCTCATCACCGGCAAGTTCGACCTGTCCCTGGAATCGGTCGTCGGCATCGCACCCGCCGTCGGCGCCCTGCTCGTGCTGCCCGCCGCCGCGTCCGGCTGGGGCACCGAACTCCCGGCGGCGCTCGCCCTGTTGGCGGTCCTCGTCGCGGGCGCCGTGGTCGGCGCCTTCAACGGCGTCCTGGTCGTGAAGTTCAAGCTCAACGCGTTCATCGTGACGCTCGCGATGCTGATCGTGCTGCGCGGCCTGCTGGTCGGCGCGACCAAGGGCAAGACGCTGTTCGGGATGCCCGACAGCTTCTACTCGCTGGCGACCACCACCTTCCTCACCGTGCCGCTGTCCGTATGGCTCGCCGCGATCGCCTTCGCCGTCGCCGGGCTGGTCCTGAAGTACCACCGCGTCGGCCGAGCCCTGTACGCCATCGGCGGCAACGCGGACGCGGCCCGGGCGGCGGGCATCCGGGTGGAGCGCGTCATGCTCGGCGTGTTCGTCGTCGCGGGCGTCCTCGCCGCCGTCGGCGGCATCATGCAGACCGGGTACGTCGGCGCGATCAGCGCCAACCAGGGCCAGAACATGATCTTCACCGTGTTCGCGGCCGCGGTGATCGGCGGCATCGCCCTCGACGGCGGCAAAGGCACCATGTTCGGCGCGCTGACCGGCGTACTCCTGCTGGGTGTCGTGCAGAACCTGCTCACCCTCGCCCAGGTGCCGTCGTTCTGGATCCAGGCCATCTACGGCGGGATCATCCTGGTCGCCCTCATGATCGCCCGGGTCACCACGGGCCGCGCCCAGGACTGACCCGCCCGCCTCCGCAACCGACCCGAAAGGCCCCCCGTGTCCCCGACGCCCGCCCGCATCACCGCGGTCGACACCCACGACATCCGCTTCCCCACCTCGCGCGAGCTCGACGGTTCCGACGCGATGAACCCGGACCCCGACTACTCGGCGGCCTACGTCGTCCTGCGCACGGACGCGGCCGACGGGCACGAGGGGCACGGATTCGCCTTCACCATCGGGCGGGGCAACGAGGTGCAGGTCGCCGCGATCGAGGCGCTGCGCGGACACCTGATCGACCGCTCCGTCGACGACCTGTGCGCCGACCCCTCCACCCTGAACCGCGACCTGATCGGCGACAGCCAGCTGCGCTGGCTCGGGCCCGAGAAGGGCGTGATGCACATGGCGATCGGCGCGGTCGTCAACGCCGTGTGGGACCTGGCCGCCAAGCGCGCCGGCCTGCCGCTGTGGCGGCTGCTCGCCGAGGCCGAACCCGAATGGCTGGTCCGCCAGGTCGACTTCCGCTACCTCACCGACGCCCTCACCCCCGAGGAAGCCCTGACCCTGCTGCGCCACGGCAGACAGGGCGCCGAGGAGCGCACGGCCCGGCTGCTGGAGCGCGGCTACCCCGCCTACACCACCTCGCCCGGCTGGCTCGGCTACGACGACGAGAAACTCACGCGGCTCGCGGCCCGGGCCGTCGCCGACGGCTTCCGGCAGATCAAGCTCAAGGTGGGCGCCGACCTCGACGACGACATCCGCCGCTGCCGGGTCGCCCGGTCCGTCATCGGCCCGGACATCCGCATGGCCGTCGACGCCAACCAGCGCTGGGACGTCGACGAGGCGATCCGCTGGACCAAGGCCCTCGCCGAGTTCGACCCCTACTGGATCGAGGAGCCCACGAGCCCCGACGACATCCTCGGCCACGCGGCGATCCGCCGCGCCGTCGCCCCCGTGAAGGTCGCCACCGGCGAACACGTGCACAACCGGATCGTCTTCAAACAGCTCCTCCAGGCCGGTTCGCTCGACGTCGTCCAGATCGACGCCGCCCGCGTCGGCGGTGTCCCCGAGAACCTCGCGATCCTGCTGCTCGCGGCCAAGTTCGGCGTCCCGGTCTGCCCGCACGCGGGCGGCGTCGGCCTGTGCGAACTCGTCCAGCACCTGTCGATGTTCGACTACGTGGCCCTGGCCGGAACCACCGAGGACCGCGTCATCGAATACGTCGACCATCTGCACGCCCACTTCCTCGACCCGGTCGTCATCAGCGAAGGTCATTACACGGCACCCACCGCGCCGGGCTTCTCGGCCGCCATGCGGCCCGAGTCGCTGGCGCGGTACACCTACCCGGGCGGCGAGTTCTGGGCCGCCGACCTCGACGAGCAGAAGAAGGGTCGGGCTGCATGAGCGACTTCGAGGGCATCAGGGCCCTGGTGACGGGCGGCGCCTCCGGCATCGGCCGGGCGACCGCGGAACTCCTGGCCGAGCGCGGCGCCCAGGTCGCCGTCCTCGACCTGGACCCGTCGCCGGTCGACAAGCCCCTGCTGGCCTACCGCGCGGACGTCACCGACGACGCGTCCGTGCGCGAGGCCGTCGCGGCGGCGGTCGCCGACCTCGGCGGACTGGACGTCCTGGTGAACAACGCGGGCATCGGCGCCCAGGGCACCGTCGAGGACAACTCCGACGACGACTGGCACCGCGTCTACGACGTCAATGTCGTCGGCATGGTCCGCACCACCCGCGCCTGCCTGCCCCAGCTGCGCGCCTCCGCGCAGGCGGCGATCGTCAACACCTGCTCCATCGCGGCCACCGCGGGCCTGCCGCAACGCGCCCTGTACAGCGCCACCAAGGGGGCCGTGTACTCGCTGACCCTCGCCATGGCCGCCGACCACGTCCGCGAGGGCATCCGCGTCAACTGCGTCAACCCGGGCACGGTCGACACGCCCTGGGTCGGCCGCCTCCTCGACGCGGCCCCCGACCCGGCCGCCGAACGCGCCGCCCTGCAGGCCCGTCAGCCCACCGGCCGCCTGGTCTCCCCGGCCGAGGTCGCGGGCGCCATCGCCTACCTGGCGAGCCCCCTGTCCGGCGCCACCACGGGCACCTCGCTCGCCGTCGACGGCGGCATGCAGGGCCTGCGGCTGCGCCCGGTGACGCGGTGAACCGGCTCGGCGGCAGCGGCGTCCGGGTCAGCGCCCTGTCCTTCGGCGCGGCGGCGATCGGCAACCTGTACACCGAGGTCGGCGAGGAGCAGGCCCACGAGGCCGTGGAGGCCGCCTGGCAGCGGGGCATCCGCTACTTCGACACCGCCCCGCACTACGGCCTCGGCCTGTCCGAACGCCGCCTCGGCGCCGCCCTGCGCGGCCACCCCCGCGACCGGTACACCGTCTCCACCAAGGTGGGCCGCCGCCTGGAGCCCTCGGACGGCACCGGTGACGACCTCGCCGGCGGCTTCGCCGTGCCCGCCACCCACCGGCGCGTCTGGGACTTCAGCGCCGACGGCATCCGCCGCACCCTGGAGTCCAGCCTGGAGCGCCTCGGCCTCGACCGGGTCGACATCGTCTACCTCCACGACCCGGACGAGCACGCCGAGTGGGCCTTCCGCGAGGGCTACCCGGCGCTGGAGAGGCTCCGCTCGGAGGGCGTGGTCGGGGCGATCGGCGCCGGGATGAACCAGGCGGAGATGCTCACCCGCTTCGTCCGCGACACCGACGTCGACGTGGTGCTGTGCGCCGGCCGCTACACCCTGCTGGACCAGAGCGCCCTCACCGGCCTGCTGCCCGCGGCCCACGAACGCGGCAAGTCCGTCGTCATCGGCGGCGCCTTCAACTCCGGCCTGCTGGCGAATCCGCAGCCGGGCGCGAAGTACAACTACACCGTCGCACCCTCCGACCTGGTCCAGCGGGCGCTGCGCCTGAAGTCCGTCGCCCACCGCCACGGCACCACGCTGCGCGCCGCCGCCCTGGCCTTCTGCGCCGCCCACCCGGCCGTCGCGAGCGTCCTCGTCGGAGCCCGCTCGGCGCACGAAGTCCGCGACTGCGCCCATCAGTTCGCCGCCCGCGTGCCCGCCGGGTTCTGGCAGGACCTGCGCGCCAAGGGCCTGCTGCCCGCCGACGCCCCGGTCCCCGCCGAGGAACCGGCCAGGACGCCGTCCAGCGCGCCGTCCGACGCGCCGTCCGACGCGCCGTCCAAGGCACCGTCCGAGGCCCCGGCCAAGGAGCCGTCATGAGAGTCGCCCTGCACACCAAGGTCCGCGCCGACAGGATCGCCGACTACGAGGCCGCCCACCGCGAGGTGCCCGAGGAGCTCACCGAGGCCATCCGCGCCGCCGGCGCCACCTCCTGGACGATCTGGCGCAGCGGCACCGACCTGTTCCACGTCCTGGAGTGCGAGGACTACGCCCGTCTCCTCGCCGAACTGGAGAAACTGCCGGTCAACGTCGCCTGGCAGGCCCGCATGGCCGAACTGCTGGACGTGGTGCACGACTACTCCGGCGAGGGCGCGGACGCCGGGCTGCCCGTCGTCTGGGAGCTGCCGTCATGACCGTGGTCGACGCCCACCACCACGTCTGGGACCTGTCCGTGCGGGACCAGGACTGGATCGCGGAAGGCAGCCCGATCCGACGCGACTTCACCGTGAAGGATCTCGCACCCGAGGCCCGCGCGGCGGGCGTCGACCGCACCGTCCTCGTCCAGACCGTCACCGTCCCCGAGGAGACCCCGGAGTTCCTGGCCCTCGCCGACGAGCACGAGCTGATCGCCGGGGTCGTCGGCTGGACCGACCTCACCCGCCCCGATGTCGCCGACGAGCTGGCCCGGCTGCGTGAACTGCCCGGTGGGCGGTACCTCAAGGGCATCCGGCACCAGGTCCAGGGCGAGCCGGATCCGCAGTGGCTGCTGCGTCCGGACGTACGCCGCGGTCTGACCGCGGTGGCCGAGGCGGGGCTGGTGTACGACCTGGTCGTGCTGCCCCACCAGCTCCCGGCCTGCACCGAGGCGGCCGCCGCCCTCCCGCAGCTCACCTTCGTCCTCGACCATTTGGGCAAGCCGCCCATCGCCTCCGGCGCCCTCGAACCCTGGGCGTCCGGCCTCCGGGCCCTCGCTGCGCTGCCCCACACCGTCTGCAAGCTCTCCGGCATGGTCACCGAAGCCGACCTCGCGTCCTGGACGATCGACGACCTGCGCCCGTACGCCGACGTCGTACTGGAAGCCTTCGGCCCGGACCGTCTGATGTTCGGCTCGGACTGGCCGGTGTGCACCCTCGCGGCGGCCTACGGCGATGTGCTCGACACCGCGCGCCGGCTGACCGGCCCCTTGGAACACGCCCGGATCTTCGGGGGCACCGCCACCCGCGTCTACGACCTCTGAGCCACCCCGGTCAGCCGCGTCGGCGGCAGATACTCTCGTACGTACGTCCGCTCCCAGCACGCGCCCGTCTCCCGCAGCTCGCGCCAGGTCGTGTACCGGTAGCGGAAGAGGCGGGCGCGGACGAAACGGGGCGGCGCGTCGGGCGGGAAGGGGGAGCGGCGCAGCAGCTTCAGCGTGTCGCGGTCGTTCTCCAGCAGCCGTTCCACCAGGGCGCCGAACCACACACCGGCGTACGCGGGGGAGAGGGCCGCGAACCACATCATCCAGTCGAGGCGCAGATGGTACGGCGCGAACTGGCGCGGCCAGCGCCGGGGATCACCGGGCTTGCCCTTGAACTCGTACTCCCGCCAGTCGGAGTCCTCGCGGGGGACGTCGTCGGCCGTGCCCTCGACGACCACCTCGTAGCGGACCCGGCTGACGCTGCCGAACGCGCCGTAGGTGTTGACCAGATGGAGCGGGTCGAAGGAGCGGTTCATGATCTGCCGGCGGGAGATCATGTTGCGGACGGGCTGGTAGCTGAGACCCACCAGCAGCGCGGCGACCGCGAGGACCACGACCTCGTACCAGAGCGGCGCGTCGGGCACCGACGGCGGATCGCCCGGGAACTCCACCGCCGACAGGGCCAGCACGATCGTGATCCAGTTCAGCCAGGCGAAGTTGCCCGACAGCACCAGCCACAGCTGGGTGACGATCATCAGCGCGGCGGCGGCCGTCGCGACCGGCTGCGGGGTGAACAGCGCGAACGGCACCACGAGTTGCGTGAAGTGGTTCGCGGCCACCTCGACCCGGTGCAGGGGCCTGGGCAGATGGTGGAAGAACCAGCTCAGCGGGCCCGGCATCGGCTGCGTCTCGTGATGGTGGTCCAGGCACGTCAGCTTCCGCCAGCACTCGTCGCCGCGCATCTTGATCAGTCCCGCGCCGAACTCCACACGGAACAGGATCCACCGCAGCAGGAACAGCACCACGACGGGCGGCGCCACCTCGTCGTTGCCGAGGAACACGGCGAGGAAGCCGACCTCCAGCAGCAGCGACTCCCAGCCGAACGAGTACCAGGTCTGCCCCACGTTCACGATCGACAGGTACAGCACCCACGGCACCAGCCACAGCAGCATGCCGCCCCACAGGGGCAGCAGCGAGTCGAGCCCGGCCAGCAGCCCCGCCGACACCGCGCAGCCCGCCCACGCGCAGACGGCGAAGAAGGAGTCCGAGTAGTGCAGCTGGAACAGGCTCGGCGCCCGCTTGAACGGCACCCGCTCGACGAACCGCGGCACCGGCAGCATGCCGCGCTGCCCGATCAGCGCGCGGAACTGCAGCGCCGCCGTCAGGAACCCGACCAGGTACACGGCGGCCAGCGCCCGCTGGAAGACCAGCCGGCTCAGCCAGTAGTCGGATGCGGTGAACCAGTCCACGGCCCTGCGTACCTCCCAGTGCTGCGCCGGACCTCGGTGTCACGCTCCGTGTGCCACCGTTCCGGTTGCGTGACCTGAGTGAGTGAAGCAAACAATAGTGATGACGGCGATATATGTGACGAAGTGGGCTGGAGGGTGAGGTGCGGAGACCTACCGGGACCTTCGTCACGGCCTGCGCGCTCTTGGCCGCGCTCCTCCTCTCCGGCTGCGGGGGCGACAGCGGCGGCGACGGCGATGGCGACGCCGCGGGCGCCGGCGGGGCACTCTTCCTCCAGCCGGCCGCGGTCCAGGGGCCGAACCCCTTCACGGACTCCACGGCCACCACGACGGTTACCCCGTCCCCCACCCCCCGAACGCCGGAGTCGGTCCCCCCGGGCGGCGCCGCCCGGGTCTCCGCCGGTCTGAACGCCCTGCGCTCGCTCTCCGGCGGAACACCCGGCCTGTACGGCGGCATCGAGCGGACCGGCAGCTGTGACGTCGCCCGGCAGATCGGCCACCTCACCCGCGACCGGGCGAAGACGCGCGCCTTCGCCCGGGTCGCGGGCGTCTCCCCGGCGTCCGTCCCGGACCACCTGCGCGGACTGACCCCGGTGGTGCTGCGCGCCGACACCCGCGTCACCGGCCACGGCTTCCGCGCCGGCCGGGCACTCGGCCACCAGGCCGTCCTCCAGGCGGGCACCGCCGTCCTGGTCGACGACCGAGGGGTGCCGCGCGTACGGTGCGCCTGCGGCAATCCGCTCCGCCCGCCGGTGGCGCCGCGCGGCACGCCGGACACCAAGGGCACCCCCTGGCCCGGTTACCGGCCCGGCCGGGTCATCGTCGTGACCCCCGCCCCACAGGTGATCGCCACCTTCACGATCGTCGACGTCACCACCCGCACCTGGATCGAACGGCGCACCGGCCACGACGTACGCCACGACCGGGCACTGCCGCCACCGGTCTGGGCGACGGACCCGCCGCCACCGGCGCCGGTGCCGTCCGAGCTCCCGCGCGAGTCAGGCGCTTCGCTCTCACGCGAGTCAGGCGCTTCGCCGGACCCGGCAGGCACGTCCTCCTGGGACGCGAGCTACCCGAGTGACATGAGCCCCCAGGTCACCACCACGGACGCACCACCGGCCGACGGCACCGGCCCGCTGCCCGACGAACCGTCCCCCGAAGACCCCGCCGGCCCCGACGCCGACGAGGTCGGCCCCGACGCCGTGCCGGACAGTCCCGATCCGCCCGACGGAGCCGGGCTGATTCCCGACGACCGGGCCGTCGAGAGCATCCCCGGCAGCCCCACGGACGTCTTCACCAACTGAGGGCCCGTTCGGCGGAGTGGCCCGTAAACTCAGCACATCCGGTCGAAGAATCGGACGAATCCTGGCAAGGTGGGCCCATGGCTGATCGGGGAGCGAGCGCCCTGTCCCTCCCGGACGACTGGCCCGCCCACCCGGACCCGATCCTCGCGCTCAACCGGATGGGCAGCTTCGACTGGGACCTGGACACCGGCCTGATGCAGATGGACGCCCAGGCCCACGACATCTTCGACATGCGCCCCGACGAGTACGACGACCACCCCGAGACGCTCGCCAAGCGCGTCCCGCCCGGCGAGGCCCGGCGCCTGGACACCGCGGTCTCCCAGGCCCTGAAGGACGGCAGCGAGAACTACGGCGCCTACTTCCGCATCCGGCGCCGCGACGGCTCCCTGCGCTGGACCCACACCCAGGGCTACATCCGCCGCGACGACACCGGACGGCCCCGCCGCATCATCGGCATCGTCCGGGACGCCACCGAGGAACTCGCCGAGAGTGAGGCCCGCAGCGACGAGGCCGCCCAGGACGAGGCCCGCCGGCAGCAGACCAGCGTCGTCGAACTCACCACGGCCGCCCTCGCCCACGCCCGCACCGTCCAGGACGTCATCGACGTCCTCAAGGACACCCACGGCCTCGTCCACCTGGGTGCCACCAGCCTCGTCATGGGCCTGGTCGAGGCCGGTCGCATCCGCCTGGTCGCCGAGGGTCCCTCGGACAGCTTCGTGCCCGGCACCCGCATCACCCGGATCGACGAGCCCTACCCGATGAGCGAGGCCGTACGGACCCTCAGCCCCTGCTTCATCGAGTCGCCGGAGGAGTTCGCCGAGCGCTACCCGATCCTCTGGCCGCACATCACCGACCTGAACATCACGTCGGCCGCCTATCTGCCGCTCATCGTCCAGGCACGGCCGATCGGTGCGATGGGCCTGCTCTACAGCGACCGGCGGGGCTTCACCCCCGAGGAGCGCAACATCCTCGTCGCCCTCGGCAGCAGCATCGCGCAGAGCCTCCAGCGGGCCATGTTCTACGAGCAGGAGATGGACCTGGCGCAGGGCCTCCAGCAGGCCATGCTGCCCCGGACCATCCCGAGCGTGCCCGGGGCCGACGTCGCCGTCCGCTACCGCGCCGCCACCATCGGCGGCTCCGTCGGGCGGGACATCGGCGGCGACTGGTACGACCTGATCCCGCTGCCCGGCGGCCGGGTCGGCGCCGTCATCGGCGACGTCCAGGGCCACGACACGCACGCGGCCGCCGTCATGGGCCAGTTGCGCATCGTGCTGCGCGCCTACGCCGCCGAGGGGCACACCCCGGCGACCGTGATGGCCCGCGCCTCCGTCTTCCTGCACGAACTCGACACCGACCGCTCCGCGACCTGCCTGTACGCGGAGGCCGACCTGTCCACCGGCGTGCTCCAGATGGTCCGGGCCGGCCACATCGATCCGCTCGTGCGGCACACCGACGGCTCCTGCCGCCGCGTCACCGTCCCGGGCGGCCTGCCGCTCGGCCTGTCCGCCGAGTTCGGCCGCCTCGACTACCCGGTGAGCACCGTGGAGCTGGACCCGGGCGAGACGCTGCTGCTGTGCACCGACGGCCTGGTGGAGCAGCCCGGCGCCGACCTCGACGACGGTATGCGCACCCTCACCGCACTCGTCGCCACCGGTCCCGACGACGTACGGGACCTCGCCGACCGGCTCATCGACGTGGCCGCCGAGCGCGGCGGCGACGACGACGTGGCGCTGCTCCTGCTGCGCCGGCGCGGCCCGGACAGCCCGCGGTCCGGCCAGCGGCTCCAGCGGCACGTCGCCCCCGGCGACCCGGCGGCCCTGGCCGACGCCCGGCACATGATCCGCACCGCGGTCGGTGTCTGGGGAGCCAGGGAGCGCGCCGACGACATCGAACTGGTCGCCGACGAGCTGATCACCAACGCCCTGATGCACACCGAGGGCTCCGCGATCGTCACCCTGCGGGCCCTCACGGGCTCCGAGCGCCGGCTGCGCGTCGAGGTCGAGGACTCCTCCAGCGCCCTGCCACGCCGCCGCGAGGCGGGCGAGTCGGGCGTCTCCGGGAGGGGCTTGCTGCTGGTCGAGCTGCTCACCGACGTGTGGGGCGTGGAGGCGCGCGGCGGCGGCAAGGCCGTGTGGTGCGAGTTCGTGGTGCCCGACCCCGAGTGAGACCGCGTGGCACTCTGGACCTATGCCGGAACTCCCCGAGGTCGAGGCGCTCAAGGACTTCCTCACCGAGCACCTCGTCGGCCACGAGATCGTGCGGGTGCTGCCCGTCGCGATCAGCGTCCTGAAGACGTACGATCCGCCCCTGTCCGCGCTGGAGGGCCACGAGGTCGCCGCCGTGCGCCGGTACGGCAAGTTCCTCGACATCGGGACCGAGGACGGGCCGCACTTCGTGACGCATCTGGCCCGCGCCGGCTGGCTGCACTGGAAGGACCGCCTGCCCGACGGCCCGCCCCGCCCCGGCAAGGGCCCCCTCGCGCTGCGCGTGGCCCTGGAGACCGGCGCCGGCTTCGACCTGACCGAGGCCGGCACCCAGAAGCGGCTCGCGGTGTACGTCGTGGCGGACCCGCAGGAGGTCCAGGGCATCGCCCGGCTCGGCCCGGACCCGCTGGCCGACGACTTCGACGAGCGGCGCTTCACGGAACTCCTGGCCGGTGAACGGCGGCAGCTCAAGGGCGCGTTGCGCGACCAGGGCCTGATCGCGGGCGTGGGCAACGCCTACAGCGACGAGATCCTGCACGCGGCGAAGATGTCGCCCTTCAAGCTGGCCGCGTCCCTGAGCGAGGAGGAGACCGGGCGGCTGTACGCGGCCCTGCGCGACACGCTCACCGAGGCGGTCGAACGCTCCCGGGGCGTGGCGGCCGGCCGGCTGAAGGCCGAGAAGAAGAGCGGCCTGCGCGTGCACGGCCGCACCGGCGAGCCCTGCCCGGAGTGCGGCGACACCGTCCGCGAGGTGTCCTTCAGCGACTCCTCGCTCCAGTACTGCCCGACCTGCCAGACGGGCGGCAAACCGCTGGCGGACCGCAGGATGTCCCGGCTGCTGAAGTGACCCGGCCCCGCCCTCAGCGGGGCGGGGGCGACCACTCGTGTGTACATCAGCACCCGGTCGCCCGGCTCCGGGGCGCACGGCGTGCCCGGCGGCAGGGGCGGATGGACGACAGCCCCTTCGCGGACGGACCGGTCTACTGGGGCTGGAGTCTCACCAGGACCTCTCCGGACGCCGAGCGGACCTCGTAGCGGGCGGTCTCGTCGGGATGCTTGGAGGAACTGGCCATCATCGTGCTGGGGTGGGTGTCGTGCCCGGGTCCGTGCCAGCTGGTCGCGGTCTCCTCGGTGCCGTCACGGCCGACGATGACCAGGTGGCAGGACCGGGGACCGGCCGCGTCCTTCACCTTCAGCTCGACCTGACTGCCCGAGGCCTTGTCCTCCACCGTGACCTGGGCCCAGACACCCGACCGCGCGTCGGTCGCAGCGATCCGCACCGGCTCCTCGGCGCTGCCCCGCGCCATCATCGCCACGCCGGGTACCGACACGGCGATCATCACCGACGCGGCCAGGCCGAACAGCATGCGGCGGCGTCCGGCCCGGCGCCGGGTCGCCACCTCGGCCAGCAGCCGGTCCAGCATGCGCGGCCCGGGCTGCGCCATCGGGTGCACGAACCGTGGCGTCGCCCGCCGGTACAGCATCAACTGCCGTGTGGTCGGGCCGAATTCCGTCACCTCTGCGGCGCACCGAGGGCACTCCATGAGGTGGTCCTCGAAGCGGAAGGCCTCCGCCTCGTCCAGCACGCCGAGCGCGTAGGCGCCGACGTCGCGATGCCTTTCCAGGGACCTCATGCCGAATCCTCGTGCCGTTGGGTGCGGGTGGGGTTACTCCTTGCTCCCACCGGTACGGACCAGGCAGCGGAATCACTCAAGCCGGTGACACAATCGCAACCAAAGGATTCGGAGCCCTCCGGCCCGCGGATTGGTCCGGGGCCGCAGAAATCTAAAAAAGATGGATGGCGAGGTGTCCCAGCGGCAGTCCGAGCTGCCAGGCGGGCGTCCAGACCTTCGGCCCCTCGTCCTCCCCGACCACCGGAGCACCGCCCGGCACCGCGTTCAGGTCGGGCGCGAGCAGCTCCGTCTCCTGGAGCCAGCGCCAGGCCTCCTCCGCCAGGTCCAGGTCCGGCGCGGGCCGGCCCGACTCCGCGGCCGCGGCGGCGACCTCGGCGAGCCGCTCGCGCACCCACTCCTGCCACGGCTGGTCGTACGCCGTCAGTGACAGCCACGTCTCCAACTGCGTGACGACCCGGATCCCGGAGAGCTCTCCCTCGGTGTCGGAGAGGAAGATGGTCAGCGCCAGGGCGTCCCGCCCCGCGCGGAACTCGAAGGACGTCGGCGGCATCAGATCGCCGGTCCGCAGCAGCTCGTCGGCGATGTACTCGGCATACAACCACGCCATGGGGACGGTCAGTTCACCGCCGGCGCCGTCCGTGCCCTCTTCGCTTCTGTGCAGCATCCCTTCCTGCCTTCCTCCGGTACGTGCGCGTCGCCCGACACCGGGCTCCGGGGCACTGGCGGCCCCATCCGGAACACGGATGGGAACAGCCGATTACTCAACCGGGGTCCTCAGCAAGGCGCTTTACGGAGGCTTGACTCGGCCATTGGTTTCAGCGCAGGTCGGCGGCGTATCCCGGAAGCACCCGGCGCAGGGCGCGCAGCGCGTAGTACGCGCGGGACTTCACGGTACCGGGCGGGATCCCGAGGGTCGCCGCGGCTTCCGCCACACTCGCCCCCTGGAAGTACACGAGCACCAGGACTTCACGGTGTTCCGGAGTGAGTGTCTTCACAGCCTGGCGGACGTCGAGCATCGCCGCGGCCCGCTCGGCGTGGTCGGAGATGACCCGCGCGTTCTCCAGCACGGCGTCGCCGACCTCGGCGGGACGCGCCTGCCGGGCCCGCCGGGCGTCGATCGCGAGCCGCCGCCCGACGGTCATCAGCCAGGGCCGTACGGAGTCGAAGTCGTCGGCGCGCAGGGCTTCGGGGTGCTGCCAGGCACGCACCAGCGTCTCCTGCACCAGGTCCTCCGCGCGCTGCCGGTCGCCGTCGCAGAGCCGGAGCAGCAGCGCGAAGAGGGGCCGGCCGTGCTCCCGCTGCAGTGCGGCGAGCTCGTGCTCGGCGGTCGTCCCGTTCGTGAGAGTGGATCCGGCCGTCATGGCCGTATGCCACCGCAGGGCGCAGCCGGGGGGACAGGGCACGTACCCGGCTGTGCGGCGGACGGTCGATCGCGTCGACGAACGGTTCGACGAACGGTCACGGCGTCCGGCCATGCGGGTGCCGGACGGGCTGATGAGCGTGTCGGAGCCGCGTGGGGCGCTGTGTGCCTTCTTTCCTGTTCGTGTGTAAATACGACCACAACGCCCACCGTGGGGTGAATGGATGATCGCACGCAGTCGACAGGTGGCCCTGGCCCTGACCGTCGCCCTCGCCGCGGGCGCCGCCTGCCAGGCGCGCAACCACGAACCGGCCGGCCATGGACGCTCGGCACCGTCCGCGGTCGCACCACGCGGCTTCACACTGGTCGCCTCCGGCGACGTCCTCCCGCACACCTCGATCATCGAACGGGCCCGCTTCGACGCCGGCGGCACCGGCTACGACTTCCGGCCGATGCTCGCCGGGATCCGCTCCGTCGTCGCCCCTGCCGACGTGGCCCTGTGCCACATGGAGACCGTGTACGGCGCGAGGGGCGACTACACCGGCTACCCCGCCTTCAAGTCCCCGCCCGAGGTGGCCCCGGCCCTCGCCGCCACCGGCTACGACGGCTGCTCCACCGCCTCCAACCACACCCTCGACGACGGCGCCGACGGTATCCGCCGCACCCTCGACGCCCTCGACCGCGCGGGCGTCCGGCACGCCGGCTCGGCACGCACCGAGGAGGAGGCCCGCACGGTGACGGTCCTCCAGGCGGGTCCGGCGAAGGTCGCCCACCTCGCCTACACCTACGACACCAACGGCATCCCGCTCCCCGGCGGGCAGCCCTGGGCCGTGAACCTCATCGACGAGACCACGGTCCTCGCGGACGCCCGGGCCGCGCGCGAGGCGGGCGCCGACGTGGTCGTGGTCTCCCTGCACTGGGGCACCGAATGGCAGGACACCCCCGACGAACGGCAGCTGACCCTGGCCCGGAGCCTCACCGCCGAGCGCAGCGGGAGCCGCCCCGCCATCGACCTGATCCTCGGCACCCACGCGCACGTCCCGCAGGCCTACGAGAAGGTCAACGGCACCTGGGTGATCTACGGCATGGGCGACCAGATCGCCGGCGAGATGACCAACCACCAGGGCGCCCGGGACCCGCGCGGCAACCAGTCCACCCTCGGCCGCTTCACCTTCGCCCCGCCCGCACGGCCGGGCGGCCGCTGGGAGGTGACGAAGGCCGAGTTCGTCCCGCAGCTGTTCGACGTCGACGCCGGCCGGGTCGTCAACCTCAACCGGGCGATCGCCCAGGGCGCCGGCGTACAGGCCGTCCGCGACCGCATCCGCGACGTCGTGCTCAGCCGGGGCGCGGCCGAGGACGGCCTGGTGATGGGGAAGTAGGCCGGCACAGCCGCCCGGTCAGCGCCGCGCCAGCTCCGAGCGCCGGTAGGAGTACGCGAAGTAGACCACGAGCCCCAGCGCGAACCAGACGGCGAACCGCGCCCACGTCTGCCACTGGAGGAAGGTGATCAGCCAGATCGAGAAGACGATGCCCAGCGCCGGCACCACCGGCATCCACGGCGTACGGAACGTGCGCGGCAGGTCCGGCTGCCGGTAGCGCAGCACGATCACCGCCGCGCACACCACGACGAACGCCAGCAGGATGCCGATGTTGGTCAGCTCGGCCGCCTCGCCGATCGGCAGGAACCCGGCGATGGCGGCCGACGCGACCCCCACGATCCAGGTGACACGCGTGGGCACGTGCCGCGTCGGGTGCGTCTTCGCGAACCACTTGGGCAGCAGCCCGTCACGGGACATGGAGAACCACACCCGGGTCACCCCGAGCATGAACGTGAACATCACCGTCAGGATGCCGATGATCGCGCCCACCGCGATGACGTCGGCGAGACCGCTCAACCCCACCGACTTGAACGCCGTCGAGAAGCCGCTCTCCTTGTCGATGTCCTTGTAGTCCTGCATGCCCGTCAGCACCAGGCAGGCCGCCACGTACAGGACCATCGAGATGACGAGCGAGTAGATGATCGCCTTCGGCATGTGCCGCTGTGCGTCCTTGGACTCCTCGGCCGCCGTCGACATGGCGTCGTAGCCGAAGACCGCGAAGAACACCGTCGCCGCGCCCGTGAACGCCCCGCCCACCCCGTATGGGAAGAACGGGTTGTAGTTCGCCGTGTCGATGTGGAACACGCCGACGCCGATCACCAGCAGCACGACCAGGACCTTCAGCACCACCACGACCGTCTCGAACCGGGCCGCGTTCTTGATGCCGAGGGTCAGCAAGTAGGCGATGAGCAGGCACAGCAGTGCCGCGAACAGATCGACCTTGTGCCCGTCGCCGGTGCCGGGCGCGCCCAGCATCCAGTCCGGCAGGTCGGCGCCCATCTCGCCGACCAGGAAGCTGAAGTAGCCCGAGATGCCGATCGCGACGACCGCCACGATCGCCGTGTACTCCAGCAGCAGGTCCCAGCCGATGAACCAGCCCGCGAGCTCGCCGAGCACCGCGTAGCCGTAGGTGTAGGCGGAACCGGCCTTCGGGATGAGCCCGGCGAACTCGGCGTAGGACAGGGCGGCCGCGGCACTCGCGACGCCCGCGATGAGGAAGGACACGAGCACGGCCGGACCCGCCGTACCGTTGGCCACGGTTCCCGCGAGGGTGAAGATGCCCGCGCCGATGATGCCGCCGACCCCGATGGCGGTCAGCTGCCACAGCCCCAGGGATCGTTCCAGCTGGGTGCCCTTGCCGACTTCCGTCTCCTCGATCCGCTCGATGGGTTTGCGACGGAGAATCCCTTGACCCATGCGGAGCCCGGCCATGCGCCTCACCTCTTCGCGATCGGCAAACGGCTGATGGCGGATCATGATGGCCCAGGTGGCCCCGCGACGGAAGACACCGCGCAAGGCGCGGCCGGCACCGGGCGAGGCGGCGGCCGGCACCGGGCGAGGCGGCGGCCGGCACCGGGCGAGGCGGCGGCCGGCACCGGGCGAGGCGGCGGCCGGCACCGGGCGAGGCGGCGGTCGGCACCGGGCGAGGCGGTGGTTGGCACCGGGCGAGGCGGTGGTTGGCACTGGGCAAGGCGGCGGACGGCACCGCGCAGGCACCCGCCGCGTCACCGGGCCAGTGCGCGGAGCTCCTTACGGCACCACCGTCACCGGCCACCGCCCGGCCTTCACCAGGCGCACCGCCACCGATCCGACGATCCGGTGGCCCGCCTGCTCGGACGCGCCCACGACCACCGCGTCCGCCTTGAGGTCGTCCGCCGCCTTCACCAGGCCGCTGTAAGGGTCGCCGCGGAACGTGTGGAACTCCCAGCGGACCTCGAATATCCCCTTGAGCCGCTCGGCCGCGTCCCGGATGTACGCCACCAGGTCCTCGGCGATCTCGTCGGTCGTCTCGGCCACCGGCGCCCCGAGCGCCGCGCCCGCCGCCAGCACCGGCTGCACGTACACCACGGCGAGCAGTGCGTGCTGGCGGCGGGCCAGGCCGGCGGCGTAGGCCGCGGCCCGCAGCGACGAGTCGGAGCCGTCCACCCCGACCACGATCACCTTCGGTCCGTCCGTGCCCCGTTCGAACTGATGGGAGTGCTGTTCCGTCACGCCGCGAGGCTATCGGAGGCCACAGCTCCGGCTCTGCGCCGGGAGCTGTTCGAGGGGCGGGAAGACGCGGGTGTTCCTATCGTCGAAACATGAGTGCCAGCACGGACACCGGGACGGCCGGGAAGGACACCACCGGCCCGATACGGCCGCCCCGCGGCCGGGCCCACGGCTTCCCCGGCCGGGTACCCGAGGGCTTCGCGGTCCTCTTCGGCGCCCTGGGCCTGCTCTGCGCCCTGCTGGCGGTCATCCCGCCGCTGCGCACCGGGCTCCGCCCCCTCGTCCGCTTCCTCGACCTGCTGCTCGTCCCCGTCAGCGCCAACCTCGCCTACGCGGTCTTCCTGTTCCTGCTCGCCGCCGCGACCGGCGCCCGCAAGAAGATCGCCTGGTGGCTGGTCGTCGTCTACCTGGGCCTGCTGGTCCTGACCGACATCCTCGGCATGGCCGTCGGCGAGTTCGCCGAGTCCGTGCCGTCCTTCGTGGTCTGCGGCCTCGCCCTGATCCTGCTGATCGTCGCCCGCCGAGAGTTCTACGCCGCCTCCCGCCGGGCCGCCGTACGCCGGGCACTCGCCGTGCTCGTGGCCGGGCTGGTCGGGGCGATCCTGGTCGGCTGGGGCCTCGTCGAGGCGTTCCCGGGCACACTGCCCCGCGGTGAGCGCCTCGCCTGGGCCGCCAACCGGGTCCTGGGCGGCCTGGTGCCCGCGGACAGCTTCGACGGCCGCCCGCCGCACGCCCTGTTCTTCCTGCTCGGCCTGTTCGGTGCGCTCGCCCTGCTGAACGCCGTCGCCACCCTGTTCCGTTCGCAGCGCCTGGAAGCCGCCCTGCACGACGACGAGGAGGCCCGCATCCGCGCCCTCCTCGCCCGCTACGGCGACCAGGACTCCCTCGGCTACTTCGCCACCCGCCGTGACAAGGCCGTCGTCTTCTCGCCCAGCGGCAAGGCCGCCGTCACCTACCGTGTCGAGGCCGGCGTGTGCCTGGCCGGCGGCGACCCGGTGGGCGACCGGGAGGCCTGGCCGCACGCGATCGCCGCCTGGCAGGAGATGGCCCGCCGGTACGCCTGGGTACCGGCCGTGATGGGCGCCTCCGAGGAAGGCGCACGGGCCTTCGTGCGCGCCGGGCTCGGCGCGCTCCAGCTCGGCGACGAGGCGATCCTGCACGTCCTCGACTTCGACCTCGACGGCCGCGACATGCGCGTCACCCGCCAGGCCGTCAACCGCGTCCGCCGCACCGGCGCCACCTGCCGCGTCCGCCGCCACTCCACCCTCAGCGAGGAGGAGATGCGGCAGATCGTCGAACGGGCCGACGCCTGGCGCGACACGGAGACCGAGCGCGGCTTCTCCATGGCCCTGGACCGCCTCGGCGACCCGGCCGACGGCGACTGCCTCCTCGTCGAGGCCCACGACAAGGACGGCCGCCTCCTCGCCCTCCAGTCCTTCGTGCCCTGGGGCAGGGACGGCGTCTCCCTGGACCTGATGCGCCGTGACCGTACCGCCCCCAACGGCGTCATGGAGTTCATGGTCGCCGAACTGTGCCACGCCGCACCGAAACTGGGCGTGCGCAGGATCTCGCTGAACTTCGCCGTCTTCCGCTCCGTGTTCGAGGAGGGCGCCCGCATCGGCGCCGGACCGGTGCTCCGCCTCTGGCGCCGCCTGCTGCTCTTCTTCTCCAAGTGGTGGCAACTGGAGGCCCTGTACCGGTCCAACGCCAAGTACCGCCCCGAGTGGTACCCCCGTTTCCTCTGCTACGCGGACGCCGCCTCGCTCGCCCGGGTGGGACTCGCCTCCGCAATCGCCGAGGGCTTCGTCTCCGTACCGTCGATGCGCACGTTGTGGGGCAGGGGAAGAGGGCACTCGAAGGGCGGACAGCGGCCCGCCACCACTCAGGGGCTGCCGTCACTGGCGGCGCTCGGCCTCGCCGGAGGGGACGGGACCGAGCCCGCCGACCCTCTCGCCGGCCTGTCCGACCAGGTCCGCGTCCGGCACCGCAAACTCGACCGGCTGCGCGCCGCGGGCACCGACCCCTACCCGGTGGGCATCCCGGCCCGCCCCCACACCCTCGCCGGCATCGAGCAGGGCGACGACGTCACCGTCGCCGGCCGGATCATGCTGGTCCGCGACTTCGGCGGCATCGTCTTCGTCGTGCTGCGCGACTGGTCCGGCGACCACCAGCTCGCCCTCACCCGCGACCGCTCCGGCCCCGCCCTGGACCGCTTCACCGCCGACACCGACATCGGCGACCACATCACCGCCACCGGCCGCGCGGGCGTCAGCGACCAGGGCGAGCCGACCGTCTTCGTCACCTCCTGGCAACTCACCGGCAAGTGCCTGCGCCCCCTGCCCGACAAGCGCCGGGGCCTCGCCGACCCGGAGGCCAGGGTCCGCCGCCGCTACCTCGACCTGGTCGCGAGCCCCGGCGCCCGCGAGGTGATCCGGGCCCGCTCCACCGCCGTCCAGGCCCTGCGCCAGGGCCTGCTGGAACGCGGCTACCTCGAGGTCGAGACACCGATGCTCCAGCAGATCCACGGCGGCGCCAACGCCCGCCCCTTCACCACCCACATCAACGCCTACGACCTCGACCTCTACCTGCGCATCGCCCCCGAGCTGCACCTGAAGCGGCTGTGCGTCGGCGGCCTGGAGAAGGTCTTCGAGCTGGGCCGCACCTTCCGCAACGAGGGCGTCTCCTACAAGCACAACCCCGAGTTCACGATGCTGGAGGCCTACCAGGCCTTCGCCGACTACGACGTGATGCTCGACCTCGTCCGCGAACTCGTCCAGGGCGCCGCGACCGCCGCCTTCGGCGCACCCGTGGCCCACAAGGACGGCAAGGAGTACGACATCTCCGGCCAGTGGCCGGTCAAGACCGTCCACGGCGCCATCAGCGAGGCCCTCGGTGAGGAGATCGACCCGGGCACCGGCACCGAGACCCTCAAGCGGCTGTGCGACGGCGCCGGGGTGCCCTACACCGCCGACGACGGGCACGGCGACATCGTCCTGGAGATGTACGAGCGGCTGGTGGAGGAGCGGACCGGGCCGCCCACCTTCTACAAGGACTTCCCGACCGACGTCTCCCCGCTCACCCGGCAGCACCGCACCGACCCGCGCCTCGCCGAACGCTGGGACCTCGTCGCCTTCGGCACCGAACTGGGCACCGCCTACTCGGAGCTGACCGACCCCGTCGAGCAGCGCCGCCGCCTTACCGCCCAGTCCCTGCTCGCCGCCGGGGGAGACCCCGAGGCGATGGAACTCGACGAGGACTTCCTCGACGCCCTCGAGTACGCCATGCCGCCCACCGGCGGCCTCGGCATCGGCGTCGACCGGCTGGTCATGTTCCTCACCGGACTGACGATCCGGGAGACCCTGCCGTTCCCCCTGGTGCGCCGCCGCTGACCCTTCCGCGTGAGCCGTCCGGGTGAAAACGTGCCGCCGCGCCGGTGTTGCTCAGGTGCGTCGACCTTCAGCCGGGCGACTGATGAGTCATGAAGAGGGATCAGTTGCTCACCCGCCGCCGGTTGTTGATCGCGGGCACCGGCGCCGTGGGGGCGGCGGCCACGGCCGGTGTGCTCACGGCGGTCACCGGGGACGGCCCCGCCGGGTCCGTCCCGTCCGCGGGGCCACAGGCCCGCCGCCCGCCGGACTCCTCCGCGTACCGTCTCCAGCCCGTGACCGGATACGGGCCGCCGCAGGCCGCGCCCCGCCGGACCCTGGTACGCCGTGCACCGCTGCTGCGTGTCTCCGGCCGCGGCCGCACCATGGTCCTGACCTTCGACGACGGCCCCGACCCCCGCTACACCCCGGCCGTCCTCGACACCCTGGCCGAGTACGACGTGCGCGCCATGTTCTTCGTGTGCGGGGAGATGGCCGCCGACAACAAGGTGCTGCTGGCCCGGATGGCCGACGAGGGCCATGTCGTCGGGAACCACACCTGGTCCCACCCGCTGCTCACCCGCCTGACCCGCCGGCAGATCCGCTCCCAGATGGAACGCACCTGCGACGTCATCGAGGAGGCCTACGGCGAGCGCCCCGAGTGGTTCCGCGCCCCCTACGGCGCCTGGAACCGCGCCGCCTTCCAGCTGGGCGCCGAACTCGGCATGGAACCCCTCGCCTGGACGGTCGACACCCTCGACTGGACCACCCCCGGCACCCGGTTCATCGCCGACCGGGTCGAGAACGGCGCCGCCCCCGGTGTCGTGGTGCTCGCACACGACGCCGGGGGCGACCGCTCGCAGAGCGTGCGGGCCCTGCGGCGCTACCTTCCCGAACTGCTGGACTCCGGCTACCACGTCACCGTGCCCCGGCGGCACTACGCCTGAGACCTGCCGTCGGACCTTCGTCCGCCCGGCCGGGGACGCTCAGCGCACCTCGACCAGGCGGGCGAAGGCGACGACGTTGCCCTCGTAGCCGTTCTGCTGGGAGAAACCGCCGCCGCAGGTGATGACCCGCAGTTCCGCCGCGCCCTTGGAGGCGTAGACACGGTCGCCGGGGAAGTTGTCCTTCTCGAACACCTCGATGCCGTAGATCTCGAACACGGCGGTCTTCCCGTCCTGCCGGGCGACCTCGACGCGGTTTCCCTTCTTCAGGGCCCCGAGTGCGTAGAACACGGCGGGGCCCTGCTGGTTGTCGACATGGCCGACGACGACCGCGGTGCCCTTCTCGCCGGGGGCGACGGCACCGGTGAACCAGCCGGCCAGGTTCGGGTCCTCCGGGGGCGGCGCGCCGACCCAGCCGTCCGCGTCCAGGCCCACGGGAATCATCGGCGCGTCGACCTGGATCGCCGGGATCCGGACCCGGTCCGGGAGGGAGTAGGGGAGGGGCTTGACGGCCCCGGCGAAGGTGGCCCCGGGTACGCGGCTGTCCGCCGCGGCAGCGGTCGCCGGCTGCGGCGGGCCCTCGTCGAATTCCCCCGAGCCGTTCCGGATGAGCGCGAGGCCGGTCAGCAGAACCAGCGCGATCACGCCCCACGGGGCGCGCTTGTTGCGCCGCGCCTCCTCTTCCGCCTCGGCCAGCTCGGACGCAGACATGGGCCATCCCCTCTCGACGCGGCCGTCGCCGTGTCTTTCGCGCATATCAGAACGCTAAGTGCCGGGCGCGAAACCGGCGACGGGACAAGGGCGAACGGGTGGCGCAGGGCTGTCCGGGGTGGTCATGGGCTGTCCGGGGTGACCCGCGGCTGTGAGGTGCGCCATCCGAGTTGCCGTCGCGAGGAAATTTCTGACGGTCCGTGACCTGCGGCGATATCCGATTGCGCGGTCGTCCCGCGGTGCCTTCTCTCACCAGGACGGACCATTCCCGAAATGCGGGTCCGGGCAAGGCAACTGACTGTCTTTCTGGGAGGCGCTTTCTCGCCGATCGACCGGGGACGGGTCCCGGGGCGTCTTCCGCGGAGGTTCACATGCCTAACACTCGTGCCCTGGCGGTCGCCGGCGCCGCGGTCGCGGCCCTCGGCCTCTCCGCGCCCGCGGCCGTCGCGTGGGACACACCCAGGAACATCGTCGCCCTGCCCAGCGTGATCGCCCGCGGCGGCCAGCTGACCATCACGGTCGACGGCTGCCGCAACGGTGGCACGGCCACCTCCAACGCGTTCACCATGCCGGTGAAGCTCTCGCCCATCCACGGCGCCAGGGACACGGCGAGGGGCACCGCCACCATCAGGAACAACGCCCGCCCGGGGCCGTACGACATCACGGTCAGGTGCGACAGCAGGAGTCTGACCAAGCCCCACGCGTTCACCGTCATCGGCGGTGTCCGCGGCGGCATCGGCGGCAGCAGCACCACCGGTGCGACCCCGACCGACATGGCCATCGGCGGCGGGCTCGTGACCGCCGCGGTCGTCGGCGGCGGGGTGTTCTGGATGCGCCGTCGCGCCGAGCGGCGCGTCTGACGCCTCGCCGCACGCTCCATTGGACCCCTTCGCTACGAGCCGCCTCGCACGTGAACGGTCTTCGCCCCGGATCCCTCGACGGATCCGGGGCGAAGACCTGCGCGGTGCGTGGGGCCGGTCAGCCGGCGTCCTCCTCGGTGCGGCGGCGGGAGAAGTGGTACGCCGTGCCCAGCGCGCCGGTGATCAGCGCGGCGCCGAGGCCGATCTCCTTGAGGTCGAAGCCGCCGAGGGTGCCGCCCTCACCTGCGTGCACGCCCTTCCACGGGTGGCGGTGGTGGTGCCTCGGGTGATGCGCCGGGTGCTGCGCGGGGTGATGCGCCGGATCGCCGCCGGCGATGGTCAGGTGCGCGGTGCCGCTCGACCCGTCACAGAAGAACTCCACGTCGTACACGGCGCCGGGCCTGGCGTCACTGTCGACCCTGGCCGTCGCCGACGACTTCTTCGGCGGGATGGCGACCACGTCGAAGACCGGTGAGGAGACCGCCGCCTCCCCCTCGCACGCTTCGTTGCGCTCCACCACGAGTGTGACCAGGCCGTCCGCCGCGATGGTGGAGGGCTGGACGTCGAAGGCGAATTCGGTCCGGGTGGCCGCGTCGGCGGCCGGCACACAGGAGGTGAGGGTGCCGGCGCCCAGCAGTACGGCCGAGGCCGAGGCGACGCGTATCGCGCGCATGGTGAAACCTCCGGGTCCCCGAGGAGCAGCCGCGGACCTGTTCCGCTCACGCCGGAAATGCACCTCGATGCCCGAAACGCTAAGAAGGTGTCCACGGTGGCGCGATCGCAGTAGCGCGAATGGGTCACAGGTGTGGGCCACCAGGGGGAACCCCGTTGACGCGACCGGGGGGCGGCGACGGTGTGTCGCTCGCCCCCCGGCCGGGTTCCGTGGTGCGGGTGCCGTCAGTCCCCGGCCCCCGGGAAGAGGTTCAGGAACGGGTCCGCCGACGCGGTCACGCCCCTGCTGTAGGGCGAGTCGAAGTCCCAGATCAGGAACAGCAGGAAGGCGATCAGGGCCGAGAACAGCCCGGCGAGGACCAGTTCCCGCGTCGTTCTGCGGATCTGGAGGGCGAAGATCATCCCGATGGTGACGACGGCTCCGGCGATCAGGCCGAACCACACCACGCCCGGCATGGTCTCCCCGGTCGACTCGGCCCGGGCGATCCGGGCCTGGCTGGCCGCGGTCACCTGGTCGAGGAGCGGCTGGTAGGCCTGGGCCTCGAAGTCCGTCTTCGGCCGGTAATCGGTGACGTCCTGGCGGACGCGCTCGAAGAGCTCACCGCCGCGCCCGGTGACCTGCGCCCGGTCGGCCATGGTGTCCCACTCGGTGGTGACGACATGGCTCACATACGTATGGATGTCGTCCCGGATGCGGTCGCGCACGTCGTCCGGGTAGACCCGGACCCGCTCCGAGATCTCGTACAGCGCGGTGGCCTCCGCCTGGACGTGGTCCTGGGCGGCACTGCGCCCCTCCCACACACCGGCGATCGCCAGGCCCAGGACGATGGCGTACACCACGCCGATCCACATCGTCATGTACTCGATGACGTCAGGGGTCTCGCTGGGGTCCTCGTCATCGGACGCCGTGCGGTGGCGTACCACGGTGATGACGACCACCACGACACAGGCGGCCAGCATCGCGAGGGTGAGAACAAGCCATTCCGGCAAGAGATGCCTCCAGAGCTTCAGGGATCAGCGCGCGCGCAGCGCGGCGACGGCGACCACCGCGGGCACCGTGACGAGCAGGACGAAGGTGAGCGGCGACATGCTGCGGCTCGCCGGTCGGGGCCGCGGCGCGGCGCGGTACCGCGGGTAGCGCACCGGCGTCGCGGACGGACGCGGGGTGGGCTTCGCCGACGGCTTCGGTGCCGGGGCCGGGGGCGGTACCGGTCTGGGGGCCGGGCGGGGCGGTGGCGCCGGGCGGGGCGGTGGCGGCGGCTCCGGTCTGGGCGTGGGGGTCGGTTTCGGGGGCGGCGGTGAGGGTGGCGGTGGTGTCGGGTCCGGCGGCTTCGGAGTCGGCTTCGGCGGCGGGGGCTTCGGCGGCTCCGGAGTCGGCTTCGGCGGCGTGGGCGTCGGGGTCGGCGTGGGCGTGGGGGTCGGTGTGGGTGGCCGGCACGGCGGCTTCGTCGGCCAGGTCCTGCTTCCGGCGACCGCCACCGCCTCCGTGCCGTCCGGCCCCGTCGAGGCGTACGCGCAGGCGTCGGCCACCGCCACTCCGGACGGTGCGCCGACGAGCGCCCACGTCAGCGCCGTTACCGCCAAAGCCTTTGCGGCGAGGGCGGATTGAGTCGATAGGGGTCCATGCACGACGAAGATCATGAGCCTTCTGCGGCCGGGACGTGCCGGAGCGCAAGAGGATTGCCCCGAAAGAGGGATTTCCGGGCGCCGCCGGTTTGATCGGCGGCCGCCCGCGAAGCTTTCGCCCCCCGTACCCGTGTGCGGTGGCGGGCGGCGCCCTCACAGGTTCTGGAAAGAAATTTGGCCGGTGGTTGAACACAATCACGTCCGCCGTGCGTACTCATGACCGTGCGGCGGCGCAGCAGGGCGCTGCAACACCCTTGCGATTATGGGGAGTTGACGATGAAGACCTCCTGGCGGAGCGCCTCACTCGTGGCGAGCGCCGCGGCGGTCCTGGCGCTGACGACGGCGTGTGGTCAGGACAGCCCTCCGGCGGCCAGCCAGAACGTGGGTGCCTCGGCAGCGCCCGGGGACTACGGAAGCATCGGCACCGGGAACGGAGTGGCCGGCGCCGCGGGCGGCCAGCAGGCCACGCCGAGCCCTTCCAGCCCGTCAAACCCCGCGGGCAAGCTGTCCGTCGCCACCGCCGAGGAGGTCGGCAAGGTGGTGACCGACAGTCTGGGCCTCACTCTGTACCGGTTCGATCAGGACACCGAGCAGCCGCCCAAGTCGAACTGCGACGGCGACTGCGCCAAGACCTGGCCGCCGGTGCCCGCGGACGACGCCGAGGCCGGCGAGGGCATCGACAAGGCGCTGCTCGGCTCGGTCACCCGGGCCGACGGCACCAAGCAGCTGACCGTCGGCGGCTGGCCGGCCTACCGCTACGCCAAGGACGTCAACGCCGGTGACGTCAAGGGCCAGGGTGTGGGCGGCAAGTGGTACGCGCTGGCCCCCGACGGCAAGAAGGCGCAGGGCGGCGGCGGGGCCGCCGCAGGCGGCGAGGAAGCCGGGGCGCTGCCCGGGCTGTCCACCCGCAACGACCCCAAGCTCGGCGAGATCGTCGTCGACAAGAACGGCATGACCGTCTACCGGTTCAAGAAGGACGAGGCCTGGCCCAAGCCCGTCTCCAACTGCACCGGCGAGTGCCTGGAGAAGTGGCCGCTCGTGGAGCCCGTCGACTTCGCCGACACCAAGGGCATCCAGGAGAAGGGGTACATGATCTTCGACCGGACCGACGGCAAGGGCAAGCAGCAGACGATCAACTGCTCGCCGATCTACACCTTCGCCGGTGACAAGGCTCCCGGCGACACCAACGGCCAGGGCGTCGGCGGCACCTGGTACGCCGTGCGGCCCGACGGAAAGCTGGTCGGCGCTTCGGAGTAGTAGAGAAACCTCCCCAGGGTTGATCATCTCGTCCACCCGACGGAGCCGACCCGGTCCGCCCCTCCGTACTCCACGGAGGGGCGGACCGTTTTGCCGTGCTTCACCTGAACTCATCGAATTCTGACGCTCTTCCCCTTCCGCTCCGGAACTCTCCGGAATGCCTCGGACACTGTTCGTCATATGTTCGAAGGGCATGCTCAGGGGTATCAATTCGGCACGTGCCGCAGGCAGTGACCGGGAACGGATGGTCAATTTCCGTTTCGGGTCGCTCCATTGGCGGGCGATCAGTAGCCTCTGCTCGAACACCGGATCGCCTACGCCTTGGAGAGATAGATGGAGCGTCCCGCCTGGGCCCCACGGAGCATCGACATCTCGGTGCCCAGCGTCTCGCGGATGTACGACTACTACCTGGGCGGATCGCACAACTTCGAGGTCGACCGGGAAGCGGCCCGCAGGGCCATGGAGTTCATGCCGGGACTCCCCAAGATCATGCAGGCGAACCGGGCGTTCATGCGACGCGCCGTGCGCCACGCGGCCGACCAGGGCATCAGCCAGTTCCTGGACATCGGCTCCGGCATACCCACCTTCGGCAATGTGCACGAGGTGGCCCAGGCCGCCCGCCCCGGCGCACGCGTGGTGTACGTCGACCACGACCCGGTGGCCGTGGCGCACAGCCAGGCGGTCCTCGAGGGCAACGACGACGCGGACGTCGTGGCCGCGGACCTCCGCAAGCCCCAGGAGATCCTGCGCAGCCCCGAGGTGGAGCGGCTGATCGACCTGAACCGGCCAGTGGCATTGCTCCTCGTTGCCATACTGCACTTCGTGGAAGACGAGGACGATCCGTACGGGGCGGTGGCCGAGCTGGGCGAGGCGCTCGCGCCCGGAAGCATGCTCGTGCTCACCCATGCCTCCTACGAGGGGATCCCGCTGCCGCCGGAGAGGGCCGGAGGTGCGGTGGACGTGTACGAGGACATCCGCAACCCGCTGATCATGCGTTCGCGCGAGGAGATCGCGCGGTTCTTCGAGGGGTACGACATGGTGGAACCCGGACTGGTGGCGATGCCGCGCTGGCGGCCCGACACCGCACCGGAGGACGAGGACCCTTACGCGTTCTCAGGTTTCGCGGGCGTGGGGCGTAAGGCGTGATCGCGGAACCGGACGGGCCGGAGGACAGACTGCGCCGGTTCGCGACGATCTGGAGCCGGGCCGTCTTCCCGGTGACCTCGACGTCGTCGACCCGGCTGGAGTTCGAGGAGCAACTGCTCCCGCTGGCCCGGCGGTTGAGCGAGGCGCTGCTGGCCCGGGCCTTCGACGCCGACGCGGGCAGGGCGGTGGGCGCAGCCCTCGTGGACGCGCACTGCACCGACCCGGAGGCGCTCAGCCGCACGCTCGACTGCGTGGACGCCTACCTCGTCCTGTACTGCGGCGGCGACGGCGACCAGGAGGACCTGCGGGCGCGCTCCGCACGCCTCCAGCACGCGATGGCCGCCGGTTTCGCGCAGGCGCTGCGCGAACGGACCCTGGCCGAGCAGGAGGCCATCGCCCAGGCCGCCCTGCGGGCGCAGGGCGTGGTCGCGCAGGCCCTGCACGCCACCGAGGCCCGCTTCCGCGCGGTCTTCGAGGGCGCCGCCATAGGCATCGGCATGGCCGATCTCGACGGCAACATCCTTCAGGTCAACGGCGCGCTGCTGCGCATGTTCGGGGTCTCCGAGCAGACGATGCGCACCCGCAACGTCAGGGAGTGGACCCACCCCGACGACGCGCCGCAGACCTGGCGGCTCTACGACGAACTCGTGCGCGGCGAGCGTGAGCACTACCACGTGGAGAAGGCGTTCTACCGCCCTGACGGAACGGTCCTGTGGACCAACCTGACGGTCTCCCTGCTGCGGGACGCCGACGGCAGGCCGCAGTACCAGCTCGCGCTCATGGAGGACACCACCGAGCGACGGCTGCTCAACCTGAGGCTGCGCTACGAGGCCACGCACGACGCGCTGACCGGGCTGCCGAACCGCACCTTCTTCTTCGAGCGCCTGGAGAAGGCACTGGGCGCCGGGAAGGACCAGCGGTTCGGCCTGTGCTACCTCGACCTCGACGGCTTCAAGACCATCAACGACAGCCTCGGCCACGCGGCCGGCGACCGGCTGCTGGTGGAGGTCGCCGACCGGCTCCAGTCCTGCGCCACCGCGCCGGGCGAGATGGTGGCCCGGCTCGGCGGCGACGAGTTCGTGGCACTGACCACGGGCCCCGACACCCAGCGCGAGGTCGACGAGCTCGCCGCCCGCATCATGAACGCGCTGCTGGCGCCGATCAGCGTCGACGGCCGGGAGCTGACCGTGCGCGGCAGCATCGGCATCGTCGAGGGCCCGGCCGGCGAGCGCAGCCCCGCGGAGGTACTGCGCAGCGCCGACATCACCATGTACCGGGCCAAGTCGGCGGGCGGCAATCGCTTCGAACTCGCCGACCCGGAGGCGGACGCCCGTGCCATCACCCGGCACGGGCTGACCACGGCGCTGCCGACGGCCCTGGAGCGGGGCGAGTTCTTCATCGAGTACCAGCCGCTGGTCCATCTCGGCGACGGCAGTGTGCGCGGTGCGGAGGCCCTGGTGCGCTGGCTGCATCCGCAGCACGGGGTGCTCGGGCCGGACCGGTTCATCCCGCTCGCCGAACACACCGGGCTGATCGTGCCGCTGGGCCGGTGGGTGCTGGAACAGTCGGTCCGTCAGGCCCGCGAGTGGCGGGAGCTGCACGGGGGCGTGGCGGCGGGGCCGCTGCGGATCAACGTGAATCTGTCGCCGTGCCAGCTGACGCATCCCGGGCTGGTGCAGGACACGGTGGACATTCTGGAGCGTACGGGTGTCCAGCCCGACGCGTTGTGCCTGGAGGTCACGGAGTCGGCGCTGATCGGCGCGGACGACGATCTGCTGAAGCCGTTGCGCCGGCTGGCGGAGATGGGCGTCGACATCGCCCTGGACGACTTCGGCACCGGTTACTCCAACCTCGCCAACCTGCGCCGCCTGCCGGTCAGCATCCTGAAACTGGACCGCTCCTTCACCCAGAGCATGCAGCAGTTCCCGGCCGACCCCGTCGACCTGAAGATCGTCGAGGGGATCGTCTCACTGGCCCACAGCCTGGACCTCGCGGTGACGGTCGAGGGCGTCGAGACGGGTGCGCAGGCCGAGCAGTTGCGGATCCTGGGGTGCGATACGGCACAAGGCTGGTACTACGCCCGCCCGGGCCCCCCGGAGCGGCTGCACGAACTGGCGTTGGTCGACGCGGCGGGCTGACGCCACCGGTGGACCGCTGCGAGGTGCCGGGTCAGGTGCCCAGCCCGCGCAGCAGCAGCGCGAGACCGCCCAGGAACTCCCGGTCGGCACTGACCTTCCGGGCGTCGCGGGCGGTCTCGGTCATGTGCGGAAAGGCGTCGGGCGGCAGCTCGGCGATGGCGACCGTGCCCTCGCCGGCCAGGGGCCCGAGGTGCTCCAGCTGAATGGCGCCGATGACGTACCCGAGCAGGCCCCGCAGCGCGACCACCCGCTGGTCGCCGTCGAATCCCGCCTCCGTGAGCACGCCGAGCACGGACTCCGACCAGCGCAGCCCGGCAAGGGACCGGTGCCGGTGGGCGACGGTCAGGGGCACGATCTCAGGATGGGCGGCCACGGCGTCGCGCAGCCGGCGCACCAGCACCTCGATGCGCTCCTGCCAGGACGCCTCGGGGCCTGGCGGCTCGGTGTCCACGGTGCCGAGCACGAGGTCGACGACGAGTCGTTCCAGCTCCTCCCTGTCGTCCACGTAGCGGTAGAGCGCCATGGTGCTCATCCCGAGTTCCTTCGCGACCGAGCGCATGGACAGCCCGGTGAGCCCGTCGCGGTCGATCACGGCGAGGGCGGCCGAGGCCAGCCGGGCATGGCTGAGTGAGCGGGGGCGTGGCATGACGAAGTTCAGCGTAGGCCATACGCCAACCTTGTTAGGTGTACGGCATACGCCTACACTCCGTAGGAGTACGCCGTACACCTACGAAGGGGCACTCATGCACATGCGCAGGCCCACGCGGCCGGTGGAGTCCGGCTCCACCGTCACCCGACGGCACCTGGCCACCATCTCCGGCGACCCCGTCGCCGTCCCCGATCCCGAGCGCCTGGTCCACCTCCAGTTCCGTCGGTTCGCCGGCTGCCCGGTGTGCCATCTGCACCTGCGGTCGGTGGTCCGCAGGCACGCGGAGATCGAGGCCGCCGGCATCCGTGAGGTCGTGGTCTTCCACTCACCTGCCGAGGAGCTGCGCCGGTACACCGCCGACCTGCCCTTCGCGGTCGTCGCCGACCCCGGCAAGCGGCTGTACGTCGAGTTCGGCGTCGAGTCGGCTCCCCGTGCCCTGCTCAGCCCGCGCGCCTGGGGACCGGTCGCCGGGGCGGTGCTGCGCGGTGGGTGGGAAGTCCTCCGTGGCCGCGAACGGCTCCCCGCGACCAGCCAGCCCGGCGGCAGGCTCGGCCTGCCCGCCGACTTCCTCATCGGTCCCGAGGGCCGGGTCCTCGCCGCCAAGTACGGCGAGCACGTCTACGACCAGTGGCCGGTCGACGAGCTGCTGCACCTGGCGTCCTCCCACCGGCCGGCCGTCGGCCACCCTCCGGCGCGGCAGCCGCAGCCGTAGGCCGAGACCGGCGGGCGCCTCACCGCTCCAGCAGCATCCGCTGCAGCTCCCGGGCCGCGCGCGGCGGAGCCACATCGCTGCGGTGTGCCAGGGCGATGGTCCGGTGCAGACCGGGACGGTCCAGGGGCGTCACCCTCAGTCCGCGGCCGGAGCGCGCGGCCACCATCCTGGGCACGACGGCCACCCCCAGTCCCGCCCGCACGAACCCCAGCACCGCGTCCATCTCCCCGCCCTCCACCGCGAAGTCCGGCTCGAACCCCTCCGCGCGGCACGCCGCCACGGTCAGTTCGCGCAGGTCGTAGCCGTGCCGGAACATCACCAGGCGCTCGCCCTCCAGATCGGCGACGCGTACGGTGCGCCGGCCCCGGCCGGGTCTCGGCGCGTCAGGGGAGGACACCACGACCAGGTCCTCACGCAGCAGCTCCACCGTGGTCAGCGCCGGGGACGGCGTCGGCAGCGGCAGCACCACCAGGGCGAGATCCAGCGCGCCGCGTGCCAGCTCCCGCACCAGGTCGTGCGAACCGCCCTCCTCGATCAGCAGCCGGATGCCCGGGTAGCGGTCGTGGAAGGCGCGCAGCACGTCCGGCAGCAGGCCCGTGCACAGGCTGGGCGTGGCGCCGAGCCGCACCCGTCCCCGGCGCAGCTGCACCAGCTCCAGCACCTCGTGCCGGGCCGTGTCCGCGTCCGCCAGGATGCGCCGGGCCAGGGGGAGCAGGGCCTCCCCGGCGTCCGTGAGCGTGATGTTGCCCCGGGCCCGCAGGAACAGGTCCGCACCCAACTCCCGCTCCAGCGCCTTGATCTGCTGCGACAGCGACGGCTGCGCGACATGGACCTGATCGGCGGCCCGGGTGAAGTGCCGGGTCTCGGCGACGGCCACGAAGTACTGGAGCTGCTGGAACTGCATCCTCGTACGATAGCCCCAGGCTATGGAATCAAGCTGGACCATGTCTTGGACCGATCGGCTCCGCGTCCGTAGCGTGCTGTGCCATGGCTCTGGCAACGCGGACGGACCGACGGCCGTCCATGGCACGCACCGTGTGGGACTCCACCCTCGGCAAGAAGACCGTGATGGCGGTCAGCGGGCTGATCATGCTGCTGTACCTGGTCGTCCACATGATCGGGAACCTGAAGATCTTCTTCGGGGCCGGCGAGTTCGACCACTACGCCCACTGGCTGCGCACCGTCGGTGAGCCGTTCATGCACTACGAGTGGACGCTGTGGCTGGTCCGGATCGTGCTGGTGGCCGCCGTCGTGGCCCACGCCGTGTCCGCGTACCAGCTCAGCCGCCGCGACATCAGGGCGCGGCCCAGCAAGTACGTGCACAAGAGGCCGCGCGCGAGCTACGCGACGCGCACCATGCGGTGGGGCGGGATCATCCTCGGGCTGTTCATCGTCTGGCACATCCTGGACCTCACGACCGGCACCGTGCACCCCGGTTTCCGGCCCGGCCATCCGTACCAGAACGTCGTGGACACCTTCTCCACCTGGTACGGCAACGTCATCTACATCGTCGCGATGCTCGCGCTCGGCCTGCACGTCAGGCACGGCTTCTGGAGCGCCGCCCAGACCCTCGGCGCCGGCAGCCGCACCCGCGACCGCGCCCTGAAGACCGTCGCAAACGTCCTCGCGCTGCTGCTCACGGCGGGGTTCATCGCCGTACCCGTGGGCGTCATGACCGGAGTGGTGAGCTGACATGACCTACACCGACTACGCGACCGGTGAACCGGTCACCGACACCAAGGCGCCGAAGGGCCCCATCAACGAACGCTGGGACAAGCGCCGCTTCGAGGCCAAGCTGGTCAACCCCGCCAACCGGCGCAAGCACACCGTCATCGTCGTCGGCACCGGCCTGGCCGGCGGCTCCGCCGGGGCCACCCTCGCCGAACAGGGCTACCACGTCGTCCAGTTCTGCTACCAGGACTCCCCGCGCCGTGCCCACTCCATCGCCGCGCAGGGCGGCATCAACGCCGCGAAGAACTACCGCAACGACGGCGACTCCGTTCACCGGCTGTTCTACGACACCGTCAAGGGCGGCGACTTCCGGGCCCGCGAGTCCAACGTCCACCGGCTCGCGCAGATCTCCGTCGAGATCATCGACCAGTGCGTGGCCCAGGGCGTGCCCTTCGCCCGCGAGTACGGCGGCCTGCTCGACACCCGTTCCTTCGGCGGCGTCCAGGTGTCGCGGACCTTCTACGCCCGCGGCCAGACGGGACAGCAACTGCTGCTCGGCGCCTACCAGGCCCTCAGCCGGCAGATCGCCGCGGGGAACATCGAGATGCACCCGCGCACCGAGATGCTCGACCTGATCGTCGTCGACGGGCGGGCGCGCGGGATCGTGGCCCGGGACCTCATCACCGGCAGGATCGACACGTACTTCGCTGACGCCGTCGTACTCGCCAGCGGCGGCTACGGCAACGTCTTCTACCTGTCGACGAACGCCATGAACTCCAACGCGACGGCCATCTGGCGGGCGCACCGGCGCGGCGCCTGGTTCGCCAACCCCTGCTTCACCCAGATCCACCCCACCTGCATCCCGCGCACCGGCGAGCACCAGTCCAAGCTGACGCTGATGAGCGAGTCGCTGCGCAACGACGGCCGCATCTGGGTGCCGAAGGCCAAGGGCGACGACCGCCCGCCGAACGAGATCCCCGAGGACGAGCGCGACTACTACCTGGAGCGCATCTACCCGTCCTTCGGCAACCTGGTGCCGCGTGACATCGCCTCCCGGGCCGCGAAGAACGTCTGCGACGAGGGCCGGGGCGTCGGCCCCGGCGGGCAGGGCGTGTACCTCGACTTCGCCGACGCCATCGAGCGCATGGGCCGTAAGGCCGTCGAGGCCAAGTACGGCAACCTCTTCGACATGTACCAGCGGATCACCGACGAGGATCCGTACCGGGTGCCCATGCGGATCTACCCCGCCGTGCACTACACGATGGGCGGACTGTGGGTCGACTACGACCTGCAGACCACCATCCCCGGCCTGTTCGCGATCGGCGAGGCCAACTTCTCCGACCACGGGGCCAACCGGCTCGGCGCCTCCGCGCTGATGCAGGGACTGGCCGACGGCTACTTCGTGCTCCCGGCGACCATCAACGACTACCTCGCCCGCAACCAGCTGGGGGACCGGGTCGACGCCGGCCACCCGGTCGTCCAGGAGGTGCTGGCCGAGACCGAGGACCGGCTCAACCTGCTGCTGTCCGTCGACGGCGACCGCACGCCCGACTCCTTCCACCGCGAGGTCGGCGAGCTCATGTGGGAGTTCTGCGGCATGGCCCGCACCGACTCCGGGCTGCGCAAGGCGCTGGAGCGCATCCCGCAGATCCGTGAGGAGTTCTGGCGGCGCATCAAGGTGCCCGGCACCGGCGAGGAGTTCAACCAGTCGCTGGAGAAGGCCAACCGCGTCGTCGACTACCTGGAGCTGGCCGAGCTGATGTGTCTCGACGCGCTGCACCGCAGCGAGTCCTGCGGCGGCCACTTCCGCGAGGAGTCCCAGACACCCGACGGCGAGGCCGACCGCAAGGACGACGAGTTCGCGTACGCGGCCGCCTGGGAGTTCACCGGCACCGGCGAGGCTCCGACCCTGCACAAGGAAGACCTGGTCTTCGAGTACGTCCACCCCACTCAGCGGAGCTACGCATGAAGCTCACCCTGCGCGTCTGGCGGCAGCAGAACGCCGACGCCGAAGGCGCCATGTCCACGTACGAGGTGGACGGCATCTCCTCCGACATGTCCTTCCTGGAGATGCTCGACACCCTCAACGAGGAACTCATCCTCAAGGGCGAGGACCCGGTCGCCTTCGACCACGACTGCCGCGAGGGCATCTGCGGTGCGTGCTCGCTCGTCATCAACGGCGATGCGCACGGGCCCGAGCGGACGACCACGTGCCAGCTGCACATGAGGTCGTTCAAGGACGGCGACACGATCGACATCGAGCCGTGGCGGGCGTCCGCCTTCCCGGTGATCAAGGACCTGGTCGTCGACCGTTCGGCGTTCGACCGGATCATCCAGGCCGGCGGGTACATCACCGCGCCGACCGGTGCGGCTCCCGAAGCACATGCCACGCCGGTACCCAAGCCGGACGCCGACTTCGCCTTCGAACACGCCGAGTGCATCGGGTGCGGTGCGTGTGTCGCGGCCTGCCCGAACGGGGCGGCGATGCTGTTCACGTCCGCCAAGATCAACCACCTGAACGTGCTGCCGCAGGGGGCGCCCGAGCGCGAGACGCGGGTGCTGGACATGGTGGCGCAGATGGACGAGGAGGGCTTCGGCGGGTGCACCCTCACGGGAGAGTGCGCCACGGCCTGCCCCAAGGGCATTCCGCTCATGTCCATCACCGGCATGAACAAAGAATGGCTGCGGGCCACCCGGAAGGTGAGCAAGCGGTAGGTCCGGGCAGGTAGAAGCGTTCGCCGTCTGGTGCGGACGGGCGGGGCCGGTTGGTGCTCACCGGCCCCGTCTCGCCTTTCCGGGCGCCAGGCATTCAACATCCCGGCATCCGCGCTCCCGGCACTCGTCACGCGAAGGTCAGGCGGCATGGGCACAACAGTGACGGCGGCACCGCTCGCCGCCCCCGGCCCGTGACCAGGAGAGAGCCATGACCGGCGTACTGACCGTCGACCGCCCCGCGCAGCCCACGGCCCCCACCCGCTACACCGTCGCCCTCGCCCGGACCGAGGAGGACGTGCGTGCCGCGCAGCGGCTGCGGCACGACGTCTTCGCCGGAGAGCTGGGCGCCCTGCTGGCCGGCTCGCAACCGGGGCTGGACGTCGACCCGTTCGACGCGTACTGCGACCACCTGCTCGTCCGCGAGGAGACCACCGGCCAGGTCGTCGGCACCTACCGGCTGCTGCCGCCGGAGCGCGCGGCGGTCGCCGGGCGGCTGTACTCCGAGAGCGAGTTCGACCTGAGCTCCCTCGCCGGGATCCGGCCCGAGCTCGTCGAGGTCGGCCGCTCCTGCGTGCACCCCGACCACCGCGACGGCGCGGTCATCAGCCTCATCTGGGCCGGGATCGCCCGCTACATGGTCGACCGGGGCCACGAGTGGCTCGCCGGCTGCTGCTCCGTCCCGCTCGCCGACGGCGGCACCCTCGCCTCGGCCACCTGGGACCGGGTGAGCGCCAAGCACCTGTCGCCGCAGGAGTACCGCGTCCAGCCGCTGCTGCCGTGGGTCCCGGGCCCCGCGCCCACCGCCCGCGTCGAACTGCCCGCCCTGCTGCGCGGCTACCTGCGCCTGGGCGCCTGGGTGTGCGGCGAACCGGCCCACGACCCGGACTTCGGTGTCGCCGACCTGTACGTACTGCTGCCGATGAGCCGGGTCAACCCGCGCTACCTGCGGCACTTCCTGTCCCTCGTCCCCGCCTGATGAGTGCCTGGCTGCCCACCGCGCCCTGTACGCCGCAGGCCTGTGTGGAGGCGCCGGCGGGGGTGCCGGCGAGGGCCGTGCCGCGCGCCGTGCTGCGGCTCACCGGGGTCGTCCTGCTGCTGCTCGCGGGGATCGCGCTGTCGCCGTTGGGTGCCCGGATACCGGCATCCCTGATCCGGCGGTGGTGCCGGTGGATCGTGCGGGCCGCCGGGGTCCGGGTCCGCATCACCGGCGCCGCCGCCCCCACCGGCGGACTGCTGCTGGTCGCCAACCACGTCTCCTGGCTGGACATCCCGCTGCTCACCGCCGTACGCCCCGCGCGGATGCTGGCCAAGACCGAGGTACGGCGGTGGCCCGTCGCCGGGCCGCTGGCAGCCCGCGGCGGCACCCTGTTCATCGAACGGGACCGGCTGCGGGCCCTCCCGGACACCGTCGCCCGTATCGCCCGGGCCCTGCGCGCGGGCGCCGCCGTCGCGGCCTTCCCCGAGGGCAGCACCTGGTGCGGCCGGGCCCAGGGCACCTTCCGCCGGGCCGTCTTCCAGGCCGCCCTGGACGCCGGGGTGCCGGTCCAGCCGGTCCGGATCGGCTACCGGCTCACCGGAGGAACCGCCACCACCGCCCCCGCGTTCGTCGGCGACGACACCCTGCTCGCCTCCCTGTGGCGGGTGGCGACGGCCCGCGGCCTGGTCGCGGAGGTCGAGATCCGCGCCCCCATCGCCCCGGGCACCCACTCCGACCGCCGCGCCCTGGCCCATGCCGCCCAACCCCAGGAGACGGCGGCACCGGCGTGGACGCACACGGTGCTGGTGGCGTAGCGGCCCCGGACGCTTCAGCGGGAGCCGGACAGTACGCCTGCCAGATACGGCGCCGTCCGGCTCTCCGCCGAGCGTGCCACCTCCGCCGGCGGTCCCGCCGCCACGATCCGGCCGCCCGCGTCGCCGCCGCCCGGGCCGAGATCGACGACCCAGTCCGCGCCCGCGACGACGGACATGTCGTGCTCGACGACGATCACGGTGTGCCCGGCGTCGACCAGGCCGTGCAACTGGCGCATCAGGACGTCCACATCGGCCGGATGCAGGCCGGTCGTGGGCTCGTCGAGGAGGTAGAGGGTGTGCCCGCGCCGGCCGCGCTGGAGTTCGCTCGCCAGCTTGATGCGCTGGGCCTCACCGCCGGAGAGCTCGGTCGCGGGCTGACCGAGGCGGAGGTAACCCAGGCCCACGTCGAGCAGGGTGCCGAGGCTGCGGGCCACGGCCGGGGTGTCGGAGAAGAACTCCGCCGCGCTCTCCACCGTCAGATCCAGCACCTGCGCGATGTTCCGCCCCCGGTACGTCACCTCCAGTGTCCCCGGGTTGTACCGGGCCCCGCCGCAGTCCGGGCAGGGCGCGTACGTGCTCGGCAGGAACAGCAGTTCCACGCTGACGAACCCCTCGCCCTGGCAGGTCTCGCAGCGCCCGCCGGCCACGTTGAAGGAGAACCGGCCGACACCGAAGCCCCGCTCGAGCGCCCCGTCGGTCGCCGCGAACACCTTGCGTACGACGTCGAAGAGGCCGGTGTACGTCGCGAGGTTCGAACGCGGCGTGCGTCCGATCGGCTTCTGATCCACCGAGACCAGCCGCCCCACCCCGGGCGTGTCCTGCGTGATCTCCCCGATGAGCGTCGACTTGCCGGAGCCGGACACCCCGGTGACCGCGGTGAACGCGCTGAGCGGGAACTCGGGGGACACACCGCGCAGGTTGTGCCGGGTGACCGGCCCGGTCTTCAGCCATCCGCTCGGTTCGCGGACCCCGCGCGCCGGGACGGGGGAGCGGTCGAACAGGTAGCGAGCCGTCGCCGACTCCTCGACGGCCGCAAGCCCGGCGACCGGGCCGCTGTGCAGCACCCGCCCGCCGTGCTCGCCCGCGCCCGGACCCACCTCCACCAGCCAGTCGGCACCGCGTACGACATCCAGGTGGTGCTCCACCACGAACACCGAGTTCCCGGCCGCCTTCAGCCGCTCCAGCACCACGAGCAGCGCCTCGGTGTCCGCCGGGTGCAGCCCGGCCGACGGCTCGTCGAGGACGTAGACGACACCGAACAGGCCGGAGCGCAGCTGGGTGGCCAGGCGCAGGCGTTGCAGCTCGCCAGCGGAGAGGGTGGGGGTGGGCCGGTCCAGGCTGAGGTAGCCGAGGCCGAGTTCGAGGACCGGCGCGATCCGCGAGGTGAGATCGTCGGTGAGGACCCGGGCCGTCTGGGACGTCGCGTGGAGCGCGGCGGCCAGCTCCACCAGCGGCAGCGCCGCCAGCTCGGCGATGGTCCGGCCGCCGAACGTCACCGCCAGTGCCTCGGGCCGCAGCCGGCTGCCACCGCACGCCGGGCAGGGCGTGCTCGTGAGGAACCGCTCGGCCTTCGCCCGCAGGGTCGGGCTCTTGGAGTCCGAGAAGGTCTTCAGCACGTACCGCCGGGCGCTCATGTACGTGCCCTGGTACGGCCGCTGGATACGGTCCGCGTCCCGCACCGGGTGCACGGTGACCACCGGCTGCTCGTCCGTGAACAGGATCCACACACGCTCGCCGGCGGGCAGCTCCTGCCACGGCCGGTCCACGTCGTACCCGAGCGCGTCGAGGACGTCCCGCAAATTCTTGCCCTGCCAGGCGCCCGGCCACGCGGCGATCGCGCCCTCGCGGATCGACAGCGACGGGTCGGGGACCAGCAGCTCCTCGCTCGTACGGTGCACCCGGCCGAGCCCGTGGCACTCCGGGCAGGCCCCGGCCGCCGTGTTGGGCGAGAAGGCGTCGGAGTCGAGGCGCCCGGCGCCGGGCGGGTAGGTGCCGGCCCGGGAGAACAGCATGCGCAGCGAGTTCGAGAGGTTGGTGACGGTGCCGACCGAGGAGCGTGAGGTGGGTGCCGAGCGGCGCTGCTGGAGCGAGACGGCCGGCGGCAGACCGGTGATCTCCCCGACCTTCGGCGCGCCGACCTGGTGGATCAGCCGGCGCGCGTACGGGGCGACCGACTCGAAGTAACGCCGCTGCGCCTCCGCGTAGATCGTGCCGAACGCCAGCGACGACTTGCCCGAGCCGGACACGCCGGTGAACACGGCCAGCACGTCCCGCGGAATGTCGACGTCGACGCCCTTGAGGTTGTGCTCGCGGGCGCCGCGGACACGGACGTACGGGTCGTGGGGGCCGTGAGGGTCGTGCATGGGCAACGACTCTAACCGGAGGCGATCGCGGCCAGCCGCCGGTAGGAGTCCAGCAGCGCCTCGCGGTCGTAGGTGCTGGTGGTGACCAGGACCTCCTGCGCCCCCGTCTCCTTCAGTACCGTCTCCAGCTCGTGCGCGACCTGCTCCTCGGTGCCGGCGATGTGCCCGGTGAGGCCCGACTCGTAGAAGCCGCGTTCCTTGCCGGTCATGGTGAGCGCCTCGACGCGCTCGGCGGGCGGCAGGGGAGGGAAGGTGCCGTGCGTGCGGGAGTACGCCATGGACCAGGCCTCGGGGATCAGCAGCCGCCGGGCCTCCTCGGGTGTGGCGGCCACGGCGATCGTGCCGGAGATGACGACGTAGGGCTCGCTCGCCCAGGCCGAGGGGCGGAAAGCATCGCGGTAGTGATCGATGCCGCGCCGCATTTTGTCCCGGTTCCGCAGGTCGCCGATCACCATGGGCAGGCCGAGGCGGGCCGCGATGCCGGCGCCCTCGCCCATGGCCAGGACGAACGGCGGCACGGTCAGTCCCTCGGCGGGACGGGCGTGCACACCGGTCGGGGAGGTGCCCCGGAACCAGCCGAGCAGCTCCCGCAGCTGGGCCTCGAAGTCCTCGGCGTCCTCCTTGTCACGGCCCAGGGCCCTGCGCACCCCGTCCGTGAAGCCGACGGACCGCCCCAGACCCATGTCGATCCGGCCGGGGAACAGCGACTCCAGCACCCCGAACTGCTCGGCCACGACCAGCGGCCGGTGGTTGGGCAGCATCACCCCGCCGGTGCCGACCCGGATCGTCCGCGTCGCGGCGGCGACGGCGGCCGCCAGCACGGTCGGCGCGGAACCGGCGACCCCGGGAACGCCGTGATGCTCCGAGACCCACAGCCGGTGGAACCCGAGCCCCTCCAGCTCCCCGGCCAGCCGCACGGTGTCACGCAGCGCCTCGGGATGCGAGTGCCCCTCACGGGTGCGGGAGCGGTCGAGGACGGAGAAGCGGGTGGTGGCGATCGAGGAACTCACACCGGGTTCAACGCGTGACGGATCGTGGCATTCCCGCAGGTGCCGCCCCGCCGAAAACCCGGTGACCGCATCCCCGCACGTCAGGACAATGGAGCGGCACGGCCCGGCGCCGCCGGGTACAGCGCGTGAAGAGGGGGACCGGCCATGGCCGTCGCGAACATCCTGCTGTCCGGCATCGTCGGCTCGACCGCGTACGGCCTGGCCCGTCAGGGCTCGGACATCGACCGCCTCGGCATGTTCGCCGCGCCCACCGAGGCTCTGCACGGGCTCCACACGCCGAAGGAGTCCCACGTCACCACGGCACCGGACCGCACCCTGCACGAGGCCGCCAAGTGGTGCCGACTCGCCCTCGGCGGCAATCCGACCGCCATGGAACTGGTGTGGCTCCCGGACGAGCTGTACGAGGTGCGCACCCCGCTGGGCGACGAACTGATCGGCATACGCACGTCGTTCCTGTGCGCGAAGCGCGTCCGGGACGCCTATCTCGGCTACGCCACCCAGCAGTTCCGCCGACTCGAGAACCGCGGGGACGGCTCGTTCTCGGCGGACACCCGGAAGCGCACCGCGAAGCACGCCCGGCACCTGAAGCGGCTGTGCCACCAGGGCCTGTCGCTGTACACCACCGGCCGACTGGAGATCCGCGTCGAGGACCCCGAGGAGTACCACGCCTTCGGCGAGCGCGTGGCCGCCGACCCGGCGGCCGCGTTGCCCCTGCTCAGGCACTACGAGGCCGCCTTCGACGAGACGCCCACCGTGCTGCCCGAGCGGCCCGACGAGGCGGCCGTCGAGGCGTGGCTGCGCCGGGTTCGCGGCCTCTTCTACACAGCCGGGACCGCTACGTCGTGCTCGTGCTCGCAGGTCTCGTCGATGCCGTAGGTGTCCCAGGCGGGGAACGGGTCGTCCGCCGGCAATGGCTCGCCGGGTGCCATCAGGCAGCCTGTCAGGGCGGAGTGCAGAGCCCGAGCGTCCAGCCCCGTGCCGATGAACACCAGCTCCTGCGCGAACGGGGTGTCCCCGTCCCGCGCCGCGGAGGGCTCGAAGCGGGCGACGGAGCCGGCCTGTGACCACAGGCCCGTCACCCGCGGGCGGCTCGCCAGGGTGAAGAAGCCCTTGGAGCGCAGGACCCGCCCGTACGTGCCGGCATCCAGTTCCTCCGTGACGAACGTCCACAACCGCCCCGGGTGGAAGGGCAGTTCGGAGCGGAAGACGGTGGAGGAGATGCCGTACTCCTCGGTCTCGGGCACGTGGTCGCCGTTGAGTTCCCGGACCCAGCCCGGCGCCTGCTGGGCGCGTTCCAGGTCGAACAGCCGGGTGCCGAGCACTTGGGGGAGGTCCACCCGGCCGTGCGTCGCCGGGACCAGCCGGGCGAGTGGGTTCAGCCGGGTCAGGGCCGCCCGCAGCCGGGTCGCCGTCTCCTCGTCGACCAGGTCGAGCTTGTTGAGGACCAGGACGTCGGCGAACTCGACCTGGTCGACGAGGAGATCGCTGACCGTGCGCTCGTCGTCCTCGTAGGGGGCGAGACCCCGCTCGACGAGGTCGTCGCCGCTCTCCAGCTCGGCGAGGAAGTTGGCCGCGTCGACGACCGTGACCATGGTGTCCAGCAGTGCCACGTCGTCGAGGGTGGCGCCGTCGTCGCGGGCGAAGGCGAAGGTGGCCGCGACGGGCATCGGCTCGGAGATCCCGGACGACTCGATGAGGAGATGGTCGAACCGGCCCTCGCGGGCCAGCCGGTCCACCTCTTCCAGCAGGTCGTCGCGGAGCGTGCAGCAGATGCAGCCGTTGGTCATCTCGACCAGGCGTTCCTCGGTCCGCGACAGGGCGGCCTCGCCGCCGCGCACCAGGGCCGCGTCGATGTTGACCTCGCTCATGTCGTTGACGATGACGGCGACGCGCAGCCCCTCGCGATTGGTCAGGACATGGTTGAGCAGGGTGGTCTTGCCCGCCCCGAGGAATCCGGAGAGCACGGTGACGGGCAGCCGTTCGTAGGACACGGTGTCAGCCCTCGGGGCGCAGCAGCCCGCGCTCGTAGGCCTTGACCAGGTTCTGCGGTACGAGGTGACGGACGCCGTCGACGGTGACCGGGACCAGCGTCGGCGTGGCGGCCTTCCACTGGGCGCGGCGGTGACGGGTGTTGCTGCGGGACATCTTCCGCTTCGGGACAGCCATGGGACTCCTCCTCGGTGGGCAGGCACCGAGGACGCTACATGAAAATGGATCCCATTAACAATTCACGTCCCCGGTGCGCGATGGTGCCCGGTGCCCGGAGGCCGATGTGCGGGTCCGGTGTGTCAGTCGTCGGCGCCCACGAGCATCCGCACCTCGAACTCCTCGTGTGCGGTGCTGTCCTCGGCCGGGCCCTTGTCCAGCACCGTGCCGAGCCAGCCCAGCAGGAAGCCCAGGGGGATGGAGACGATGCCGGGGTTCTGGAGCGGGAACCAGGCGAAGTCGACCTCGGGGTAGAACGAGGCCGGGGCGGAGGAGACGACGGGGGAGAACGCGGCGAGCAGGACCGAGCTGGCCAGACCGCCGTAGAGGCTGAGCAGTGCTCCCTTCGCCGTGAAGCGCCGCCAGAAGAGGGTGTAGATGATCGTCGGCAGAATCGCGGACGCCGCGATGGCGAAGGCGAGGAACGCGAGCGTCGCGGTGTTCGCCCCCCAGGCGACCAGTGCGAGCAGGATGCCGAGGATGCCGATGACGGCGCCGGACAGCCGGGCGACGGTCAGCTCCTCCGTCTCGCTCGCGCGGCCCTTGCGGATCACCTCGCTGTACAGGTCGTGCGCGAGGGACGAGGCCGCGGCCAGGGTGAGGCCCACCGCCACGGCGAGCAGGGTCAGATACGCCAGGCAGGTCAGCAGCGCGGTGAGGACACTGCCGCCCAGCTCGTGCGCGAGCAGCAGGACGGAGGCGTTGCCGGTGCGGTCCGTGCTCTCGATGGCGTCCCTGCCGAGGAGCGCGGTGGCGCCGAGGCCGAGGATGCCGGCCCCGAAGCAGACCGCGCCGACCAGGCCGATGGCCCACAGGACGGAGGAACGCAGCACGCCGCTGGTGCGCGGGGCGAGCAGGCGCATCAGCACGTGCGGAAGGGCGGCGAGGCCGAGCACGATGGCCAGTTCGAGGCTGAGGAAGTCCAGCTTGTTGCTGACCGTGCCGCCGTAGCGCAGCCCGGGTTCGAGGAAGGTCAGACCGGTTCCGCTGCGCTCGGCCGCCCTCTCGAGCAGCGCGTTCGGGTTCCAGTCGAAGTGGTACAGCACCCAGCCCGCGGTGAACAGCACGCCCACGATCAGCATCACGGCCTTGATGATCTGGATGACCGTCGCTCCCGGCATGCCCCCGAGGGAGGCGTAGAGGATCACGAAGGTGCCGATCACGACCACGCACAGGGTACGGGTGGTGCCGCTCGGGACGCCGGTGAACTGGGTCAACAGGGTGACGCTGCCCACGAGTTGCGCCACCAGGTAGAGGGTCGCGATGGCCAGGATGCAGACGGCCAGCGCGACCCGCACCGGCCGCTGCTGCCGGGGCAGCCGCAGCGCCACCGTGTCGCCCAGGGTGAACTTGCCCGTACGGTGCAAGGGTTCGGCGATGAGCAGCAGCACCATCATCCAGGCGACGGTGGTGCCGCCGAGGTACATCAGTCCGTCGTACCCGGTCAGGGCGACCAGTCCGGTGCTGCCCAGCAGGGTGGCGGCGGACAGGTAGTCGCCGCACATGGCGAGGCCGTTGCGCAACGGCGACATGGCGCGGTTGCCGAGGTAGAACTCGCTGATCTCGTCGCGCTGGGGCGCCGTCAGCAGTGCCGTGAACAGGGTGATCACGACTACGGTCAGGAACAGGACGAACGTCAGCTGGAGGCTGCTGTCGTCGATGGCGGCGAGCGTCACCATGTGCGGAACCCCCTCGTGCCGTGCTGGAGGGGCTGCCCGGACCCTTGGGGCGGAGCCGCCGCCGAGCGGGCGCGGCGGGTCTCGTTCTCGTGGCGCCGGGACCTCAGGCCGCGGGCGAGCGGATCGACCCGGGTGCGCATGTGCCGGACGTAGCACCACGCGGTCACGCCGATGATGACGAACTGGCCGAGGCCGAGGGCGAGTCCGATCGTGAGGTGGCCGAACAGCGGCTGGTTCATCACCGCGGGCACGAAACTCGACAACAGCACATACAGCAGGAATCCGCCGACGGACAGGATCGTCGCCCGGGTGCCGAACCGGCGCTGCGCGCGACGCAGAGAGTGAAATTCGGGATGATCGGATATGCGAGACGGCGGAGTATGTTCGATGTGCGGTAGTGGGAATGTGGGAGTGTCATCCCGTCGCGGTGGAAATTCGGGCACAGGCGCACCTTCTTCGCTGCATCGTGCCCCGCACTCGACCCCTTCGAGTCAGTGGTCTCGTCCGGCTTTCGAGCAGGGTGGAGGGACGCCGGGCGCACTGTGGGGGTGCGGGCTCTGTGGGGGTCTCGTGAAACCGAAAAACTCGCTGTCCGGATTCACGCGGGCGGCCTCGGGGTTCTGTGTGGAGATCCCCGATCAGCCCCGCCCACGGGTGGTGGCGAGGCTGAATGCGGAGTATGTCAGTGCGACGCTTGAGCCATCAACTGTGAGGGCCAATTGATGGCTGTTCATGGCTCGTTCACGCCACAGTTGAACGTTGGCGATACTGCGCCGCCTTGATCGGAAGGCCGTCCGGGAATAGTACGGACCATTTCTCCGTCAGAAGCGGGCGCCGACGGCGGTGCCGGACCGGGGGACGAGGAACGCCGGCGCCTTCGGCATGGAGCCGTCCGCCGCCCGGGGGCCGGTGAGCGGAGCCGGGTCGGTGCTCAGGACCGAAGCGGCGTCCCAAATCCCGCCGATGTTCCAGGAATTCCCGCTGGCGACGGTTCCGGACCCGACGGCCGCCGGGCGCTGGTCCGCGACGGAGAGGTTGCCCGTGAGTCTGGCGGTCCCGCCCGAGACGTCGGCGTCGAAGCCCGTACCGGCGTTGGCGTGCGTCGAGTTGCGGCTCAGGGCGAGGGAGCCCGGGTTGCCGTTGTCGGTGAACCCGTGCTTGGCGTTCCTGAACGCGACACTGCCCCGGACCGTGTGGGACACGGCCGGGGCCGGGCTGCCACCGCCGAGTTTGAAGCCGTTCCCGTCACCCGCGAAGTCGGGGAAGTTCCAGCGGTTGAAGCCGTTGCCGTACGCCACCGTGTTCTCGATCGTGATCGGTGAGGTGAACTTCCAGGCGTCGAAGCCGTCGTCCACGTTGTTCCACAGCCGGGCGCCGCGCACCACGTTGCCCGAACCGCTGCCCTCCTTGACGGCCAGGCCGTCGGCGCTCTCGCCGTTCTTGCGGGGGTCGCGGTTGCCGTAACTGTCCAGGTTCAGGATCTGGTTGTTGCTGGAGGCGCCCTGGAGCTGGAAGCCGGACTCGTAGTTGTCGTGCGTGCTCAGGCGCGCGAAGACATTGCTGTTGCAACCGTCGCAGTACAGGCCGTACGGGCCGCCCACGATCTCCAGGCCCGAGATCCGCCAGTGCGACGCCTCCATGTGGATCGCCCCGCGCTCGGCACGCGGGATGCTGCCGCCGACCGGCGTGTGGCTGGCGGGCAGCCTCTCCCCGTCGATGACCACGCGCTCGCCCTGGTGGGGCGAGAGGGCGATCGGCTGGGACGCGGTCCCCGAGCCCGCGATGGTGATGTTGTCGGTGAGGGCGTACGTCCCGCCCCGCACGCTGACGGTGTCACCGGGCCTCGCCAGGTCCACCGCCCGCTGAATGGTCCTCAGCGGCCGTTCGAGCGTACCGGGACCGGAGTCGTCCCCGTCGGCGGCCACGACCAGGGTCGTCCCCGCTGCGGCTGCCGACCCTGCCGGCCCGCCCACCGCCATGGCCACCGCGGCCCCCGCCATCGCCATGGACCAGATCGCTGCGTTACGCATACGGCCTCCTGCCTGTACCTGCGTGGGTGTCGCAGAGCAGTGACCGCCAAGGGGGTGAAGGTTGCCGGGGTCCGAGACGCGGCCCGGTGGGCGGGGCTATGGACGGGCTCCGTTCCCCGGCCCTGTGCCTGCGGACTGGGCCGGGGCGGTATGGGGACGGGGCTCTGGTGGCGGTCTCGCGCTCTCGTGGATTGGGGCCTGGGCAGCGGGTTCGTTGCTCGGTTCTCGGTCGGGCCGTGGGCAAGCCCCGTGTCCACGGACGGGGGGTTGGGCGCGGGGCGGGGGACGAGCTCCGGGTTCGGTCTCGCGGCCGTGGACGGGGAGCCGGGCAGTGGGCTCGTCGCTGGTGTGTCCGTCCCGGCCGTGCGCGGGGTTCCGTTCTGGCGGGCTGCGGGCTGCGGGCCGCAGTGCGGGCGGGGGATGGCTCCGGTACGGCCCGGGGTTCCCCGCGGACGCGAGCCGGGCAGCCGGCCCGCCGCCCGGGTGCAGGTCGGCCGCGGGCGCAGCCCCGTTCCCCCGGACCGGGGCGGACATCGGTGAGTACTGCCGGCGCGGGCCGGGGGACGTGCCGGCTCCGGGCGCGGTTCGGCGTTCGCGCCTGTCCGGGCTCGGGCCGGGGAGCCGTCGCCGACCGCCCCCGGCACTCGCGCGGTCGGCCTGCCCGGGGAGGGCGACGGGGACCGCCGGACGGCCTAGGGTGGGCGGCGTGAGTGACGATCGCCGTGTGGCCCCGCTGGCCGTGTTCGACCTGGACAACACCCTCGCCGACACCGCGCACCGGCAGCGGTTCCTGGAGCGCAGGCCGCGGGACTGGGACGGGTTCTTCTCGGCGGCGCCCCAGGACCCGCCCCTCCCGGAGGGCATCGCGCTGGTCAAGGAGAGCGCGCGGGAGTGCGAGATCGTCTACCTCACCGGGCGGCCCGAGCGTTGCCGGCGCGACACGCTCGACTGGCTCGCCGCGCAGGGACTGCCCCAGGGGCGGGTGTACATGCGGCGCGACGCCGACCGCAGGCCCGCCCGGTTCACGAAGCTGGAGATCCTGCGGCGGCTCGCCCGCACACGCGAGATCCGCGTGCTCGTGGACGACGACGAAATGGTCTGCGAGGACGCCCGGCGGGCGGGCTTCACCGTCGTACGGGCCGACTGGGCGGCCAGGTCCGCCGAGCTGAAGGTGGCGCAGGAGCGGGAAGGACGCACCTGAGAGCACGCGTTGGCGGAGTGTTTACCTCCGCCGGGCATCTCCTTGCCGGGAACCAGGACGTACCTGCGCACTCGTGCGCGGACAGCGGACAACGGACATACGGGGGATGCCATGAAGGGAAGTCGTAGGGGCGCGCTCGCGGCAGTCGCGCTCGTCGGCGTCGTACTGCTCAGCGGCTGCGCGAAGCCCGACCGGAGCGAGATCGTCACCTGGACGGACGAACACGGCCGGGCCTGCACGGGTGTGGCGATCGTCGACTCCGAGGACGGCGACCGGGAGGTGAGCAGCATCGACTGCGACTACCCGCCGGAGGGCAGGCAGCCGGGCCGCTCCACCTCGGCACCCCTGCCGGGCTGAGCCGGACGGAAGCAGGGCGGCGGACTACTCGGACTCCTCCAGCCGGAACCCGACCTTCAGCCCCACCTGCCAGTGCGCGATCTGCCCGGCCTCGAGCTGCCCGCGCACCTGCGTCACCTCGAACCAGTCCAGGTTGCGCAGCGTCCGGGAAGCCCGGTCGATGCCGTTGCGGATGGCCTGGTCGACGCCGTCGGGGGAGGTGCCGACGATCTCCGTGACCCGGTAGGTGTGGTTCGACATGCCGCTGCTCCTCTTCAGTGACGGGTGTCACACGTCACTCCACCGTGCCCCACGCGGCGGCGAAGCGCGAGACGTCGTCTCCGCTCCGCCGCCGTCCAGGGGCACAGGGATGCCGCAGGTGTCAGCGCACCACGCTCAGCGACAGCGCGAACCGGCCCGCGCCGTCCGTCCACCAGTGGGCCAGGTCCAGCCCCGCCGCGGACAGTTCGCCACGCACTCCCTCCTGCCGGAACTTCGCCGACACCTCGGTGCGCAGTTCCTCACCCGCCGCGAAGTCCACGGCGAGGTCGAGCGCGGGCACCTTCACGGTCTGCGCGCTACGGGAGCGCAGTCGCATCTCGATCCACTCGTGCTCGGCGTCCCACAGCGCCACATGGTCGAACGCGGCCGGCTCGAAGTCGGCGCCGAGCTCGCGGTTGATCACGGTGAGCACGTTCTTGTTGAACGCGGCCGTCACCCCGGCCGCGTCGTCGTACGCCCGGACCAGCACCTGTTCGTCCTTGACCAGGTCCGTGCCCAGCAGCAGCGCGTCGCCCGGGGCGAGCAGGCCCCGCACGGACGCCAGGAACGCGGCGCGCTCGACGGGCAGCAGGTTTCCGATCGTGCCGCCGAGGAACGCCACCAGCCGCGGCCCCGGCGTCTCCGGCAGCGTCAGCTCCGCGGTGAAGTCGGCGATGAGCGCGTGCACGTCGAGTCCCGGCCGCTCGGCGGCGAGCGCCTGCCCGGCCTGGGTGAGGGCGCTCTCGCTGACGTCGACGGGGACGTAGGTGTGCAGGTCCGTCAGGGCGTCCAGCAGATGCCGCGTCTTCTCCGACGAGCCGGAGCCGAGCTCGACCAGGGTGCGGGCCCTGGTCGCCGCGGCGATGTCGCCGGAGCGCGCCACGAGGATCTCCCGTTCGGCGCGGGTGGGGTAGTACTCGGGCAGTTCGGTGATCTTCTCGAACAGGTCGCTGCCGTGCGCGTCGTAGAACCACTTAGGCGGCAGCGTCTTGGGACGACCGGTCAGACCCCGGTGGACGTCGGCGCGCAGCGCGGCGTCCGTGGCGTCGTCGGGCAGCGTGCGGGTGAGGTGGAACGGGCTCACGTACGGGGCTCCTTGGGTGATGCGGGCACGAAGGCGTCGGCCGGCTCCTTCAGCGGCGTGAGCAGCACGTCCGTGCGGCTCGCCGCGAGCAGCGTGCGGTCGGGCACCTCCTGCCAGTGCGGATCGTCGTCGTAGGGCTCCGAGGCCACGACGGTGCCGCCGCCGGGCCGGTCGAGATACCAGAGGGTGTCGCCCCAGGCGGTCGCGGTGATGGTGTCGCCGTCGGTGAGCAGGAGGTTGAGCCGGGAACCGGGCGCGGCGGCGGCGACCTCCAGGACCGTGTCGGCCAGCGCCTGGCCCTGCTCGTCGCCGCTCCTGAGCCGGGCCAGGACCAGGGCCCACACGAGCGCCGAGTCGTTGCGGGCCTCCAGCGACAGCAGGTCCTCCGGCGGCAGGGTGCGGGACACCGGTGCGAGCGAGCCGGGCCAGCCCTTGACCGCCCCGTTGTGGCTGAACAGCCAGGTCCCCGCGGCGAACGGCGCCGCCGCGGCCTCCGCGTCAGCGCCCGACAGGGTCGCGTCCCGCACCGCGGCGAGCAGTGCGGTGGACCGTACGACCCGGGCGAGATCGGCGAACGACAGGTCCGCCCAGACCGGCCCCGCCCGGCGGTAGCGGGCCGGCACCGGGTCGCCCTCGGCGTACCAGCCCACGCCGAAACCGTCGGCGTTGACCGTCCCGTACCGCTGTCGCCGGGGCGCCCATGACTGCCGGTACAGGCCGTGCGGGGGCTCCACGAGGAGGCCCCCGAGCGGCTCCGCCGGTCCCACGTACGCCACATGACGGCACATCAGACGTCCTCCGAGCGGGCCGTGCGGAACCCGGAGAAGATCTGCCGCCGGATCGGGTGGTCCCAGTTGCGGAACGTGCCCCGGCAGGCCACCGCGTCCACGGCGAACGAACCGCCGCGCAGCACCTTGTAGTCGGACCCGAAGAAGACCTCCGAGTACTCCTTGTACGGGAACGCCCTGAACCCCGGATACGGCAGGAAGTCGCTCGCCGTCCACTCCCACACGTCGCCGATCAACTGCCGTACGCCGAGCGGCGACTCGCCGGCCGGGTAGCTCCCGGCGGGCGCCGGACGCAGATGCCGCTGACCGAGGTTGGCGTGCTCGGGCCCCGGGTCGGCGTCGCCCCACGGGTAGCGCATGGAGCGGTCGCCGGCCGGGTCGTACCGGGCCGCCTTCTCCCACTCGGCCTCCGTGGGCAGCCGGCGTCCCGCCCAGCGGGCGTAGGCGTCGGCCTCGTACCAGCACACGTGCAGCACCGGCTCGTCCGGCGGGACGACCTCGGTGACGCCGAAGCGCCGCCGCAGCCATTGCCTGCCGTCCCGCCGCCAGAACAGCGGGGCCGTGAGGGAGTTCCGGCGGATGTGGGCCCAGCCGTCCGCCGTCCACCAGCGCGGGTCGTCGTAGCCGCCGTCCTCGATGAACGCCTGGTACGCGCCGTTCGTCACCGGCGTGGTGTCGATCCGGAAGGGCGCCACCTCGCGCCGGTGCGCGGGCCGTTCGTTGTCCAGGGCCCACGGCTCGTCGGAGGTGCCCATCGTGAACGGGCCGCCCGGGACGAGGACTTCGGACGGGCCGGTGTACAGCGGCACCGGCTCCGGGTCGGGCGCTGTCAGCGCCTGCGGGCCCCGGCGCAGCTGATGGGTGATCAGCATGGTCTCGTCGTGCTGCTGTTCGTGCTGCGCGATCATCCCGAAGGCGAACCCGGCCTCGGTCAGCCGTGTCCCGTGGAACGCGGCCTTCTCCAGCACGTCCAGGGCGCGGCCGCGCACATCGGCCGCGTACGTGCGTGCCTCGGCGGGCGACAGCAGGGGCAGCTTCGGCCGCTCGGCCCGCGGATGCTCGAACGCGTCGTAGAGGCCGTCGATCTCGGGCCGTATCGCCTCGTGCCCGGCGACGGCCCGCAGCAGCCACTGCTCCTCCTGGTTGCCGATGTGCGCCAGGTCCCACACGAGCGGCGACATCAGCGGCGAGTGCTGCGCGGTCAGGTCGGGGTCCTCGACACAGCTCGTCAGCAGGGTGGTGCGGTCGCGGGCGACGACCAGCGAGGCGACCGCGCGCTCGCGCAGGACCTCGGGGTCGGTGGTGCCGGTGTCGACGGCGGGGCTGGTGTCGGTCATGGGCGCGGGTCCTTCCCGTGGGCGCGACCGTCCGTGCCGCGCTGTCGGTCGAGCAGGTCGTCCGCGGGGCACCGGCCCAGGACGACATAGCGGTCCAGATAGGCCGTGACGGCCTCGACGACCTCGGGCGCGGCGCCGAGCCGGGGCAGGGCGTCCAGCGCGGCCGTGAAGCACGTGACGGCCACCTCGCGCAGTTCGGCGTCGGCCAGACCGCTGCGGGCCGCGTCGACCCACAGCGGGTTGTGCGGCGCGGGCAGCCCGAGTGTGCGCTCCGCCAGCGGCTTCACGGCCCGGTAGGCGGTCTCGGCGGCCTCCGGGTCGTCGAACAGCGCCGCCGTCACGGCCAGCGGCACGATCCAGCCGTCGTCACCCGGCTGCGCGTCGATCATGCGCAGTTCGAGGTGGCCGCGCGGCCTGACCGGCGGGAACAGCGTAGTGACGTGGTAGTCGAGGTCCTCCCGCGTGGGCGGCCGGGGGACGCCGGTGCGGATCCACTCGCGGAAGGTGAGCCCCTCCGGGACGTCCCAGGGCCCGCCGTCGCGCCGTACGCACATCACGGGGGAGTCCAGCACGTGCCGGGCCCAGGCGCCGCGCGGGTCGGCGTCCAGGGGCGGGCCGCCCGCCCGGCCGGCGCCGATGCGGGTCCACATCAGCTGCCGGGTGGACAGCCAGCCGGTCGGCCGGTGACCGGCGAGCGGGGAGTTGGCGAACACGGCCACCAGGACCGCGCCCAGGTGATGGGCCAGCCACCAGCGCCGCACATGGCCGAGGGGCCCGGGCTCCTCGTGGCCGGCGTCCACGCACACCTGCACGGAGGCCGAGGTGCACATCATGGCGCGGCCGGAGGGGCCGGTGCGGTCGAGGCAGGCCTCCATGGCGTCGTAGCGCGGTTCGCGCAGGAACCGGCGCGGTGCGTGCCAGGGATCGTGGCCGAGGCCGACCAGCGTGAGGCCGTTGTCGCGCAGGACCGCGCGGACGGCGTCGAGGTCGGCGGAGACGGTGGCGATGACTTCCGTCAGCGAGGCGGCGGGGGGCGAGCTCAGCTCCAGCTGGCCGCCGGGCTCCACGGTGAGCGCCGATTTCAGGGGCAGGGGCCGCAGTGCGGCGTAGGCCGCGTCGAGTCGTTCGGGTGTGACGGGGAGCTGCGGTGCGCGCAGTTCGTGGACGAGCCATTCCACCTCGACGCCGAGGCGGCGCGGCGGGCCGGTCTTGAAGCAGATGCCGCGCACCAGAGCGTCGACCTCGGCTTCGGACAGGGCGGTGTGTGGCTCGGTACAGCCACCCGCCGGGGCAGTGGACGCATCAGACATGTCGGGATCCTCCTGAGATTCCACCATGCCACCGGTCCGGGCTCTTCGGCGGCCCGGGCCGGGATCACTCGTCCCACCCAAGTCCCTCGTGTCGCTCGGCACAAGGGGGCGAACCGGGGCGTTCCGGCACGGTCATCCGGACCGGCCGGGCGTTTCCCGGCGCTTTCCCCGGTGTTCTCCGGTGGCGAAAACTCCGTTGCACCACACGGTCGGCATCACCCACGATGCCTGCGTGAGCACGACAAAACCGGCCGTTCGGCACGCGGTCACGGCGCACACGGGGGTGGCGCCGTGAGCGCGCGCCTGCGCGGTGTCGCACAGCAGACCGAGCAGATCGTGGCGGCGGGGGCCTACCGGGCACCGGACGGGCGCGAGGTGTCCATCGCGGCCGGACTCCGGGCGGCGCGCGAGGGCACGCGCATGTACGGCCCGGAACCGGTGCCGGTGTCCTCCACCCGGGTGACTCGGACGCTGGTCGAGGTCACGGGTGAGAGCAGCCTGGAGGCGGCCCGCCGGCTCGGCGGGAACGTGGCCGTGCTGAACTTCGCCTCGGCTCGCAACCCCGGCGGCGGATACCTCAACGGCGCCCAGGCCCAGGAAGAGGCCCTGTGCCGGGCCTCCGCGCTGTACACCTGCCTGCTCCGGGCCCGCGCGTTCTACGACCACCACCGGGCCCACCGCGACCCGTTCTACACGGACCGTGTCATCCACTCACCCGCCGTGCCCGTCTTCCGCGACGACCGGGGCCGCCTGCTGGACGAGCCGTACACCGCCGGCTTCCTGACCGCGGCGGCGCCCAACGCGGGCGTGGTGCACCGCACGGCACCCGAACGAGTCCCGGAACTGCCGACGGCCCTGGCCGTCCGCGCCGAACGGGTCCTGGAGACGGCCGCCGCCCACGGCTACCGGCGCCTGGTGCTGGGCGCCTGGGGATGCGGCGTCTTCCGCAACGACCCGGCGCAGGTCGCCGGGGCCTTCCGGGCGCTGCTGGAACCCGGCGGGCGCTTTGCGCAGGCCTTCGAGCACGTGGTGTTCGGGGTGCTGGACCGGACGCCGGGCGCCGCCGTGCGCGGCGCCTTCGAGGAGGCCTTCAGCTCCAGCCGTAGCGCTCCCGCAGCCGGTGCCTGACCAGGTTGAACCGCATACGGTCCAGGGCGCAGGCCTCCCGGCGCATGCCGTCCTCGTGCAGACGCAGGACCCGGTCCACGTCGACCCACGACTCGCGGTCCGACCGGTCCCACGGTCCGCTGCCGATCGGCACCCACTCCCGGTCCCCGTCGTGCCGCTTGCTGGACAACTGCACGGCGAGGAACGTCCCCGCCGGCTCGCGGGCGACCACGAGCACCGGGCGGTCCTTGCCGCGCCCGTCGTTCTCCTCGAAGGGCACCCACGTCCAGACGATCTCGCCGGGGTCGGGGTCGCCGTCGTGCGCGGGCGAGTACTCGGTGCGCACCCGGCCCACCTCGCGCGGATCGGCCTGGGTGGTGGCGGAGGGGCCGGAGCGGCCCGGGACGTTCTCATCGGTAAACGCGGTCACGCGGGCACCCTAGAGGCTGCTCCCACGCGCCCGGCCACCGACCGGTCGCCACGCGCAACCGCCCACGGTCGCTCAGGCGGCAGCGGAACGTTCCGTGACCGGCGGGGCGGGCCACTTCTCGTGCCAGCGCAGTTCCGCCTCCAACTGCGCGGCCACCTGCACCAGCAGCGGTTCGCTGTTCGCCGGGCCGAGCAGCTGGGCCCCGACGGGCAGACCGTCCGCCGTGAAACCGGCGGGCACGTTGACGCCCGGCCAGCCCAGCACGTTCCACGGCCAGGCGTACGGGCAGGCGGCGATCATCGCCCGGTCGGTGGCGAAACCGCTGAGTTCCAGCAGGGCGCCGATACGGGGCGGGGGAGCGGCGGTGGTGGGCGCGAGGACGACGTCGTACGAGGTGAAGAACTCGCCGATGCGGCGGTGCAGGACGGTCTCCGCCCGCCGGGCCGCCCGCAGCGGTGCCCCGCCGAGCAGCCGGCCCAGCCGGGCCGCGTCCCGGGTGCGCCGGTCCAGCAGCGCAGGGAAGGGCGCCTCGGCCACCCGCTCGGCGATCCCGGCCGTCGCGCGCGGCACGAAGGTCAGCCCGATCTGCCCGTACGGCGGGTCCGCCTCCTCGACGATGTGCCCCAGCTCCGCGAGCCGCTCGGCGAGTTCGACGATGCGGGTGCGCACCTGAGGCAGGAGCCGGGCGGGAACGGCTGTGAACGGCGGCTTGAGGGCGAGCGCGATGCGCAGCCGCCCGGGGTCGCGGCCGACGGCCGCCGACGCGTCCACGGCCGGGGGCCGGTGCGGGTCCAGCGGGTGGTTGCCGCTCGCCGCGTCCAGCAGCAGGGCCGCGTCGGCGACCGTACGGGCCAGGGTGCCGTTGACGGTGATGCCCTGGAAGGACTCGCCGCGCGGCCAGGTGGAGACGCGGCCGCGCTGCGGCTTGATGCCGACCAGATGGGTCCACGCGGCCGGGATCCGCACCGAGCCGGCGCCGTCCGAGCCGAGCGCGGCGGGCACCAGACCGGCGGCGACCGCGGCGGCCGAGCCGCCCGAGGAACCACCGGGCGTATGGGCCGTGCTCCACGGATTGCGGGTGGCGCCGAAGGCCGGCCCCTCGGTGAAGGGCCACTGCCCGAACTCGCAGGTGTTGGTCTTGCCGACGATCACGGCCCCGGCCGCGCGCAGCCGCCGTACCGCCTCACCGTCCTCGGCGACCGGCGGGAACTCCCCGCAGCAGCCGAAGGCGGTCGGCTCGCCGGCCACGTCCATGTCGTCCTTCACCGCCACGGGCACCCCGAGCAGCGGCCTCCGCACGCCCGCGGCCAGCTCCCGGTCGGCGGCCTCGGCCTCGGCGAGCGCCGCCTCGGCCCGGACGATCCGGAAGGCGTTGATGCTGCCCTGTGTCGCCTCGATGCGCGCCAGCGTCCGCTCGACGAGCGCCCGGGACGTCACGTCCCCGGCGGCCAGCGCACGGGCGGTCTCCGCCAGGCCTGCGGCTCGGTCGAACGTCATACGGACACCTCCGGAGGCAACCTCTCTACCGAACGGTAACGTCCGATGGCCGGCGGTGGAACGCCGACGGCAGGAGTGGAAATTCACCCACTGACCACATCTACCTCACTGGACTCATCCGCTCCTGTTCAAACCATTGACGCGTTCCTGCCCCGCCCTTACTTTCTGAGCCCCCACTTCTGATCGAGTTTCCGAACCTTGTTCGATATATCGATCATTGTGTCTCAGGGAGAGCCGCCCGTGACCGCACACCCCGTCGCCCCGTCCCGCCGTACGCTGCTGCGCGCCCTGGCCGCCCTGCCCGCCTCCGCGGTGCTGCTGGGCGAGGCGCCCGGACTGCTCGGCAGCGCTCTGGCCGCCGCACCGCCGAACGGCTCCGCCACCCGGTACACGATCGTGCCGTTCCTCAACAGCAACGACGGCACGGTCAACGTCTACCAGTCGGACGACGCCACCGACTTCCGGCTGCTGCGCTCCTCCGCCTACACGCCGCCGGCGGGCCGGATCCGCGACGCGAGCGTCATCAGACACACCGACGGCTACTACTACGTCACCTACACCACACGCACCTGGCAGGACACCAGCAGGACCATCGGCTTCGCCCGCAGCTCCGACCGCGTCAACTGGACGTTCCTGTACGACTACACCGTCCCCGTCGCGAACCTCTCCCGCGCCTGGGCCCCCGAGTGGTTCGTCGACAGCGACGGCAGCGTCAGCGTCATCGTGTCCTGCTCCACCACGAACGACGAGTGGATCTTCACGCCGTACCTGCTCCGGGCCGCCAACTCGGCGTTGACGGCGTGGACTTCACCTGTCGCGCTCTCCGGCATCGGCGCCAACCACATCGACACGTTCATCGTGAAGATCGGCTCGACTTACCACGCCTTCCCGAAGAACGAGACGACGAAGTACATCGAGTACGCCACCGCCTCGAACCTCACCGGCCCGTACACGATGCGCAGGACGGGCGACTGGGCGGGCTGGGGCAGCTACCGCGAGGGCCCGGCGCTGGTGCGGCTCGACAACGGCGGCTGGCGCATCTTCTTCGACGGCTACGGTGACGGCAGTTACTACTACAGCGACAGCTACGACACGTTCGCCACCTGGACGGCACCGGCCGCGCTCCCCGGGATCTCCGGCACGGCCCGGCACTTCACGGTCGTCAAGGAGACGGTCTCCGGTGGCCCGAGCCTCGCCCGGAACACCACCCGCTCCTTCCGGTCGGCCAACTACTCGACCCGCTACTGGCAACAGCAGTCCTCGCTCCTCAACCTGCCCGTGGTCAGCGGCTCCAGCAGCACCGCCGAGAAGCAGGCCGCCACCTTCACGGTCGTCGCCGGCCTGGCCGACGCGAGCGGCTACTCCTTCCGCGACGCGGCCGGCAACTACCTGCGCCACTGGGACTTCCGCGCCCGCTTCGACCCGAACGACGGCACGAGCACGTTCGCCAAGGACGCCACGTTCATCCTCCGGACCGGCGCGGCCTCGGGCTCCGTGCGCTTCGAGTCGTACAACTACCCCGGGTACTACCTGCGCCACTACGCCTACCAGCTCCGCGTGGAACGCCCGGACGGGACGGACCTGTTCCGCCAGGACAGTTCGTTCGTGCCGGTGGCTGCCTGGGCGTGACCTGCGCCGCTGCCGGCCTGGGCAATTGCGCTGGGAGTTGCGGAGTACTTCCTCCACTTCCCTGGCCTTCCCGGGAGTTCCCGGCCGAGTGTGCACTGATTGTGCTGGAGTAGCTGCCGTGGGCGGCGTTCCGGCTCCCCGTCCGCCATGGCGACGAGTTGGGTTCCGGCGGCGTCAGGCTCCGTCGGGGGCGGTGCCCTTGAGGAACTGTTCGACCTGATTGGCGACGCTCGGCTTCGCGGTCGAGGCGCGGGAGCCGGCACGCGTGGAACCCTCGTGTACTCCGAGGCCGCCGACCCAGTGGTAGCCGAACGTGGGGTCGTCGTCGATGCTCGGGCTGATCTGGATGTCGATCTGTTTGAGTTTCGCGGCAGATGCGGCGGCATAGATGACCGCTGTCACGCGACGCTGGGGGAAGAGGTTGTACTCCTCGATGACGTCGGAGGAGTGGATGTCGATGAAGGCCGCGTGCCCGTCGCGCCCTACTCGGACGTCGACATGCTGCGGGCGCCGGTCCAGGTCTATCTCGTGGTGCTTGGTGCCGCGGTTCTCGTACGTGACCTCGAAGCTGACGTACGTGAGCCCTTTGGCTTTGTCGTCGCGGCCCTGTCGCGGTGTGGCCTTCTTCAGGTTGTGCACACGCACTCGCAGTCCGGCGAGGGCGCCGGACTGGTACTCCTGCCAGTCGCCGATCACATTCGGTACGTCCAATGTTCCCACCCCTTGGTCTTCTGGCTGGTCAACGTACAACGCAGCCTCGGGCTGCCACGAGTGGGCCTGCTGGAGCAGTCCGGCGCGCGGGCCGCTCGATGGCGGTCGGGGGCGGCGGGGTGGAGTTCCCCCGTCGACGTCGCGCTGGCCGAGTTTGTGCCGCGGCTGCCGACCGGGCCGCGGTGGTGGTACGAGGTGGAGCTCGACGGTCACCGTTCGATGCGGCCCAGGCGCGGGCGGGTGAGACGGCGAGGCCCCGCCTGGGAAGATCCTGATGGGACCTCGGTGGGACATACTTTCCCCATGAGTTCACGCACTTCCCCGAGCAGTCGGCCGATCACGATACGGAGGGCCGTCGCGCGGGATGCCAAACGGCTCACGCGGCTCGTGCGCGGCTCAGGCGCCTACGAGGGTAAGTACGCAGCCGCAGTCGCGGGCTACCGGGTCGGCCCTGATTACATCGAGGCCCACCGCGCCTTCGTAGCCGTCGGCGCCGACGAGCATGGAGGCCGGGTCCTCGGGTTCTACTCGCTCGTCCTCGCTCCACCGGAACTCGATCTGCTGTTCGTCGCCGACGAAGCGCAAGGACAAGGTATTGGACGACTGCTCGTTGCGCACATGAAGTCCGAGGCCCGTGCCGCTGGGCTCGACCGTGTCAAGGTCGTGTCGCATCTTCCCGCCGAGGACTTCTACCACCGCGTCGGTGCAGTGCGGACCGGGACCGCGCTCGCGGGCCCGCCCGCCGTGCCGTGGGACCGTCCCGAATTCGAGTTTCGCATTCCTTCGGCATGACGTGGTGTGCCGGTACACAGAACACCATCGCAGCGATCTGCCCAGTTCGGCGCTTGGTGACCCTCGATCATGGGCTTCAGCCATCAGGAACCGGCGGTGAGCGGTCGATCTCGAGATGCCGAAGCAGGGCGGCAGAGATCAGATGTGCATCGGTCGCACATCGTGCACCCTGTGCGGGCGGGTCATACTTTCCGTGTGACAGGGCCGCGTGGAGATGTGCAGGTAGGTGGGGCGTCGGCTCGGCGCCCGCCGGGGCGTCCGCCCGTTCCGCTGGAGCGGATCCTCGCCACGGCGTTGGAGATCGTGGATGAGGAGGGCGCCGAGGCGCTGTCGATGCGGACCCTGGCTCAGCGTCTGGGGTCGGGGACGGCGACGCTCTACCGGCACTTCGGCAACCGCGCGGCGCTGATCGCCCAGGTGGTGGACCGTATGTTCGGGGCCGTCGAGATCGCGGCGGATGAGTTCGCCGCCATGGGCTGGGAACAGGCCTGCCGGACGATCGCGCACGCGATGTTCGACACGCTGCGCCGGCACCGGAACGCAGCCCGGCTGCTCGTGGAGCAGATCCCGATGGGCCCGCACGCCATGGTGCTGCGCGAACGCTGTATCGCGGTTCTGCTCGACAACGGTTTCCCGCCTCGGACGGCGGCACACGCCTATGCGACTCTGGCCCGCTACGTCCTGGGCTTCGCGGTCCAGCTAGAGGGGCACGGCAGCACGGGGCGGGACGACACGCAGGCGTCTGCTGTCTTCCGTGAGGTGGATCCTCTTCTCTTCCCCGCGACCGCAGCGGTCGCCCACTCCTTGCCGGTGCCGCTGGAGGACGAGTTCTCGTTCGGACTCGATCTCCTCGTGCGTGGTCTGGGGCAACTGCGGGACGGCGACTGACGGGAGTTGGAACGCCGGGGTGTGAAGGGACTTACGTCGCCGTCTTGTGGTGGTCGGCGTCCCCGGCGATGAGGCGCTCACCATTCACATCAACGCGCGGCGAGAGCCGCCGACTCAGTCGTCGGCAGCGGCGCTGTCCGGCTGGGAGCGCAGGTCGCGGGTGGTGAACCTGCTGATGAACTTCGACCCTGGCCGGCCCCGGTAAGAACTACCTGTTGTGGTATGACCTGGACACCAAGAAGTTCTCGGCCGTCCGGCACCCGCGTCCACGTCCGGGTGGGCGAGGCTCGGGTGAGTGCCGACGCCTGTGGAGCGGACCGCCCGGGACGCACGAGCGCGTCACCGCCCTTGCCGCACGGAACGCCGCCCCTCCCGGTCCCGCAATCGCCGAAGGCCACCGCGGTCGCCTGGAACTCGACACCGCGCCGGGGGCGGGATGCGTCAGGGCTCGGGCTGCCGGGTCTGGCTGCTCATACGGCGCCCATCGCATGGAGGAGCCGCCCGCCCGACTCCAGGAGTCGGTCCATGACCTCGGCCAGGCCGGGGTGGAGCAGAGTGTGGTCGCGCTTGCGCCAGCGGCCGGCGATCACGACCGATTCGATGTTCGCGATGTCGGCGTGCAGCACGGCTGCGATCGGGTCGTGGGCGGGCCAGAGGTTGAGGGCACGGGTGTCGACGGCGATCAGGTCGGCCTGCATGCCCGGCTCGATGCGGCCGACCTGATCGGCGAGGCCGAGCGCCTTCGCCCCTTCGACGGTGGCCCACGCCAGAGCCTGCTTGGCGGTGACCGACGGCGTGTCGGCGTGCGTGCCGGTGTGGTGCCGGTGGTGGGCGTGATCGAGGCCCCGCTGGTGGGCGAGGGCGATACGGGCGGCTGTGAGGACCTGGCCGGGTACGACGGTGTCGACGTCGGTGCCGAGCGAGGGGGCGGCGCCGTGGCGCAGCAGGGATCCGGTGACGGGTGTGCCGTGGCCCTGGCCGAGTTCGTTCTCGGGTGTGCTGGTGAAGGTGACGCCGGCGTCGACGAGCGTCTTGATCCAGCCGTCGGGCAGGTCGGAGCCGTGCGCGACGTTGGTGCGGGGGCCGAACAGCCCGGCAGTGCGTACGGCGGCCCAGCCGGGCGCGAGCTCCCCGCCGCTCTGGTGGAGGGACACGACGAGTCCGCGTTCCGCCGCGGCCCGGAAGTCGGTCACCGCGGTGTCGGGGGAGGAGTACTGCGGTCCTTGGACGGCCATGCCGAGGGTGAGGAGGGCATGGTCGCGGACGGGGCCGTCCAGCAGGCGGTCGATCTCGGCGAGCGGATGGGGGATGTCCGGGTCCCGGTAGGGGGTGCCGTGCAGGAAGACGGCGCGGATGCCGGCCCGCGCGAGCCCTTCGACGGCGGCGTCGGCGTGCTCGGGTGTCAGGCTGTTGTGGCACCAGTCGCCGAGGGTGGTGGTGCCGCAGTTGATCTGGTTCAGCGCGCCGGCGAGGTTGCTGACGTACATGTCGTCGGGTGCGTAGTGCTGGACGGCGCCCCCGTGCAGGTGGGTGAGGTACTCCATGAGCGTCCAGTCGGCGCCCACGCACCGCAGTCCGGTCTGCCACGTGTGCAGGTGGGCGTTGACCAGGCCGGGGAGGAGTACGCGTCCGGTGAGGTCGACGGTTTCATCGGCGCCGGGCGCTTCCAGGTCCTCGTCGATCACGGCGATGCGGTCGCCGTCGACGAGGACGTCGACGAGCTCGGCGTCGGGGCGGCCCGGCGTCATGGTGATGACCCGCGCGCCGCGCAGCAGGATACGGCTCATTCGGACACCCCTGCGGTGGGAGAGGCCTCGGTGCGGCGCCTTGCAGGAGGCGTCAACGCCTGGACGGCCGTGCGTGTGCTGGTGAGGATGTCCCCGGTCGCGATGTGGCCGATGTAGCCGTCGGGGCGGACGAGCAGCAGGGTGTCCTCGGTGAGCCCGTGGACCTGCCCGAGTGTCCCCGCGGAGTCGGTGAGGACGTGGTCCGCGCGTTCGGCGGGGGAGCCGACGGCGATCCGCTTCACCTGCGCGCCGGCCGTGGGCCATTCGAGCCGGTCGAGGGCGTGGGCGGCACGGCGGCCGTGGGCCAGGGCGGTGAAGTGCGGTCCGCGGAAGACGTCGAAGAGCCTGACCCGCTGGCCGTCGCGGCTCGTCAGCACGGCGTCCGGTGCCCTGTCGCCCACGCGCAGTGCCCTGGTGCGGTCGCTGTCGGCGGGGGCGAGGGGGCCGCCGAAGTAGGTGAGGGCGAGTTGCTGTTCGTCCTTGCCGCGCTTGAGGCTCGACGGGTCGAGCTTGGCGATGCCGTCGTACTTCTTCGTGGACAGGCCGAGCACTTCGGCCGCGATGGGCATCCGTTCGGCCTCGTAGGTGTCCAGGAGCGCGGGGTCGGCGCCGGCCAGGACCTGGGCGAGCTTCCAGCCGAGGTTGTAGGCGTCCTGGATTCCGGTGTTCAACCCCTGGGCGCCGGCCGGGGTGTGCACATGTGCGGCATCGCCGGCGAGGAAGACCCGTCCCCGGCCGTAACTCTCGGCGAGGCGGATGTTGGGCCGGAACACCGACGTCCACCGGATGTCGCTCAGGGTGATGCGCCGGTTGCCGGTGGCCGAGCGGATCCGTTCGTTGAGCCGTGCCTCGTCGAGCACGGGTTCCTCGTCGGGCGCCAGCCGGATCATCCACTGGAACAGGTCGCCGTGGGGGAGGGGGCAGGCGCCGGTGAACCGTCCTCCGGGGCGGGGCCACATGTGCCATCGGTCGCGGGAGAGGCCCGTGGTGACGGCATCCACGATGATCATCCGGTCCTGTTCGTCCGTCGATCCGGTGAAGCCGATGCCGAGCTGCTTGCGGACGGTGCTCGAACCGCCGTCGGCGCCGACGACGTAGCGGGCGGTGATCTCCTCGATTCCGGCGGGCCCCGCCACCCTGGCGGTGACCAGGTCGGTGTCCTGGGTCAGTTCGACGAGTTCCGTCGCGAACTCGACGCGGTGGCCCAGCTGTTCGAGGCGGTCGTGCAGCGCGCGGTCGGTGCGGTACTGGGGTATCAGCCACGTGTTGGGGAACGGAACGTCCGCGCTCGGCTGCCGGTTGCGCATCATCCGCCACGGGGCGGCCAAGGGACCGAGATGGATCCCGAGGAGCGGATAGACGCTGCCGCCGGCGAGGACGGAGTCGAGTGCTCCGAGATCCTCCAGCACCTCCAGACTGCGGGGCTGGATGCCCTTGGCCCGTGAGCCGTCGAAGGCGTGGTCCGACTTGTTGACGATCCGGATGCCGAGGCTGCGGCGTGCGAGGTCGATCGCCAGCGCGGTCCCGGTCGGCCCGGCGCCGACGATCAGGACGTCGAGGGGCTGGGAGTGGTTCATGAGTGGTGCCTTTCCGTGCGGGTTGCCATGAACGAGGCGATCCGCTCGGCGACTTCGCGGGGCCGTTCATAGGGGGCCATGTGGCCGCAGTCCGGGATGACGTGGCACTGCTGCGGCTGCAACAGGGAGCGTGCGGTGTTGAGTTGGTCGATGGGAGTGACCTTGTCGTCGTCGCCCCAGAGCAGCAGCGTCGGTATCCCGAGCGCTCCCGTGCGCCGGAACAGCTCGGTGCGGCCGGACAGCGGCAGGTGCTGGAGCGTGTCGAAGAACGCGTACAGCGAACCTTCGTACCGGTAGGCGTCGAGAACCATCGCGGCCAGCTCGGCGGAGAGTTGCGGATCACGCACGTTGTGCCCCAGGTGGCTCTCCAGCAGCCGGCGCCCGAACCGCCGGGCCACGAAGCCGGTCAGCCGGTCACTGGCGAACAGCCGGTGCGGCGGCGCCTTCTGCCGGATGAGTCCCGCTGGTCCCGCCAGGGTCAGGGTCGCCAGGGACTCCCTGTGCCGCCCGGCGAACCGCATCGCGACGAGGGCGCCCATGGAGGTGCCGACGAGATGCACCGGCTCCTTGATGTCCAGCGCGTCCTTGAGCTCGGCGAGCTGGCGGACGAACAGTGTCTCGTCGTACGTGGCCCGTACCCGGTCGGAGTAGCCGCGCCCGTACGCGCTGCACGCCAGGGTGCGCAGCCCTCTGGCCCGCAGTTCTGCCGCCAGGCCGTCCCAGTAGAACAGCGGGACGGTCAGCCCGCCGGCCAGCAGGACGACGTCACCGCCGTCGGGTCCGGCCAGCTCGTAGTGGGTGACACCGTCGGACAACTCGATGAAGCTGCCGCGCAGACCCTGCCGCGTGGCCGGGTCGGGACGGAGGTCCTCGCCGGCGGCGATGAAGTACTTCACGGTCGGCCTCCGAGGAACTCTGAGATGGCGTCGGCGACCCACTGCGGGTCCTCTTCGGGCAGCAGATGACCGCCGTCGGGGTGAACCAGCTCCTGGGCGCTCCGGATGTCCCGGGCGAAGTGCTGGCCGTCGATGCTCGCGCTGCGCAGCACCAGCGTCGGCACCGCGACGCGCGGAATCTCCGCGCTGCGATCGGGCTGGTCGGTGTTGACGAAGTCGACGAAGGCGGACCGGTTTCCCGGCCGGCTCATGAGCTGGTACGACCGCTCCACCATCTCCTCGTCGACGACGTCCGCGTGGGGGCCGACGGCCGAGCGCAGGTTCCGCTCGATCGCGCGGCGTGGCATCGCCCGGCGCAGCAGGGGCCGCAGCAGCGGATTGCGGGCGAGCCGCAGGCCCGCCGGGACCGACTTCTCCGGGTAGCCGGTGGCGTTGACGAGCACGAGGCGGCTGACCCGTTCCGGCTGGTCCAGGGCGAGGTTCCACGCGATGTTCCCGCCCAGCGAGTTGCCCACCACGGCACAGCGGTGCACGCCCAGTACGTCCAGGAAGCGGGCGACCGTGGCCGCGTAGGCGGGGATGCGGTAGTCCCGGTCGGCGCGCGGCCCGGTGAGCCCCCACCCCGGCAGATCGGGCCGGATGACGTCGTACGTCGCCGACAGCAGGGCCGCTACGTGCTCGAAGTGGTGCAGGGACGAGGCGCTGCCGTGCAGCAGCACGACCGGGGGCCCGCCCCCCGCGCGTTTGTAGTGGACCCGCAGACCGTCGACGACCGCGAACCGCGAGTCGGATTGGGGTTCAGACCAGGTACTCATAATGGATACAGTGTTGCCGTTATTCCGGTGCTGTCAAGCGTGCGGTCTGCGTGGCCGGACCGCTCGCCACTCGAAAGGACGGTTGCGCTTCTCCGGTGCGCCGTCTAGGGCGAGTACGAAATCGTTTCGTTTCGTTCTGGACCAGCGGTACAGGGCCCCGTAGTCGGTGTGGTCATGGGTGGCTTCGGCGTCCTTGCCGCGGGCCACCCAGCGCCCGAACTCCGCGATGCGGCTGGTCTTGGTGGCAGCCGGATCGGGCAGCCAGAAGGGACGCGGGTGTGGCGTGGTCATGACGTGACGCTCCTCGGAGGGGGCTTTCTTGCGGGAGGTTCGATGCCTTCGGTGAGGCGGGTGGTGCAGAGCACGGGCGCCCAGGAAGCGGTGTCGGTGAAGTCGCCCGCCCCGGCGGGGACGACGTCCAGGACGACCCGGTCGGGACGCAGCAGCACGGCGTCCGCCCGGCCGGCTCGCAGCCAGGCGGCGAGGGCGCCGTCGTCAGCGAGGGTGTCGGTGGCGACGATCGGCGCGCCGATACCTGCGGCGACGGCGCGCAGCGAGGGCGTGGGCGGTACGGCGGTCACGACGGCGAAGGAGTCGCCGAGCACGTCGTCCAGACGGGCTCGCCGGTCGTCCACGGTCACCCACGGCTGCGGGCAGAACGTGCCCGCCAGGCCGCCCGGCCGGACGCGGCGTCGTACCAGGGGCCCTCGGGTCAGGGTGGGACTGAGGTCACGGCCGGCCAGCGATACCACCCCGGGGACACGGCAGGCCGCGGCCACGAGACCGCGGCGCACCGCGGCAGCCTCGTCCTGTCCACCGGTCATGGCCCAGCCCGTCGCCACCGCGAGCCGGATGACGTGCCGGGCGTGGGGTTTGCGTTCGCCCTCGTACGTGTCCAACAAGCGTTCGTCGGCGCCCTGTTGCAGGACACGGGCGAGCTTCCAGGCGAGGTTGCGGGCGTCGCGCATCCCCGTGCACAGGCCCTGCCCGATGAAGGGCGGCGTGAGATGGGCGGCGTCTCCCAGCAGGAACACACGGCCTTGGCGCCAGCGGTCGGCGATACGGGCGCGGAAGGTGTACTGAGCCTGCCGGATCACCTCGAAGTCGCCGTCGCGGGCGTCGATCCAGGGGGCCACGAGCTCGCGCAGCCGTCCGGGGCTCGGCTCCTCGCCGTCCCGCAGCCGGAACTCCCAGCGGTAGCGGTCCTCACCGATCCGCATGAACGTCGCGGGCCGGGCGGGGTCGCAGACCTGGTCGACGCCTTCCCAACAGCGCACGTGGGCGCGGGTGCGGACGTCGATGACGGTCCAGCTCTCTTCGAAGCGCAGGTCTTCCCATACGGCGCCGATGGCGTCGCGGGTGATGCCGCCCGCACCGTCGCAGCCGAGCACGGCGTCGGCCCACAGGTGTTCCTCACCGCGCTCCCCGCGGTAGGTCACCCGGACGGGGCCGTCACCGTCCTGGGTCAAGCCGACGACCTCCGCCCCGCGCCGGAGCTCGCACTCGGGTCGGCGGGCCAGGGCATCGTGCAGCAGCCGCTCCAACTCGGGCTGGTCGAACATGCTCGTCTGCGGGAAGCCGTGCCGCCCCAGCGGGGAGCGCGGGAACTCGGCGATCACCCGGTGCCGGGCGTCCAGCAGCCGAAGCCCTCGGGCAGGACGGGCGATCGCGTCGAACTCCTCATCGACGCCGACGGCCTGCAGGATCCTGCGCACTTCATCGTCGGTGGCCACGGCACGCGGCAGCGGGTAGACGTCCCTGTGGCGCTCCAGAACGATGCTGCGGACACCGTGCCGGGCGAGCAGGAGGGCGGCGGTCACGCCCACCGGCCCGGCTCCGATGATCACGACGGGTACGTGGGGTGCCGGCCGGGGCGCGGTGCCTGGCCCTGTGGCCTGGTCGGCTCTCATGGTGCGGCTCACCTCAGGCCCCTATTGCGCGTGGCTGACGGGGTTGCGCTGCTCGCCGAGATCGATCCGCCCGTCGGGGGTGGCGATGGTGGCGGTGATCAGGTCGCCCTCGTGGAGGTAGTGGGGGTTCCTGCGCTGGCCGTTGAAGAACACCTTCCACTTCACGGCGGGCGGCAGCAGCGCGCCGATCTTCTCGACCGGCTTGGGCGGGGCCTTCAGGGCCGTGCCGCCGGGGGTGCCGGTGAGCAGCAGGTCGCCGGGGTCGAGGGTCTGGAAGCGGGCCAGCAGGGTCAGTGCCTGCGCCGGGCGGACGATCATGTCGGCGAGGGTGCGGTCCTGGCGCAGGTCGCCGTTGACCGACAGCTTCAGCCGCAGGTCGAGAAGGTGGGCGAAGTCCTCCGGCTCCAGCACCGCGAGGCAGGGCCCGGTGGGGGTGAAGGTCGGGTACGACTTGCTCTCGTAGAACTGTGTCTTGGTCAGCTGCACGTCGCGGGCGCTGACGTCGTTGGTGATGACGAGCCCGGCGACGTACCGGGGCAGGTCCTTCTCCGTGACGATGGTGCCCAGCGGCAGCGGCGCGCCCATGACCAGGCCGAGTTCGATCTCGTAGTCCAGGAACTCCACGTGCGAGGGCCGCACGATCGTGTCCTGCGGACCGCACACGGAGGTGGACGCCTTACGGAAGAACGTGGGCGGAATCTCGCCGGTGAAGCCCGAATCCCGGGCATGGCTACGGTAGTTGACCATCTGGGCGACCACCCGGCAGGGGGTGGTGACCGGGGACAGTGCCGCCAGGTCGGTGACCGGCGTGCCCGAAGCCCCGGAAGCGGCGGCCTCGCGGACCGCGTCGCGATCGGCGAGCAGCTCGGCGGTGGTGGTCGCCTCGGTCTCGATGCGGACGGCGCGTTCGGCACTCACCGCCCACCAGCCGTCGGCGGTGCGCAGGACGTTGACGCTCATGAGTTCATCGCTTTCATCAGGCCCAGCAGTCGTGCCGGGTCGAGTTCGTTGTCGCCCCGCAGGGCCCGCATGACCTCGCGGAGCTTGGCGGGGGAGGCGTTGGTCCCCAGGAAGTCGCGGGTGGCGGGCGGCCCCCACTGCGCGAGTCCGCCGGCCGACATGGGTGCCCATCCGGGCTCGACGTCGCAGGAGAACAGGTCGCCGTCGGCGAAGTGCTCCAGCATGAAGCGGTCGGGGTCGCGCCAGTAGTCGAAGAGCTGGCTGCCCTGGATGTGCCGGCCGATGCCCCAGCTGCGCTGGTAGCCACGCTCGGCGAGGTACTCCCCGCCGGCGGCGATCGAGTCGAGGTCGGTGACCTGGTAGGCGGAGTGGACGTAGCCGGTGCCGGGGCCGAGGTGCATCGCCAGCGTGTGGTGGTCGGCCGGCTGCCTTCCCCGGTCGCAGCGGATGAACGCCATCGTCGGACCCCGGTCGCGCTGACCGTCCAGGAACAGGAAGTCGCTGACGATCATGCCGAGCGTGTCCAGGTACCAGTCCAGGGCCCTTCGGAACACGCGGGTCTCCAGCACCACGTGCCCGAGCCTCTGGATGCGGGACGGCTCGCGCGGGGGACGCTGCATCGCGTTGACGCGGCGCTGATCAGTGCCGGTGTTGAGGAGCCGTGGCCGCTGCTCGGGCAGGGCGGGCAGGTCCTCGCCGCAGTGCACGACCCGTACCGGGAAACCGGACGGGTCGAGCAGGCCGACCGCCCGGCCGCCCCCCGGAACATCGGCCTCCCGGACCGAGCTGCCGGTGACGCGGGCCAGCCGGTCGAGATCAGCCTGGTCGGCCGCCTTGAACACGGGACCGATGAACCGGGACGCACGCCCCTTGCGGATCACCATGCACGGCGAGCCGGCGAACGTACCGCGCATCCACAGCTCTCCCTCGGTGCGGGCGGCGATCGCGAAGCCGAAGTCCCGCGCGAACACCTCGGCCCGGTCCAGGTCCGGCTTCTCGAACTCCAGCCACGCCAGGTCCACCACCTTGATCACTGGATTCCGGGAGCGCCCGGGGTGCTCGCCGCGCAGGGCGCCCTGCGCGCTGTGGAGATCTTGATGGGGCGTTCCGAGGTCTTTGCGGCCGACCTCCTGGGCCCGAGTTCCGGGCATGGTGTCCTCCAAGCACTGCGGGATTGATGAAATCATCAAGACTGCTCGTGGGATCGTCAATAGCTGCAAGGAAGAAAACTGATAGATCCATCAGATGTGGGGCGCGTTGTTAAACTCACTCCATGCCGACACCCGCCCCGCCCCGCAACCGCTTCGAACGACGCCGCGCCGAGACCCGTCAGGCTCTGATCCGCGCAGCTCGCGAGCTCCTTGCCGAGCAGGGGGACACCGGCGCGAGCATCCAGTCCATCGCCGACCGGGCCGATGTCGGCTTCGGGTCCTTCTACAACCACTTCGAGTCCAAGACGGAGCTGTTCGACGCGGCGGTGGCGGATGCGCTGGACGAGTTCGGCCAGGCCATCGACGAGCGCCTGCAGGGGGTGGTCGACGACCCCGCGGAGCTCGTGGCGGCGGGCTTCCGCCTCACGGCCCGCATGGCCGACTCGCACCCGGAGGTGGTGCAGATCCTCCGCCACCGTGGCCTGCGACACATTCACTCGGAGCTCGGCATCGCCCCTCGCGCCCTGCGCGACGTGGAACGCGGCATCGCCACCGGCCGCTTCGCCGACGCCGACCCACTCAGTGCGCTGGCCGCCATGGGAGGGGTCCTGCTGTCCCTGGTCGAGTTGAGGTTCGCCCGCCCCGACCTCGACGGGGAGGAGGCCGCTTCGAACATGGCCGAGATGACGCTGCGCATGCTGGGCGTGCCGTTGGACGAGGCCCGGGAGGTGGCCCGGCGCCCGCTGCCGGCGGTCGGCGGCGTGTGAGCCCTGGCCGGCTCGGTGACCGCCAGGGCTCACGCGTACAAGCAGTTCCGGTCACGCGTCTCCCATACCGCGGCCGGCCGCGACGACCCCTTGCGTGCCCTGCGGCCCGAACGCCCTCTGGTGGTCAAGAAGAGGCGGTGAGGGTGGGGGGCGGCGCGGATGCGCTCGACCAGGTCGGGGTTGGCGAGTGCCGGCACGCCGACGGTGATGACGTCGGCCAGGCCGTCCTCTATGGCGAGGTCGGCGTCGCCCCGGTTCAGCACGAGGGTGGAGCCAGCGCGCGTACGGAACTCCGTCTGGCGGCAGGGGCAGGCCTCAGGCCACCGGGCGGACGAATGCCGCATGGCGACGGAACAACCCGCGCTCTCATCAGGGGAGTTGCTTGCCTGCTTCCTCGTGTCACATCAAGGACGCGAGGGTCCGACTGTGCGGGAGGACAGCGGCTTGGCCGCCGGGCGAGTGGGCGCGCCGGGGCAAGATCTTCAGAGGTGCTCTGACTCTTCAGGCGCCCGTCACGGCAGGGGTACCGGATGTTCCAGGGCGGGAAGCAGCACGGCGTCCACGAACGACTTCAGGTACTCCTCATCGGCCTGACAGCCCTCCATCAGGGGGCGGACGAGCGCGACGGCGAGCATCAGTTGATGGGAGAAGGCGCGGGCCGGCGTGTGGCCGGAGATCTCCCCCCCCGGGTCCGTTGCGCGCTGAAGGACACGGTCCAGAACCTCGTCGGCCGGATCGGCGAGTTGCTCGCGCATGAGTCGTGCCAGCTCCGGCTGCCCGACTCGAGGGGGCCGTCGGACGCGTCCATCGCACGGTTGCGCGCGCAGTTGTCGGCCGTCTGCCCGGCGAAACGGGACACCGATGCCGGGCGTCCTCGACGGCGTGGGTCGGTGACGCGGTGCAGTTCTCGCGATGGGTCGAGCGCCGAGTGCTCGGCGGCGGCAGCCGTTGCCGCGCCCGGCGCCGGAGTGACAACCGTCAGCGCCGTCACCGCGACGGTTCGTGGGGCTGCTGGTGGGCTCGACGGCGGTGCATCTGGCGCCGCACGGCCGGTGCTTACGGCCGCACGCGGTGGGATGCGGCACGCCTTCGCCCGGTTCCCCACCCGGCGTTGTTCAGGTGAGGGTCACCTCGACCGGCAGCTTCTTGATGCCGTTGACGAAGTTGGAGCGGACGCGCGGGACATCGCCGACGAGGCGGATGTCGGCGAGGCGCGGGATCAACTCCTCGAACATGATGCGGATCTCGGTGCGGGCGAGCAGGTTGCCCAGGCAGAGGTGGGGGCTGCCCTTGCCGAAGGTCACATGGTCGTTGTCGGCGCGAGTGACGTCGAAGTCGTACGGGTTGCCGAAGGCCGTCTCGTCGCGGTTGCCGGAGGCGTACCACATGACGACCTTGTCGCCCTCCTTGATCCGCTTGCCGCCGAGTTCGACGTCCCGGGTGGCGGTGCGGCGGAAGTGGTAGACGGGGGAGGCCCAGCGCAGGAACTCCTCCACCGCGACGGGAATCAGGGACGGGTCGTCTCTGAGGCGGGCCAGTTGGTCGGGGTGCTGGAGGAGGGCCAGCATGGAGTGGGTGATGGTGTGGCGGGTGGTCTCGTTGCCGGCCACGACGAGGAGCAGGAAGTAGTTGTCGAAGTCCTGCGGCGAGAGCGGCACACCGTCCTTCGGGGTGGTGTTCACCAGCTTCGACACCAGGTCGGTGCCGTCGCCGCCGCGCCGCTGCCGGGCCAGCTCACGGCCGTATGCGAAGACCTCCAGCGAGGCGGGGGAGCGGAAGGGCAGGTGCCGGTACTGCTCGCTCTCCTCGCTGTCCAGCAGGACGTCGGCGTAGTCGGGGTCGGTGTTGCCGATGATGCGGTTGCCCCAGTCGATGAGCTGCTGGTTGTCCTCCGGCGGAACGTCGAGGAGGCGGGCGAGCACGTTGATGGGGAAGTCTGCGGAGACTTCCCTGACGAAGTCGAAGGTCCCCTTGGCCAGCGCCGCGTCCAGCGTGGTGGCGGTCAGGCCGCGCAGGAAGTCGGTGTAGCTGTTGATGACGCTCGCGCCGAACTGGCGCTGGAGCAGGCTGCGCAGCGCGCGGTGGCGGACACCGTCCAGCTCCAGGATGGAGGCGCGGGTCTTGATCTGGTCGTCGTCGACTTCTTCGAGGTTGACGAACTTCGTGGAGGTGAAGGTCTCGGCGTCACGGTCGACGCGGGCGATGTCGGCGTGGCGGGTCACGGCCCAGAAGCCGGAGTTGGGGGCCTCCTCGGGCTGCCAGTGCACCGGGTCCTGGTGGCGCAGGGTGTGGAACATGCGCCATGGGGTGACGCCGTCGGTGAAGTTGTCCAGGTCGGCGAGGTCGACGTCCGCCAGTGGCATCGGTTCGTTCACGGCGGCGGTCGGGGTCTCGGTCGGCATCGCGTGGCTCCCAGTCGTCACAGGTGGTAGGCGTACTCGGTGAACTCCCAGTCGGTGACGTGCCGTTGGAAGCGTTCGATCTCGTCGCGCTTGTAGGAGAGGAAGGAGGCGGTGAAGTCCTTGCCGAGGACGTCCGTCAGTTCCGTGTCCGCTTCCAGGGTGTCCAGCGCGGCCGGCAGGCTCATGGGCAGCACGGCCGCCCTGGTGGTGTCGTAGCCGTATCCCTCCAGGGGGGCGGGGGGCTCCTCGCCCGCCGAAACCCCGAGCAGCGCGGCGGCGACCGTGCCCGCGATCAGCAGGTACGGGTTGGCGCTGGCGTCACCGAGGCGCAGTTCGAACCGGGCGCCGGAGCCGCGCTCGGGCGGGATGCGGACCATGGCGCTGCGGTTGTCCAGGCCCCAGTCGATCAGCCACGGCGCGAGGGTGTCCGGGCCGAAACGCTTGTAGGAGTTCACGGTCGGGTTGGCCAGTGCGGCCAGGGCCGGGGCGTGGGCGAGGATGCCGGCGACGGCATGGCGGGCGGTGGCGGACAGCCCGTACGCCCCGGCAGGATCGTCGAAGGCGTTACCGCCCTCGTCGTTGTCGCAGGACAGGTGGAGATGGAAACCGGAGCCTCCGGCGTCGTTGAACGGCTTGGCCATGAAGGTGGCGAGTTTCCCCTCCTTGCGGGCCAGTTCCTTGACCGCGGACTTGAAGCGGAAGGCGCGGTCCGCGGCGGACAGGGCGTCGGAGTGGGTGAGGTTGATCTCGAACTGGCCGCCGTCGAACTCGTGGTTTCCGCTGGTCACGCCGATGTTCATGTCCCGCAACAGGCGCAGCGTGCGAAGGAGGTGGTTGTCGCCGTCGGCGCGCAGGCCGGCGGTGTAGACGACGCCGGTGGCACCCGAGTGACGCGACCAGCCGCCCGGGGAGACCGGGTCCTCGTCGCAGAGGAAGTACTCGAGCTCGGGGCCGACCACCGGACGCAGGCCGTGTTCGGCACACCGGCCGAGGACGGTGCGCAGCAGATCGCGGGGTGACTCGGGCGCGGGCAGGCCGGTGGCCGGGGCGGTGACGTCGGCGAGGCAGGAGGCGACGCCGGGTTCCCAGGGGAGGGGGACCAGGGTGTCCAGGTCCGGTCGCACGGTGATGTCGGGCAGGCCGGCGTCGAGACCGCCGGCGACGGGGACCACGTCGCCCTGGGGGCTGGTGTGGTAGACGGCCCGGCAGAAGGCCAGGCCGTGGTCGCAGGCCGACGGCAGGTGGTCCAGCAGGACGTCGCGTGCGCGGTCGGTGCCGATGAGATCGGGATAGGTCACGCGCACCACGTCGATGCCCTCGGCGGCGAGCCGCTGCATGTGCTGACGCAGGCTGGGGGTTGGGGCTGCGCTCACCGATGTCTCCTCGGGCGCTAGGGGTGTGAATCGTGCGGGGAGTCAGAGGGTCGGCACGGGTGGCGGGCGGCGCACGGCCGAGCTTGTTTGGTGCCAAACGGTATGAGGGCTACTAGCGCCTCGCAAGAGGGGGCAGGGAAAAAATTATCCGCATGGATAGGTATTGACCAGGGTCAGGTGGCTTCCTATGTTGTTTGAAGCCAAATGAGTAAGGGTCCGGTCAGTTGCCGGTCCCTGGCCGGGGCCCGGTCGACGACGGTCGGGCCCCTCTTCCTTCCTTCGCCCCCGCCCCGACGCCCCTCACTTTCAGGAGGACCGGCCATGAAGGTCGTCGTCGACATGAGCAAGTGCCAGGACCACGGCCAGTGCGTCTTCGCCGCCCCCGATGTCTTCTCCATGGACGACAGCGGCCACCTGGCCTACGTCCCCGACCCCGACGACGCGCTGCGCGACGAGGTCGAGGAAGCCGCCGACGTGTGTCCGCTGCAGGCCATCCGCATCGAGGGCTGACCATGACCTCTAGGAGTGCACGCATCGTCGTGGCCGGCGCCTCCATGGCCGGCCTGCGCGCGGCCGAGCAACTGCGGGCCGCCGGCTGGACCGAAGCCATCACCCTCGTCGGTGACGAGCCGCACATGCCCTACAACCGGCCGCCCCTGTCCAAGGAGGTCCTGGCCGGCAAGGCCGCCTTCGAGTCGCTCTCCTTCCGCCCGCGGGCGAGCGTGGCCGACGCGGAGTGGCGGCTGGGCACCAAGGTCGTCGCCGCGCGGCTCGCGGAGAACATCGTCGAGTTCGACGACGGCGGGACACTCTCGTACGACGGTCTGGTCGTCGCCACCGGAATGCGGCCCCGGCGCCTGCGCTGCCCCGGCCCGTTCGCGGGTCGGCACACGGTCCGCACCATCGACGACGCGCAGGGCCTGCGGCAGGCTCTCACGCCCGGAACCCGCGTGGTCGTCGTCGGAGGCGGCTTCATCGGCTGCGAGGTCGCCGCCACCGCCGTCGCTCTCGGGGCCCGCGAGGTGACCGTCGTCGACCCGCTGCCGCTGCCGATGGTCGGCCCCCTGGGTGAGCTCCTCGCCGGGGCCCTGCTGAAGCGCCACGAAGAACGCGGCGTGCGCTTCGCCCTCGGCACGGGCGTGACCGGCTTCACCGGCGACGACCACGTCACCGGCGTCGTCCTCGGCGACGGCACCGTCCTGCCCGCCGACGTGGTGGTCGAGTCGGTCGGCTCGGTCGCCAACACCGAGTGGCTGGACGGCAACGGCCTCGACCTGAGCGACGGCGTGCTCACTGACGAGCACCTGCGCGTCGGCGGACGCCCCGACGTGGTGGCCGTCGGCGACGTCGCCCGCTTCCCGAACGCCCGCTACGACGGCGTACCGCGCCGTGTGGAGCACTGGTGCATCCCCACGGACACCGCCAAGCACGCCGCGAAGACCCTCGTCGCCCAGCTGACCGGCACCGGCCACGACCCCTCCCCGTTCGCGCCGCTGCCCACCTTCTGGAGCGACCAGCACGACTTCCGCCTGCAGTCCTTCGGCGCACCGGCGCTCGGCAAGGAGGACGTCCGGGTCCTGGACGGCGACCTCGACGGTGACGTCGTCGTCGGCTACCACGCCGGTGGCCGGCCGGCCGGTGTCGTCGCCCTCGGCGGTCGGGCCGCGGCGGCCGCCGCCTCCCGATACCGCGCCCAACTGCTCAAGCAGCCCGCCCTCACCACCCAAGGACTTTGCTGATCATGAACACCGTCCGCGGATTCCTCTTCCCCAAGACGGCGAGCGGAGCCTCGTCGCTGATCCCCTCACCGCCCTGGCGGTACTCCGGGGACCTGCTCACCGTCGAGTACCGCACCGACCCGGCACGCGTGCGTGAACTGCTTCCCGAGCCACTTCAGCTCGCCGACGAGGACCCGGGCGCGGTGGCGCTGATCTGGGCCGACTGGCAGTCCTGCTCGGCGTCCGGCGAGGAGCTGCTCGATCCCGTGCTCTCCCAGTACAAAGAGGCCTTCGCGGTCGTCCGCTGCAAGTACCGGGGACAGACCTACTCGCGATGCGTCCACATCTGGGTCGACAAGGACTTCGCCATCGCCCGCGGGCTGCACCAGGGCTACCCGAAGAAGCTCGGCTCGATCCACCAGACCCGCCCGCACCCGTACGGCCCCGCGCCGCGCATCGAGGCGGGGGCCCGTTTCGGCGCCACGCTCGCCGCCGCCGACCGGCGCCTGGCCCACACCGTGGTCACCCTGCGCGAGCCGTCGGAGACGAACGGCTTCGTCAACGCCCACCCGATGGCCCACCACCGCTGGCTGCCCTCCATCGAGAAGGGCAAGGGCCTCGCTCTGGACGAGCTGATCGAGTCGGGCGCCGCATCCTTCGAGGCGGGACAGGCCTGGCGCGGCGACGCCGAGCTGGAGCTGTTCGAGGCGCCCACCGAAGAACTGGCCCGCCTGGAGATCCGCGAGCCGATCGCCGCCTACTACCGCCAGGTCGGCGTCGTCTGGGACGGCGGCCGGCTGCTGGAGTCCGGCACCTCCGGCGCCGAGTAGACCCCACCACCTCGTGAGACCGGAGGAACAGAGCATGAGCGAACACACCATCACCGTCGCCGGGGTCGCCGTCGACACCCGGCACTGGATCGGCGGCGAGCGCGTCGCCTCGGCACAGACGTTCCCGGACGTCTCGCCCATCGACGGCAGCACGATCGGCGACATCTCCCGAGGCACGGCGATGGAGGCAGCCGCCGCCGTGGCCGCCGCGAAGGCCGCGTTCCCCGCCTGGGCGGCCACCTCCCGCGCGGAACGCGCCCGCATCCTGCACGCCATCGCCGACGGGGTCGAGAAGCGGATCGAAGAGCTGGCGATCGTCGAGACCACCGACAACGGAGCGCTGCTGCGCTCCCACCGCCGCGGAGTGATGCCGCGCGTGGCGCACAACTTCCGCTTCTTCGCGGACTGGCTGCTGCGGCTGGAGCACGAGGACTTCGAGACCCGTGGCCACACCAACCACGTCAGCTGGGACCCGGCGGGCCCCTGCGTGCTGATCACCCCGTGGAACGCCCCGCTGATGCTGGCCACCTGGAAGGTCGCGCCGGCCCTCGCCGCCGGTGACACGGTCGTCCTCAAGCCCGCCGAGTGGTCGCCGCTGACCGCTTCGCTGCTGGCCGACATCGCGGCGGAGGCTGGGCTTCCGGCGGGTGTCCTCAACGTCGTCCAGGGTTACGGCTCCGAGATCGGCGACGCGCTGACCTCGCATTCCGACGTGCGCCGGATCAGCTTCACCGGCTCGGTGCCCACGGCCCGGCGCATCGCGGAGTCGGCGGCCGCGAACCTCACGCCCTTGAGTCTCGAACTGGGCGGCAAGTCGCCGCTGTTGGTGTTCGCCGACGCGGACCTGGACCTCGCCGTCGACCTGGCGGTGGAGCAGTACGACAACGCCGGCCAGGTGTGCCTGGCGGGCACCCGGCTGCTGGTCGAGCAGTCGGTCGCCGAGGAGTTCACGCGCCGGTTCGTCGAGAAGGCGAGCGCGCTGAAGCAGGGTGATCCGCGCGACGAGGCCACCGACATCGGGCCGAACATCCACCCCCGCCAGCTGGAGAAGATCGACGGGTTCGTGCAGCGGGCCGTCGCGGCCGGGGCCCGTGCGGTGATCGGCGGCCACCGCAAGGACGGGCAGTACTACGCGCCCACCCTGCTCACCGATGTCGGCCAGGATTCGGAGATCGTGCAGGAGGAGGTCTTCGGCCCGGTCCTGACCCTGCAGACCTTCGCCGACGAGGACGAGGCCGTCCGGCTGGCCAACGGCACCCGCTTCGGGCTGGCCGCCACCGTCGCCACCGGCGACCCCGAGCGCGCCGAACGCGTCACCGGGCAGCTCGTCGCGGGCACGGTCTGGGTCAACTGCTTCTTCGTCCGCGACCTGCGGGCCCCCTTCGGCGGCTCCCGGCTCTCCGGCGTCGGCCGCGAGGGCGGCACCTGGAGCTTCGACTTCTACTGCGACCTCAAGAACACCGTGACCGCACCGAACGGATGGACCAACCATGGGTGAGATCACCGGGGCGGGCCTCCTCGCCCACGTCCCCACCATCGTGCTGCCCGAGGCCGACCGGCTGGAGCTCAACGGGGGCAAGGAGATCACCCTCGTCACCGGGCTCCGGCAGCTCCGCGCGGACGTCTTCGAGCGGGACGACTACGACACCGTCGTCGTCCTCGACTCCCACTGGGCGACCACCGTCGAGTTCGTCGTGACCGCCCAGCAGCGCCGGGCCGGCCTGTTCACCTCCGAGGAACTGCCGCGCGGGATGTGCCGGATGCCGTACGACTTCCCCGGTGATCCCGAACTCGCCCGCAACATCGAGAAGTTCGCCGACAAGCACGGCACATGGATCACCGCGATCGACGACGAGTACCTGCCGATCTACTACGCCACCGTCAACCTCTGGAAGTTCCTCGGAGAGGGCCTGCCGGACAAGCGGTGGGTGACCATCGGCGTGTGCCAGACCGGGGACATGGAGGACCATCTGCGCCTGGGCCGCGCCCTGGCCGACGGCATCGCCGCCACCCCGGGCCGCCGGGTCCTGCTGATCGCCTCCGGCGCCCTCTCGCACACCTTCTGGCCGCTGCGCGAGCTGCGCGACCACGAGGCCGGCGACCCGGTGCACATCTTCACACCCGAGGCCCGTGCGGCCGACCACGAGCGCATCGCCTGGTTCAAGGAGGGCCGCCACGACAAGGTCCTCGACACCATGGACGAGTTCTGGAAGTACAAGCCCGAGGCGAAGTTCTTCCACTACCTGATGATGGCCGGCGCCCTCGGCGAGCGCGCCTGCGTCGCCGAGGCCCGTCAGTACGGCGAGTACGAGAACTCGATCGGCACCGGCCAGGTGCACCTCTGGTTCGACCGCCCGGAGGGCGGCTGGACCGGCAGCCCGACCACGACCTCCCGGGAGACCGCCCATGCCTGAGTACCGCCGCATCCTCCTCGACGGCGCCGCCGTCCAGGTCACCGCCGACGGTGACGAACTCGTCGCCGCGGACGGCCGCCGGGTCAAGACCGAGGGCGCCCAGCACCTGCCCCCGGTGGTGCCGTCCAAGGTGATCGCGGTCCACCTCAACCACCGCAGCCGTGTCGACGAGTTCGGGATCGACCTCCCTGACACTCCCACCTACTTCCACAAGCCGACCTCGGCCCTCAACTCCCACCAGGGCGCCATCGTCCGCCCCGAGGGCTGCAAGTGGCTCAACTACGAGGGCGAGGTGGCCATCGTCATCGGAAGGACCGCGCGCAACATCTCCCCGGCCGAAGCGGGGGAGTACATCGCCGGCTACACGATCGCCAACGACTACGGCCTCCACGACTTCCGCGACACCGACGCGGGCTCCATGCTCCGGGTCAAGGGCTCCGACACCCTCTGCCCGCTCGGCCCCGGCCTGGTCACCGACTGGGACTTCCACGGCAAGAGCCTGCGCACCTACGTCAACGGCGAAGTGGTCCAGGACGGCACGACCGACGAGATGAAGTGGGACATGCACTACCTCGTCGCCGACATCGCCCGCACCATCACCCTCTGCCCCGGCGACGTCCTCCTGTCCGGCACCCCGGCCAACTCCCGTCCCGTCCAGCCGGGCGACGTCGTCGAGGTCGAGGTCGAGGGCCTCGGCCGGCTCACCAACCACATCGTCACCGGCCCCACCCCCATCCGCACGGACGTCGGCGCCCAGCCCACCGAATCGGAGGAGGTGCTGTCCACCGCGCTCGGCGGTGACTGGGAGTTCCGCGGGATCCGTCCGCCGCAGCGATGACGCCTTGCGGCGGTCTGCCGGTCCCGGGGTACGGGTAGGGTCGCGCTCATGAGCGATTCCTCCCGGAAGCCCCCCGCCAGGCCCCGCAAGCGCGTGGACTACGGGACCGGCCGCGAGGCCCTGCTCAACGCCGCTGTGCGCGTCGTGGCCCGAGGAGGGCTGCGGAAGCTCACCTATCGCGCCGTCGCGGAGGAAGCGGGTGTCACGCACGGGCTCGTGGTGCACCACTTCGGTTCGCGGGACGCGCTGATCGAGGCAGCACTCGAACACGCTGTGCGCACCAGCGCGAGCACGAGTTCCCTGGAGCCCGGTACGGGCGACATCGCGGACTTCGCGGCGGGACTGGCGGACATGGTCACCCGCGAGCCGGCCATGCAGACGTTCCAGTACGAGCTCATGCTCGAGTCCCGGCGCAGGCCCGAGCTGCTGCCGCAGATCCGCGCGCTGTACGACGAGTACTTCGAGGCCACGGAGAGGGAGCTGTCCCGCAGCCTGCCCGAAGGCACCAGCCCTGCCCTGACCCGGCTCGTCTTCGCCGCTCTGGAGGGGCTCGTACTGCACCAGCTGATCTTCGACGAGCCGGACGTCACCGAGGCCGCGCTGAAGGAGCTGCGGTCACTGCTGACCCGGAAGCGTGGGGACGCCGAGTAGTCACCCATACGGCAGGCAGGCAGGCAGGCCGTGCCGTAACAGCAGGTCCACAAAATTATCCGAGTGGATAATTCTTGACGTGCGGGGCCACCGGTCGCCCTCCCCCTTCCGCTCCCCAGCTCCGCCTCCGCCTCGCGGCCGATACGAGGAGTGCCACGACATGACCGTCACCACCGCCGGACCCGCATCCGCCACCCGCTACGAGGACATCGCCCGGCTGATCCGCGACCCCGTCAAGCACCTGATCAATCACGGTATCCGGCTGATGACGCAGCACCCCGAGCTGTTCGCCGCCTACCGGGACGAGCCGGAGGCACGGCCGGGCATCATCGACGAGATCCTGCGGCCCGACCCCGACACCTTCGACCACGCCCGCCCGGTCGCCGCCGGCCGGCTCCGGTGTCGAGCCGGCGGGCGAGCCCGCCTGTGCGCACGCCGAGTTCCTGCGCACGATCACCCACCTCCCCGTCCGTTTTCTCTGATCCCCCGAGGAACGCGGTATGTCACCGATGACGTCCGGGCCCGTGCCCGCACCCACCCCTCCCCGCATGCTGCTCGTCCTGAGCGAGAACTGGACGCTGACCGGCGACCGGGCGGACCTGCCCACCGCCGTACGGTGGGCCCGCGAGGCCGAGGACGCCGGCTTCGACGCGATCATGGTCAGCGAACACATCGTGCTCGGACCGGATGCCGGGGCCGCCGGTGTCATGGGAAACCCCCGCGACTACGCCCTCCCGGGCAACCAGGACCCGTACACGCCCTGGCCCAACTCCCTGCTCCTGCTCGCCTCCATCGCCTCCGTCACCTCTCGCCTCCGGCTGGCCGCCGCGGCCGTCGTCGCACCGCTGCGTCACCCCCTGCTGCTCGCCCGCGAACTCGGCACCCTCGACCTGCTCAGCGAGGGCCGCCTCGTGGTGCAGCCCACGGTGAGCTGGAGCAGGGACGAGTACGCGGCCCTGGGCGTGCCGTTCGCCGAGCGCGGGCGACTGCTGGACGAGCACCTTCAGGTCTGGGCGAAGGCCTGGGGACCGTCCCCGATCTCCCACGACGGCGAGCACTATCCCTTCCGTGACGTCTACTTCGAGCCCAAGGCGTACCGTCCTGACGGCCCCCGGCTGTGGTTCGGCGGACAGGGCGTACACGGCCCGCTGCTGCGGCGGCTCGTGCGGTACGGCCACGGCTTCCACCCGCTCGGACGGCCCTCACCCGAAGACCTGCGGGAGCTCAGGGACGCCATGACCGGAGCCGGACGCGACATCGCCGACCTGGAGATGATCGGCGGCACCCAGGCCGTGTTCCCCGACGACCACTCACCGGCCGACCTCGGCGCCGCCCTCGCCTCCGTTCCCGAGCAGATGGAGCTCGGCTTCACCACCTTCTGCATCAAGCCGAACCAGTTCATCGACGACCCCGACGGCGTCGGGACCTTCTGCCGGGACGTCATGCGGCGCGTGGAGGCGATGGCCGCGTAACCCGTCGCCTGAAGGATCTCCCCGCAACCCCTTGCCAAACGGATAGTTCCGGCCCAGCATGAGGCAACTCGTTTGGCCTAAAACAACCTCCGCCCCTCCCCGTTCCCCGGCAGGTGATTCGAGTGGACAGTCAGACCGCGGTCGCCACGCAGACCGCTCATGACGCATCCATGGCAGGCAGACTCAAGCCCGACTCCCTCGGCGTCCTCGGCATCCTCTTCTTCGTTCTCTCCGCCCAGGCGCCGCTGACCGGCATCGCAGGGGCCGTGCCGATCGCCATCGCCATCGGCAACGGCGCGGGCGCTCCCGCCGCCTATCTCGCGGCCGGCGTCATCGTCCTGCTGTTCTCGGTGGGCTTCGTCGCCATGGGCCGCCACGTCGTGGACGCCGGCGCCTTCTACACCTACATCGGCAAGGGCCTCGGCCGCTCGACCGGCTCCGGCAGCGCCGCTGTCGCGCTCTTCTCCTACTGTGCCGTGCAAGCCTGCATGTACGGGCTGTACGGAAGCATCATGAGCGGCCTTGTCGAGTACCACACCGGTGCGCACGTCGCGTGGTGGGTCTGGGCCCTCGGCACCATGGCGATCGTGCAGGTCCTCGGCGCCTCCGGCATCGAGATGGGCGCGAAGATCCTTGCCGTCTTCGTGCTGGCGGAGTTCAGCATCCTGGTCGCCTTCGCCCTCGTGACCCTGTTCCAGGGCGGCGGGCCCGAGGGACTCGGCTTCACCGACAGCTTCTCGCCGTCCGCCGCGCTCCAGGGCGCTCCCGGCGTGGCGCTGATGTTCGCCGTGGCGTCGATGTTCGGCTTCGAGGCCACCGCCATCTACGGTGAGGAAGCCCGCGAACCCCGTAAGACCGTCCCCCGTGCCACCTACCTGTCGGTGGCTGTGATCACGGGCTTCTTCGCCTTCACCTCGTGGATGCTGGTCTCGGCGCACGGCGCGTCCCGGGCGACGGCCGAGGCGGGCAAGGCCCTGGGGAGCGGCGACGCCACGGCGTTCGTCTTCGCGCCGATCGCCGCCCAGTTCGGCGGCTGGGTCAACGACGTGCTGCCGGTCCTGCTGGCCACGTCCCTGTTCGCCGGCCTCCTGGTCTTCCACAACTCCGCCAACCGCTACCTGTTCTCGCTCGGCCGCGAAGGGCTCCTGCCACACGGACTGACCGCCATCAACCGGCGTCACTCGCCCTGGGTGGCGGGCACCGTGCAGACCGCGGTCGCGGTGCTGCTCGTGGTGCCCTTCGCGGTCCTGGGCAAGGACCCGGTGCTGACCCTCTTCTCCTGGTTCAGCGGGGTCGCGGTCCTGGGCATCATGCTGCTGTACTTCCTGACCTCGGTCTCGGTCATCGTGTTCTTCCGCCGCTCGGGCGCCGACACCCGCCCCTGGAACACCCTGATCGCCCCCGTCCTGGGCGCGCTCGGCATCGCCGGTGCCATCTGGCTCATCGTCGCCAACTTCACGACGCTCATCGGCGGCGACCGGACCACGGCGCTATGGCTCCAGGCCGCCGTTCCGGTGGTGCTGATCCTCGGCGTCGCCGCTGCCCGGCTGACGCGGTCCAGGGCGGAGACCACCGACTGACCACGCGATCCCTCACCGATACGGCCGGAGCCTGCGCCCCGGCCGTATCGGGCCTTTGCCGAACGGCGTGCGTCGTTCGGCATCGAATGAAACGGATGAAACGGATAAAACGGAGATGGAGAGCGCGTGCTGAACGCCACCCATGAGGAACTGCTGCGCCGCGCCAAGGGACTCGATCTGCCCACGCAGCACCACATCGACGGCAAGGACGAAGCCGGTGACGGTGGATCGTTCGCCGTGATCTCCCCTCGCGACGGTCAGACCCTGGTCCAGGTCGCCGACGCGCGGGAGGCGGAGGTCGATCTCGCCGTCGCGGCGGCGCGCCGCGCCTTCGACACAGGGCCGTGGCCGCACCTGGCGCCCGTCGAGCGCGGCCGGGTCCTGCTGCGGATCGCCGAGCTGCTGGAGGAGCGGCGCGAGGAACTGGCGCTGACCGTGAGCCTGGAGATGGGCAAACCGATCACCGACGCGTACGCCATCGAGCTGCGCGCCGCGATCAACACCTTCCGCTGGTACGGGCAGCTCGCCGACAAACTGACCGACGAGTCTCCCCGTACCGCACCGGACTCGCTCGCCCTGGTCACCCGGGAGCCGACAGGCGTCGTCGGCGCCGTCGTGCCGTGGAACTTCCCGCTCACGCTGGCGAGTTGGAAAGTCGCTCCCGCGCTCGCCGCCGGCTGCGCGGTCGTCCTGAAGCCGTCGGAGTCCTCTCCGCTGTCCGCCCTCCTGCTCGGCCGCGTCGCCACCGACGCCGGACTGCCGCCGGGTGTCCTCAACGTCGTGACCGGTGACGGGCCGGTGGCCGGCCGGGCGCTCGGCCTCCACCCCGGCGTCGATGTCCTGGCCTTCACCGGATCCACCGCCGTCGGCCGCCACTTCCTGCGCTACGCCGCCGACTCCAACCTCAAGCGCGTCTGGCTCGAACTGGGCGGCAAGTCACCGAACATCGTGCTGCCCGACGCCCCGGACCTGGATAAGGCGGCGGCGACCGCGGCCTGGGGCATCTTCTTCAACCAGGGCGAGATGTGCACCGCGCCCTCCCGGCTGCTGGTCCACTCGTCCATCGCCGAACAGGTCACGGAGGCGGTCGTGGAGCGGGCGCGCGAGCTGCGGGTGGGCGACCCGCTCGATCCGGCCACGGAGATGGGCGCGCTGGTCGGTGACACCCACCTCGGCAGGGTCCTGGAACACGTCGCCTCCGGCCTGGACGAGGGCGCCCGGCTGCGCGTGGGCGGGGGCCGCGCCCTGGCCGAGACCGGCGGCAGCTACCTGCTGCCCACCGTGTTCGACGGCGTCGCCCCCGGCATGCGGCTGGCCCGCGAGGAGATCTTCGGCCCCGTCCTGTCCGTCCTCGCCTTCGACGACCTGGACGAGGCGGTACGCCTGGCCAACGCCACCGAGTACGGCCTCGCCGCGGGGCTGTGGACCTCCGACCTGTCCACCGCCCACAAGGTCTCGCGCGCACTGAAGGCGGGGACGGTCTGGGTCAACTGCTACGAGGAGGGCGACCTGACCGTCCCCTTCGGCGGCATGAAGCAGTCCGGCAACGGCCGCGACAAGTCCGCCCACGCCATCGAGAAGTACACCGAACTGAAGACCACCTGGATCCAGCTGTGACCCGCACGCACCCGCGACCCCTGATCGCGATTCCGGCCCGGTTCGCCGCGACCACGTCCGCGCTCCGCTACGCCGCCGAGGTGAACGCCCGCGCGCTGGTCGAGGCCGTGTGGCGGGCCGGGGGTGAGCCGGTGAGCATCCACCCCGCCGACCCGGCCGGAGCCGACGTGGCCGAGCGGCTCGCCCGCTTCGACGGCGTGCTGCTCCCGGGCGGCGGAGACCTGGCCCCGCACCGCTACGGAGCCACCGACGCGCATGACAGCGTCTACGACGTCGACGACCTCCAGGACGTGTTCGACCTCGAAGTCGCCCGGCGGACACTGGACTCGGGCCTGCCCCTGCTGGCGATCTGCCGTGGGTTGCAGGTGGTGAACGTCGCCCTCGGCGGCAGCCTGGAACAGGACATGGGCGGCGCGGACCGCGAGCACCGGCACATCGTGCACCCGGTCGCGATCCGGCGCGGCACCCTGCTCGAACAGGCCACCGGCGCCGAGAAGACGGACGCTTCCTGCTACCACCACCAGCGCGTCGACCGCGTCGGTGCCGGGCTCAAGCCCACCGCGCGGGCCGCCGACGGCACGGTGGAGGGGCTCGAACTGCCCGGACACGCGGCGTGGTTCACGGCGGTGCAGTGGCACCCCGAGGACACCGCGGACCAGGACCGGGCCCAGCACGGCCTGTTCGACGCGCTGGTCCAGGCCGCCCGCAACACCCGGTCTGTCGGCCGCTGCCCGGCGGCACGGTGATCAGTCGATCGCGATGCCCGGAACGGAACAGCAAGCCAGGACGAGCGGAGTCAGGGCTGCCGCCGCGGTGAGTGCCACAAACACGGTCCGCAGTGTCGGAGAGCATGCGGCGTGCGGTGTGAGGATGCGGCGCATGCGCAATACTGCCGACGGTCCGCCCGCCGCGAAGGCCATGTCGGGTGCCTGACCGGATGCCACCGCGTACAGGGCGGTGGCGAGTGCGTCCCGCGAACACCGGCGCAACGCCCGGTCGTCGGCTGCCATCTCGAGCAACAGCGGTACCTCGGTGCGAGCGAGCCGGGCCAGGGGCAGTTCACGGAAGACGGCACCGAAGGCCCCGGCTGCGGCCACCAGCAGATGGTGGCGGCCGGCGATGTGCGCCCGCTCGTGTTCCAGCACCGCTGTCACTTGCTGCGGGGTCAGGACCTCAAGTGCCCCCGAACTGACCACGACCTGAGGTCCGCGGCCCGGCAGGCAGTACACGGCCGGGGTGTCATGCTCCAGCACCGTGGCACCCAGGTCCGGTCGCCTGCTGCCGACGAGGCGCAGGAGGCCGGCGTGACGTGCGCGCCGACGTCTCGCGCTCAGGAGTTCACGTACGAACGTGACGGCGAAGGCGGCGGGCACGGAGGCCGCCGCGACGAGGGCCGCCCACACCCGGGTGCCCACGCCCGCCAGGCCGTTCGGAAGGAGGGACCCGCACTGCGCGCCGCCGGAGACGACGCAGGCCCCGGTGAAGCGGGACAGGTGGTGGCTGCCTGCTGTCGGAAGCAGTAGTTGCAGGGCCGTCAGGGACACGGAGGCGATGAGGGTCAGCCCGAGCAGGATCCACACCGTGACAGCCAGCCGGGGTGTTCGATGCGCCCAGTGGCTGCGGGCGAGCGCCCTCGGCATCAGCACCCCCACCACCAGGGCGATGGTCAGCGGCGGCAGCACATGATGGCCGGGAACGAGCAACTCGCCTGAGTAGCCGAGGAGTACGGTCACGAGGGTGCTCCGGGCTCCTCGGCACTGCCAGGCACGCGGCCCATCGCGCGCAGTGCGGCATCCAGCGCGGACACGTCCTCCGGCGACATGTGCTCGACGAATCGCTGCAGCGCGGCCTGACGGTCCTCGGTGTTGCCGAGTGCGTCCTGCATGAGGGCGGCGGTGTATTCCTCACGGCTGCGCTCGGGTTCGTACAGCCAGGCGCGCCCGGCCTTCTCGCGGCGGAGCAGGCCCTTGCGATGGAGGATGTCCGCGACGGTCATCACCGTCGTGTAGGCGACGGGACGCACGTGGTTGATGTCGTCGACGATCTCCCGGACCGTGGCAGGCCGGCCCCAGCGCCAGAGCCGGTCCATGATTTCGGCTTCCAGGTCACCCAGCCGTCGCACCCTTCCCCCTCTTCTTCCCCGTCGCCGAGGTGCCTCACATCGTATGGCACCCCTCATTGCGCCGCTCCGGCGATCACCGGGTTGAGCAGGCCGGCGGCGGCCAGTGGCAGCGCGGCCGCGTCGTTGACGCCGTCGCCGACCATCGCGACCGAACGGCCCTCGCTCTGCAGGCGCTTGACAGCGTCGACTTTGTCCTGCGGCATGACCTCGGTGATCACGTGCTCAGGGGCGATGCCCCCTCAGGGCCGCGTCCGCCCCGAGCCGTCCCAGGGCTGCGGCCCACCGGCATCGGCGCCCACCTCGGGTCCCGGCTCGTCGGCCGGATCGGCAGCCGCCCGACGGCCGTCGCCGGTATGGCCGTCGCGGCCGCCGGGACCATCCCGCTGACATCGGCGTGGCCGTCGTCTCGACCATCTCGGCATCCGGCTTCGAGCAAGGCGCCGCGGGGTGGCTTCGGCGCCCTGGAAGGGAGGCATCAAAATACCCCTAGGGGGTAACACGAACTCTGGGCAGGATGGTTCTCGATGGTTCGGGCCCCGCCTCCAGGGCCCGAACCAGCCGGTCGCGCACCATGAGCGGTAGGACGCCGAGAAGGAGGTCGGGCGGGATGGACGCATGGCAGCCGATGCTGGTCCTCCTCGGGGTGGTCGGGGCGGGGCTGGCAGGCCTGTACGGGTTGGGCCTGTGGCTGGCGGCGGCGCGGGCTCCCCTCGAAACCGGCCCCTTCGTAGGAGGCCTCGAGCCCGGCGAGCACGCCGTGTCCCGGTTCCATGTGCGCTGGTACGCGGTCACCATGATCTTTCTGGCCTTCGACATGGAGATGCTCTTCATGTACCCGTGGGTGAAGGTCGTCTCGGAGGTGGGCACCACGGCCGTCGTGGAGATGTTCCTCTTCCTCGGCATCCTGTTCGCGGCGGTGGCGTACGCCTGGCGTGAGGGGGCTCTGAGGTGGACCTGAGGGGCCTTGTGCGGCGTACGGCGATGAGCCGCCCGGCGGTGCTCGCGGTCGCGCTGCCCGGAGCGACGGAACTCCGGTTGGAGGCCGAGGCGGAGGTACGCCGGCGGGGATGGCCCGTGGCCGGCGCGCCGGCCGCCGCGGATCTGCTGGTGGTCTGCGGCGTTCCGGCGCCGGAGGACGCTAAGTGGCTGGACCGCATCGAGCGGTCGATGCCGGAGCCCGCCGTGCGCATCGTGGTGGGGGAGAGCGGGCAGGTCGCACACGCCCTCGGCGTGGCGCACAGGGACCTGACCGACAGGGCGGTGACTCCGCGCGGCGCACATGGGGACGACCCGTCGGAAGCCCGGGCGGGCGAGCCCGACGGCCATGAGCACGGCGAGCACGAAGGACACGGGGACGAGCACGGCCACGGCGCGCACCACGACAGCTCGCCGCCCGCAGCGGCCGACGGCCGAGGCCATGACGACCACGGCATGGGCCACGGCCATGATGGCCATGCCGCTCCCTCCGGCCACGAGGGGCACGGACCCCACCGACCCGCTGACCGAGCGGCGCACATGGACCATACGGATCACCAAGGGCATGGCGGCCATCTGGATCACTCGGGTCATGACATGCACGCCATGGAGGTGGCAGGCCTGCCGATGGCCGAACGGGCGGACGACCGCGACGAGTTGCGGCTCGACCAGCTGCACGTGCCGTTCGGTCCCGGGCTGAGCGACTGGCCGGCGGGGCTCCTGCTCCGTCTCACCCTGCAAGGAGACGTCGTACAGGACGTCGAGGTGGACCACCTCCCCGTGGCGTCAGGCCATCGACTGCCGTTCTGGGACGAGCCGTGGCTGCGGGCCGCACACGGCGAGGAGGTCACCAGGGGCAGCGCGGTACGCCGACGCTGTGCCGCGCATCTGGACAGTGCGGGACGGCTCCTCGCCGTCGCCGGCTGGGACGACGCCGCCGTGCGGTGCCGCCGGCTGCGGGACGAGCTGCTGTCGGGGGCGTCGCGCGAGGGTATCGGCGGCGCTGTGCGCAGGACGGTGCGGAGAGCCGGGCGGTCCAGGGCCCTGCGCTGGTCGATCGCCGGACTGGGGGAGTTGCCGGCGGACAGGGCGCGGGCTGCCGGAGTGACCGGACCGGCGCTCACCGCGGACGGGGACGCGTACGACCGGCTGCTGATGTGGCTGAGCGAGGCCGAGCGCGGCCTCGAAGAGCTCGACGACGCACGGCCGTTGGCACCGGATGACCGGACCGGCCCACGTGGCCGGCTGGACGGACCACAGCCGCCGTCGCAAGCGCTGCTCGACGTCCTCCCCGAACTCCTGACCGGCGCCGAGTTCGCCTGCGCACGGGTCATCCTGGCCAGCCTGGACCCCGACCTCGACGAACTCGCCCTCGCGCCCGAGCCCGGAGCGGCCCATGCCTGACGCAGCGCCCCTGTGGGCGGCCCTCGTCCTTCCTGTCGCCCTGGCCGTGGCCGCCGTGGTCACCGCCGGGTTCGACGCGGTGCTGTCCGGGTCGGCCGAGCGCGGTCCCGCCGGGAGTCTCCGGGAGGCCGGGCTGCGGGCGACGGGTCCGTTGCGCGAGGCCCTGCGGCTGCTCGTGCAGCAGCCGCGCCGCACGACGGCCGCCGACCGGCTGCTCGGACGGCTGGGCGTGGTGCTGGTCCCGGTGGCCGCCGTGCTCGCGGGTGCCGTACTGCCGTGGGGCTCGCGTGCCGTGAGCGATCCGTCCGTCGGCGTGGTGTGGTTCAACGCGATGGAGGCCCTGGCCTGGGCGGCGGTGTGGCTCGCGGGCTGGGGAGCGAACTCGGCGCTGTCACTGATCGGCGGGTACCGGTTCCTGGCGCAGGGCCTGGCGTACGAACTTCCGCACATGTTCGCGATCACCACCGCGGCCCTCGGCGCCGAGTCCCTGCGGGTCGGGGACGTGGTCGCGGCCCAGGACGGACTGTGGTTCGCGGTGTGGATGCCGGCCGCGTTCGTCGTCTATCTGCTGAGCGCGCTCGCGATGGCGTTCTGGGGGCCGTTCGCGCATCCGCTGTCGCGGGACGCGGCCGGTGGGGCCGCCGCCGAGCTGGCGGGTGTGGACCGGCTGGTGTTCCTGGGCGGGCGGTGGCTGCTGCTCGTGGTGACCGCCGGCTTCAGCGTGCCGCTGTTCCTCGGCGGAGGGCACGGACCGCTGCTGCCGGGCTGGGCGTGGACGTTGCTGAAGACCGCGGCGGTGCTGGCGCTGCTGGTGGCCGGGCGCCGGCTGCTGCCCACGCTGCGGATGGAGCGGTACATGGAGCTGGCGTGGATGGTGCTGGTGCCGCTGACGCTGCTTCAGGCGCTGTTCGTGGCCGTCGTCGTCCTGAATCGATGAGGAGGTGAGGGCCCTGCCCGACGACGTGATCTTCTGGGTGCCGGCCCTGCTGGCGGTGGCCAGTGGCGTCATGGTGTTCCGGTTCGACTCCATGGCCCGGGCCACGTACGCGCTGCTGACCTCGCTGCTGTGCGTGGGCGGCGAGGTGCTGCTGCTCGGGCTGGACTACCTCGGGGTCGTGATCGTGCTGATGATGACCATCGAGATGGCCATCATGGCCGTATTCATGGTGATGTACATGATGAACCCGGCCGGGCTCATGCCGATGACCATGGTCCACAACAAGCAGGGTGCGGCCGCGATCAGCGCGGTGGTCTTCGCCGTACTCGCCGCGGGGATCCTGCTCGCCCCGTGGCCGTCCCGGCGCGGCAGGCCACCGGACGATCCCACCATGGATCTGGGCCTGTCGCTGATGGGTCCTCAGATGCTCACCATGATGACCCTGGGGCTCGCCCTGTTCGCCACCATCGTCGCGACCGTCGTCCTGGCCACCCGCCGGGGCCGCTACGACCGCTTCGGCGACGACCTGAAAGCGCGCAGGGCCGACGACCCGGTACGGGGAGGGACGGGCCGATGAGCCTGGAGCTGTTCCTGCTGCTCGCCGCCGCGCTGTTCAGTATCGGCCTGTTCGGCGCGCTCACCCAGCAGTCGATCGTGATGCTCATGATGGGGCTCGAGCTGATGCTGGGCGGCATCATCGTCGGCGCCGCCGCCGTCTGGCACTACATCGCCCCGGCCGCCGCCGACGGGCAGGTGCTGGTGGTCCTGGCAGTCACGGTCATGGCGGTGGAGATGGCCATCGGGTTCGCCGTGGTCACCGCGCTGTTCCGGTCCCGTGAGGTCGACATGACCGACATGGCGGCGGAGCTGAAGGAGTGAGCGCGCTGCTGTGGGCGCTCGTCGCGCTGCCGCTGACCGCGGGGACGCTGCTCGCGGTTGTCGGCCGCCCGGCGGACCGGTACGCCCCGATGGCTGCGGTCGGTACGGCCGTCGCCGCGCTCGGTCTCGCCGTCGCCGTGGCGTTCGAGCACCCGCGGGTCGAGGCGCCGCTGCTCGAAGGGCTTCCCGCCGGGCTCGCGGTCGACGGGTTGTCGGGCCTCATGGCCGTGACCGTCACGGCGGTGACCGCTGCCGTCCTGCTGTTCAGCGTCGCGGACATCGGACCCGGCGAGGCACGCGCCCGCTTCTTCGGGCTGATGCTGCTGTTCGGCGGCGCGATGCTGACGACCGTCACCGCGACCACACTGCCGGTCCTGCTGATGGCGTGGGAGGTCATGGGCGCCACCTCCTGGGCGCTGATCGGCTACTGGTGGCGCGACCCCGAGCGCGGCGCTGCCGCCAACACGGCCTTCCTCACCACCCGCGCCGCCGACCTCGGCCTCTACCTCGCCGCCGGAGCGGCGCTGGCGAGCGGGCAGGCCGGTTCCCTCGCCCTCGACGACCTCCCGGACGCAACCGGCACCTGGTCCACGGTCATCACCGCCGGCGTCATCGCGGCCGCGTTCGGCAAGTCGGCCCAACTGCCGTTCAGCTTCTGGCTGTCCAGGGCCATGCAGGGCCCGAGCCCGGTCTCCGCCCTGCTGCACTCGGCGACCATGGTGGTGGCCGGGGCGTATCTGCTGCTCCGGCTGGAGCCGCTGCTCGAGCAGTCCGGTTGGGGCGGACCGGTGGTGGCGTGGACGGGTGCAGTGACGGCGGTCGTGCTCGGCCTGGTCGCCGTGGCGCAGAGCGACCTCAAGCAACTGCTCGCCGCATCGACCTGTGCCCAGATCGGCTTCATGGTGCTCGCCGCCGGGGCCGGTGCGGTCACCGGCGGGACTCTGCAGCTCATCGCCCATGCCGCCGCCAAGAGCCTCGCCTTCCTCGTCGCGGGCGCCTGGCTGACGTCCCTCGGAGCCAAGGCGCTGCCCGCCCTGCGCGGTGCGGCCCGGCGGCACCGTACGGCCGGGGTCACCTTCACCGTCGCGGCCCTGGCCCTGGCGGGGGTCCCGCCCCTGTCCCTGTGGGCGGCCAAGGACGTACTCCTCGCGGGCGCTCTTGAGGACCACATGGCGCTGTACCTCGCCGGGTTGGCCGGTGCCGTCATCTCCGCGGTCTACAGCGCCAAGGCGCTGTGGTTCGTCTGGCAGCCCGCTTCCGCGACGGACGACCGTACGGAGGAGCCGCTGCCGTATGCGACGCGGCTGCCGCTGGTGACCCTGGCCGTCGCCTGCGCCGCTCTGACCGTCACGTCCTTCCCGCCCGCGCGGAACACCGTCGAACGGGTGCTCGGCGGCGCGCCACAACCGGCCCCGTCGGCATGGGAGTTCGCCCTGTCCGGCGCGCTCGCGGTGGCCGTCTCGGCCGCGGTCTGGATCAGGGGTCCGCACCTGCTCGCCCTGCCCGGCCGGATCACCGCCCTGGCGTCGGAATGGCTTCGCCTGGAGACCGCCGCGCGCACGCTCCTCGTGCACCCGGTCCTGCGTCTCGCCGACGCGCTCGCCGTCTTCGACGACCGGGTGCTGGACCGCGCCGTCGAAGGCACCGCCCGCGGCTCGGTCCGGCTGGCCCGATGGACCGACGCCCGGGCGGAACGGCTCGTCGACGGCACCGTGGAGGGCGTGGCCGGCGGCGCCCGCGCGCTCGGCCGCTGGGCGCGCCGACCGCAGACCGGGCAACTGCACCAGTACCTCGCCCAGGCGGTCGCCGCCTTCACCGTCCTCGCCGTCGTCCTCGTCCTCGTGAGGTGACCGCCGTGCTCACGGCCATCGTCCTGATCCCGACCGCCGTGGCGGCCCTCCTGCTGTGCCTGCCGCGCAGCGCGCCCCGCCCCCTGTGCCTGACGGCCTGGATCGCGACCACCGCCGCCGAACTGGTCCTGACGCTGATCGTCTGGGCGGGATACCGGGCCCACGGCGGCATCCAGTACGAGACGCGTGCCCGCTGGATCCCCGACGCCGGCATCAGCTACCACGTCGGCGTCGACGGACTGTCCCTGCCGCTGGTGGCCGTCACCTGCGTACTGTTCCTCGCCTGCGCGCTATACGCGTGGCGCGAGACCCGGCGGGTCAGGGAGTTCGCGGCGCTGTTCCTCTTCCTGCAGACGACGTGCCTCGGCCTGTTCGTGGCCCTGGACCTGATCCTGTTCTTCGTCTTCTTCGACCTGTCCATCGTGGCGATGTACTTCGTCATCGCCGGGTGGGGACACAAGGGCGCCGGCCGCGCCGCCCTGAAGTTCTTCCTCTACACCTTCACCGGCTCCCTCGCCCTGCTGCTCGGCTTCATCGGCCTCTACCTGGCCGCCGACCCGCACACCTTCGACATCGTCGAACTGACCACCGCCAACCCCCTCGCCGGACGCTCCGCTCACGGAGCCCTGGTCCTCCTCGCCATCGCCGTCGGACTTGCGGTGAAGACCCCCACCGTGCCCTTCCACACCTGGCTGCCGCCCGCCCACACCGACGCTCCGGCCGCCGGATCGGCGATCCTCGCCGGCGTGCTGCTGAAGATGGGCACGTACGGCTTCCTGCGCATCGCGCTGCCTGTCCTGCCCGGCGCCTGGCGCGACTACGCGCTCGTCTTCGTCGTCGTCGGCGTGGTCTCCGTGCTGTACGGAGCACTGGTCGCCCTCGCCCAGGCCGACTTCAAGCGGATGGTCGCCTACACCTCCGTGAACCACATGGGCTACATCGTCCTGGCGATCGGCGCGGCCGGGGCCGTCGGCGCCGGCCAGGAGGACGCCCGCCGCCTCGCCGTCACCGGCTCGGTCTTCCAGATGGTCAGCCACGGCCTGCTGACCGGCGCGCTGTTCCTGCTGTCCGGCGTGCTGTACGAACGCGGGCGGACGTACGAGATGTCCGCATACTCGGGTGTCGCCGGGCGGGCTCCCGTCTTCGCCGCGCTGACCGGCGTCGCCGCCTTCGCCTCGCTCGGGCTGCCGGGCTTCTCCGGCTTCATCGCCGAGTTCCAGATCCTCACCGGGAGCCTCGGGCCCGAGCCGGTCGCCACCGGCCTGGCCGTGCTCGGGATCCTGCTCACCGCGGGCCTGTTCCTGCGCGCCCTGCAACAGATCTTCCTCGGGCCGCTGCGGCTGCCCGCCGCCGCGCCCGGTGCCGACCGGCCGTTCCCCGACATCCGCGTCCACGAAGGGCTCGCGATCGTTCCACTGCTGATCCTGGGCGTCGTCCTCGGCCTCGCTCCCCGATTCGTCCTCGACGTCATCGAACCCGCCTCGCGCACCGTGCTGGAGCTGCTCGCGCGATGAACGAGATGACCGGGATGAACGAGAACCCCCTCGACCTCCTGCCCGAGGTGCTGCTCGCGGCCTCCGCCGTGCTCGGGCTGCTGCTCGGGGCCTGGCTGCCGCGCCGCCGCCAGTGGCTGACCGGGGCCCTGGCGGGCGCGGCCTGTGCCGGGGGGATCGTGGCCGCCGCCATCGCCGCGTCCGGCCCCGTGGAGACGGCCTTCGGGGCGTCGTTCGCCATCGATCCGCTCACGGCCACCAGCAGGATCGTCATCCTTGGCGGCACCCTGCTCGTCCTCGCGCTCGCCATGCCGCGCCGGCACGGCGACCCGCGCGAAACCGAGTTCTACGTCCTCCTCCAGCTCGCCGCGGTGGGCGCGCTCGTCCTGGCCGGAGCCCAGGACCTGCTGCTCCTCGCCGCCGGCTACCTGCTGGCGAGCGTGCCCGCCTACGCGCTCGCCGGGTTCCGCAAGGACGGCCCCGGCACCGAGGCGGCCTTGAAGTACTACGTCGTCGGCGCGCTCCTCGGTGTCCTGATGCTCGCGGGCATCACCGTGCTGCTCGCCGCCGGCCGGGCGACGGCGTACCCCGTGCTGCGCTCCGAGCTCGCCCAGGCACCGGCCGGGCTGGTCGCCGTCGGCACGCTCGCCCTGCTCGCCGGCGTCCTGTTCAAGGCCGGAGGCGTGCCCGGCCACTTCTGGGTGCCGGACGCCGTCCAGGGCAGCTCGGCCCCGGTGGCCGCCTTCCTCACGACCATCCCGAAGATCGGCGCCCTGGCCGCCCTCTACCGGCTCGCCGCCGTGCCGCTCGCCGACGCCGACCTGCCCTGGGCCGGCCTGGTGGCGGTGCTCTCGGTCGCCTCCATGACCCTGGGCAACCTGGCGGCCTTCTTCCAACAGGACGTCAAACGGCTGCTCGCGTACTCCACCATCAGCCAGGTCGGCTACCTCCTGCTCCCGGTGGCCGTCGCCGGACGCACCGACCTCGACCAGGAGGCGCTGTTGTACTACCTGGCCGGGTACGCGCTGACCAACCTCGGCGCTTTCGCCGTCGTCTGCGCCATCCCGGGAGCCCTCGCCATCGACGACTACCGGGGCCTGGCACGGGCGCACCCGGCCCTGCTCGCCTCACTCGTGGTCTGCCTGCTGGGCCTGGTCGGCACGCCCCCGACGGCCGTGTTCCTCGGCAAACTGGAAGCCTTCAGCGCGGCCTTCGACGGCGGCTACGCCTGGCTGGCCGTCGTCGCGGCGGTCAACACCGTGGCCTCCCTCTTCTACTACCTGCGCTGGATCGCCCCGGCGTTCCTCGCACGCGGACCCGCGGGTGACTCCCGTACGACGTCACGGACGGCCGCTGTGATCGCCTACGGTGCGGCGGCCGGATCCGTCGTTCTGGGACTGCTCGGAGGGACCGTCCTCGACGCACTGGGCGGTCCGCTCGCGCCCTGACCGCGAAGTGCCAAGCGACTTAGTAGTATCCCCGGTAGGTCGAGTACGGAGGGCAGGCTTGAGCATGAGCGGGCGGCTGCGCACAGGTGGGGCCTTCGGGTACCTCCTGCTGGTCGTCATGCTCACCTTGGGCGTGTTCGCCATGCACACGATGGGCCACCCGGAAGATTCCTCCGGGCACGGCATGAGCGGCGTCCCTGCTGCCGCAGGTGCGCACCAGGACGGCATGGCCCAGAGGGCCGCAGCCCCTGAGCCCTCGGCCGAGCCGGAGGCGGCGGCCGGGCACGGGACAGCGGCATCGGCTGCCAAGTCGCCGGTGCACGAACTCCCGGGCGGCATGGACCCGATGTCCGTGTGCCTGGCGGTTCTCACTGCGGGGCTGCTCGGGCTGTTTCTCCATGCGCTGGTGGTCCGCCGGCAAGAGCGGCTGACCGCCCTTCTCGCTCGATCGATGGCCTTGGCGCGCCCCGTGACACCGCCGCCGAGACCGCTCCTGTCCGAGTTGTCAGTTCTGCGGATATAGGCCGAACCGTCGCGCGGCCCATTCAGTGCTGCCCGCGCAGACGCCTACTCCGCACAGACAGAACTGACGACAAGAGGTATGTGGCACATGACTGCCTACAAGCACGCCCTCAACCGCCGCCTGAGCCGCCGTCTCGCCGTGGTGGGTGCCATCACGGCGGGCGGGCTGCTGCTCACCGCCTGCGGCGGGAACGACATGGAGGGCATGGACCACGGGAGCGGCAACTCCGCCTCCGCCTCCCCCTCGCCCACCCGGGCGACGGGTGAGAACCCGGCGCCCGGCGCGTCCAACGACGCGGACGTCAAGTTCGCGCAGATGATGATCCCGCACCACGAGCAGGCGCTGGAGATGTCCCAGCTCGCGGACGGCCGGGCCTCCGACGCGGAGATCAAGACCCTGGCCGCGGAGATCGAAAAGGCCCAGGACCCCGAGATCCAGACCATGAAGTCCTGGCTGAAGGGCTGGGGCGAGCCGGTGTCCGCCGGGGAGAGCATGCCCGGTATGGACCACGGGGCCGGCGGCATGGACCACGGGTCCGGGATGTCGGGAATGATGTCCGACGAGGACATGAAGAAGCTCGAGGCCGCCAAGGGCACCGAGTTCGACCGGATGTTCGCGCAGATGATGATCGAGCACCACAAGGGCGCGATCACCATGGCGGAGGACGAGCAGAAGAACGGCCGCAACGCCACGGCCAAGAGGCTCGCCGCCGACGTCGTGAAGACCCAGTCCGCCGAGGTCGAGAAGTTCGAGAAGATCCTCGACCGGCTCTGATCCGCATCACCCACTGACCGCTCCGGGCTCCGAGGCGCGCACCCGAGGAGCCCGGGCGGTCACCTCCCCATGCGGGCAGGACGTTCAACAAGCGCCTGGCGGTCACGTCGAGCGGCGGTCACTGATCCGCGACGAGCGCTCAGGCGGCCATCATGACGAGCATGGCGCACATCGTGCCGCCCATGCCGATATGGGCCAGCAGCGCCGCGCCCGGTGACGTACCCGGTGGGCGACGGCGGTTCCGGTGGCCCGCTGCCGCGTGGGCCCGGCGCTTGTCGCCTCCCGGTCGGGCCCTGTCCCAGACGGAGACGGCCAGGGACGCGGCGAACACCACGATCGCGTCGGGCAGGGCGAGGAGCCGCCGCGCCCAGCGGCCCTTGCCCGCGGCGCGGCCCGAACCCGCCGACCGGCCGGTGCCGCGGAGCCGTGCCCACACGGCCGCGACGATCGAGAGCAGGAAGTACACGGCGAGGGCGAGCAGGACGGCGCGCCACACAGAAGCGGAGTCTCCCGACGCGGAGCTGTGGGCGGCGCCGGCCGTCATGTCGTGACCGGCCGTCCCCGAGGAGTGGTCCATGCCCTCCGTCCCGGCCATGCCCTCGGTCCCCGCGGTACCGGATCCGTGCCCGTGCCCGTGATCCATGCCGGCCATCGAGTGCCCGCCCAGAGCGAGGACCGGCGCGGAGTCGGTACCCGGCATGGCGAGCGTCATGATCACCATGGCGGCACTGCCGATGACGTGATGCGCCCAGCGGCGGCCGTGTCGCCAGCCGTGCAGCCGAGCATGGCGTACGGACAGGGCCACGCCACCCAGGCCGACGGCGCTGAACACCGTCACCCACCACAGCCCGTGGTCCCCGAAGCCGGCCGCCGTCGCGGGCAGGAACATCGCGGCCATGCCGCCGGCCATGACGAGATCCCCTCCGGCCGCGAACCGGGCCTGTCTGCTGCCGGCGGCGGCCAGCCGCGCCGTGCTCACGACTGCCACGAACGCGGCGACCGCCGCCAGCGTCCAGTTCAGGGCCGGACTTCCCATCGCTGCCCTCCGCCTCCGACCATCGTCGCCGGCGCCCTGTGTCGCGGGCCCGTCGACTTCCGTGGTCCTCCGGCTGCCATCTACGGATGTCCTTAGTACGTAGTGGTGCCAAGAGGCGTTCAGCACGGCGCCGAGGCTGTGAGAGGGCGTGAGGCGACGGAGCCCCGCGGTGGCGCCCTCGTCAGGCGTGTACGAGGCGTTCGGCGCGGGCGAAGTAGTGGGCGCCGGTCTCGTGGTTGTCCAAGTGCTGGTAGAAGCCGCTCATGCCACGAAACACGTAGACCGCCTCCTGCGCATCCGGCGAGGTGAGGTCCCCGGCCGCGATCCGGTCGAGCAGCTCCGCCATCGGGTAGGAGAAGGAGACCTCCTCGCTGACGTATTCGCCGCCGGTCTCGGTCCAGCCGTCGGGCCGCTCGGTGCCCGGGGGCTGGTAGACGGGACGGCTCCAGCGTTCGAAGGCGTACATCTGTGTTCCCGCGTGCCTCCAGCCCTCCGGGAACCTCGGCACGATCGACTGCGACCACCACCGCTCGATCTCTCGGTCCAACAGGGGATCGCTGTACAGCATGCGGTGACCGGACGCGACGGCCGGTGATTCGGCGATGACCGGGAAGCTCTCGCGGAAGGCGGCGACCGACGGATGGTCCGACGCGTCGATCCAGTCCAGCAGACTGTGGATGACCTGCGACTGGGTCATCCCGGCGAGCCGCCGTGCCGGGTGCCACAGCCGCTTGAAGTACTGGTTCTCCCCGAGGATCCGCGCCAGGTACATGAAGCGCTGCATGCGGAGGTTCTCGTCGAAGGTGGAGGTGCGGTTCGCGAGGACGTACTCGAAGTCGTCGGACTGCCCGCGGACGGTGACGAAGCCGTGGATGTCACGCTGTTCGCTGTAGTCGGTGTTCGGCAGGAGCAGCAGCGGATAGACGGCGATCCTGGGAACCTTCTCCGCCAGCTTGTCGTAGCCCTGGAAGAAGGACTCGGTCGTTTCGCCGGGGGCGCCCCAGATGAGTTCGACGAACGCCTCCATCTCCTCCTCGGCCAGCCAGTCGGTGAGTTCCTCCCACTGGTTGAGCTTCATGTTGCGCCGCCGCATGTCGGTCAGCGCCTGATCGGAGAGCGTCTGCAGGGCCAAGGTGAACGAGCTCTTGAATCCGCGTTGCTTGAGCGTACGAACGATGCGGTGGAATCGCTCCGACTTGTTCTTGGCCCAGTTGGCTTCCAGCGCGATGGGGAAGCCGTACTTCTCGTTCATTCGGAGGAGGTCCTCGGTGAACTCCTCGTCGGCCTGCAGCATGCCGAAGTTGGCGTCGCACAGGAAGACCGTGGGCACCTCGTGGTAGCCGAACATGTCCAGTTCGGCGGCGAGCCGCTCACGTGAGAAGGAGCGCACGCGTTGACCGGTGGCGCCACCCCAGTAGCAGAAGGAGCACTTGTAGGGGCAACCGCGGTTCGTCTCCAGGAGAGCGAACTCATAGGGGAAATGCCCATCGCGGTCGAGGAGCGGTATCGCTCCGGTGAGGAACGGTGACGGGATGACGTCCAGATCGTCGATCCGCTCGCGCTCGCTCGTGGTGACACAACTACCGTCCTCCGGAGAGCGGAAGGACAGGCCGGCGATGTCGGCAAGGTGCGGTTCACGACGGTCGGCGAGGAGGGCGGCGGTCAGGTCCCGGAAGGTCAGCTCACCCTCACCGTTGACGACGACGTCCACGGACGGGCACTCGCGGAACACCTTCTGGCCCTGGTTGCTGACATGGTTACCGCCGAAGACGGTCACGCCGTCCGGCTTGAGCTGTTTGTGGAGTTCGGCGAGGCAGGCGAAGTTGCGGTAGTTCCAGCCGAGCACCGAGAAGGCGAGGACGTCGGGTATGTCGCCGTCACCGAAGATCATGCGGGCCATCTGCGTGATGGACCAGCCGCCGCGCAGGTTGTGGATGCGTACCTCGGTCTCGGGCCCGAGGTCCGGGTCGGCGTCCAGTACCGCCTTCATGTAGCCGGCAGCCAGTGGCATGGAGTCGATGGGCAGATCCCAGGCGCTCTGCTGCACTAAGCCGATCTTGAGCATGACGCGATTCCCTTCGGGTGCGGGGCAGGGGGAGCCGGCCGCGACGCTTACAGGGGCGAGCGCGGCCGCGTAGAAGGACGAATCATGAGCGGAGGAGTTCACCCAGGAAGAGGGCGGCGAAAACGAGCATGAGAGTGCCGGATCCACGGTCGATCCACACCCGCCGCTGAGGCGTCAGCCAGCGTCTCAGCGTCGAAGCGCCGAGTGCGAGGAGGGTGAACCAGAGCCAGGAGGCGCTGACCGTCCCCGCGGCGAAGATCGGGCGGTGATCCGGAGCCTGGGCGGCGATGGCCACACCGAGGATGCCGACCACGTCCAGGACGGCGTGGGGGTTGAAGACGGTGACCGAGGTGCATTGCGCAACCACACGGCGCCAGCGCATCTCAGGCGGTGTGGACTGGTCGAAGTCCTCTGGACGCGACCGGAAGGACTTGACCGCCAGGTACGTCAGGAACACCACGCCGGCGGCCAGGAGGAAGGACTTGATCCCGGGGATGCGGTTGAGTACCGCTGAGGTCCCGGCACCGCCGAGAGAGATGAGGACGGTGTCGCAGATACCGGCGGCCACGACCGCCACGAACACCCGCGGTACGCCGAAGGTGAAGCCCTGGTTGATGAGGAAGATGTTCTGCGGCCCGATGGGCGTGATCATGGCGAGGCCGAGCAGCATCCCGGCGAAGTAGGCATCCACGGATCAGCGCGTCGGCACCCAGGTCACCGTCGTCTCCTGTGCCGGGTCGAAGGTGTGGAGCGTGACAGACGAGGCATGGGGAGCCACGCGGTCCGCGAGCTCCCGCTGGGCCTCTTCCAGTACGTCCGGGGCGATCACGGGCGAAATCCCTTCCAGAAACAGCACGGCATCTGCAGTGTTCTCCGTGACCTTGGTGTTGTCGGCGTCCCGGTGATTCCAATGGCGCGTCAGCACCTGATGACCATCGGCGTACACGATTTCGCCGGGTACGGGCGTCTCGCGTTCCTCGGGCTGCCCGAGAGGAATGTGCACATCGCCCGGCCCCGCTTGCCGCAGGGTGAAGCCATGTCGGATGTGATCGAGGTCGTAGCCGCCGGTGGGCAGCGTGTAACGCAGTGAGACGAGGTTGCAGGTGTCGACGAGAGGTGAGATCCGCGGCAGCCTCCCGGACCTGGCCAGCCGCCGACCCAGCGCATCGACGCTCGGCCGCATCCGCCGCGGGTTGGTCCCGAAACTGCGGAGCAGGTCGTGCCAGGCGGCGATGGCCGGATGGTCCTCGCCGGGCATCTGCCGTCGACCGGCTCTCACCTCGGCTTCCAGCTCGGTCAGTTCGGATTCCGTCTCGGGCCACGATCCGGAGTTGTCCAGACCGAGGGCCACGATGACGGCGGTGTGGCACTCCGGATAGCGGGCAGCGACCTCCGGTGCGATCGAGAGGCGCAAACAGCGTTCGGTTTGGGCGAACTGACTCGTGACAACGTCAGGCATGGGGGGAGATTTTCCTAGTCTTCCTGCGGTACCGGTGCGTAGGTGGGGCCTGCGCCGTTGAAGGCCGGCACGGGTGGCTCCGTGCCCTGACAACGCGTGAAAGCAGCCGTTGTCACGAACGCCCGCACGTCAGGCGTGGCTCACGGCTCACGTCCTCGTGGGACATGACCAGGGGACTGCCGCCGCCCTTTTGGGGCGTCACGTTTGCGAAGCGTGTCCAGTCCATCAAGTCCAGCCCGGAGCTTGCCCCGCATGCAATCGGTGGTCTCAAGGATGGCGAGTTCCTTGTGTGGTGTGGCTGAACTCGTGCGCAACCGGTGCCAAGGACGACGGTGGGGGTGGCGGGCACCTTGGCTAACCTGCACGCGTGACCACCGACCTGACCCTCCTGCCGCGTGTCGCCCATCGCGGACAGGAGATCACCGCGCCGCGGCTCCGCGGCCTCCTCGCGCTGCTCGCCGGCGACCTGCGCACGGGCTGCAGCACCGAGCGCCTGGTGGCGGGACTGTGGCCGGACGCGTTGCCGGAGCGGCCGGCGAAAGCGGTGCAGGTCCTCGTGTCCAGGGCGCGGGCGCAGCTGGGGGCCGACGTCATCGCCGGCACACCGACCGGGTACCGGCTCACCCTCGCCGAGGACCAGGTCGACAGCTCCGCGCTGCTGCTGCACGCCGCCGCGAGCGCGGAACGGGCCAGGGCCGGGGACCACGCGGGATCGCTGGCCGCGGCCGAGGCCGGGCTCGCACTGTGGGAGGGCACCCCTGACGAGGCGTACGACACCGACGACCCGGTAGCCGCCCTGCGCACCGAGCGTGCCCCCGTCCGCGGCACTCTCCTACGCGCGCGGGCGCTCGCGCTCGCCCGCCTCGGACGGCACGCGGAGGCGGCCGGGCCGCTGGCCGTGGCAGCTTCGGAGCATCCGCGCGACGAGGAGGTGCTCGTCGAGCTGCTGCGCTGCGAGGCGGCGACGACAGGCCCGTCCGCCGCGCTGATGCGGTACGAGGCGTACCGCCGGGAGCTCCGCGACGAGCTGGGCACGGATCCGGGCGCCGGGCTCAAGGCCGTACAGCGGGAACTGCTGCGCGGCGAGGCACCTGTGGTCCGGCACGGCGTGCCGCACGAGCCGAACCCGCTCCTCGGCCGGGACGAGGACATCGCGGCGGTCCAGCGGTTGCTGAGCGCCTCCCGCGCCGTCAACGTCGTCGGCCCCGGCGGCCTCGGCAAGACCAGGCTCGCGCACGCCGTCAGCCGCCGGGCCGAGCAACGCGTGGTGTACTTCGTGCCGCTCGCCGGTGTCACGGTGGACGAGGACGTGGCCGTGGAGGTGGCCTCCGCGCTCGGCGCGGGTGAGAGGCGGCCCGGCGTCGTGAGCGGCCACACCTCGGCCGACCCGGTGTCCGGCATCCTCGGCGTCATCGGCTCCGGGCCCGCTCTGCTGGTCCTCGACAACTGCGAGCAGGTCATCCGGGGCGCCGCCGACCTCGTCCAGGCCCTGCTCTCGTCCTCCGGGGACCTGCGGGTGCTGGCCACCAGCCGGGCCCCGTTGGGCCTCACGTCGGAGGCGGTGTACGCGCTGCCGGAACTCCGTCCCGACACCTCGGTCGAGCTGTTCACGCAGCGGGCCCGGGCGGCCCGGCCCGGCGTGGAACTGCCGCCGGACCAAGTGTCCGAGCTGTGCGGCCACCTCGACGGGCTGCCGCTCGCCGTGGAGTTGGCCGCGGCGCGGGTGCGGGTCATGTCGGTGCCGGAGATCGCCCGCCGCCTCGGCGACCGGTTCGCGCTGCTGCGCGGCGGGGCACGGGACGTTCCGGAGCGCCACCGCACACTGCACGCGGTCGTGGGGTGGAGCTGGAATCTGCTGGACGGTGAGGCCAGGGCCGCGATGCGCATGCTGTCCGTCTTCCCCGGTGGCTTCTCGGGCGAGGCGGCGGAACGGGTGCTGGGCGAGGACGCGCTGTTCCTGCTGGAGCAGTTGGCCGATCAGTCGCTGCTCACCGTCGTTGACACCCCGGCCGGCGCGCGGTTCAGGATGCTGGAGACCGTACGGGAGTTCAGCGCGGCCCGGCGTGCCGAGGCGGGCGAGGAAGAGGAGGCCGTCGGCCGGTTCCTCGCCTGGGCGCGGGACTTCGGGGTCGCGTACCACGACTGGCTCTTCAGCTCCGAACCGCTGACCGCCTGGGAGCGGGTCAGGGCCGAGCAGGACAACCTCGTGCCGGCCCTGCGGTACGCCCTGGCCCGTACGGACGGCCCCACCACGGCCGCCCTCACCGCCGTCCTCGCCGCCCTGTGGTCCACCGGCTCCAACTACCCCCGCCTCACCGCCCTCGCCGCGGACACCGGCCGGCCGCTGTCGCACTACCACCCCGAGCCCGAACACGTCGAAGTCGCCCGCGCCGCCGCGGTGTTGTGCACAGCCAGCCTGTTCATGGGCTACGGCCCGCACGTCGTACGCCAGCTCGTCACCCTCCGTCGACTGCCCCCGGCCCCACCGGACACGCTGCTGCGGGCCGTCGCGGTGGTACTGGGCGCGATCCCGGACATGATGCCGCCCGACTACGAAGTGCTGCACCGGCTCTGCGAGAGCGAGCAGCCGCTGCTCGCCGGCATCGCGGAGTGCGTCGCCACCTACGTGTGGGAGTCGGAGCACGACATCGACCGTGCGCGCGCGTCGGCTCGGCGGATCATCGCCGCACTGGCGCCGGTCGACAACCCGTTCCTGCAGGTCATGGGCCACGCCCGGCTGAGCGAGCTGTGCTTGCAGACGGAGCAGGGCGAGGAGGCGTACGGACACCTCAAGGCGGCGCTCCAGGCGCTGCCCCGGCTCGGCGACGAGCACGACCTCATCGGCGTCCGCTGGGGCCTGGTCCTCGCCTGCCTGCAGCGCGGCGACCCCGACGAGGCCGAGTACTGGCTGCGGCAGGCGCAGGGCGCCAACACCACGCAGCAGGAGGACTACAGCATGGACCTCCTCGGGCGCGCAGAGATCGCGCTCGCGCGCGGACTGACGGAGGTCGGGCTCGGCTTGTGGCGCAGCGCCGTGCAGCCGCTGGCCGCAGCCGGCCCGGTGCCCGGCGGCGACCCCTTCTTCGACCGGTGGGTGCTGCAGACCCTGGCGGTGGCGGTGACGGCCCACGCGCACGCCGGCCGTCTCGAACTGGTCCCGGAGCCGGTCGAGCGGCTGCGGAAGGGGCTGCGGGCCCTGCTCTCCGGTCCGGCCGGCTCTCCTATGGAACTCCCCGTGATCGGGACGGTGCTGCACGCCCTCGGTATGGCGGGGCTCGCCTCCGGCGACGCCGGTGCCGTCCGGATGATCGCGCTGGCCGAACGGCTGCGGGTGCTGCGCGATTTCCAGCCGACGATGTCGGCGGACCGCGCCCGCAAGGCGGCCCAGGACGCCGACCGGGCGGCCTACGCCGACGCGGTGTCGGAGTACGCCGCCCTGGGGCGGGACGAGTTGCGGGAGGCGGCCCGCGCTGTCATGCCGGTTACTTCGGGTCGCGGTTGAACAGCGACGTCGACCAGCGGTAGCCGAGTGCGGTCAGGCCGACGCACCAGGCGATCGCGATCCACCCGTTGTTGCCGATCTCGGTGCCGAGCAGCAGGCCGCGCAGGGTCTCGATGGCCGGCGTGAACGGCTGGTACTCGGCGATCGGCTGGAACCATCCCGGGATCGCGTCGATGGGGACGAAGGCGCTCGAGATGAGCGGGAGGAGGATCAGCGGCGTCGCCATGTTGCCGGCCGCCTCGGGGTTCGGGCTGGCCATGCCCATCCCGACCGCGATCCAGGTGAGCGCCAGGGCGAACAGCGCGATCAGTCCGAACGCCGCCAGCCACTCCAGGGCCGTGGCGTCCCTGGACCTGAAGCCGATGGCCACGGCGATGGCACCGACGAGGACCAGGCTGGCGAGCACCTGCAGCACGCTGCCGACGACGTGCCCGACGAGCAAGGACCCGCGGTAGACCGCCATCGTACGGAAGCGGGCGATGAGGCCCTCGGTCATGTCCATGGAGACGGAGATCGCGGCCCCGATCACGGTGGAGCCGATGGTCATCATCAGCAGGCCCGGGACGAGATAGGCGATGTAGTCCGAGCGGTCGGCGCCGCCGCCACCGATGCCCGCGCTCATCACGTCTCCGAAGACGTAGACGAAGAGCAACAGCAGCATGATCGGCGTGAGCAGCAGGTTCAGGGTCATGGACGGGTAGCGCCGTGCGTGCAGCAGGTTGCGGCGCAGCATCGTGTTCGAGTCGCGTACGGCGAGGGAGAGAGCGCTCATCGGACAGTCTCCTCGGACTGGTTGGGGACCTTGGTGCCGCCGGTCAGGGCGAAGAACACGTCGTCGAGGTCGGGGGTGTGCACGGTCAGCTGGTCCGCCTCGACCCCGGCCGAGTCCAGCCAGTCGAGGATGGCGCGCAGCTCGCGCTGGCTGCCGTCGCTGGGGATCTGCAGCGACAGCGCCTCGTCGTCCCCGGTGGCCTCGCGCAGGACGACGGCGGCGGACCGGTACGCGGCCGGGTCGGTGAACCGCAGCCGCACATGCCCGCCCGGGACGATCCGCTTCAGCTCGTCGGCGCTTCCCTCGGCGGCGAGCTTGCCGTCGCTCAGCACCGCGATGCGGTCGGCGAGCTCGTCGGCCTCTTCCAGATACTGGGTGGTGAGGAAGACGGTGACGCCGCCGGAGACCAACTCGCGGATGATCTGCCACATGTTGTGCCGGGAGCGCGGGTCGAGGCCGGTGGTCGGCTCGTCGAGGAAGATGATCCGCGGGTCGCCGACCAGCGTCATGGCGATGTCGAGGCGGCGCTTCATGCCGCCCGAGTAGGTGGAGACCGGCTTCTTCGCGGCCTCCACCAGGTCGAGGCGCTCCAGCAGTTCGGCGGCGGTACGGCGGCCCTCACCGCGGGAGAGGTGGTGCAGGTCCGCCATGAGGAGCATGTTCTCCTCGCCGGTGATCAGGCGGTCGACGGCGGAGAACTGCCCGGTGACTCCGATCGCGGCCCGCACCGCCTGCGGCGCGGTGGCCAGGTCGTGGCCGCCGACGTGCAGTTCGCCGGCGTCGGCGGTGATGAGGGTCGACAGGATCTTGACGGCGGTGGTCTTGCCGGCGCCGTTCGGGCCGAGGAGGGAGAAGACGGTGCCGGCCGGCACCGCCAGGTCGATGCCGTCGAGAACCGTCTTTTCTCCGTACGCCTTGCGCAGCCCCTTGGCCGCGATGGCAAGTGAGCGGGATGTCGTTGTCGTCATGCCGCAGAGGTTGCGGCAGGGCGCGTTCAGCGCGGTTTCAGGGTGCTTTCAGCGCCCTGAAACTCGCCCTCAGGGGGAGCAGCGTCGTTCAGGCGTCGTAAGTGTGGAAGCCCCGGCCGCTCTTGCGGCCGAGGTGGCCCGCGGCGACCATGCGGCGCAGCAGGGCGGGCGGGGCGTACAGCGGCTCCTTGAACTCCTCGTACATCGACTCGGCCACGGCCTGGGCGGTGTCGAGGCCGATGAGGTCGAGCAGCCGCAACGGCCCCATGGGGTGGGCGCAGCCGAGTTCCATGCCCCGGTCGATGTCCTCCGGCTGTGCGGAGCCCGACTCCACCATCCGTACCGCGCTGAGCAGGTAGGGCACGAGGAGGGCGTTGACGACGAAGCCGGAGCGGTCGGGCGCCTGGATGGCCTGTTTGCCTAGCTGCTCGGCGAAGCCGCGGGTGCGCAGCACGGTGTCCGCGCCGGTGGTGAGGGCGGGAATGAGCTCCACCAGCTGCTGCACGGGCACGGGGTTGAAGAAATGCATGCCGATGACCTGCGCGGGCCGCTCGGTGACGACGGCGAGATCGACGATGGGGATGGAGGAGGTGTTGGTGGCCAGGACCGCCGCGGGGTCTTCGACCGCCTTGTCCAGGGTGCGCAGGACCTCCGTCTTGATGTCGCGGTTCTCTGCGACCGCCTCGACGACGAACTGGCGGTCGGCCAGGTCGCTGAGGTCGTGAGTGAAGGAGAGCCTGGCGAGGGCCTGGTCCCGCTGCTCCTCGCTGAGCTTGCCACGCCGTACGCCTCGGTCGAGTGAGGCGGTGAGCCGGCGGCGGCCTGCCTCCAGCGCGTCCGGCGTGGCCTCGGCGACTCGGACGTCGATGCCGCTGCGGGCCGCGACTTCGGCGATGCCGGAGCCCATGAGGCCGCAGCCGACAACGCCGAGACGGGTGACGGGGTCCATCTGAGGTCCTATCTGCTGAGTGGCTGCGGGCTGGTTTCCGGGGCTACGGGGCTGGGTCAGACGTTGCGGCGGTACTGGCCGCCCACCTCGAAGAAGGCCTCGGTGATCTGCTGGAGCGAGCAGACCCGGGTGGCGTCCATGAGGACGGCGAAGACGTTGTCGCCGTTCGTCGCCGCGTTCTTGAGAGCGGCCAGGGCGTCGTGGGCCCGGTCGCGGTGGCCGGTGTGGAAGTCCCGCACGCGCTCCAGCTGGGACTGCTTCTCCTCCTCGGTGGCCCGGGCGAGTTCCAGTTCCTGGGGCCGGCTGTCGCCCCCGGGGCGCAGGAAGGTGTTGACGCCGATGATGGGCAGGGTGCCGTCGTGCTTGCGCTGTTCGTACAGCATCGACTCGTCCTGGATGCGGCCCCGTTGGTAGCCGGTCTCCATCGCGCCCAGTACGCCACCGCGCTCGCTGATCCGCTCGAACTCCTGGAGTACGGCCTCCTCCACCAGGTCCGTGAGTTCGTCGATGATGAACGACCCCTGCAGGGGGTTCTCGTTCATCGCCAGGCCCCACTCGCGGTTGATGACGAGCTGGATGGCCAGCGCCCGCCGCACCGACTCCTCGGACGGGGTGGTCACGGCCTCGTCGTAGGCGTTGGTGTGCAGCGAGTTGGCGTTGTCGTAGATGGCGGTGAGGGCCTGGAGGGTGGTGCGGATGTCGTTGAAGTCCATCTCCTGGGCGTGCAGGGAGCGTCCGGAGGTCTGGACGTGGTACTTCAGCTTCTGACTGCGTTCGTTGGCCCCGTACTTCTCCTTCATCGCGACGGCCCAGACACGGCGGGCGACCCGGCCGAGGACGGAGTACTCGGGGTCCATGCCGTTGGAGAAGAAGAACGACAGGTTCGGGGCGAAGTCGTCGATGTGCATGCCCCGGGCGAGGTAGGCCTCGACGTAGGTGAAGCCGTTGGCGAGGGTGAAGGCGAGCTGGCTGATGGGGTTCGCGCCGGCTTCGGCGATGTGGTAGCCGGAGATGGACACGGAGTAGAAGTTGCGGACCTTGTGGGCGATGAACCACTCCTGGATGTCGGCCATCATCCGCAGGGAGAACTCGGTGGAGAACAGGCAGGTGTTCTGGCCCTGGTCCTCCTTGAGGATGTCGGCCTGTACCGTGCCGCGCACGTTCGCGAGCGCGTGGGCCCGCAGCTCGGCCGCCTCCTCGGGTGACGGGTCACGGCCCTCGGCGGCTCGGAACCGGTCCGTCTGCTGGTCTATCGCGGTGTTGAGGAAGAACGCCAGGATCGTCGGCGCGGGTCCGTTGATGGTCATGGAGACCGAGGTCGTGGGTGCGGTCAGGTCGAAGCCGTCGTAGAGGGCCTTCATGTCCGCGAGCGTTGCCACCGACACCCCGGACGTGCCGACCTTGCCGTAGATGTCGGGGCGTTCGTCCGGGTCGCGGCCGTAGAGCGTGACCGAGTCGAAGGCGGTGGACAGGCGGGTGGCCGGCTGGCCCTCGGAGAGCAGCTTGAAGCGCCGGTTCGTGCGGAAGGGATCGCCCTCGCCGGCGAACATCCGCGCCGGGTCCTCGCCGTCGCGCTTGAAGGGGAACACCCCGGCCGTGAAGGGGAAGTAGCCGGGCAGGTTCTCCCCGCGCCAGAACCGCACCAGCTCCGCGTGGTCGGTGAAGCGGGGCAGGGCGACGCGCGGGACCTTGTTGCCGGACAGGGACTCCCGGGTCAGCTTGGTGCGGATCTCCCTGTCCCGGACCTTCACCACCTGCTCGTCCCCGGCATAGGAGGCGATGACGGCGGGCCAGTTCCCGATCTGCTCCGTGATCTGGTGCGGGAGCTGCTTGCGGGCGTCGTCGAGGAGCGACTGCACGTTCGCCGCGTCGGAGCCGGCCTCGACGAGCTCGTCCCTGACCGCCTCCAGGTGCTGCACGCGCCTGGCCGCCCCGGCCAGGCGCGTGGTCTCGGCGTGGTACGAACGGACCGTGTCGGTGATCTCGGAGAGGTAGCGCACCCGGCCCGCGGGGACCACCTGCCGGATGCCGGAGGAGTGGCGTACCGCGACCGGTGCCAGCGCGCCCTCGGACAGCGGCAGGCCCTTCTCGGCCAGGCCCGTCTTCAGGTGCTGGTAGAGGGCGGTGACGCCGTCGTCGTTGAAGGTGGCCGCCGAGGTGCCGTACACCGGCATGTCCTCCGGCCGCTTGCCGAACGCCTCGCGGTTGCGGACCAGTTGGCGGCCGACGTCGCGCAAGGCGTCCTGCGCGCCGCGCCGCTCGAACTTGTTGATCGCCACGACGTCGGCGAAGTCGAGCATGTCGATCTTCTCCAGCTGCGAGGCGGCACCGAACTCCGGTGTCATCACATACAGCGAGGTGTCGACGAACGGCACGATCGCCGCGTCGCCCTGGCCGATGCCCGGAGTTTCCACGATCACCAGGTCGAACCCGGCGGCCTTGACCACGTCGATGACGTCGGTCAGGTGCTCGGGCAGCTCGCGACTGCCACGGGTGGCCAGGCTGCGGAAGAAGACCCGGTTCCCGTCCAAGGAGTTCATCCGGATCCGGTCACCGAGCAGTGCCCCGCCGCCGCGGCGGCGGGTCGGGTCGACCGCGATCACGGCGATCCGCAGCTTGTCCTGCTGGTCGAGGCGGAAGCGGCGCACCAGCTCGTCCGTCAGCGACGACTTGCCCGAGCCGCCCGTGCCGGTGATGCCGAGCACCGGCATGACCCGTGCCGCGGCGGCGGCCCGCAGTTGCTCCAGAAACTCCCCGGGCAGCTTGCCCAGTTCCGCGCCGGTGATGGCGCGGGCGATGGCGAACCGGTCGCCGGCCAGCACGGCGGCCGCGTCGGCCGGCTTGCCGTCCCAGAGATCGAAGTCGCAGTCCTGGACAACGGAGTTGACCATCCCGGCCAGGCCCATCCGCTGCCCGTCCTCGGGCGAGAAGATGGTCACCCCGCTGCCGCGCAGCCGGGCGATCTCCTCGGGCACGATGACGCCGCCTCCGCCGCCCACCACACGGATGTGGTCGGCTCCCGCCGCGCGCAGCGACTCGACCAGGTACTCGAAGTACTCCACGTGCCCGCCCTGGTACGACGAGACGGCGACGCCGTGGGCGTCCTCCTCCAGTGCGGCGTCCACGACCTCCCGCACCGACCGGTTGTGCCCGAGGTGGATCACCTCGGCGCCCTGGGACTGGAAGATGCGCCGCATGATGTTGATCGACGCGTCATGCCCGTCGAACAGAGCCGAAGCCGTGACCAGGCGGACAGGATGCACGGGCCGGTGCAGATCACTCATGGGGGCCTTCCCGGACGGGGCGGGGGTACTGTCGACAGAAGAGATACTAGGACGTCCTAGTAAATTGCTGGGAGTGATCACCGTCACAGATCGAGAACGAGGCGAGTCCCGCACGAGCGCGAGACACAGATGAGCATGGTGTCGCCGGCGGCCCGCTCGTCCTCGGTCAGCAGCGAGTCGCGGTGGTCGGGCTTGCCGTCGAGCACGTCGGTCTCGCAGGTGCCGCACGTGCCTTCCCGGCAGGAGAAGTCGACCGCGACACCGGCCTGCTCCACGGTTTCCAGGATCGAGCGGTCCGCCGGCACGGTGAGGGTGAGCCCGGATCGTGCGAGCTCCACCTCGAAGGCCTCGGCCGCGCCGGTGGCGGCCGTCCGCACCGGGGCGAACCGTTCGACGCCCAGCGTGCCGGGGGGCCAGTCCGCGCACTGCTCCTGCACCGCCTGAAGCAGGGGTTCGGGACCGCAGGCGTGCACCAGGGTGCCTTCCTCGGGTACGCCGAGGTGGGCCGCGAGGTCCAGCAGGCCGTACTCGTCCTGCGGACGGACGAGTACCCGGTCCCCGTGCCGGGCGAGGCGGTCTAGGAACGCCATGGAGGTCCGGGTGCGCCCGCCGTACAGCAGACGCCAGTCGGCCCCCGCGGCCTCGGCGGCCTCCACCATCGGAAGGATGGGCGTGATGCCGACGCCGCCGGCGATGAACAGGTGGCGTGCGGCGGGCCGCAGCGGGAAGTTGTTCCGCGGTCCGCGGACCCGCACGGCGGCGCCTTCGCACAGGTGGTCGTGGACGTACGCGGAGCCGCCGCGGCCCCGCGGCTCGCGCAGCACGGCGATCTGCCAGGAGTCGCGTTCGGCCGGGTCTCCGCACAGGGAGTACTGCCGGATCAGATCCCCGTTCTCGCCGTCGGCTCCGGCCAGGAGTACGTCGATGTGGGCGCCCGGCGTCCAGGCGGGGAGCATCCCGCCGTCGGCGCGGCGCAGGGTGAGGGAGACGACGCCGTCGGCGGCGACGGTACGGGCCGCCACGACAAGGGTCGTGTCGACCGAGGTCAGCTGGACGTTCATGATGGTTCGGCTCCGGGTTCAGTCCTGGGTCGGCACGTGCAGCAACAGCGCGTCGCCCTGGCCGCCGCCCCCGCACAGGGCCGCCGCTCCGCTGCCGCCTCCACGCCGCCGCAGTTCGGCCGCGAGAGTCAGCACCAGCCGGGCTCCGGTCATGCCGACCGGGTGCCCGAGCGCGATCGCTCCGCCGTTGACGTTCACCTTGTCGAGCGGGATGTCCAGCTCCCGTACGGAGGCCAGGGCCACTCCGGCGAACGCCTCGTTGATCTCGAACAGGTCCAGGTCGGCGGCCTTCAGGCGGCCGTCCCGGGACAGGGCGTCGCGGACCGCGCCGGCCGGCTGGACGAGCAGTGAGGGGTCGGGGCCGGCGACCGTGCCGTAGGCACCGATCTCGGCGAGTGGTGTCAGGCCTTCGAACCGGGCGCGCTGCGCGCTCATCACGACGAGGGCCGCCGCGCCGTCCGAGAGCTGTGAGGAGTTGCCCGCGGTGATGGTGCCGGCGCTGGAGAAGGCCGGCCTCAGGCGCCCCAGGCTCTCGGCAGTGCTTCCCGGCCGTACGCCCTCGTCGGTGTCCACCACCGTCTCGCCCCGGCGTCCCGCCACGGTGACGGGGGCGATCTCCTCCGACAACGCGCCCGACTCCTGGGCGGCGGAGGCACGTTGATGGGACAGCGCGCTGTACTCGTCCTGTTCCTCCCGGCTCAGGACGTACGGCCGCTGGTAGCGCTCGGTGGCCGCGCCCATGGAGACGCCGTCGAAGGCGCAGACCAGGGCGTCGCGGTCGAGGGCGTCCTCGGCCGCGGCCGAGCCGTACTTCCAGCCGGTGCGCGCCCCGCGCAGCAGGTGCGGGGCGTCCGACATGGACTCCATGCCACCGGCGACGACCACTTCATGGCGGCCGGAGGCGATCATGAGGTCGGCCAGGGCGATGGCGTGCAGACCGGACAGGCAGAGCTTGTTGACGGTGCTCGCGGGGACGGAGAACGGAATGCCGGCGCGGACCGCCGCCTGCCGTGCCGAGTTCGGGCCGGCCCCGGCCTGCACGACATGGCCCATGACGACGGCTTCCGCCGCCGCCGGGTCCAGACGGGCGGCGGCCAGTGCCGCGCCGATGGCGTGGGCGCCGAGGTCGACCGCGGAAACGGTGCTCAGGGCACCCGTCAGCCTGCCGATGGGCGTTCTTGCTCCGGCGACGATGACGGATCCGGGCATGCCGGGACCTCCTGGGGTGTGGGGCGGGTCAGGCGACGGCGTCGACGGCGCGTTCGGCGACCATGTGGGCCGTCTCGTTCACCGAGTGCAGGACGATCCGGCCGCCGGGCATGCGCCGCACCCGGCTGACGGACGTGTAGTCGGGGTGGAACCAGAACATCGTGGGCAGGCCGAGCACGGTCGCCAGATAGGTGTTGGTGATGCCGCCGTGGCACACGACCGCGACCCGCCCTGCGGGATGGGCGTCGAGGATGGTGTCCATGGCCCGCCCGGCGCGGGCGCGAAAGGCGTCCCAGTCCAGCTCGGGCACGAAGTCCTCGTAGCGCCCCTCGGCGAGCGCCGCCGCCCGGGGATCGTCCGCGCCGATCTGCTCCGGCGGCATGTAGGGCTGGGACACGTCGGTGTCCCATTCGCGCAGGTCGTCCAGGACGGTGGCGGTCATGCCGGTGAGGCGTTCCAGGGGTGCCACGGTCTCGCGGGCACGCCGGTACGGGCTGGAGTACAGGGCGTCGACGCCCTCGTGCACGAGCCAGGCGGCGAGGCGCTCGGCCTGAGCGGTGCCCTCCGGCGACAACCGGGGGTCGAACACGCCCGCCACGGGGAGGCCGTGCCGGATGAGGAGGAGTTCGGTCATGGGTGGTCCTTACTGGGGTGAGCCCGGCTCAGCCGGCGATGGTCCGTTCGGAGTGCCAGTACGGGCGGCGCATCGCGCGTTTGTCGAGCTTGCCCATCGCGTTGCGCAGCAGCTCGGGGACGAACTCGTACGACTTCGGGCACTTGTGGGCGGCGAGGTGCTCGCGGCAGAACCGGTCCAGCTCGTCGGCCGGCGGCTCGTCCGCCGCCACCACGACCAGCGCCCGCAGGGACTCGCCGAAGTCCGGGTCGGGCACGCCGACGACCGCGACCTCGGCGACCGCCGGATGCCGGCGCAGGACCGCCTCGCTCTCGGCCGGGTACAGATTGACGCCGCCGGAGACCACCACGTCCGCGGCCCGGTCGGTGATGAAGATGTAGCCGTCCGCGTCGACGTAGCCGATGTCGCCGAGCGTGAAGACGCCGGGGGAGAGGTAGGCGGACCTGGTCTTGTCCGGGTCCGCGTGGTAGCGGACGCCCTGGTCGTCGGGTGCCCGGAAGGCCAGCAGTCCGCGTTCGCCGGGCGGCAGCGGCCGGCCGTCGTCATCGGTGACCAGGACCTCGAACGGGGCCCGGACGCGCCCGACCGAGCCCGGGTGCGCCAGCCACTCGGTGCTGCTGATGCGGGCCACGGTCCCCGCCTCGCTGGCGCCGTACGACTCGGTCAGCACCGGGCCGAACCACTCGATCATGGCCCGCTTCACGTCCGGCGGACACGCGGAGCCGGTGTGGGACACCTGCCGCAGGCTGGAGACGTCGTACCGGGCGCGGACCTCCTCCGGGAGGGCGAGCAGCCGCTGGAAGTGGGTGGGCACCATCACCGTCGAGGAGACCCGCCATCTCTGCACCCGGCTGAGGAACGTCTCCCCGTCGTATCTGCCGAGGACGACCACCGGCTGACCGGCCGCCAGATGCCGCAGCGAGGTCAGCGGCGCGTTGTGCTGGAGCGGACCGCACACCAGGTGGGGCCCCGGCGGGAAGCCGGGCCGGGCGGACATCGCGGCGAGGTAGGCGGCGCTGTCGGTGACCGGGCCGCTCACCCAGCGCACCTCGGTGCCCCGCGCCCGTCCGGTGGTGCCCGAGGTGTAGACGAGCGGAGGCCGGGCGGGCCGGTCCGTCGGGACGGTGCGTCCTGCCGGTGCGGCCGCCAGCCACAGGTCCCAGTCGAAGGCGTGCCCGACGGCCGGCGTTCCGTGCGTCACCAGCGGCAGGCCCAGTTCCCGGGCCGCGTCCAGGGCCGCGCCCGCCCCGGCGGGGCCGGTGACGATCGCGGTCACGCCCGCGTCGATGATCTGGTCGACGAGTTCGCCCGAGGTGAGGTTCCGGGACGTGGCCACGGTCCCGACCCCGGCCCGCAGGCCGGCCAGATGGGCCACCAGCGTCAGGATCGCGTTGTCCCCGAGGACGGCGACCCGGTCCTCGGGGCCGGGCGCGAACTCCAGCAGCCGTGCCGCCGCCCGCGCCACCTGGTCGGCGAGGCCTGACCAGGACAGCACGCCCAAGTCGTCCACCACGGCGGGGTCCTCGGGTGTCTCCTGGGCGCGACGGTCGAGTGGCAGCAGCGACATGGCTCCTCCGGCGGCTCATCGGGCCTCTCCCGAATCGAGGGGAGAGGTGATGCGGTGACTGTAGCGTTTATCAAGAAAGTACGGAACACTCTGATCCCGAGCGGAGGCATTCCTTCATGCTCAATGGGTTGGCGGGTCCACTTTGCCGCCACCGTTACTGAATCTCTCGTCTGGTAACTGTCCGAGGAGGAGTCATGCCCCAGCCCGATCCGGACGCATGGCGCACGCAGGTACGGCAGTGGCTGGCCGGCGTGCTCGAACCGGCGCGGGCGTCGGAGTCCGCCGCAGAAGACGCCGATCTCGCCGTGTTCCACAACCTCCCCGAGGACGAGGAACGCCTGCTGCTGGAGCGCTGCCGCGCCTACCAGCGGGCCCGCTTCGACGCCGGCTACCAGGCGCTGACCCTCCCCGCGGACAAGGGCGGCGCGGGCCTGACCGCCGCCCACGTGGCCGTCTTCGCCGAGGAGGAGTCCGCCTTCGAGGTGCCGCCCTCCACCGAGCTGATCAGCGTCACCGTGCGCCTGGTCGCGATGGCCGTCTCCCTGTTCGGGACGGCCGAGCAACTCCGCGACCACGCACGCGCGTTCCTGCGCACCGACCTGCTGGCCTGCCAGCTCTTCAGCGAGCCGGGTGCCGGGTCCGACCTCGCCGCCCTGCGCACCCGCGCCCGGCAGGCCGACGAGGGCGAGTGGGTGATCGACGGTCAGAAGGTGTGGACCTCGGGAGCCCAGTTCGCCGACTACGGTCTGCTGCTCGCCCGCACCGACCCGGACGTCGTCAAACAGGCCGGCATCACCGCCTTCCTGGTCCCGATGGACGCCCCGGGCGTGGAGGTGCGCCCCATCCGGCAGATGAGCGGCGGCGCCTCCTTCAACGAGGTGTTCCTCAGCGGCGTACGCGTCCCGGACCGGCTCCGGATCGGGCGGCCGGGCCAGGGCTGGGAGGTCGCCACCACCACCCTCGCCTTCGAACGGACCGCCTCCGGCAGCGGCAACCGCCGCAAGGGCGGCACCTTCGCGGACGTGCTCGCACTCGCCCGCTCCCTCGACCGCACCTCGGACCCGCTGGTCCGCCAGCACCTCGCCGACCTGTACGTGCGCGCCGCCCTGCGCGCGGCCACCGTGGACCGCGTCGCCAGGACGAGCGCGTCCGGCGGCCGGCCGGGGCCCGAGGCGTCGTTGACCAAGCTCATGGCATCCGACCTGCTCACCCGCACGGGACAGGTCGCCGCCGAGCTGATGGGGGCGCGCATCAGCGCCGACACCGGGGAACCGGGCACCTTCGCCTGGACGCAGCACCTGCTCGGTGCCCCCGGCTACCGGCTGGCGGGAGGCACCGACCAGATCCAGCGCAACCTGATCGGCGAACGGGTGCTGAAGCTGCCGCCGGAGCCGCGGGCGGACCGGGTGCCGTTCTCGCAGCTCCCCGGCAACTGAAGGACTTCTCGGCGACCGGGCTACCGGGACCGTTTCGGCAATCACGAAGGAGTGACATCGATGGATCTGGGACTGACAGGAGCGAAGGCGCTGGTGACCGGCGCGAGCCGGGGCATCGGCCGCGCGATCGCCGGAACCCTCGCGGCCGAGGGCTGCGCACTGGCCCTGTGCGCCCGGGGCGAGGAAGGGCTGGCCAAGGCGGCCGCCGAACTGCGCGGCGAGGGGGCCACGGTGTTCGCGGAGCCGGTCGACGTCACCGACCCGGCGGCCCTCGCGGGCTTCGTGGAGCGGGCGGCCGGTGAACTCGGCGGCCTGGACCTGCTGGTGTCCAACGTGTCGGCGGGCAATGTGAAGGGCCCCGAGTCCTGGGAGGCCAGCCTGCGCGGCGACCTGATCCCGTTCGCGGGGCTCGTCGAGGCCGCCCTGCCGCACCTGGAGGCCTCCGACCGGGCCGCCGTCGTGGCCATCGGCACCACCAACGCCTCCGACACCGCACGCCCGGCCGGAGCGAACTCCTACTCCGCGCTGAAGGCGGCCGTCGTCCAGCACGCCTCGGCCCTCGCGCACTCCCTCGCGCCGAAGGGCATTCGCGTCAACACCGTCTCACCCGGCCCGATCGACTTCCCCGGCGGCGCCTGGGAGACCATCCGCAGCAGCCGCCCCGAGGTGTACGAGGAGGTCCTCGCCAAGCTGCCCATCGGCCGCTACGGCACCGCCGAGGACGTGGCCGCGGCGGTGGCGTTCCTGCTCGGACGGACCGGCTCCTTCTGTGTCGGGGTCAACCTCGTGGTGGACGGCGGGCTGCTCACCCGCGTCCAGTACTGAGCCGTGGGTGGCCCGGCCGGCCGCCTGGACGCCGTACTGGTCTGCGGCGGGCGCTGGCACGACTTCGACCTCGCGCGACTGAGGCTGCTGGAGCTGCTCGGCGAGCATCCCCGGGTGCGCACCACGGTGTACCAGGACTACGACTGCGTGGCCGCGCTCGACAGGGCCGACCTGCTGGTCACCTACACCTGCGACGTCCGGCCCCGCCCGGCGCAACGGGCCGCGCTGGCACGGTTCGTCGAGCGGGGCGGGCGCTGGCTCGCCCTGCACGGCACCAACGCGGTGATCGAGCCGTCGACGGGCAGCGGCCCGCGGGTGTTCACGACGCCACGGCTGCTCGGGGACCTGGCGAAGGTGCTCGGCAGTCAGTTCCTGGCCCACCCGCCGATCGAGCCGTACGAGGTGCTGGTGACCCGGCCCGACCATCCGCTGGTCGCGGGGATCGGGTCGTTCACCGTCACCGACGAGCTGTACGTGTGCGAACTCCACGGCGAGCTGGAGGTGCTGCTGCACACCGAGTACACGGGGCCGTGCCGCGGTTTCGCCGAGGGCGACACGGCGGCCCTCGACCGCGCGCCCCGGCCGGTGCTGTACCTCAAGCGGCACGGCCTCGGCGAGGTCTGCTACTTCACCCTCGGCCACTGCCGGGGCCGGTACGACATGCAGGACCTCGGCGTGGACGACACCGGGCGCGTGGATGTGGGGCCTTGGGAGACACCGGAGTTCCTGACGGTGCTCGGGCGCTGTGTGGAGCGGACGGTGGGCGCGCGAAGCCCGGCTCGGTGAAGCGCGGGACGTGTCCGACCTGCGGATCGTCATGGACGGCGCCGCGCATCAGGCGTACCGTGCCTCCGCGCGCGCTCTTCGCGGGCCTTTCCTTCTCCGCCCGTGGGGGGCCACCGTCATGTCCGCATCCAATGAACTCCGTCCGCGTCGCATGCTGCCGAGCGGAACACCACGCTCGGCGCGCGGCCTGCTGGCCGCGGCGTCGGCAGCGCTCGCGATCGTCGCCCTCAGCGATGTCTTCGCCGTCTTCGCCGGAGCCCGGATCTACCTGCTCATCGACGAGGACCAGGGATTCGCCGCCGCTCCCCAGCAAAGGCTGGACGCTGCGTACTCGCTGTACCAGACAGCCGGCAACGTTCAGGGCATCGTGTTCCTGCCCTGTGCGGTCCTCTTCGTCGCCTGGTTCTTCTGGACGCGGCGCAACACCGGGCTGCTGGCACCCGATCGGTTCCGTAAGGGTCCGGGCTGGGCGATCGGCGGCTGGCTCATCCCACTGGCGAACTTCTGGCTGCCGTACCGCATCGCCGTCGACATGTGGGGTGCGGCGTCACCCCTGCCCGCCGACGGGGAACCGTACCGGGCGGGGATCTGGCCCGTGAACCTGTGGTGGGGTCTGCTCGTTTCCAGCTCGCTGTACGGCTTGTACGCCTCGTCGCGTTACGAGAGCGCAGGGACCCTCACGGAGACTCGGGCCGCGGTGATGCAGTACATGGCAGCGGACGCCGTGCACATCGCCGCTGCCGTGGCCGCGGTGTACTTCGCCGTCCGCCTGACCTCCATGCACTGGCTGAAGGCGACCGCGAGCAGCCCTTACAGCGCGTGAGGCGACGAGGCGTGCGGCAGTACCACCGCGCGGCCGTCGATCTCCCCGGCGTGCAGGCGCTCGTACGCCTCGGGCGCCTGTTCCAGTGTGAAGGTCTCGACGTGGGACGACACCAGACCCTGGCGTGCGAGCTCAAGGACCTCCATGAGCTCCGTCCGGCTGCCCCAGTAGGGGAAGGAGGCCGACACCTCGAACGGCAGCCCGCCCCCGAAGCCGACGGCCAGCGTGCCCCCGCCGAGGCCGACGACGGTGACGTCGCCCGCCACCGCCACCGACGCGGCGGCGACCGCCAGGGTCGCCTCGGCCCCGACGAAGTCCAGGACGACCTGCGCTCCCGTGCCGCCGGTGACCGCGCGGATCCGTGCGGCGGCCTCGCCGTCGGAGAGGAGCGTCTCGTGCGCGCCGACTTCACGTGCCAGTTCCAGCTTCTCCTTGCTCACGTCGAGGGCGACCACCCGGGCCGGGGTCAGCGCGCGCAGCAGCTGCACGGCGAGGTGCCCCAGACCACCGACGCCGATCACCACCGCCGTGCTGCCGGGCAGCAGCTTCGGCAGGGCTCCGCGGATCGCGTGGTACGGGGTCAGCCCGGCGTCCGTGAGGGGTGCCGCCTGGAGGGGGTCGAGTCCGTTCAGGGGCACCAGGTGCCGGGGCGAGTCCACCAGCATGTACTCCGCCAGGGCACCGGGTGAGCCGAGCCCCGGCGGCAGGATGCCGAGCCCGGCGGCGTGCGGACAGCAGTTCTCCCTGCCCTCGGCGCACTGGTGGCAGCGCCCACAGCCCCACGGGCCGTACACCGCCACCGCCTCGCCCTCCGTCACGCCGGTGACACCGGCACCCAGCGCCGCCACCGTGCCGACGCCCTCATGACCGAGGGTCATCGGCAGGGCGTAGGGAAACTGCTCCTCGGGCCAGCCCATCACCGCCAGATCGGAGTGACAGAGCCCCGCTGCCGTCACCTGCAGCAGCACCTGGCCCGGGCCGGGTTCGGGTACCGGGACTTCCACGACCTCGGGCGCCTGCCCCACTCGCCGGTACTGAAGTGCCTTCATCATCAAATCTCCTTGCTGGTGGACGGGTTCGGCCGGGTTCTCGCCCGGCGGCGCAGCACGGCGGGCAGGGCGATCCGGCCCCCCGTGAGGACAAGCGCCACGATGAGGACCGAGCCGGTGAACAGGCTCGCGGCCCACTGGGCGCTGGTGGCGAGCCCGAGTCCGGTGATGCCGGTCCCGAGCAGGAGGACGGCGAGGACCGTGCCCCAGGCGTTGAAGCGGCCCGCGCGCAACTGGGTCGCCCCGACGAAGGCGGCGGCGTAGGCCGACAGCAGATACGGGGTGCCCGCGGTCGGCGATCCCGAGCCGACCGAGGCCGTGAAGACGACACCGGCGAAACCGGAGAGCAGCGCGGCGGCCACCAGGGTCAGAAAGCGCAGCCGGTCGGTGCGCACTCCTTGCAGCCGGGCCGCGTCGGCATTGAATCCGGTCGCGTACAACCGGCGTCCGGAGGCGGTGTGTTCCAGCAGGAACCAGATGGCGAGGGCGGCCAGCAGCAGATACAGCACCGGCAGGGTGACGCCGCCGGCGTCCAGCTGGGCGATGCTCGCGAACGGCTGGGCGAGCAGTTGCACACCGGTGATCGAGCTGTCATCGGTGACCATGGTGATCAGGGACTGGATCAGCGCACCGGTGGCCAGGGTGGCGATGAACGAGTCGACGCGCAGGACCACCACCACGATGCCGTTGACGACCCCGACCAGCAGCGCGGCTGTCATCGCCAGGGCGATGGCCGTGCCGGGCCCGAGCCCGGCGGAGACCATGAAGTAGGCGGTCAGCACGCTGGTGAGCGACATGGTGAAGGCGATGGAGAGGTCGAAGACGCGTGCGGCCAGCGGTGGTACGACGCTGAGCGCGACCAGGCCCGCCACGGCGTTGCCGTTCAGTACCTGCTTGACCGTGATGGTGGTCGGGAACGTGTCCGGCGCCCACACCGTGAAGAGCACGACGATGACCAGCCACACGTACACGGCGCCGATGTTCCGGAACGACAGGGCGGCCGCCGCCCGCCGGACCGGTGTCCCCGGGACGGACACCGTGGATCTCTCCGGTACGGACGGCGGGAGCTCCGCCGTCCGGGTCGGGGTGGACGTCATGTCACTCGGTTCCTTCCGGTACTCATGTCACTCGGTTCCTTCCATGGCGTGCACGAGCGCGGGCTCGGTGATGTCCCGGCCGCTGATCTCCCGTGCGATCCGGCCGTCCCGCACCACCAGGACACGGGTGCACAGTGCGAGCAGGTCCTGCGTGTCGGAGGAGGACACGAGGACACCCATGCCCTCGTCGGACTGACGCTCTATCAGGTCGTAGAGCTGCAGACGGGTGGCGATGTCCACGCCCGCCGTGGGTTCGCACAGCGCCAGCACCGGCGGCCGTCCGGCCAGGCAGCGGGCCATGACGACCTTCTGCTGGTTGCCGCCGCTCAGCGTGGTGATCCTGGCCCCGCGTCCGGCCGTACGCACTCCGACGCGCCGGATCCAGTCCTCCGCCAGGGCGGACTCGCGGCGCCGGCGCAGCCGCCCGGAACGGGAGCGCAGCCGGTCCAGGAGCGGCAGGGTGAGGTTCTCACCGACCGAGAAATCGCCGATCACTCCCTCGCCCGCCCGGTCCGCCGGGACCAGAGGAAGACCCAGGCCGCTCGCGTCACGCGCCTCGGTCCACCGCTCGGAGCGTTCCGGCAACCGCAGCCTGCCGCTCACCCGCCCGGCATGGGCCCCGCACACCGCGTACGGCACGATCTCGTGGCCGGAGCCGACCAGCCCGGTGATGCCCAGGCGTTCGCCCCCGGCCAGGTCGAAGCCGACTCCCCGCAGGGGCCCGGCCCACAGGTCGCGGACCTCCAGCACAGGGTCGGCAGGACCGGAAGGGGCCGCCGGACGGTGCGCGGTCTCCGTCTCCTCGCCCGCCATCAGCTCCGCCAGCAGGCGCGGAGTGAGCTCGGCGACCGGGCGGGTGGCGATCCGGCGCCCGCCGCGGATCACGGTGACCCGGTCGGCGAGAGCGAAGATCTCGTCCATCCGGTGCGAGACGTAGAGGACGCCTGCGCCGGCCTCGCGGACCTCCCGCACGATGTCGAAGAGGCGGGCCACCTCGCCGGGCGGCAGCACCGCGGTGGGTTCGTCGAGGACCAGGACCCCGCGGCGGCCCTCCCAGCCCTGCAGCGCGGCGGCGATGGCCACCACCGTGCGCTGGACGGGGGTCGCCGTCATCAGGGGTCTGCGTACGTCGATGCCGATGCCGAACCGTTCGACGAGGGCGCTCGTCCGCCGCTCCATCTCCGGCCAGCGGATGTTGCCGAAGGCCGTGCGGGCGAAGCCATGGCTGAGCGCGAGGTTGTCGATGGCGCTCAACTCGCCCACCAGCCCCAGCTCCTGGTGGACGAAACGGAGCCGGTCGTGGCGGGAGGCCGTGACCTGGCCGAGCCCGAAGGGCTCGCCGTCGAGTTCGGCGACGGCACCCGGCTCCGCGTGGTGGTAGCCGGCGAGGATCTTGATGAGGGTGGATTTGCCGGAGCCGTTGGGGCCGATCAGGGCGTGGATCTCGCCGGGCATGACCTCGAGATCGACGTCCTTGAGCGCCTGGGTGCCGCCGAATCTCTTGGAGAGTCCCGCCACCCGCAGTACCGGCCCGGTCAACTCAGTCCCCACAGCGCCTTGAACTGCTTCTCGTAGTCCTCGACGATCGGGAAGTCACCGTCGGCCGAGGGCAGGTTGTCCTTGGTGACGAGCATGTTGGGCAGTACCGCTTTCTGGCCCACGGCCATGGACTGACCGGTGAAGTGCCGGGCCAGCGCGTCGGCCTGGAGCCACGCCGTCTCGTGCGAGTTCAGCGCCATCGCGCCGTCGGTGAGACCGCTCTGGATGTACTGGTAGTTCTGCGCGTCACCGACGTTGACGACGATGTGCTTGCCGGTGATCCCGGCGGTCTTCAGGGCGGCCGGCACACCCACGTTGAGCAGGCCCAGGGAGAAGACGACATGGGTCACCTTCGGGTGCGACCGGAGGTACGACACCACGCGGTCCGGCATGTCCTTGCCCACCGCGGTGATCGGCACGTCGACGTTGTCGAGCGCGCAACCGTCGCACCATTCCTTGTACTTGCCCGCGAAGGAGTCCTTGACGGGCTTGAGGATCGTGTACGCCGGCAGATCGAAGTAGACGGTGTCCGCCTTGGCGCCGCTGTTCGACACCACCCATGAGGCGAGCATCTCGCCCTGCACGCCGACGTCCTTCGGCCCGTTCTTCAGCAGGGAGATGCCGTCGCCCGTCACGTCGTCGGCGTTCGACTGGATGACGGGGATGCCGGCCGCCTTCAGCTGTGCCAGCTGCTTGGCATAGACGGCACGGGGGAAACCGGAGGCGACGACGGCGTCCGGCTTGTCTCGTACGGCCTGCTCGTAGGCGGCCTGTACGGACTCCGGGGTGCCCTGGGTGGCGATCTGCTTGACCTGCCAGCCGAGTTCCTTCGCGGCCTCGGTGAAGAAGTCGGCGAGGTCCTTGCAGGACTGGACGCCGCAGAGGATGAAGTCGATCTTCTTGCCCTTGGGGATCGCCTTGCCCACGGGCTGGGTCACGGAGATCGTGGCCGGTCGTTCGGAGTACTTCGCCAGGGCGGCGCGGGCCGCCGTCAGGCCGGGGGAACCGGGCGCCCCCGCCTGAGTCGGGCCGGCAGCCGGAGTGGTCCCGGAGCCGCATGCCGCGAGGGCGAGCAGAGCGGTGACGGGGAGGATCGCGGTCAGGGCGCGGCGGACCGCGCGACGGGGTCTGGAACTCATCGTTGAGCACTCCCGTGGTGTGACGGAGAAACTTATGAGGCACTACAGCCTCAAGTGGGTCGGAGTGTGACATGGCCCAGCGGGCTTGGGGAGAGGGCTACCGCAAGAAATTCCGGAACAACGGCGCGAAAGGGCGGTGACCTCGGAAGGTGTGGAGATCGTTCACCGGCGCGAGTATTGCTCCCGGCTGCCAGCGGTAACTACACTCAATCTAAAGTTTCTGCCGGAGGAGAGATGATGGACGAAACGTCGGAGCCGGCCACGGCACGGTGCCCCGGGCCCAGCGTCCAGGACTACCTCGACCAGGACAGCCGCCCCGTTCCCCCCGCCCTGAGGTACGAGCGGAACGACTACCTTGGCAGCGAGGACATCGACACCGCCCGTTTCACCTCCCGCGAGTGGGCCGAACGCGAGATGCGGCAGGTCTGGCGGCGCGTCTGGCAGTTCGCCTGCCTGGAGAGCGAGATTCCCGAGGTCGGCGACCATGAGGTCTACGAGATCGGCGACGACTCCCTCATCGTCGTCCGCACGGCTCCCGACGAGATCCGCGCCTACGTCAACGTCTGTCTGCACCGAGGCCGCAAACTGCGCACCGGCGGCGGCAACGTCAGCGAGTTCCGCTGCTCGTTCCACGGCTTCACCTGGAACCTGGACGGCACGATGCAGACCCCGCCCTGCGCCTGGGACTTCCCGCACGTCACCCCGGAGAAGTTCGCCCTCCCCGAGGCCCGGGTGGCCACCTGGCGCGGCTTCGTCTTCATCAATATGGACCCGTACGCCGAGTCCTTCGACAGCTACCGCGGCACCTTCGACGACTACTACATCTGGCCGCTGGAGAACCGCTACAAGTCGCTGCACGTCGCCAAGGTGCTGCCCTGCAACTGGAAGGTCGCGCAGGACGCGTTCATCGAGTCCTTCCATGTGATCGCCACTCATCCGCAGATGCTGACGTGGCTCGCCGACGCCAACTCGCAGTACGACGTCATGGCGGACCAGCCGAACTGGAACCGGATGATCAACATCCAGGGCGCCCCCAGCCCGCACGTGGCGGACTCGGTCACGGAGGAGGACGTCCTGGAGACCTTCTACGACTCGCGTTCGTTCTACGCCGCCGCCCAAGGCCGTGACCTGGTGATGCAGGAGGGTGACGAACTGCCGGCGATCCCGCCCGGCGGCACCGCCCGCCAGGTCCTCGCCGCGCGGATGCGCGAGCAACTGGCGGCCACCTCACAGCAGGACTTCTCACAGACCCCCGACACCGAGCTGCTGGACGCCATCAACTACTTGCTGTTCCCCAATTTCAACCCCTGGGGCGGCGCCAAGTCGAACATCATCTACCGGTTCCGCCCCAACGGCCTGGACCCCGACTCCTGCACCGCCGAGATCATCTTCATGTCGTCCCCGAAGCAGCCCGGCGAGACGCCGCCCCCGGCGAAGATCCGCTGGGTGCCGGAGGACACGCTCTTCGCCGACATCCCCGAACTGGGCGTGCTCGGGCCCGTCTTCGACCAGGACTGCGAGAACCTGCCCTACGTCCAGCAGGGCCTGAAGGCGATGCGCAAGCCGGGCATCACCCTGGCGAACTACCAGGAGAGCCGTATCCGCCACTTCAACCAGACGCTCGACCAGTGGATGAGCAGGTGACCCACCGGGTGGCGGTCAGACCCTCCGGTGTCGAGCTCGACGTCCTCGACGGGGAGGACGTGTTCACCGCCGCCCGGCGACTCGGCTACCGCTGGCCCACCGTCTGCGGCGGCAAGGGCACCTGCCGTACCTGCTTCGTCCAGGTCGAGGAGGGTGCCGAGAACTGTTCCCCCGTGGGCCCGTTGGAACGCGAGGGCATCGAGGCCCTGCGCAGACCGGTGGACGGCCTGACCCGGCTCGCCTGCCGGCTCCGGGTCGAGGGCCCGGTGACCGTGACCAAGCGCGGCGTACGCCGCCGAGTGCAGGAGTGAGGCCCCCATGGCCAAGCAAGTGATCCACCCGCTGACCGGCCATGTGTACCGGCTCACCGAGGACGGACTGGTCGAGGTGACCGACCCCAGGACAGGGGTGCAGGGCGTCTTCGACTTCCAGGCCCGGTGGCAGTCGGGCGAACTGCGCCACGCCGACCTCCAGATGGCCGGCTGGGTCGGCCGCCTCGCCCAGCGGCGCACCACCCAGCAGCCGGAGGAGTGATCCCGTGACGTCTCCCACCACCCGGGTGGTCTGCCTGGCGCGCCGGCCCGACGGAGAACCGCTCCCCGGTGACTTCGCCGTCGAGGAGCGCCCGCTGCCGCCCCTGGGGGAGGGGCAGCTACTCGTCCGCAACCTCTACATGAGCGTCGACCCGTCCATGCGCGGGCGGCTGTCCACCACCGAGAAGCACTACACGCACAACTTCACCCCCGGATCACCGCTCGACGGCCGGGCCCTCGGTGTCGTGGAGGAGAGCCGCTGCGCCTCGGTGCCGCCGGGCACGTACGTACGCCACCAGCTCGGCTGGCGGGAGCGGGCGGTGCTCGACGCGACGGCCGTCGACGGCGCCGGTCGCATCGACCCGGAACTCGCGCCGCTGCCCACCTGGCTGGGCCTGCTCGGCCAGACCGGATTCACCGCGTACGTCGGCCTGACCCGTATCGCGCGACTGCGTCCGGGCGACACCGTCTTCGTGTCCGCGGCGGCCGGTGCCGTCGGCACCGCCGCCGGCCAGTTCGCCCGTCTGCTGGGCGCGGACCGCGTGATCGGGACTGCCGGAGGGCCGGACAAGTGCGCCCTGCTGGTGAAGGAGTTCGGCTACGACGCGGCCGCGGACTACCGTGCCGAGCCGGTGCGCGACGCGCTGGCGCGACTGGCACCCGACGGCATCGACGTGTACTTCGACAACGTCGGCGGTGAGCAGCTCGCCGCAGCTCTGCACGCGCTGCGCACCGGTGGCCGGGTCGCCCTGTGCGGCATGATGTCGCAGTTCGGCGGCGGAGGGCGGACCGCGGACATCAACCAGTTGATCCAGGCGGTCCTCAAGCGGCTGACGTTGTCCGGCTTCATCGTCCGCGACCACGAGGACCTGCGGCCGGAGTTCGAGCAGCGGGTCGCGGGCTGGCTCGCCGAGGGCCGGATCACCGCACGCGAGACGGTCGTCGACGGCCTGGAGAACGCCGCGGGGGCGCTGCTGTCCCTGCTGGGCGGCGGCAACGTCGGCAAGATGCTGGTGCGGCTGGACGGTTCCCGCTGAGACTGCCGGAAACGGCGCCCCGGCCGGGGCGCCGTTTCAGCGCATGGGCTGTGACGTGGCGACGGTGTGGGCCGTCAGGGAGACCCCGACCCGGGTCATTCCCGCGACGGCCGTCCGGAAGTCCTTGATGTGCGCGGTGGCGAAGTGCTCGTCGAGGGCCTGCCGCGAGGTCCAGTGCTCGTACACCCTGATGCGCCGCTCGTCGGCGGGATCCGCGGTCATCGCGTAGTCGAGACAGCCGGGTTCCTCTTCTCGGGTACGCCGGCCCAGCTCGACGAGGGCCGTCAGCATGGTGTCGCGGTCGCCGGGTCGGTAGTCCATCCAGCCGGAGACGATGATTTCCTCAGCCATGGTGGTCCTTTCGAGGTCGTGCCCGCGGGCCCGTCGCTCCGGTGCAGGGGAAGCGACGGGCCCGCGGTGTTCTCAGATGGCGAGCGGGGCGGGAACACTGTCGACGGTGACCGTGCCCTGCTCACCGTCGACCGTGATCACCATTCCGTCCCGCAGCCGTCGCGTCCCGCCCTCGACGGAGATCACGGCCGGGATGCCCAGCTCGCGGCAGACCACCACGGCGTGGCTGTTGAGCGCGCCCACGTCCACGACGGCCGCGCCGGCGACCAGGAACAGCGGGGTCCAGGCCGCGTCCGTGATCGGCGCGACCAGCACTTCGCCGGGCTCCAGTGCCTCGCAGGAAGCCGGGTCGGTGACCACTCGCACCCTGCCGGTGTACGTGCCGTGGCTGCCGCCCACGCCACCGAGCACATCGCCCTCGGCGGCCGCCTCGGTCCGCTCCTCGGCGCGGCGCGGCCAGGTGTCGATCTCGGTCTGCGCGTCGTCGGCGACGAAGAACGGCGGTTCCAGCTCGTGCAGACCCGCGTACTCCTCGAGCCGCCGCGCGATCACCGGGCCGAAGGACTCCGGGGCGGCGACGTAGTCGTCGAGTTCGGTGTCCAGCAGCATCATCACGTCCTCGGGCCGGGCGAAGAGCCCCGCCGCGACGCCGCGGCGGCCGAGCTCCCGTACGGCCATGCGGATCTCGTTGACGACGGTGACGCAGTTCGCCTTGGTGCGCTCGCGGGCCGGGATCCACACCCGGGAGGCGTGCATGCCGGCGTCGAACATGGGCTGTACGTCGTCGGGCAGCAGCTCCCGGATCTCCCGCGCCGTCCGCTCGCGTCCCTCGGTCAGCCGTTTCCGCCGGGCGGCCGGGGAGTCGTCGTCGGAGCTGTGCCGGATACGGTCGACCAGGGCCAGCGCCTGGACGGGCGACGCCTCCCACGACAGCGCGTGGATGTCCCACTCGTTGGGGCCGCGGTCGCCGGACTCCGCGAGGAACTCCTCGAAGGAGTCACGGAACGCCTTCACGTCCCCGCTCGCCCCGTCGAGCGCCCGCTCCACCGCGGCCGGGCCCTGGTCGAAGAGCGTGCTCAGTTCGGCCGAGGCCGCCACCTGGCGGGACAGTGTCCACAGCCCGGTCGACGGGGAGGCGGAGTCGACGTCGCCGAGACCGCCGATGAGGTCGAGCATGGCGCCGGGGCGGTCCACGCTCGCGCACAGCGGGCCGAGGATCGCCGGTCCGACGGACGCGGGCAGCGACGACTCGACGTGCCGCTGGAAGGTCGTCTCCACCTCGTCCAGCAAGGACCGGGCGTGCGCCACCAGTCCGGCGTCGGACAGCCTCGTCAGGTCGGGTCGCGAGCGGCGCAGCGCGCGCAGCCGTTCCCGGTCGGCGTCGGCCTCCGGGAAACCGGTCTGGCCGAGCATCCGCTGGAGCGTCGCGCCCGCCTTGGCGGTCAGTTCCTCGTCCTGGTCGTCCGGGTGCGCCAGATACACCGGCGTGTCGGAGCGCTGACCGACGAAGGCCGCGTCGATCTGGTCCGCCGTCTGGCCCATGCGGATGCCGAACAGCCGCATGTGGGACAGGTTCAGGTAGAAGTGGCCGCCGAACATGCCGACGAACGGCGGCCGGGGGCCGGCCACCTCCTCCTCGCGGTAGATGCCGAACCCGACGAAGCCGCGACGCCAGCCCTGCAGGCCCCGTCCCCAGACCAGGGTCCAGCCCAGCGGGCTGGCGGGGTCCGGCAGGGTCTCTCCCGCGTTGGCCCGGGTGTAGTGCGGCAGCCGCTCACTGCGCTGCCAGTCCGTGATCCAGCTCTTCATGACCGAGGTCTCCCGCTGTCCGTGTCCGCGCCGCCTACCACTGCGCTGTTCCGCCGTCGACGCTGATCAGCGTGCCGGTGATACCCGCCCCCGCCTCGCTCGCGAGCAGCGAGGCGACCGCCGCGACCTGCTCCACCGTGGTGATCTTCTTGGTGGCGGCGTGCTCGGCGAAGCGGCTCAGCCAGTCCTCGTAGGAGATGCCCTCGGCCTCCGCGGCGGCGGGACCCGCGGCCCGCATGAGGTCGGTGTCGACGGCGCCGGGGCAGATCGCGTTGCAGGTGATGCCCTGGGTGCCGTACTCGAAGGCGGTCGCCTTGGTCAGGCCGTGGATGGCGTGCTTGTTGGTGATGTAGTGGCTGATCGCGGGCTTGTTGGCCTGCTTGCCCTCCACCGAGGAGATGTTGATGATGCGGCCCCAGCCGCCCTCCAGCATCTTCGGCAGGGCCCGGCGGGTGCCGTAGAAGTAGCCGTTGATGTTCAGGTTGAGTGCGTCGTGCCAGGCCTCGTCGCTGAGCTGGTGGATCGGGGCGAAGCCGGAGCTGCCGCCGACGTTGTTGACCCAGATGTCGAGCCTGCCGAAGCGCTCGGCGGCGAAGTCGGCGAGGCCCTCGATGTCCTCCTGGCTGTTGGCGTCGCAGGGGTGGAAGACGGCCCGGTCCCCGGCGTCCATCTCCTCCAGGGCCTGCTTGCCCTTGACCTCGCTGCGGCCGCTGACGACGACCGTGGCGCCGTCGGCCAGGAAGGCCTCGGCGATGGCGCGTCCGATGCTGCGCGTGCTGCCCGTGATCACCGCGACACGTCCGTCGAGGCTGCCCGTAGCCACCATGATGTTCTCCCGCGAGTGTTGTTGGTTGCTCACCTGGCGGCTCTGGGGGCTGCTGTGGCGCCACTGTCCAGGTGTCGGTGAATGGTGCGGTGGAAGTGCTGGAGCCCGGGCTCGTTGCGTCCGAAGACGAAGTCGGTCCCGTCGAGGGCCTTCAGGCCCTGCTGGACTCCGTAGGTGGTCGCGTAGTCCTCGTCGCGGACCACCTCGTGGAACCACGCGCCGAACCGGTCGGCGGCCTCGCGCTCCTCCTCGGTGACCGCCGGGTCCCGCAGCAGGATGATCTGCTGGGTCACCGACTCGGTGGCCGTCCGGGGAAGCACCAGGGAGACGGCGATCTTCTGGCGCCAGCCGCCCGCGATCGCGAGGCCCGGGAAGAGCCAGTAGATGGGCCCGACACAGTCCCCCGGGTCGCGCTGGTCCGGCGGCAGTTCGACCGCCTGCGCGATGGGGCGCAGGGCCGGTGCGATGCGCTGGTGGGGGCCCCAGGTGTCGTGGGCCATCATGTTCGAGAGGTTCGTCTCGAACACCGTCTTCGGGTGCAGCGAGGCGAAGTGGTACGTCTCCAGGTACCCGTCGAGCGTGACCTTCCAGTTGGGACTGGTCAGCTCGCTGGTGGCGTAGTGGTGGCACTCCGCCAGCCGGAGGCCCTCCAGCAGGGGCTGGAGGTCGCCCAGCCAGGTGTCCAGGTCGGGCTCGGCCGCCGGGTCCAGCGAGACGAAGACGATCCCCGCGCGCTCCCCGGCCGGGAGCCTGACGAGGCTGCGGCCCTCACGTGGCACCTCGCCGAACGTCTTCTCGGCGTACACGCCCCGCAGCTCTCCGGCGAGGTCGTACGACCAGGAGTGGTACGGGCAGGTGAGCCGCTTCGACACCCCGCAGCCGGGTTCGAGGAGCTTGGCCCCCCGGTGCCGGCAGGCGTTGATCATCGCGTGCACGGCGCCCTGTCGGTCACGGGTGATCAGCACGGGGATGCCGAGCACGTCGATCGCCTTGTAGGTGTTCGGCCCGGGAAGCTCGCAGGACATGGCGAGCGGCAGCGGGACGCTGCGGTGGACGGCGTCCGTCTCGCGCCGCCAGCGGTCGGCGTCGAGGTAGTTGGCGACGGGTTCCGTCCACTGGCCGTCCGCCTCGTGCGTCGTGTTGTCGCGGTAGTGCGTCATCACACGCTCGACGAGTTCGGCGGCCTCCCGCCGCATCGTCACGGATGCGGCGTCGGTGGACCGGTCCTGGCTGATCCACGACGCGTATTCGGGGGCCGAGGGGGCCGAGGAGGCCGATGGGGCCGGCGGGGCTGAGATCGACGACCTGGGCCCCGCGTCTGTTTCCCGAATCTCCGGCGAACTGGTCTGGACCACGATGTCCTCACATCCTCCCAGCCGCGAGCCGGTGACCGGCTTCGGAATGCGACAGCTGGGCTGTGTCCGAAACGACAACAGGACTTAGTGTGGTCTGTCAATAGAAAGTGGCGAAGAGGCCGCTCGGTGTTCCGTGGGGGTGGGTGTGATGGTCATGACCCTGCCGTTCGAGGTGGGCGTGGTGGTGCGGGACCTGCAGCTGATGGAGCGCTTCTACTGCGACGTGCTCGGCTGCCGCGCCGAGCGCCGCTCGGGTGTGCCGGAGTCCGTCGGCGGCCCGGCCGGACTCGGCGGCGAGCTGGTGGTCGCCTGGCTGCGGGTGCCCTCCGGGGGATGCGTCAAGTTGATCCTTCCCCGGTCGGCGGCGGTGCCGGAGCGGGCGGGCGCCTTGCCGGCCGGGCGTCCGGGCCTGTCGTATCTCACCTTCCACTTCGACGACATGGGCCCGGTCGTGGAGGCGCTGCGGGCCGCAGGTGCCCGGCCTCTGTCGGACCCGGTCGTCGTCCGGGCGCGCGGTCGGCGGATCAGCTTCTGGGCGGATCCGGAGGGCAACTCCGTCGAGTTGGTGGACGCGCGGGGCGGCGATCCGGGTCCGGGGCGTAGTAATTAGAGACGCTGTTCAGTAAGGTGCCCATGCTGGTTACTGTAGACCGGCACAAGTAAGTCCGATTGCTTGGCAACCTCCCTCGGACGAAGGGGCGGACGATGGCTCAACGAGCGTCAACGGCGTCGAAGAAATCCACGCAGGTCAGCGAGCAGGTCATCAAGGACCTGCACGAGCGCATGGTGCGCATCCGGCTGTTCGAGACGGAGGCGGGAAAGCTCATGGAGGCCGGCAAACTGCCCGGCTTCCTGCACCTCTATGTCGGCCAGGAGGCCGTCGCCGCCGGCGTGATGGCGGCCCTGCGCGACGACGACCAGATCACCTCCACCCACCGCGGCCACGGGCACGCCGTGGCCAAGGGCGTCGGCTTCCGCGAGATGTACGCCGAGCTGTACGGCCGGGTCACCGGCGCCTGCCTCGGCCGCGGCGGGAGCATGCACATCAACGACCTCACCCGCGGCATGCTCGGCGCCAACGGCATCGTCGGGGCGGGCGTCCCGATCGCCGTGGGCGCCGCCTTCGCCGCCCGGTACAAGGGCGAGGACAACGTCGCCGTGACCTTCTTCGGCGACGGCGCCACCAACATCGGCGCCTGGCACGAGGGCGCCAACATGGCCGCGATCCTCGGCCTGCCGGTGGTCTTCGTCTGCGAGAACAACGGCTACGCGGAGTTCACGCCGCAGTCCGGGCACATGCTGCTCACCGACGTCGCCGACCGGGCCGCCGCCTACGGGATGCCCAGCGTGATCGTCGACGGCATGGACGCGGTCGCCGTCCACCGGGCCGCCATCGAGGCCGTCGAACGGGCCCGGGCCGGCGCGGGCCCGACGATGATCGAGGCCAAGACCTACCGCTACTTCGACCACCAGGGCGTCAAGGGCCTGCGCCACCCCTACCGCTCGGACGAGGAGGTCGCCGAGTGGAAGGCCCGCGACCCCATCGACCTGCTGGAGGTCCGGGCCGTCGCCGACGGCACCGCGACCCGTGCGGAGCTGGACGACGTATGGCGGCGCACGCGCGACGAGATCGCCGACGCCATCGCGTACGCCGAGGCGAGCCCGCTGCCCGACCCCGCCGATCTGCTGCTCAACGTCTACTCGGGATGACCGCCATGACCGCCATGACCACCACCGAGGCGTCGGCCGTCACCCCGGTCGCCGCCTCCCGCAAACTGTCCTACGTCAAGGCCTTCAACGAGGGACTCGCCCAGGCCATGCGCGAGGACGAGAACGTCTTCGTCGCCGGCGAGGACGTGGCCGGATACGGCGGCGTCTTCCGCATGTTCGACAACCTGCTCGACGAGTTCGGCCCCCGCCGCATGATCGACACCCCGATCTCCGAAGCCGCCCTCGTCGGCCTCGGTGTGGGAGCCGCCGCCCGGGGCCTGCGACCCGTCGTCGACCTGATGTTCATGGACTTCATCGGCGTCTGCCTCGACCAGATCGTCAACCAGGCGGCCAAGATGAAGTACATGTTCGGCGGCGCGCTGTCCGTGCCGCTCACCATCACCACCGCCTCCGGCGCGGGCCTCGGCGCCGCCGCCCAGCACAGCCAGAGCCTGGAGGCCTGGCTGGCCCACGTGCCCGGCCTCAAGGTGGTCATGCCCAGCGACGCGTACACCGCCAAGGGCCTGACCGTCTCGGCCATCCGGGACGACAACCCGGTCGTCATCATGCTCAACAAGGTCCTGCTCGGCAGCACCAGCGAGGTGCCCGAGGAGATCTACGGCATCCCCCTGGGCCAGGCGCACACCGCACGCCACGGCTCCGACGTCACGGTGATCGCCCTGGGCCGCATGGTGGGGGAGGCCCTCGCGGCGGCCGACGAACTCGCCGCCGAGGGCGTGGAGATCGAGGTGATCGACCCCCGCAGTGTGCAGCCGCTGGACACCGAGACGATGTTCGCCTCCGTCCGCCGCACCAACCGGGTGCTCGTGGTGCACGAGGCCGTCACCTTCGGCGGGCTCGGCGCTGAGATAGCCGCCCAGATCCAGGACTCCGTCTTCGACTACCTGGACGCGCCGGTCCTGCGCATCGGCGCGCCCTTCTCCCCGGTTCCCTTCTCCCCGGTCCTGGAGAAGGCGTACGTGCCCGATCGCGCCCGCATCGCCCAGGGCTGCCGGCGTCTCCTCGAAAGGTCGTGACCGACATGGCGGTCGAGGTCCTGCTGCCGAAGATCGGTCTGACCATGCAGGAAGGCACGATCGACGAATGGCTCGTGCCGGTCGGCGCGGCGGTCGCGGAGGGCGACGCGCTGCTGAGGCTGGCGACCGACAAGGTCGACGTGGACGTCGAGGCGGAGGCCGGGGGACGGTTCCACCCGGTGGTCCCGGCGGGGGTCACCGTCCCCACCGGGGCCCTCATCGGCTGGCTGCTGGCCGAGGGCGAGCAGCCACCGGGCCCGGGGGGTACGCCGATGCCCGCCGGGCCCGGAGCCGGCGCGGGTGCGGCCGCCGAGCCTGCGGGTACGAGCGCCCTGCCTGACCTCGCCGGCGCCGGTGCGGCTCCCCACACAGGCCTTGCCGCCGACGCGCCCTCCGTCAACGGCACCACCGGCCGGCTTCTGTCCTCACCCAACGCCCGGCGGGTCGCCACCGCTGCCGACGTCGAGCTCACCGCCGTACGCGGCACGGGACCGGGCGGCAGGATCGTCTCCGAGGACGTGGAGGAGTTCCTCGCGGCCCTCCCCGGCGACCTCGGCACGCCGGTCCCGCCGGGCGGCAGCTCCTTCTCGCCGCTGGTCCGCAAGCTGGCGAAGGAGAGGGGCATCGACCTCTCCGAGGTGAACGGCACCGGCCCGGGCGGCCGGATCCGCCGCTCCGACCTCGACGCCATCACCCCGGCCCCTCCCCACCGGGACACGGCCCCTCGGCCCGGCGACGTCCTCCCGCTCACCGGGATGCGCGGCACCATCGCCCGCAGGATGCACGCCAGCCTCCAGGAGATGGCACAGCTGACGCACGGCTACGAGGTGCGGATGGACGCCGTGGTGTCCCTGCGGGACCGGCTCAAGGAGGAGTGGGCCGACAGCGATCTGCCGGTGCCCGGCCTCAACGACTTCCTGCTGAAGGCAGCCGCCCTGGCCCTGCGCGAGCACCCGCTGCTCAACGCGACGGTGCGGGAGGACGGCATCCATCTGCTCGACGGCATCCACCTGGGCTTCGCCGTTGCCGTTCCGGGCGGTCTCATGGTCCCGGTGATCGAGGATGCCGTGGAGCTGCCGTTGCCCGAGATCGCCCGCCGGTCCAAGGCCCTGGCCCAGGCCGCGCGCGAGGGGCGGATCTCCCCCGCACAGCTGGAAGGGGCCACCTTCACCGTCACCTCGCTCGGCGGATACGGCGTGGACTTCTTCACCCCGGTGATCAACCCCGGCAACGTCGCGATCCTCGGGGTGGGCAGGCTCAGGGACGGCGTCGAGTGGGCGGACGACCGGCCGCTGCGGACGCGGGTGCTCACCCTGAGCCTCACCTTCGACCACCGCGCCGTCGACGGGGCACCCGCGGCCGAATACCTGCGCACGGTCGGTGAGTTGCTGCGCAGGCCCCTCCGGCTCCTGGTGTGATCCGCCGGACCGGCCCTCAGGTCGCCGGGTCGGCGATCCGCTCCGCGAGAGCGCCGACCTCGCGGACGAACGAGCGGTGCCCCAGCGACCGGTACACATCGTCGCCCCGGACCTGTGAGATCGCCGCGGTCTCGAGCAGTGCCAGCAGGCCCAGGCCGATCACCGCCGCCTCGGCGTCGGACACGGAAGCGCGGGCCTTGCGGATCAGCCGCACCAGCTCGTCCAGCAACTCGCTGCGGCTCTCCTGGCGCAGGGCCTCCGCCTCCTGGCTCATGCCGGCCGACGACACGAAGAACACGGTGGCGGCGGAGCGGTGTTCGCCCAGCCAGGACAGCAGCGTGGTGACCGCCGCACCGATGTCCGAGCCGGGTTCGTGGGCCTCGGTGAGCGCCTGCAACTGCTCGCGCAGTGCGGTGGCGAACGCCCGCATCCCCTCCGCCAGGACCTGGTCCTTGGAGGAGAAGTGGTAGTACACCGCTGCCGAGGTCATCTCCGCGCGAGCGGCGATGTCGGCCACCGTCACCTCGTCCGGCGGCTGAGTGGCGAACAGCTCGGTGGCTGCTTCGATCACCCACTGCTTGCGCGACGGACGGTGAGCGGCGCGGGTTCCGGAGGTCGTCATGATGTCAAGTATGCCGGGCGCCGAGTGTCCCGTAAGCCCACACGCAGCAGGAATTACTCGGCCGTGCGGTTGGAGTTACTGGATAGCATGGTCAGTACACAGGGCCCGCGGTCGCGGGGTCACGGCAGTCGGCAGGGAGCATGATGGCCAGCACGAAGAACGGCAAGCAGCCCGCCCACCGACCCTCGCGGCGGCAGCACATCATCACCGCCGCCGTGCGGGTGTTCGGCCGCAACGGGTTCGCGGAGACCAGCATCCAGGACATCGCCGACGAGGCCCAGGTGGTGCCGACGGCCGTCTACTACCACTTCGACGGCAAGGAGGAACTGCTCGAACTCGCCATGCGTCGCGTGTTCGACCAGCTGAACGCGGTCGTGGAGGCGGCCCGTCCCGAGTCCGAGCCGGGTGACGCGGAAGGGCTGATCCGCGTCATCGACGCCGTGTGGGACTGGGTGGAGCAGAACCCGGACGAGGCCCGCCTGTACCAGGTCCAGGTCGCCTCGGCCAACGGCAGCGTCAAGGTGCTGCGGGACGAGTTCGAGCAGCGGCACATCCAGCGTGGCTACGACTATCTGCCCGAGGGCACCACCCGCAGCCCCCGGGCGGCGAAGGTGCGGCACGCGTCACAGGCCCTCGCGGTCCGCACCCTGATCAGTACGACGATGCTCGTCACCGCGCTGCGGGCGGAGGGGGGACCGCTGTCCCAGTTGCCCTCCCGCTCCGTGCTGGAGGCGGTCAGAGGGCTGGCGCTGCGCATCGTCGCCACCGAGGAGAAACCGGCGAAAGCAGCGAAAGTAGCGAAAACGGCGAAAGTTGCGAGCCCTGCTAACTCGGCCAAGCCGGCCAGGTAACGGACCTGATTCGGTTCACCAGGCCAGTGGTCTGCGGTCGGCGAACAGCCCTCCCGTCGTCTCGTCGCCCTCGGGCAGGGTCGCCAGCCAGACCGGGGTGTCCGCCCCCTCCCGCGGACCGCGCGGGGCGGAGGGTCCGCCCATGCCGCTGCGGGTCCAGCCGGGGTCGGCGGCGTTGACCAGGACGCCGGTGCCGGACAGCTCGGCGGCGAGCATGCGGGTCAGGGCGTTGAGCGCCGTCTTGGAGACGCGGTAGGCGGGATGCCGGCCGGAGTCCATCAGCGCCAGCGAGCCGTACGAGCTGGTGACGTTCACGACCCGCCCGTAGCCGGCTTCCACCATGCCGGGTACGACGGCCTGCGCCACCCGCCAGGCACCGGTGAAGTTGGTGTCCAGCGTGGCGTGCAGGATGTCCTCGTCGACGTACGGGGGCCGCAGCTCCCCGTCCAGCGACACCCCGGCGTTGTTCACCAGCACGTCGATCCCGCCGGTCAGCACCGTCGCGTCCCGGACCGCTTCGGTGACGCTCCGCGCGGAGGTCACGTCCAGGGCCAGCGGCACCGCCGCCGGGCCTATGGCACCGCACGCCTCCTCGGCGGCCTCCGTTTTTCGTGCCGCGACCAGGACCCGCAGCCCCCGGTCCGCGAGCTGCCGGCCGATCTCCAGACCGATTCCCCGTGCCCCGCCCGTGACCAGTGCGGTTCTGCCGTCGTGCCGCATGGCGGTTCCGCCCCTTTCATACCGTGAGGACCGAGCAGGCGCTGATCCCGGGCGCCCCGTACACATGGGTGAAGCCCACCCGGGGAGCGCCGGGCACCTGCAGACCCGGAGCCCGGCCCTGCAACTGCCGTACGACCTCGTGGAACTGACGCAGCCCGGAGGCGCCGACGGGCTCCCCGCCGGCCAGACAGCCGCCGTCGGTGTTGACCGGTATCCGGCCCGTGGCATCGGTGTCCCCGGCGGCCAGCAGCGCCTCCTGCTCGCCGTGGCCGCACAGCCCGGTCTCCGCCAGGTGGATCAGCTCCGAGCCACTGTCGGTGTCCTGCAACTGGGCCACCTGTACGTCAGCGGGACGCAGCCCCGCCGTGCGGAAGACCGCCTCCGCGGCGTCCACGCTGGGGCTGCGGTGCGGTCCCGGGGGCAACCAGGGCGAGAACACCTCGAACGAACCGAACCGCCGGGTCCTGAAGGCCAGCGACGCGAGCCTGACCGGCCGTTCGCACAGGTCGAACGCGCGGTCGCCGAGCGCCAGCACCAGCGCCGCCGCGCCCTGTCCGGGCGAACAGAACATGTACTGGGTGAGCGGGGGACTGACCTCGGCGGAGTCCAGGATCTCCTGCTCCGTCAGCGGCTTGCGCCGCCACGCCAGGGGGTGGTGCGAGCCGTTGCGGAAAGCCCGCGCCGCCACCATCGCCAGCGCCTGCTCCGAGATCCCGTGTTCGTACAGGTACCGCCGGGTCTTGAGGGCGAAGAACTGGGTCGTGAGCATCATGCCGGTCTCGGCGTACCAGTCGCCCAGACCGTAGCGGGCGGCGGAGACGTGGAAGGCGCCCCGCTCGTGCTTGTCGAAGCCCACGGCCAGTCCGAGGGAGGCCTCGCCCGCACGCAGCGCGTTGGCCACCGTGAGGACGGTGGAGGCACCGGTCGCGCAGCCGTTCTGCACGTTGACGAACGGCACTCCGGTCAGGCCCAGCCGGCCCACCAGGGTGTCGGGCTTGCCGGACACGTCGGAGCCGCCGGCCGCGTAGCCGATGTCCTCCCAGGCGACACCGGCGTCGGCCAGCGCCTCGCGTATCGCACGCTCGGCCATGTCCATTCCGGTGACGCTCTCGTCGCGGCCGAAGGGATGCATCCCGCAGCCCACGACATAGACGTCGTCGGTCCGCCTCATCGTCCGCCGTCCCGGTCCGGTGCGAACGCGAAGGTCAGCACCTCGGTCCCGTCCTCGTCCTGGTACGCCGTCACGGTGGTGAGCCGGACCGGCAGACCGATCCGGATCTCCGAGCGGGGTACCGCCAGCCGCGCTTCGACAAGCACCTCACCGAGGTCCACATAGCCCACGTGGTAGGCCCGGTGACCGCCGGACGGCGGCCGGTACGGCGGCTTCGGCGGGAACGCCTGGAGCGTCCACGACCAGACCCGCCCGCTCACCGGCAGCACCCGCGCGCACATGGTCCCGTCCTGACACCTGGGGCAGGAGTCCTGCCGGGGGAAGACGACGGTGCCGCACGCGGAGCAGCGGGCGCCCACGAGACGCGGTGGATGCCTCGCGTCGGTACCCCCGCCCAACCCCCCGTCGAACAGGGACTCGTCGATGAGTCTGGTGGCCATGCCGTCCCGCCTTCCACGTCACCAGCCCAGCAGCCCGGCCAGCCGTTCCCGATGGTGTGCGGCGCCGCCCAGCAGGACCGCGTCCGACTGCGCGCGCCGGAAGAACAGGTGCGCGTCGTGCTCCCAGGTGAAGCCCATCCCGCCGTGGAACTGCACGCACTCGGCGGCGACGGATACGAACGCCTCGCCGCACCACGCCTGCGCCACCGCCGCCGCCTCGGCCTGCGCCCCCGGTGAGCCGTCCGCCAGGACCGCGCGCACCACGGCCGACCGTGCGGCCTCGACCTGGAGCAGCATGTCGGCGCAGGCGTGCTTGACCGCCTGGAAGCCGCCGATCGCCCTGCCGAACTGGGTGCGGTCGCGCACATGGGCCACCGTCATGTCCAGCGCGGCCTGTGCTCCGCCGAGTTGCTCGGCGGCCAGGGCGATCAGGGCCACGTCCAGGGCGCGGGAGACGATGTCCGTTCCCTCGCCGCCGGCGGTCAGCGCCCTGGCCCGGGCCCCGGAGAAGGTGACCACCGCCTGGCCCCGGCTGAGGTCCAGCGTGGGCACCCGGCGCACCGTGACCCCGGGCTCGCGCGGGTCGGCCAGGAAGAGGTCCACACCATCGGCACCGGCCGCGGCCACCACCAGCGCCTCGGCGTCGGCGCCGTCGAGGACGAACGGCGCGGTGCCGTCCAGCAGCGGGACACCGCCCTGCCAGGAGACGGCCACCGGCACGGCGTCGGGCCGCCACACCCCGTCGGGCGCGGTCACCGCCAGGGCATGCACGGTGCCCTCGGCGAGCTCGGCCAGCGCCTTGTCGGCCGTACCGCAGCCGGCCAGCACCTGCCCGGCCAGCACGGTCGAGGACAGCAGCGGTACCGGTGCCAGCGTCCTGCCCAGCTCCTCGCAGACGGCGGCGATCTCGGCGAGGCCGCCGATGCCACCCGCCGACTCGGGCAGACCGAGGCCCGCGAGGCCGACCTGCCGGCCGAGGGTGTCCCACAACTCGGCGTCGATGCCGGGGGCTTCCTCGGACATCCGGCGAACCGCGGCGGTCCCGCCGGCATCGGCGCACACCGACCGAACGGTCTCGCGCAGGTCGTCCAGCTCGGTGTCCGACAGGGCTGTGCCCTCGGTCGTCGTGCTCGTCATCCTGTGCTCCCGCCCTCGTCCTGCCGCTGCCGCAGGGCACTGTGCGCGGCGGCCATGCGGGCCACCGGTACGCGGTGCGCGGAACAGGAGACGTAGTCGAGGCCGACGTCGTCGCAGAAGGCGATCGACTCCGCGTCCCCGCCGTGCTCACCGCACACACCGAGCTTGATGCCGGGCCGTACGCTCCGCGCCTGCTGTACCGCCATGCCGATCAGGGCGCCCACCCCGTGCGGGTCGAGCCGGGCGAACGGGCTGGCGGTCAGGAACCCGCGCTCCTGGTACGAGGCGAGCACCTGACGCTCGACGTCGTCCCGGGAGAACCCGTAGGTGAGCTGAGTGAGGTCGTTGGTGCCGAAGGAGAAGAACTCGGCGTGCTCGGCGAGTTCGCCGGCCAGCAGCGCGGCCCGCGGGGTCTCGATCATCGTGCCGAGCCGGTACGGGACCTCCACCCCGGTGCGAGCGGCGACCGCGTCGGCGGCACCACGCACGTACGCGGCCGCGGCGGCGAGTTCCTCCGGCAGGCTGACGAGCGGGATCATCACCTCCAGCTCCGGCCGCACTCCGCCGGCGGCGACATCGGCCCAGGCGGTGAAGAGCGCCTCGGCCTGTGCCGGGTAGAGCCTCTCGTGCAGCAGTGCCAGCCGCACTCCGCGCAGCCCGAGCATCGGGTTGGCCTCGCGCAGCGCGGCGGCCCGCTGCTCCTCGCCCGCGTCCAGGGCCTGTCCGGGGGCGGGCAGGAACTCGTGCAGCGGGGCGTCCAGCAGGCGCACGGTCACCGGGCGGTTCCCGACGGCGGCCAGCAGCGCGCGGAAGTCCTCGTGCTGGGCGCGCTCCAGCGCCAGCAGCGCCTCGTCGCGTGCGGCCGGGTCGGCGGCCACGATCACCCGGCGGATCAGCGGCAGTCGCTCGCCGAGGAACTGGTGTTCCGTGCGGCACAGTCCGACACCCTCCGCGCCCAGGGCGAGGGCGGTGCCGACCTCGGCGGCGGTGTCGGCGTTGGCCCGGACGCCCAGTCGGCGCATGCCGTCCGCCCACTCCAGCAGGGTGGACAGTTCGGGCGGCGGTCCGGCGACGCTGACGCTCAGCGTCCCCGCGTAGACGGCGCCGGTACGACCGTCCAGCGACACCGGGTCGCCCTCGCGCAGCACCCGCTCCCCGAAGCGGACCGTTCCGGCGGTCAGGTCCACGCGCATCCCCTCGGCACCGCACACCGCGGGCTTGCCGGCGCCCCGCGCGACCACGGCGGCGTGCGAGGCGATCCCGCCGCTGCCGGTCAGCACGGCAGCCGAGGCCAGCATCCCGGGGACGTCCACCGGGGTCGTCTCGGCGGCCACGAGCACGACCCGCGTACCGTCCGCGGCCAGTTCGAGGGCGCGTTCACTGGACAGCACGACCGCTCCGGCCGCCGCACCCGGGGACGCGGGCAACCCCCTGACCAGGAGGTCCTCCCCGCCGGTCAGCCGCAGCTGCGGATGCAGCAGTTCCTGCACCTGCGCGGGGGTGATCCGGCGTACGGCGTCCTCGCGGCCGAGCGCCCCGTCCCGGGCCAGGTCCGCGGCCAGACAGACCGCCGCCCGGAGCGGCGGGCGGAGTTGCGCCGAGGCGGCGAGCAGGGAGATCTCGTCGTCGCGCACCTCGAAGTCGACCGACACCGGCGCCCGCAGGTGACGCTCAAGGGTGAGCAGGGAGTGCTCCAGCAGCGCCGTCCCGCCCGCGAGCCGCTCCAGCGGTTCACCGGGGTGCGGCGGCGGAGCGCTGCGGCGCACTCCCCGGAAGAAGGAGCCCTGGGGGGAGAGCCGCCCGGTCTCGGGATCGCGGCTGACCGCCGTGCCGTAGCCCGAGTGGTCCGCCGGGCCGATGCGCAGCGCCTGCACGTGCAGGGCGAGGCTCAGATCGGCGGGGAGCCGCTGGGCCCGGCGGGACCTCCGCGCCCGCGGCGAGTCCCACCGGGCGAGGAGGGCGCGGGCCGCCAGCGCGAGCTGCTGCGCCGGGTCGTCGGGGAAGGGCATGGAGCCGTGCCGCGCCACCAGGGAGAGCAGCGCTTCGACCCGCGCCTGCGGCTCGGGCGTGTCCAGGAGAGCGTCGTCGAGCACGGCACCGGACACGTCGAGGGCGTACTCGGCGATCATCCGGACGGTGCCGGCCCACACTTCGTACAGGGCCTCCGTGCGTCCGATGACGGCGCACAGGTCGTCGGCGTTGCCCGGGGTCACGCCGAGACAGGCGAGGTCGGGCGGCAGTCCCGCGATCTCGGTCGGCGCGCTCGCCGACAGACGCAGCAGCAGGGGCCGGCCCCCGTCGCCGATCCGCCGCCCCGAGAGCTGCTCGACCAGACCGACGGCGGCCTCGGCGGTGCCGGGTTCGCCCAGCGACGCGGAGGCACCCGCGGGCACGGTGAGCCCCGGCACGACAGGCAGCCCGAGGGCCACCAGCCGGTCCATCGCCGCGCCGTGCGCGCCCAGCTCGCCGACGTCGAGGCCCCGGCTCCTGCCCTGCCCGTAGGGCACCAGGACCCGGCCGGGGGCCTCGGAGGGCTCGGCAAGGGCGCCGGATCGTGCTGCGAGGGGTCCCGCTTCGCGGTCGGCGACGCTCACCCCCGGCTCCTCATGACCAGTTCCTCTTCCCGGGCCTCGTCCTCGGCCCGGCTGATCCCCAGCACGAGCAGCAGTTCCTGGTGCAGCCGCATCCACACGGTGTGGTACGAGTCGCACAGCGGCGAGGCCAGCCACGCCGTCGCGCCGTCGTCGAAACGGTCGAGGGCTTCCTCCAGGGCCGGGAGGTACCGGTCGCTGCCCGCGAGCACCCGCTCCAGTCTGCGCAGCACGGGCTGGATGGCCTCGTGCACGTCTTCCAGCGACTCGCGCACCTCGGCGTCGTAGGCGTCGTCGGAGTGGTCGTTCGCGGTGCCGTCGGGCCGGCACTGCCATGCCGTGCACACGTCGCGGATCTTCCGGTTGACCGGCAGGAACGCCTCGTAAGCAGCGGTGATCCGTTCCTCCTGCTCGGAGCCGGCGGGAACCCGCAGGATCCGCGCGGCGGCGGCCTTGGCCCGCTCGGTCGGCAGCACCACCGGGCCCTTCACCATCGCAAGCCCGGCGTCGACCAGCGGACGGTGCTCGGACTCCGGCCGGCCGCGCCACATGCCCCGCAGGACGAGATCGACGACGGCTTCGCCGAGAGGCTCGTCGGGGGCGTCCGGAAGGCCCACGGCAGCTGATTGCATCGCCACACCTGTTCCCCGGTTCTGTGGTGACCGGTTCCTCGGTTCTGTGTTGCCCGGAGGTTACGCCTCAAGAAGCCCGTTAGTGAAGAGGGACTCAAGAAACACTTTTCGATGCGCCTGCCTCGGCCCGGCTGTCGCCGGCCTTCGCGCGATCCCGGGCGGCGAGGAACGCCGCCATACGGTCGCGCGCCTCCCGGCCGTCCGCCAGGGCGGCGATCAGCCGCGCCTCTTCGGCGAGGTGGCGGCCCAGTTCCTCGCCGGTGCCGGTGCGCAGCAGGCCCTTCGCGGCGCGCAGTGCGTCACCGGCGCCGGCGGCCAGTCCGGCCGCGGTGCGGTGCGCCGCGACGTCCAGTTCCTCGCCCTCCACGGAGCGGGAGACCAGGCCCCATCGTTCGGCGTCGTCCCCGGTCAGGACCCGGTTGGTGAGGATCAGGTCCGCCGCCCTGCGAGGGCCCACCAGGCGTGGCAGGAACCACGAGGCCCCGCAGTCCGGCGTCAGCCCGATCGCCGTGTACGCCAGCCGGAACCGCGCGGACCGCGCCGCCAGGACGATGTCGCCCACCAGCGCCAGGCCGACCCCGCCACCCGCGGCGGCGCCGCGCACGGCGGTCACCACCGGGACCGGCAGCTCGTACAGGGTCTGTACCGCCGCGTGCGCGGCGCTCGCCACGGCGTGGACGTAGGCGCCGGTCCCGGCGTCGCGACCGGCGAAGGCGCGCAGGTCACCGCCGACGCAGAAGCTGCCGCCCGCCGCCCGCAGCAGCACGGCGCCGCCCGGGTCCGCGGCCACCTCGCGCGTGGTGTCCCGCAACGCCTCGGCCGTCCTCAGATCCAGGGCGTTGCCCCGTCCAGGATCGTCCAGTCGCAGCTCGACGACCCGGTCGGGGTGGCGGACGATCCGGACCGGCTCGGTGCTCACGGCACGGCTCATGGGTGCTTCTCCTGTCGTCTTCCCGTCGCCGGGGTGCTTCCCGGCGCCGGTACTTCCAGGCAAGATACTGAAGACGCTATACAGTTTCTAGAACGCGACGGGAGCCGGTGCCCGTACGCCCGTCGGCGGGAGGCCCCGTGCCCATCCAGTTCGATGTCGATCCGACTGTCACTCAACTCGCCTCGGACACAGTCGAGTTCGTGCGCGAGGTGGTCATTCCGGCCGAGCGCGAGTGCGGCGGGTCCGTGCACGACGCCCCCGAGGCCCTGCGGGAGACCCTGCAGAAGGCCGCCCGTGACGCGGGAGTCTTCGCTCCGCACGTGCCGACGCGCTGGGGCGGCCACGGGCTCGACCTGCGCGGGCAGGCGGTGGTGTTCGAGGCGGCGGGCTACTCCCTGCTCGGACCGCTGGCGCTGAACTGCGCGGCTCCGGACGAGGGCAACATGCACCTGCTGGAGAAGGTGGCCACCGAAGAGCAGAAGCGGAGGTATCTGCGTCCGCTCGCCGCGGGCCGATCGCGGTCCTGCTTCGCCATGACCGAACCGGCTCCCGGGGCGGGTGCCGATCCCCGCTCCCTGCGGACCACCGCGACCCGGGTTCCCGGCGGCTGGCGCATCGACGGGCGCAAGTGGTTCATCACCGGTGCCGAGGGCGCCGGCTTCGCCATCGTCATGGCCCGCACCTCAGGCAGCCCCGGCGACCCGGGCGGCGCCACCATGTTCCTGGTCGACGCCGACAACCCGGGCATGCGCCTCGTCCGGACCATCGAGACGCTGGACGAGTCCCTGTTCGCCGGGCACAGCGAGATCGCCTTCGAGGAGTGCGTGGTGGGGGAGGAGCAGGTGCTCGGCGCGGTGGACCGCGGCTTCGAGGGCGCCCAGGTCCGGCTCGGTCCCGCCCGGATGACGCACTGCATGCGCTGGCTGGGGGCCGCCCGCCGTGCCCAGGACGTGGCGCTGGAGCGGGCGGGGAGCCGGATGGCGTTCGGCTCGGCGCTGGGGGACCTCGGCATGGTCCAGCAGATGCTGGCCGACTCCGAGATCGACATCGAGGCGAGCCGCGCCCTGATCCTGCGCACGGCCTGGGAGCTGGACACCGGTTCCGCCGCCGCCTCGCAGCTCACCTCGGTGTCCAAGACCTTTGTGGCGGAGGCGGTGAACCGAGTGGTCGACCGCGCGGTGCAGATCTGCGGAGCGCTCGGCATCTCGGCCGCCGACGCCCCGCTGGCCCGCCTGTTCCGGGAGGTGCGGCCGTTCCGCATCTACGACGGCCCGTCGGAGACACACCGTTTCGCCATAGCGCGCCGAGCCGTGCGGCCCTACCGGCAGCCGCGCACGGATGCCACCGGCGGCTGATGACGGCGTCGAGCTGACGCGCAACCAAATGTTGCGCATGCCTGCCCTCTGTCGTACGCTGATGTGCAACTAAAGGTTGCGAAAGGGTTCGGGCATGGAATACGGCAGCATCGAGCGCGAGATCCACGTCGACGCACCACCGGAGGTGGTCTTCGAGGTCGTCAGCCGGCCGGAGCACATGCGGGAGTGGTGGCCGGACGACGCCCGGTTCCAGTCCGTCCCAGGGGCGCCCGGTGAACTCTTCTGGCGGGACGAGGCGACCGGCGAGACGATGACCGTCGCGCTCACCGTCGTCGAGGTCGATCCGCCGTCGCGGTTCTCGTTCAGGTGGTGCTACGCCGACCCCGAACGTGGCGGGGACTCGCTGCTGGTCACCTTCGACCTGCTGCCGGCGCAGCAGGGGACCCGGGTGCGGATGACCGAGACCGGGTTCCGCGAGATGGGCTGGGAGATCGCCGTACTCGAGGAGCAGTACCGCGAGCACGTGAGCGGGTGGGACCACTACATCCCCCGGCTGGACGCGTACATCGCGCGGCTGGTGTCGGCCTCATGAGCACGCCGGTCGACGACGAACTGTGGTCGGCGATCGGTGACCCCACCCGGCGCACACTGATCGACCTGCTCCTCGCGTCCGGAGCCGGAACGGCCACCTCACTCAGCGCGGGCCTGCCCCTCACCCGGCAGGCCGTGTCCAAACACCTGGCCGTCCTCGACCGGGTCGGGCTGGTCCGTGCCGAGCCGGCCGGTCGCGAGCGGCGCTACCGGGTCGACGAGGCGCAACTCGCCCGCGCGGCCGCGCAACTGGCCGCGGTCGGCACGTCCTGGGACGCCCGACTGCGCCGGATCAAGCACATCGCGGAGGCGATCGAACGCAGCCGCAACCACACCGAAGGAGAATGAAGATGCCCGACATCCTGCATCGCGTCGGCGCCCTCGCGCCGCTGGACGACGTCTACCGTGCCATCGCGACGCCCGAGGGCATCGCCGGCTGGTGGACGACCGACACCACCGGCAAGAGCGAGGTCGGCGGTCAGCTGGCGTTCCGCTTCGGTGACGTCGGCGGTTTCGACATGGAGATCCTGGAGCTCGACCCCGTCGGCCGGGTGCGGTGGCGCGTCACGGACGGCCCGGCCGAGTGGATCGGGACCGAGATCGACTGGAGCCTCAGCCGGCGCGACGAGTACACGATCGTCCTGTTCAAGCACGAGGGCTGGCGTGAGCCGGTCGAATTCATGCACCACTGCAGCACGAAGTGGGCGACCTTCCTGATGAGCCTCAAGGACTTCGTGGAGACCGGGCACGGCAGGCCGGCACCCGACGACGTCCGGATCAGCGACTGGCACTAGGCGCACTGCGGTCCAGCTCCACCGTCGTCGTGACCCGCATCAGGGAGGGTTTCCGGGGCACCGAACCGAACCCGAAGCGCACGGGTGGTTCGACCGGTGCCGTGGCACCGAGGCCGAGGCCCTCGAAGACCGCGGACACCGCGCCGACCGGCCGCAGGTCCCGTACGCCGTACCACTCGCGGTGTCGCGCGCCGGCACGGCCGCGGGTTCGCACGTGGGTCGGCAGCAGGTGGGCGGGCCCGTTCGTCAGGGCGGCCCATGCCGGGCGGGCGGCGAGTACGCCGGGTACGGACCGCAGGAGGATGCCCGCCGGCCGTCGCCGGCCGACAGTGAAGCGCAGTTCGAGCGGGCCCGCGGTGACCGTCCAGGTGTCGTCCGCGACGCTCACGTCGACCGGCACGACACGCACCTCGTCGAAGCCGTAGAGGCCACCGACGAAGTCCGCCGTCCGGCGCGAAGGGGCGAGCAGCAGCCGTTCCCCGTCCGCCCGCTCGATCATCACGTCGCTGAACGGCCCGAACGGCGACCGCTGCCAGTGCCCCACCACGACGCGCGTCCCGGAGGAGGTGCCCACGCCCGCGATCCAGCCGTCGAAGCGCGACCGCGAGCGCCTTCCGCGGGTGCCGCGCGGGCGGCTCACGGTGCTACTCCCCGGACCGGTTTGGTTTCGGGACACGGGGCCTCGACACCCCGAGCCGCACGTGCCGTACCTCTTCCGAGAAGTGCACCAGGGGCTCGGCGGTGGGCGCGGGCAGGCCCGCCGCGGCGGTCAGTGTCTCCTCGAGCACGTCGACGGCGGCGTCCGCCAGCGGCCAGGGCTCGTGCTCGACCGGCGTCTCCCAGAGCATGCCGAACCGACGGGTGTACGCCCGCCAGCGCGAGGTCAGCCACACGTCCCGCTCGGTCGGCGTGATCGGCTCGCCGGGCCGGACCACCAGACGGTAGGAGGCCTCGCCGACCCACCTGGACCCGGCGTACGAAACGGCGTCCCCGTCCAGGGAAACGCTCAGCGTGCCCGGGTTGTACGGCGCGCCGACGGCCCGGGCCGCCGACATCAGCGGGCAGGCCACCTCGATGGACAGGAACCACAGCCCGTCCGTCCCGTCCCGGTGCCGAACGAAGGTCCGCAGGTTGGTCTCCGCGAACGTCGCGAGCCCGGGCACCGGGGCGGGCACCGCGGGAGGACGCACATCCGCCATCACGAAAGGCGTGAGCCCGACCCAGGCCGCCCCCTCGTACTCGTCCGCCACCAGTTCCTCGGGCAGCAGCGCCTGGACCGTGTCCGGCGGGAAGGCCCAGTGGACGAATGTCTGCCTCAGCCAGCGGGCCCGAAGCGCGGGAACGCCCACCCGCTGCTCCGCTCCATACGCGACCACACACGCCGGGTCCCCCGGCGTGACCGGCGAAAACGCCCCGGCCGGTCGTGCGCCGGGGAGATCTGGATGGCGTGGTCAGTCGACGGAAGCCATGAAGTTCAGCATCCTGCGGTTGATCTCCTCCGCGTGGTCGATCTGCGGCCCGTGGCCCGTGTTGGAGATGATCTCGGCTCGGGCGCCGGGGATGAGGCGCGGTACGCGCTCCACCTGCCGCTGCGGGTGCACGAGGAGGCTTCGCTTGCCGAGCACCAGGTAGAGCGGGGTCCGGATGGCGGACAGCTCCTCCTCGGAGAGGGGGAGCGGCGCGGGGCGGCGTATGCGGTAGGCACGTACGGCCGTCCTGATCATCGTGCGCAGCTCCGGCATGACGAGGACCGGCTGTTCCATCCAGGCCGCCAGTCGCGGGCGGAACGCCTTGGGCGCGAAGGTCGCGAAGAAGCCGGCGAAGATCCAGGCGAAGAAGCGCAGTCCCACTTTCTCCAGGCCGCCGGGGTCGAGCAGCGTGACCGAGGCGAGGCGGCCGGGCCTGCGGTGCGCCATGTTCAGGGCGAGCCATCCGCCGTAGGAGGTGCCCACGAGGTGTACGCGGTCGAGGCCGAGTCCCGCGAGTGTCTCGTCCAGCCACTGGGCGGCGTGTTCGGGGTGGTGGATCGGCTCGCGCTGCACGCTGCGGCCGGGATCACCCGGGGTGTCGATCGCGTAGACCGGGCGGTCCGCGCTGAGGGCCGGGGTGTTCGGATACCACATGGCGGAGCAGGAGCCCGCCCCGTGCACCAGGACGACGGGGGTGCGGGACCGGGCCGCCTCGCTCGCGGGGCCGTAGCGGTAGACGTGCGTCGTGGCGAAGGACGTCTCCACGTCCTCCTCCGCCAGCGTGGCCGCTCCCAGTGCGTAGACCGCGTCACAGGCCGCGAAGTAGCGCTCCCGCCAGGCGTCGCTCACGTAGCGGCCGACATCGGCCTGGGTGCGGGCAGCGGTCTCGGGCATGGCCACCTCCGGCTTCTCGGTGTTTTGTGATACGACCGTACCATGAACTTGGTACGGTCGTATCATCAAAAAGCCCGGCCGCAGCGGCCCGGGGACCACTGCACGAACGACGAGCGGAGAACCGGCCGATGCCCAAGCGCGTGGACCACGCAGAACGGCGCACCGAGATCGCCGAGGCGCTCGTCCGGGTCGCCGGACGACGTGGGCTGCATGCCGTCGGGATGCGCGATGTGGCAGCGGAGGCCGGCGTGTCACTGCGGCTGGTGCAGTACTACTTCCAGACCAAGGAGAAGTTGCTGCTCTTCGGGCTCGAGCATCTGGCGGAGAGGTTCGGGGAGCGGGTCTCCGCCCGGGTGCGGGCCGCCGGGGACAGTCCTGGTCCGCGCGCGGTGGTCGAGGCGCTGCTGATGGCGGCGCTGCCGACGGACGACGAAAGCCGCACCTTCCACCACCTCTACACGTCATACGCCGTTCTGTCCGTGAACGACCGGGCGCTCGCGGCCCAGCCCTTCATCAAGAACCCTGATGCCGCCGAAGACGCCCTGGCCGAACTCCTCCGGCAGGCGCAGGAGTCGGCGCTCCTCGAGCCCGGTGTGGACGCGCGGCTGGAGGCGGCCGGCCTGCTTGCCATGTCCGCGGGCCTCGGCACCGGCATCCTCGTCGGCCAGCGCAGTCCGGAGTCCGCCACCGCGGTTCTGGAACACCATCTGAACCGGATCTTCCGCACGGGTGACTCGTGAAACGGGCAGGCCGAGGCCGATACACGCCTGGCCGCACTGCCCGCCCTCGGGGCGGGTGACGGGACTTTGCGGACCCCTAGTAGGACTGCGCGGCGGGCGGGCCGGAGGTGGAGGGGTGGGTGTGGGCGGCTTGCAGGAGTCTGGCCGCGCCGCGGACGGCCGCGGTGTGCGGGGCCGGGACCACGCGCAGCGGTGCGTGCAGCCGGCCGGTGAGGTGATACGTGATCTCCGGACGCAGGGCGCCCCCGCCCGCCAGGAGGATGCCGCGCTGCACGGCGTCGACGGTCAGCGACGTGCGGTCCTGGCGGAGCATCGCGGTCAGCATCCGCGCCACCGCCTCGCAGATCTGCTCCGGCGTGGTCGACTCGCCCAGGTCGCCGGTGCCCAGGGCGGTGCGGCGCGCGTCGGTGACGGCTCCGTCGCACAGCAGTACCACCTCGGTGATGTGGGCGCCGATGTCCACCACCATCAGGGGCCGGGACATGTCCGCGCCGGCGGCCAGGGCGATGCCCCGGGCGCTGGGCACGGTCAGGACGCTGCGCGGCCGCAGTACGTCGACCGCTGTGCGCGCACGGGCGCGGTACGAGACGCCGTCCAGGACTGGAGCGGTGACGATGACCATGGGGCGCGGCAGGCGGGGCAGCCGGTGGCCGAGCAGGCGCTGCAGCATCCGGGCACAGCCCGGGGTGTCGATGATGGCGCCGCGTTGGACGGGGTACGCCGCGCCGGTGCCGGGGAAGGTCACGGTGGGCACGTCGAGGACCACGCCTCTGCCGGCGATCCAGGCCCGGGTGCGGGCGCTGCCCATGTCCAGGGCGATGCCGCAGCAGCGCCGGCACAACGGCCAGGGCCGGTGCCGGGCAGCGGCGTCGGGCAGATGGTGTGCGCCCGTCATGGGATGGCCTCCTTGACCTGCTGGCAGCGGGCGCAGTAGCGGGCCTGCGGCACGATCATCAGCCGCTGCCGGTCGATGGGGCGCCGGCACAGGTGGCAGGTGCCGTAAGAGCCCTCCCGCATGCGGGTGAGGGCCGCTTCGACGTCGGCGAGGACCATACGGGCGGACGCCGCGAGCTTGATGCGGACCTCCACCTGCGCGGCGGCCTGCCGCTGGAGCCGTTCCTCGGCGCGTGACGTGGCGGGTCCGGCGAGCTGACGCAGTTGCTCTTGGCGGAACGAGCGCTGTTCGTGCAGGTTCTCGCGCAGCGCGGCGAGGTCGTCGGCCGACAGGTGGGTCGTGCTCTCGCCGATGGTCTGGTGGGTCACCACGTCACCCCTTTTGAGGCAGGGCGTAGGAGGTCGGAAACGGGCGTCGGTCAGGAGGTCAGGCGGCGCGGCGCCGGCAGGCGACGCAGTAGCGGGTGTAGGGGAGGATCTCCAGGCGTTCCGCGGGGACGGGTTTGGCGCAGCCCAGGCAGGTTCCGTAGGTGCCGTCCTCGATGCGGGCGAAAGCGTCCTCGATCTCTTTGAGGACCCGCTCCATCGCGGTCTTCTGGACGGCCAGCAGGTGGTCGTCGTCCGCGCTGGGCCCGCTCTCGTCGAGGGCCTGCAACTGCGCCAGCCGCGAGGTGCGGGCGTGTTCCAGGCGCTGACGGGCGTCGTGAAGGTGGGGCTCTGCCCGGGTGACATCGAGCGACATGGTCGGTCCCTTTCTCGGCGGCATGGGCGACATGCCTGGGTGGTTCGGGTGTCTTCCACCCTGGCCGGACCGCCGGCGGATACCTATCGGGCGCGGGGCCCATTTACGCCGGGGCGGGGGATCCATACGGCGGTGCCATGGGTGGTGCCGGCCGGGGGAAATGGGGGCCGGACCCCATCGACGGGGTACTCGGGACCGGGCAGGCTGGCCGGAGGCTCGTTCAGGTGGAGAGAGACGGAGGGCCGGTGTCCCTGTTCTGGCGGATCTTCGCCCTCAACGCCGTGGTGCTGGGCACGGCCACGGCCCTGCTGCTGTGGGCCCCGGTCACCGTCTCCGTGCCCGTTCTGCTCACCGAGGCGATCATCCTCGTCGGGGGTCTGGTCGTCATGCTGGTCGCCAACGCCGCGCTGCTCCGGCTCGGCCTGGCCCCACTGGGCCGTCTCACCAAGCTGATGACCACCGTGGACCTGCTGCGTCCCGGCCAGCGCCTGCCCGCCTCCGGCGGCGGCGAGATCACCGAGGTGATCCGCACGTTCAACGCCATGCTGGAGCGGCTGGAGCACGAAAGGGCCACCAGCAGTGCCCGGGCCCTGCTGGCCCAGGAGGCCGAACGGCGCCGCATCGCGCAGGAACTCCACGACGAGGTCGGCCAGAGCATGACCGCGATCCTGCTGGAGCTCAAGCGGGCCTCGGACGAGGCACCGCAGCCGCTGCGCGGGCAGCTGCACGAGGTGCAGGAGATCACCCGGGAAAGCCTGGACGAGGTGCGCCGCCTGGCCCGCAGGCTGCGGCCCGGAGTGCTGGACGACCTGGGGCTGGTCAGCGCGCTGATCTCGCTCACCGAGGACTTCGCCACCCACACCGGGTTGCAGGTCAGCCGCCGTTTCGATGCCGATCTGCCGGTCCTCGAGCCGGAGACGGAACTGGTCCTCTACCGCGTCGCCCAGGAGTCGATGACCAACGTCGCCCGGCACGCGGATGCCACACACGTCACCGTCGCCCTGCGCCACACCGACGATCACGTGGTGCTGGCCGTCACCGACGACGGCTGCGGCATCGAGGCCCCCCGGGAAGGCGCCGGCATCCGCGGCATGCGCGAGCGGGCCCTGCTCATCGGCGGCAGCCTCGAGATCACCCCGGCACCCGACACCGGCACCCGGGTCCAGCTCACCGCGCCCGTATCCAGGAAGCAGCCCTGACCATGTCCGAAGCGACCACGACCACCGCGACGGGAACGAGCACGATCCGCATCCTGCTCGCCGACGACCATGCGCTGGTGCGCCGCGGGGTGCGGCTCATCCTCGACCGGGAACCGGACCTGGAAGTGGTCGCCGAGGCCGGGGACGGCGCCGAGGCCATCGAGATGGCCCGCACCCGCGAGGTCGACCTGGCCGTGCTGGACATCGCCATGCCGCGTCTGACCGGCCTCCAGGCCGCCCGTGAACTGGCCGCCATCAAGCCGGGCCTGCGGATCATGATGCTGACGATGCACGACAACGAGCAGTACTTCTTCCAGGCGCTGAAGGCCGGCGCGAACGGGTACGTGCTGAAGTCCGTCGCCGACCGGGACCTGGTCGCCGCCTGCCGGGCCGCGATGCGCGACGAGCCGTTCCTGTATCCGGGCGCGGTCACCGCCCTGATCCGCAACTACCTCGACCGGGCCCGCCACGGCGAGGAGACGCCCGACCAGATCCTCACCCCCCGCGAGGAAGAGGTCCTCAAGCTGGTGGCCGAGGGGCACTCGTCCAAGGAGATCGCCGACCTGCTGTTCATCAGCATCAAGACCGTCCAGCGGCACCGCGCCAACCTGCTCCAGAAACTCGGCCTGCGCGACCGCCTGGAACTGACGCGGTACGCCATCCGCGCTGGCCTGATCGAAGCCTGAGCCGCGGCCCGACCCGCGCACCACGTATGAAGGGGGGACGGTGCATGCACCGCTGCACGACGCGCACCGCCCCCGGTAACGGCAGCGCCCCGATCCTGGCTGCCGTCGTCCTGGTGCTGCTGGCCGCGCTCGGCATCGCCGGCCCGCCGCCCGGTACCACGGGCGAGCCCGTGGTCGGCACGGTGGCAGAGGCCGTCCGGGACGGGGCGCATGAGCCGTGCGTCGGCGACGAGTGCGGCACGGTGTGGGCGGGCGGTCCGCATGCCGATGACGTGTGCGGCACTGTCTGCGCCAACGGTCCGCGTGCCGATGACGGATGCGGCACGGAGTGCGTCAACGGTTCGTGTGCCGATGACGGATGTGGCACGGAGTGGGTCAACGGTTCGCGTGCCGATGACGGATGCGGCACTGTCTGCGTCAACAGTTCGCGTGCCGATGACGGATGCGGCACGGAGTGCGCCAACGATCCGCGTGCCGACGACGCATGCGACACCGTCTGCGCCGTCCGGGCGGCACCCCGCCAGGAGCCGTACGGCGAGGTTCCCGCCCCGCGCGGGCACCTCGCCACCCGCGCCCCCGGCCCTGACGTCACCCCCGCCGACAGTGCCGTACGGCTCCCGGCACCGGCCCTGCACACCCCCTCCTCGGACCCTCACGCACCCCGTGACCGCGGGCGGGCGCCCCCTGGTACCTCCGGCAGCTGACACCCACTTTCCCTCTCCTCGACAGCTACCCCGGGCCCGCCACGCCCGCGTGTGGCGCGCCTGCCGGAGGCCCCCTTGAACCGTTCCGTGCGCGTGAGGGCGCTGCTCGCCCTCGCCGTGACCGCCCTCTCCCTGTACATCGCCGTCACCGTGCCGGTCCGCCTCGGACTGGACCTGCGCGGCGGTACGCAGCTCGTGCTGGAGACCCGCTCCACCCCCGCCACCGACGCCGGTCCTGAGGCCACCGACCGAACCCTGGAGGTGCTGCGCGGCCGTATCGACGGGCTCGGGGTCGCCGAACCCACCCTCGTCCGCTCCGGCGAGAACCGGATCATCGTCGAACTGCCCGGTGTGCAGAACCCGAAGCAGGCGGCCGACGTCCTCGGCCGTACCGCGCAGCTCACCTTCCACCCGGTGCTCGGCACTGCCGACCGCACCGACGAGGCCTCCCGGCCGCTGCCGAAGCGGCCCCGGGAACAGGTCCTGCCCGACGAGGCCGGTACGCCGCTGCGCCTCGGAGCCGCGGCGCTGACCGGCGACGACGTCAAGGAGGCCGCCGCCCGGTTCGACCAGCAGGGCGGAGCCGGGTGGCACGTCACCGTCGACTTCAAGGGTGAGGGCCGCGCAGGCTGGGCCCGGCTGACCGGCGAGGCCGCCTGTCACCCGGCGGGCGACCCGGCGCGGCGGTTGGCCATCGTCCTCGACGACAAGGTCATCTCCTCGCCGCAGGTCGACCCGTCCGTCGCCTGCCGCACGGGCATCCGCGAGGGCGCCACACAGATCACGGGCTCCTTCGGCCCGGAGGAGGCCCGCGAACTCTCCCTGCTCGTCAACGGCGGTGCCCTGCCCGTGCCCGTCGAGACCGTGGAGCAGCGCACCGTCGGCCCGACCCTCGGGGCGCAGGCCATCACCGCGAGCGCCTGGGCGGCGGCCATCGGCACCGCGCTGACCTCACTGTTCATCATCGGCGTCTACCGGCTGATGGGCGTGCTGGCAGCTGTCGGCCTGCTCTGCTACGGCCTCGTCTCCTACGCGGCCCTGGCCGCGCTCGGCGCCACGCTCACCCTGCCGGGTCTGGCCGGTTTCGTCCTGGCGATCGGCATGGCGGTGGACGCCAACGTGCTGGTCTTCGAACGGGCCCGCGAGGAGTACGCGGCTCGCCGCCGGCCCAGTACGCGATCGGCACTGTCGGCCGGGTTCCGCGACGCCTTCAGCGCGATCGCCGACTCCAACATCACCACGCTGATCGCGGCCGCCCTGCTGTTCTTCCTCGCCTCCGGGCCGGTGCGGGGCTTCGGCGTCACCCTGGGCATCGGTGTGCTCGCCTCCATGTTCAGCGCCCTGGTGATCACCCGCGTGCTCGCCGAGATCGCCGTGAGCCGTCCCCGGGTGCGCCGCCGCCCCCGGCTCACCGGCATCGCCACCACCGGTGCGGTCCGCGACCGCCTCACCCGCCGCAACCCCCGGCTGATGCGCCGGCCCCACCGCTGGCTTGCCGTGTCGGCCGCCGCGCTGGTCCTGGCCGGCTCGGGCATCGCGGTGCGCGGCATCGACCTCGGTGTGGAGTTCACCGGTGGCCGCCTGATCGAGTACGCCACCACCGGCCCCGTCGACCCCGACCGGGTCCGCACCGCCCTCGCCGACGCCGGATTCCCCCGGGCCGTCGTCCAGTCGTCCGGCGGAACGGGCCTGACCGTGCGCACCGATCCGCTGACCGACGCAGAGGAGAGCGAGGTCACCGGTGCAGTGCGCGACCTCGCGGGCCGTGCGGACAAGGTCCGCGACGAACTGGTCGGCCCCAGCCTGGGCGAGGAGCTGCGCCGGGGTGCCCTGATCGCGCTCGCCGTGGCTCTGGGTGCCCAGTTCGTCTACCTCGCGGCACGCTTCAGGTGGGTGTTCGGTACGGCGGCGGTCGTCGCCCTCGCCCACGACGTGGTGATCCTCGTCGGCGTCTTCGCCTGGCTCGGCAGGCCCGTCGACGGGGTGTTCCTGGCGGCCCTGCTCACCGTCATCGGGTACTCGGTCAACGACTCCGTGGTCCTCTTCGACCGCGTCAGGGAACTCGCCCGCAGGACTCCCGGGGCCTCGCTGCCCGGCATCACCGACCAGGCCATCGTGCAGACCCTGCCCCGGACCGTGAACACGGGCATGGGCGCCGCGTTCATCCTCACCGCCCTCGCCGTGCTCGGCGGGTCCTCCCTCACCGACTTCGCCCTGGCCCTGCTCATCGGCCTAGTGGTCGGTACGTACTCCTCCGTATTCACCGCCGCTCCCGTCGCGGTCCGGCTGCACCGTCGCCGCCGGCCCCGACAGCCGTCCGGCCGCAGCTGACCCCGGCCGGTGGACCGGACGCGGGTGAGGCGGGTGAGCCGCTTGCCGCTCACCCGCCTTCCCCCGTCGATCCGCACCGCGTGTCAGTGCGGCTGCCGCTCACCGTGGTAGCGCTGGGCGAGCCGGGCGAGGGCGACCGCGCCGAGCAGGAGGCCGAAGTCGCGCAGCGCGATGTCGTAGTAGTCCGGGATGGTCAGCAGGTTGACGATGATGCCGGCCAGCCAGCCGGCCACCAGCCAGCCCCCGAAGCGCGGGGCGAGAGCGACGGCGAGACCGGCGACGATCTCGATGACACCCACGGCGTACATGGCTGCCTGGGCGCTGCCGGGCACGATGTCGTTGATCCACGGCGCGAGGTAGGCGGGCCAGTCCACGAGCAGGTTGGCGAACTTGTCCAGCCCGAAGAGGATCGGCGCCACCGTGAACCCGACGCGCAGGATGACGAACGCCTGGTAGCCGGGGTCGCCGAGCGCGGTCCGCCGGGACGCGACGGTCGGGGAGGGGTGGGTTGTGGACGTCATGACGCACCGTTCCTTCTATCGACAACTCTCACTAACAATAGAAGCGCAGCCTGCTTCTTTAGTCAACGCCCATGGGTTTTACACTGGTGTTCGTGGACCACCCGAAAGAAGCACCCAACCCCGACGTCTCCGCCGTCGCCGCCCTGGACGAGCCGACCCGCAGGCGGCTGTACGACCACGTCGTGCGCCAGCCGGGACCCGTCAGCCGCGACGAAGCCGCCGCCGCCCTCGGCCTGGCGCGCCAGACCGCCGCCTTCCACCTGGACCGCCTGGCCGACGAAGCACTCCTCGACGTCGTCTACGAACGGCGCAGCGGCCGCACGGGACCGGGAGCGGGCAGGCCGGCCAAGCTCTACAAGCGCTCCGCCAAGCAGGTCACCGTCAGCCTGCCCGAGCGGAACTACGAGCTGGCCGGACGGCTCCTAGCCCAGGCCCTGGAGGAATCCGAGGCCACGGGCGAACCGGTCCGCACCGTCCTGCACCGAAAGGCCCACCGTCTCGGCGCGCAGCTCGCCGGGCAGGGCGGCCCAGGCGTGTTCGAGCTGCTGGAGCGGTACGGCTTCGAGCCCCGCTACGACGGCGACGCGATCGTGCTCGGCAACTGCCCCTTCCACGCGCTCGCCCGCGAACACACCCAGACGGTGTGCGGCATGAACCTCCACCTGCTCCGGGGCGTCCTCGAAGGGCTCGAGGACAGCAGCCGCCACGCATGCCTGGCGCCCAGCCCCGGCCACTGCTGTGTCCGTCTGGAGCCGGCCTCCTCCCCGCCCGCGACCGCGAGTCCCTGACCCACCACTCGCCGCCCGCCATCCCCCTTTTCCCCGCACCCGAGAGGTACGTCATGGATCTCGCCGGATCGATCAACGCCCACCCGTCGCACACCGCCGACCTGCCCGCCCCCTCCGCGAGCATCCCCCGCCCGCAGACGCCGGGACCCACTCCCAGCCCCTTGCGCGTCGTGCACGACACCGACGGCATAGACCTGGCCGAAGCCGAACACGCCGCCGCACGCTTCCTCGCCGCGCTCGGCATCGACACCGGCACCGAGAGCCTGCGCGGCACCCCCGGCCGCATGGCCCGTGCCTACGCCGAACTGTTCAGCCCCCGCCCCTTCGACCTGACGACCTTCCCCAACGACGAGGGCTACGACGAACTCGTGCTGGCCCGCAGCATCCCCGTGCGCTCGGTGTGCGAGCACCATCTGCTGCCCTTCACCGGCACCGCCCACGTCGGCTATCTTCCGGGCCATCGCATCCTCGGCCTGTCCAAACTGGCCCGCGTGGTCGAGCACTTCGCTTGCCGCCCCCAGGTCCAGGAGCGCCTGACCAAGCAGGTCGCCGACTGGCTCCAGGCCCATCTCGAACCCAAGGGTGTAGGCGTCGTGATCGAAGTCGAGCACAGCTGCATGACCCTGCGCGGCGTTCAGGCCACGGGCTCCAGCACGCTCACCTCCACTCTCCTCGGCACGCTCCGCCACGACGCCCGCTCACGCGCCGAGTTCCTCTCCCTGACCGGGCTGCGCTCCTGAAGCGCGGTGTGCAGAGGGCTCCTGGTTCCTCGCGAACACGGACCCCTCCACCGTCGGCGGGCTACTGTACGAACACGCCGCGCTGCTCTCGGTCAACCCAGGAGGAAAACTGTGTCATCGCCCTGCGGCCCCGAACACGCTCCCGCCGGAGATGTGGGCGCGGCACTCATGATGATCGACTCTCGGCTCAAGGCCATCCACGACGGCAGGTCCCAGACCGACGCCGAGCAACAAGCGCTGACCGACCAGTTCGCCGCCTCCTTGGGCCCCCGCGGGGTCGACGACATCCTGGACGGCGCGTGCACGCTCATCTACATGTTCATGCAGTGGCTGCGGATGGCCTACGAGGACCACGGCAAGGACGTCATCGAGTGCGTGGTGCCCAACCTCGTGGCCACGATGCGCATGATGCCCAGGAGCGTCCGTCCCGAAGCCATCCCCACCATGGCCGGCCTGCTCGTCGCGGCGGGGACCGGCCTGAGCCCCAGCCTGTGGCGCAAGCAGTACGGAGACTGGACCATGGACGAGATGAATCCCCTGGAAGCCACCGCCTTCCTGCTCGCGGAGCACATCAACCGCCTCACCGACGACGGCGACTTCGCCACCCGCATGATCACTGAAGCCCTGACCAAGGCGGACGAGGCCTGAGGCGATTCACAGCAGGACCACGCAGTCGCGTCGCTCCAGCTCGGCGAGCACAGCCGGGGAGGGCGTGCAGGGGTTCCAGCGCAGATCCAGCTTCTCCAGCGCGGGCATCCGGGCGACCCAATCCGGCAGTCGGACGATGCGGTTGCCGCGCAGGTCGAGCTGGCGGAGCCGGGGCAGACGTGTCAGGGCCTCCGGTACCTCGTCGAGCGCGTTCTCCCGAAGGTCCAGTTGCCGTAGCTCGCCCAGTTCGGTGACCGAGGCAGGCAGACTGGTCAGCCTGTTCCCCCTCAGCCAGAGTTCGCGCAGCTTGCGGAGCGACCCGATACCGGCGGGCAATGTGGTCAACAGGCTGTGCTGGGCCCGGAGTTCGACCAGCTCCGCCATCCGGCCGATGGTTTCGGGCAGGACGGTGAGAGGGTTCTCCCCGACATTGAGATAGCGCAGCCGGGTCAGGTTCCCCAGAGCGTCAGGGAGTTGGGACAGGCGGTTGTCGTGCAGGTAGAGGCAGCCACTGAGTCCGGTCAGGTCGCCGAGAGTGTCAGGAACCGAGGTGAGCTTGTTGTGGCCGAGGTCCAGGGTCGTGAGCCGGCGCAGGAGCCCGATCTCGGAGGGCAGATCCGTGAGCCCGTTGTCCGCCAGAATCAGCACCTCCAGCTCGGTTCGTCGCCAGACCGACGCGGGCACTTCACCGAGCTGGTGACGCCAGAGGTTGAGCGTGGTGGGTGAGGGCTGCACGGCGTCGACACTACCGCCCGCGGAGGCTCAACCGGCGTGGCGGATCCGGAAGCGATCGGTGTTCGCCGGGTCTCGGTCCACGACTTGGATCGGTGGCACGGCCCATTGCCACACGCTGATGCCCGGTACGCGCGAGAACCGGATCTGACCGCGGGTGCCTGCCACGTCCACGCGCGGCCAGGACGCGGCCGTGCGCGCCCGGTCCGTGCCGTGCGTACGCAGCAGGTCGGCGAGGACGGCGATCGTGTCGTAGCCCTCGAAGGCCACGAAGGAGGGCGCTTCGGCCAGGCGTTCGCGGAGGATCGTCTCGACTCGGGTACCGAGGGGGCTGAGACGCTCGGGCCGGTAGCGCAGGAACGGGACCGCGGCGCCGTCGTCGCCCAGCAATGCCGCCCATTCCCCGAACTCCGGTTGCCCGGCCGGGGCACCGATCGTCACCTCGGCGAGGCGCTGGTCGCGACGGACGGAGCGGACGATCGGCACGGCCGGCTCAGGGTGGCCGACCAGAAGGAGGAGGGCTGTCGCGCGATGACCGACGAGTTCGTCGCAGACGGCCGTGGGGGTGAGCGTGCTCATGTCGAGCTCGATGACGGTGCTGCCGCGCGGAGTGAGGTAGTCCCGCAGCATGCGGGTTCCGGACGCCCAGTAGACACTCGGCTGGGTGGCTACGGCGATGCGGCTGTGGCCCGCGGCCAGGAGGAAGTCCGCGTAGACCCGCCAGCCGCGTGACTGCGGCGGGGAGAGACGCGCGACCCATTGCGTCGGCTGTTCGGTGAGCGCGTCGAGAACCGCCGACGAGCAGAGGAACGGCAGCCCGAGCGCGTCCGCCCTGGCGGCAGCGGCGCGGGCGACGACGCTGTGATACTCCCCAGCCAGCGCGGCCACGCCCAGGCCGGCCAACTCGTCCACGGCCGCCGCGGCCCTCTGCGGATCGGCCGCGGTGTCCCGGACCACCAGTTCGAGAGGCCTTCCGGTGATCCCGCCCTCGTCATTGACCTCACCCACGGCCAGCTCGAGCCCAGCGAGCAGGTGCCGGCCCGCTTCGACCCAGCCGGGCCGGCTCAGCGGAACGAGAGCGCCGATCCGGACGGCTGATCCGTCAGTCCGCTCCTCTTCAGGAGGCCATGGCGGCGTGTTCATGGGTGGGCGCCTCCCGAGTGACGATTCCGTTGGCCGTCCGACGCCGGGAAACCTACATCACCCCAAGACCAGACGGTCGGCCGCCGCCGGGACTTCACTTGCGACGGTCGCCGGCGGGCGCGTCCTCGGTGGGCGCCCACGCGGCCAGCAGTTGCAGCGCGTCGTGGGCCGGGGCGGCGGGCTCGGCGGAATAGGCGGTCAGCGTCAGGCCCGGCTGCGAGGGCAGCTCCATCGCGTCGAAGGCGAGGGTGATCTCGCCGATGGCCGGATGGCGGAAGGCCTTGCGGCCGGTGTGGTGCAGGCGCACGTTGTGCATGGCCCAGGCAGTGCGGAACTCCTCGCTGCGGGTGACGAGTTCACCGATCAGTCTGGTCAGGTAGCTGTCGCCGGGAGCCCGTCCGGCCTCCGTGCGCAGCAGGACACCGTGGTGTTCAGGGACGCCTCCCAGTCGCGACTGACAGCACTGCACGGCGTGGCCTACGCGTCGGCTTCGACCCAGCTCAGGCCGTCCTCCGATGCCACCAGTCCGCCAGGGCGCAGTGGTGCCTCGGGCTCCAACGGGCCACCGAACAGGCCGTGTTCCTGGAGGACGGTCCCCTCCTGGAACACCTGCCGGAAGGTCTCGGACTCGTAGAGGGGATTGCGCAGGTCGTCGGCGTCGGGGAGGCGGCGCACGGCTCGCTCGAAGTCGTCGGCGGCCGCGGTGAGCCGTTCGCCCGCCGGTCCGGCCCCGGTGAGCGACGCGTCGCCGGATGCCAGGCCGCCCACCAGCTCGACGAACGCCTCGAGTTCCGTCGTGCCGACGTTGGTGACCTTGCGGGCCTTCCAGAAGTAGGACCGCTCGTCCTGGTGCAGGTCGTAGAAGGAGACCAGGAACTCGTGGAACAGGCCGTACTCGTGCCGGTAGCGGGCCTCGAACTCGGCGAACAGACGGGTCTCGGCCGGGTTCCCGTCGAGACAGCCGTTGATGGACCGGGCGGCGAGCAGACCCCCGTAGGTCGCGAGGTGGACCCCGCTGGACAGCACCGGGTCGACGAAGCACGCCGCGTCCCCGACCAGTGCCATGCCGGGCTGCCAGAACCGCGACTTCCAGTACGACCAGTCCTTGCGGACGCGGACCTGGTCGTAGGGCCTCTGTGTGGCCTGGGGGACGCCGTCGAGGAAGCCGCGTACCTCCGGGCACGCGTCGATCATGCGGCGCCAGGCGGTCGCCGGGTCCCGCTGGATCGCTTCGGCGTTCTCGCGGGCGACCACGGCTCCGACGCTGGTCAGGTCGTCCCGGAGCGGGATGTACCAGAGCCAGCCCTCGTCGAAGGCGGCGCAGAAGATGTTGCCGTCGTTCGGTGCCGGGAGGCGCGCGCCCCGGCGAAGTAGCCGAACACCGCGATGTTGCGGAAGAAGTCGGAGTGGATCCGCTTCCCGCCGACGTGCGAGTGGATCCTGCTGCCGTTGCCGGAGGCGTCCACGACGTACCGGGCGCCCGCCTCGCGGACCTCGCCGTCGGGCCCGGCCCAGCGCACCCCGCGGACCCGCTCCTGCGCGCCTTCGCCGGCGAGCACGCCGGTCACGCGGCAGCCCTCCCGTACGTCGACGCCGACCCGGCGGGCGTTGTCCAGGAGGATCGCGTCGAACCGGGACCGCTCGACCTGGTAGGCGAACGAGGTCGGGTCGGCCAGCCGGGGCGACAGGGCGAAGGAGAACTGCCAGGGATCCCGGTTGCGGCCCCAGCGGAACGTGCCGCCGCGCTTCGGCTTGAAGCCCGCACGCGCCATCTCGTCCTCGACGCCGAGGATCCGGCACACGCCGTGCACGGTGGAGGGCAGCAGGGACTCCCCGATCTGGTACCGGGGGAAGGTCTCCTTCTCGACGAGGAGGACGCGATGGCCGCGCAGGGCGACGGCCGTCGAGACGGTGGCCCCGGCCGGGCCGCCGCCGACCACGATGACGTCGAAGTCCTGCGTGGACTTGGGCGAACTCACTGTCCCTCCTTGGTCGTTCGTGCGTCGAGCCAGGCGCGGATCGCCGACACGGTTGTCTCCGCGTGTTCCTGCATCATCGTCAGATGGTTGCCGGGGACCTCCACGACGTCGTGCGCCGCAGGCCAGGTCGTCCGCCAGTCGTCCCCCTCGGCGGAGGCCGCCATGGCGGGCGTGGGCCGCAGCGCGCGTACGAGGAGCGTGGGCGTGGCCACCGGCTCGGGGTCCCAGCCGAGGAAGATCCGGTTGTAGGCACCGATCGCGGCCAGGGCGCTGTCGTCGTCACCGGTGAAGAAGGGCTGTCCGGTGTCCTGCCGCGGGCTGTCCCGCGGCGGTGGGGCGGCCAGGGACAGCAGCCAGTCCTTGCCACTGTTGTCCGGCGTGATGTGGTAGGTGTCCAGCAGCACCAGGCGGGCCGGTGCCCGGCCCATGCTCTCCAGCTCGTGGGTCACCAGGTGCGCCACATTGCCGCCCGCCGAGCGTCCTACGACCACGAAGGGCCCGTCCCCGACGTGCCGCAGCACGCTCGCGGCCTGCGTACGCGCCAGCGCGCCGCGGTCCTGGGGCACCGCGGCGCCGGCGCCGATTCCGGGGTGCGGGAACTCCAGGACCTCCAGATCGTCCTGGAAGGCGCGGTGGAAGTGGGGGAAGTCCCCGCCGTCCGACGCGAGCGACGGATGGTAGGCCGGGAAGTAGACGACCGTCGGCCTTACGGAACCGGAGCGGCCGGGCGAGCGGCGGATCGGGGGCAGCGCGTGCTCGCGGCCCTGGGCGGCCGTGAAGGTGGGCAGCGCCCAGGACGCGGTGACGAGCAGGTGCATCGCCGCCACGGGTTGTCCGGCGGCACTGACCGTCCGGAACAGGGAGGAGAGGGTGTACGCGGGCCGCTCGGGCCCCGTGGACCCGGCGGCGTCGGCGGCTCCCGTGGTTTCGGGGGCGGCTGCGGCGGCCGGTTCGCCGTCCAGCAGGCCGAGCAGGTGGCGTGCCAGTTCCTGAGCCGTGCGGTGTTCGAACACCACCGCGGCCGACAACCGGAGCTTCAGCGCCATGCTCAGCCGGTTGCGGATCTGCACGGCGGTGAGGGAGTCGAACCCCAGGTCGGCGAGGGACTTGCCGGCCGGGAGGGCGTCGGCGTGCGGGTAGCCGAGCACCGCGGCCACGTCGGCCCGCAGCAACTCCACGAGCGCCGGCTCCCGTTCGCCGGGGGGTATCGGGGCCAGCCGCTTCCGCCAGGCTCCCGGCTCCAGCATCTGTCCGGGCGACCCGGGGGAGCCCGAGCCCGTCGCCGCGGCGGGCGGCCGGTTCTGCCGGACGAGCCCGCGCAACGGCGGCGGCAGGTGCCCCGCATCGATTCCGCTGGACCGGAGCGCCGCCCGGTCCAGCAGGATCGGCGCCAGCACCGGCTCCGTCGAGCGCAGCGCGGCGTCGAACAGGGCCAGGCCCTGCTGGGTGGACAGCGCCATCAGCACCTCACGTGCTTGTGGGCGCTGCCCCGCCGCCATGCCGCCGGTGTGCTCCCACGGGCCCCACGCCAGCGACACCGCCGGAAGTCCCTCGGCGGCGCGGCGGTGGGCGAGGGCATCGAGGAACGCGTTCGCGGCCGCGTAGTTGCCCTGGCCCGCCCGGCCCAGCAGACCGGAGACGGAAGAGAACAGGACGAACGCCGAAAGGCCCATGTCCCGCGTCAGTTCGTGCAGATTCCAGGCCGCGTCGGCCTTCGGCCGCAGCACGGCCGCCATCCGCTCGGGGGTCAGCGAGTCCAGGACGCCGTCGTCGAGAACCCCGGCGGCGTGCACCACAGCGGTCAGCGGCGGATCGCAGCGCTTGATCACCTCGGCCAGCGCGGCCCGGTCGGCCGCGTCACAGGCGACGATGTCGACCCGGGCTCCCCGTTCCGCCAGGCTCTCGCGCAGTTCTTCTGCTCCGGGTGCCTGCGGCCCCCGGCGTCCGGTCAGCAGCAGATGCCGTACGCCGTGTTCGGCGACCAGGTGACGTGCCAGCTCCGCGCCCAGCGCGCCGGTGCCTCCGGTGACCAGTACCGTGCCGTCCGTATCGAAGGCAGCAGCTTCCGTGCCTGGGGCGTCATCGGCCGGGACCAGTCGTGGAACCGTCACCCGGCCGCCCCGCACCCGGAGTTGTGACTCACCGGTGGCGACGGCCGACGGCAGCATCCGCAGGGACTCGGGCCGACCGTCGACATCCACCAGGACGACACGACCGGGCAGCTCCGCCTGTGCCGTGCGTACCAGTCCCCAGACCGCCGCACCCGCCAGGTCCGGCACCGGCCCGGTGGCGTCCCGCGTGACCACGACCAGCCGTGCGCCCGCCGTGCCCGGGTCGTCCTGCCAGTCCTGGAGCGCCTTGAGTACCTGTCCCGTCAACTCGTGCGTGGCCGACAGCGGATCGGAGCCGGTCGCACGGGCGATGGCCGTGACGGCGACGACTTCGGGAGCCACTGCGCCGGGCAGGAAATCGGCGAGGTGCAGCTCGTCGGGCCCGCGAACGGCCCACGCGCGCTGATCGGCCTGGCCGGAGCCGCCGGGGGAGAGGTCGAGGACGGCCCACTCAGGGCGCAGCAGAGCCCTGCCTGCGAGGCCGTCCATCCTGTCGGTCCGGCCGGCATGGCCGGCCGGGAGTTCCCTGGTGGTCAGTGAGTCCACCCGCGCCACGAGCCGGCCGGACGGGTCGGCCAGGGTCAGCGAAACCGTGTCCGGGCCCATCGACGTCGCCCTGACCCGCAACTCCGTGGCTCCCGAGGCGTGCAGGCCCACCCCGCCCCACGCGAAGGGCACCCGGACCGTGCTCATGTCCGCGGACGCGGCCAGCAGCGGCGCGTGCAACGCGGCGTCGAACAGCGCCGGGTGGAGTCCGAAGCGCCCCGCTTCCGAGGCGTGCGACGCGGGCAGCCGGACCTCCGCGAAGACGTCGTCGCCGCGCCGCCAGACCGCGCCGACCCCCTGGAAGGCAGGCCCGTAGGCGAGCCCTGCGTCGGCGAGGGCGGCGTACCCGCCGGTGAGGTCCAGCGCCTCGGCGCCCTCGGGCGGCCACTGTTCCGGCACGTCCTGCGCGGCGCGCCCCGGGCCGAGCCGACCGGAGACGTTCCGGATCCACGGGGCGCCCTCGGCGGACCCCTCCGGCTGCTCCGGCTCCTCCGGCCGGGAGTAGACGTCGACCGGCCGCCGGCCCGAGTCGTCGTCCCGCGCACCCACCACGACCTGAACCCGCACCCCCGCGGAACCCGACAGGGCGAGCGGTGACAGCATCACGAGCTCGTCGACCGCCCCGCAGCCCACCTCCTCGCCCGCCCGCAGGGCCAGCTCCACGAACACCGTCGCCGGCACGACGACCCTCCCGGCGACGACATGGTCCGCGAGCCACGGGTGAGTCGCGAGGGACAACAGTCCGGTCAGCACCGTCCGCTCGGTCTCCGGCACCGGGAACGCCGGGCCCAGCAGGGCACCGGCGTCGGCCGCCGCCGGGCGCGGCGCGTCCAGCCAGTACCGCTGCCGCTGGAAGGCGTACGTCGGCAGATCCACCCGGCGCGCTCCGGAACCGGCGTACACCGCCGCCCAGTCGACAGCGGCCCCGGCCACGTGCAGCCGCGCCACGGCCGACAGGAGCGTCTCCGGTTCGTACGCGCCGCCTCGGGTGGCCACGGCGAGAACGGAGCCGTTCGTGGGCGCGTCGGTCAGACAGTCGGTGGCCGCCGCGGTGAGTACGGGCCCGGGACCGAGTTCCAGGTAGGCGCGGACGCCGTCGTCGGCGAGTCGGCGCACGGCGTCGGCGAAGCGCACGGGCAGCCGGGCGTGCCGCGCCCAGTACTCGGGCGAGCACAGTTCCGCGGGCTCGGCGAGCCGGCCCGTCACGGTGGAGACGATCGGAATGCGCGGCGGCCGGAAGGTCAGCGCCCGGGCCACGCTCAGGAATTCGTCGAGCATCGGCTCCACCAGGGGCGAGTGGAAGGCGTGACTCACCCGCAGCCGTACCGCCCTGCGGCCGCGTGCCTCGAAGCCGGCCGCAATCGCGAGCACCGCGTCCCGTTCCCCCGAGATCACCACCGAGCGGGGCCCGTTGACGGACGCGACGGCCACCTGCGCCCCCGACTCCGCGAGCGCTGTGACGACTTCCTCCTCGGTCCCGTCCAGCGCCACCATCGCACCGCCGCCATGGGGCAGTGCCTGCATCAGCCGACCGCGAGCGGCGACGAGCTCTGCCGCGTCGGGCAGATCGAGCACGCCGGCGACATGCGTGGCCGTCAGCTCACCGACTGAGTGGCCCACGAGGCGGTCGGCGCGCACGCCCCACGACTCCAGCAGCCGGAACAGCGCCACCTCGAAGGCGAACAGTCCGGCCTGAGCGAAGTCGGTACGGTCCACCAGAGCCGCTTCCGGCGAGCCCGGCTCGGCGGACAGCACCGCGCTCAGTGGCTGGGGGAGACCGTCGTCCAGGTACCGGCAGACCTCGTCGAAGGCGTCGGCGAAGACGGGGAAGGCGGCGCGCAGTTCGGCGCCCATCCGAGGGCGCTGGGCGCCTTGCCCCGTGAACAGGAACGCCGTACGGATCTCCGGGTCGGCCAGTCCACGGACGACTCCCGGGGCGTCCCGGCCCTGCGCGAACGCGTTCAACGCGTCCAGCGTCCGGGCCTGGTCACCGGCCGGGACGAACGCGCGGTGGGGGAGGCCGGCGCGCGACACCGCCAGGGAATAGGCGACGTCGAAGGGCGGCAGGGCCGGCCGGTTCGCCACTGCGGCGGTCGCGAGCCGCTGGGCCTGGGCACGCAGAGCGGTTTCGTCGGCGCCGGAGAGCAGCCACGGAACGGGCGGCGCCGCGGCTGTCTCAGCGGAGACCGCCGTCTCCGGAGGGGCTGCCGCCTCCCGCGGGGCCGCAGCCTGCTCCTGCGGCGCCTCTTCCAGAATCACGTGCGCGTTGGTCCCGCCGATCCCGAAGGCCGACACGCCCGCACGCCGCGGCCGTTCGGAGGCCGGCCAGGGCCGGGGTGCGGTCAGCAGCTCCACGCGGCCGGCGGACCAGTCGACGTGCGGTGTGGGCGAGTCGGCGTGCAGGGTCCGGGGCAGTTCGCCGTGCCGCATGGCCTGCACCATCTTGATGACGCCGGCGACTCCGGCGGCCGCCTGCGTGTGCCCGAGGTTGGACTTGACCGACCCGAGCCACAGAGGCTGCTCGCGGCCCTGTCCGTATGTGGCCAGCAGGGCCTGCGCCTCGATGGGGTCGCCCAGCCGGGTGCCCGTACCGTGGGCCTCCACCGCGTCCACGTCACCGGCGTGCAGCCCCGCGTCCGCCAGCGCCCGCCTGATCAGCCGCCGCTGTGCCGGGCCGTGGGGCGCGGCGAGCCCGTTGGACGCGCCGTCGGAGTTCACGGCGGAACCGCGGAGCACGGCCAGGACCGGGTGGCCGCGCCGCCGCGCGTCCGACAGCCGCTCCAGCAGGACGAGTCCCACGCCCTCGCCCCAGGCGGTACCGTCGGCCGCCGCCGAGAACGACTTGCAGCGCCCGTCCGGCGACAGCCCGCGCTGCCGGCTGAAGGCGAGGAACGGCTTGGGCGTCGCCATCACCGTGACCCCGCCGGCCAGCGCCAGCGAGCACTCGCCCGAGCGCAGCGCCCGCGCCGCCCAGTCCAGCGCCACCAGCGAGGACGAGCACGCGGTGTCGACCGTGATCGCGGGACCGCGCAGACCGTACACGTACGAGATCCGCCCGGAGGCCACACTGCCCGCCGAGCCCAGTCCCAGGTGCGCCTCCAGCTCGTGGGAGCGGGTGAAACGGGCGGAGTAGTCGCCGTACATCACACCCACGAACACACCGGTGTCGCTCTCGCGCACCGACGCCGGGTCGATCCCGGCCCGCTCCCACACCTCCCAGGACGTCTCCAGGAGCAGCCGCTGCTGCGGGTCCATCGCGAGCGCTTCGCGCGGCGAGATCCCGAACAGTCCGGCGTCGAACTCCGCGGCCCGGTGCAGGAACCCGCCGTGTCGCGTGTACGACGTGCCGATCCGGTCGGGGTCGGGGTCGTACAGGGCGTCCAGGTCCCAGCCGCGGTCGGCCGGGAACTCCGAGACGGCGTCCCGCCCCTGCGACACCAACTCCCAAAGGTCCTCGGGGGAGTCGACGTCACCTGGATACCGGCAGCCCATGGCGACGATCACGACGGGATCGTCCTCGGGGGGCCGGCCCGGTCCGCCGTGCGCCTGCGGGTGCCCCACGGGCTCGCCCTCGAAGAGCGCCACGCGCAGGTGCCGGGCCACCGCGGCCGGCGTCGGGTGGTCGAAGACCAGCGTCGACGGCAGGCTCAGACCGGTCAGCGCGCCGAGCCGGTCCACCAGCTCGACGGCGCCGACGGATGTCATGCCGACATCGGTGAACGGGCTGTCCGCGTCGGGCGGATCGCCCGGCGTGCACCGGCAGACCTCGGCCGTCTCGGTCAGCACCGTTTCGCGTAACGCGCGTTCCTGGTCGTCACGCGAGAGGGACAGCAGCCGCTCACGCAGGGCGGCGGGGGCGGTGTCGGCAGCGGCCGGGGCGGCCGGAACGGGGGCGACCAGCTCGTGCCGGGCGATCTTGCCGGACGCGGTGCGCGGGACGGCGGTGATCTCGCGGATCTCGGCCGGCACCTTGTAGTCGGCCAGCCGGGTCCGGCACTCGGCGAGCACCTGCCGGGCGTCGAACCCGTCCGGACCCGGTACGACGAAGGCGACCGGCACCTCGCCGAGCACCTCGTGCGGCACCCCCACGACCACGGCCTCGGACACGCCGGGACACTGCGACAGGGCCTGCTCGATCTCCGTCGGGTGGATGTTCTCGCCGCCGCGGATGATCAGCTCGCTGACCCGGCCGGTGAGCCGGAGATGGCCGTGCTCGACGCGGCGGCCCAGGTCGCCCGTGCGGTACCAGCCGTCCCGCAGCGCGGCGGCCGTCGCCTCGGGCTGCTCGTGGTACCCGCTCATCAGGCCCGGCCCCCGCACCCAGACCTCGCCCTCGGACCCGTCCGGGACGTCCTCGCCGCTGAGCGGATCGACGAGGCGTACGTCCATGCCCGGGACGGGCGGCCCGCAGGAACCGTCGACCCTCGGCCCCTCGGGACGGTTCACCGCGATCATGCCGCAGGTCTCGGTACTGCCGTACGCGTCCAGCAGTGGCGCCCCGAGGGTCTCCTCGACGGCCGCGCGCAGGGCGGGACCACTCGGGGCGCCGGCCACGAGGCACATCCGCAGCGCCGGCGGGGCCTCGCCGCCCGAGTCGAGCAGCCGGTGGTAGGTCGCGGGGACGCCGGCCAGCAGGGTGAAGGGCCCGCCGAGCCCGGCGTGGGCGGTGAGCAGCTCCTGCCGCAGACCGCCAGGCGGCAGCAGGTCACCGGCGATCCGGGCGCTCGCGCCCACGGCCGTCACGCCCAGGACCGCCAGGGAGTGGCTGAAGCTGTGGAACAGCGGAAGCGGCCAGAGCAGCCGGTCGTCGGGCGAGAGACCGAAGATCGGGGCGTAGCAGGCGGCCACGGACCACAGCGCGGCCCGCTGCGTGGACAGCACGCCTTTGGGCCGGTGCGTGGTGCCGGAGGTGTAGAGCATCCAGGCCGGATCGTCGAGGCCGAGCGTGTCGATCGCCACGTCCCCGCCGGTCTCCACGTCCCCGCCGCTCCCGGCCGCGCTCCGGAACGAATGGGCGCCGTCCGGGACCGGTCCGCTCCCGGTGACCAGGACGTCCAAGCGGTCGTACGGCGGTCCCAGGCGTCGCAGTTGTGCGAGGTGCGCGGTGTCGGTGATGACGAACGCGGCGCCGCTGTCCTGGAGGAAGTGGGCCAACTCGGCGTCGGAGGAACGCGGATTGAGCGGGACGCCGGTCATTCCGGCCCGCAGGACGGCGAGACAACTCTCGACCATCTCCACGCAGTTGCCGAGACAGATCGCGACCCGGTCGCCGCGCCGCAGCCCCGTCCGGGTGAGGTGCGCGGCCAGCGAGCGGGTGCGCCGCTCCAGCTCGGCGTAGGTGACGCTGCGCGAGGAGTCGGAGTAGGCGACCCGTTGCCCAGCCGCCTCGGCGTGCCGCCGTAACAGCTCCGGCACCGGCCGGATCAGCTCGTCACGCCTCATGTCTCCGCCTTCCCCGAATCCTCACGCCGCAACGATGTTGAGCCTATGCGAAGGGGGTTACTCGTACGGTGCGCCGCATCGGCACGCGCGGCAGCAAGGAGGTACCCCCATGGCCGGCAACGGAGCACACGTGACCACCGTCGAGAACCCTGTCCCGGCACAGGAGTTCTCCGGGATCGTCGGTCACCGCTTCATCTACACCTACGCCAACGGCTGGCAGTACGAGATGTACGTGAAGAACCCGACCACCATCGACTACCGGATCCACTCCGGCATGGTGGGCGGCCGCTGGGTCAAGGACCAGCGGGTCGACCTCGTCCAACTGGACGACGACCACTACAAGATCTCCTGGAACGAGCCCACCGGTACGTCGGTCTGCGTCAACGTCATGCCCGGCAAGCGCCGTCTGCACGGCGTGATCTTCTTCCCGCGCTGGGTGGAGGAACACGGCGAACGCACCGTCGTCTACCAGAACGACCACCTCGACGAGATGCGCAAGTACCGCGACGAGGGCCCGACCTATCCGATCCACGTCGTCCCGGAATTCGCCAAGATCACGCTCTTCGAGTACGTCGGCCCCGACGACGACACGGTCATCTCCACGGCCCCCGGAGACCTCCCGCAGGGCTGGTCCGACCGCACCAACTAGCTCAAGGCGTCCTCAGCGGCGGGACGGCGGGTACCTCGGGAGCGTTGCGGATGTCCTCGGCGGTCATCCGGAACAGCTCGGGGTATGCGTCGCGCCGGGTGCGGCGGGCGGGCTCGCTCGTGCGCCACATGTACAGGCACTGCGGACACTGCAGCACGTCCCAGACGCCCGGGACGGGCGAGCTGAAGACCAGGTCGACGGTCTGGTGGGCGCAGCGGGGGCAGATGGTGGCGGTCGGGTCGGCCATGGCCGGTGTCCTTTCCGGGGGTGGGCTGGGCGTTGGTCAGCGGCGGGCGGAGAGCCGCTGCAACCGGGTGAGCCACTCGGCGGCCTCGGGCAGGTCATGGACCTGGGTGCTGTAGTTGCCGCGAAGGTCGGGCTCGACCGGGGTGGTCGCGTCGATGACGAGCTTGTCGACGATGCCGGGGGACTGCGCCTGCGGGGCCAGCTCCAGCACGGGCAGGTTGGGGATGGTGATCAGGTCGCCGGACGGGTTCATCTTCGTGGACAGCGCCCACATGACCTGCGGAAGGTTGAAGGGATCGACGTCTTCGTCGACCACGATGACGGTGGCGGCGTAGCCGAGGCCGTGCGGGGTGGTGAGCACGCGTGTCCCGACGGCCTTGGCGAAGCCGCCGTAGCGCTTCTTCGTCGAGACGATGGCGACCAGCCCGTGGGTGTACATCGCGTTGACGGCCTGGACCTCGGGAAAGTCCTTCTTGAGCTGCTCGTACAGCGGCACGCAGGTGCTCGCGGCGATCAGGTGGTCGACCTCGGTCCACGGCATGCCGAGGTAGAGGTGCTCGAAGATCGGGTCAGTGCGGTAGGAGATCCGGTCGATGCGGATGACGGTCATGCTGCGGCCGCCGGAGTAGTGGCCGGTGAATTCGCCGAAGGGGCCTTCGATCTCCCGCTTGCGGCCCTCGATCACGCCCTCGATGACGACCTCCGACCCCCACGGCACGGGCAGTCCGGTCAGCGGGGCCTCGGCGATCGGCGCCGGGGCGCCGCGCAGGGCACCGGCCAGCTCGTACTCGTTCTCGTCGTACTTCATCGGGGTCGACGCCACGATGGAGATCACCGGGTCGTTGCCGATGGTGATGGCGACGGGCAGGTCCTCGCCGGTCTCCTCGGCCGTGCGCAGATGCTGGGCGATGTCGTGCATGGGGACCGGCTGCAGAGCGAGCTTGCGCTTGCCCTTGACCTGGATGCGGTAGATGCCGACGTTCTGCTTGCCGGAGTGCTCGGGGTCCTCGGGGTCCTTGGAGACGACCGCGGCCTTGTCGATGTAGAAGCCGCCGTCGCCGTCGTTGAGCCGGATCAGCGGGAGCACGCGGAAGATGTCGACGTCGTCGCCCTCCTGGGTGTTCTGGGCCCATGGCGGGTCGTCCCGCCGTTCGGGGGCGACGGGGAACTCCGCCCAGCGGCGGATGAACTCCTCGACCTGCTCCTTGGTGCCGGTCTCCTTGGGCAGGTCGAGGGCGAGCGCGTGGTTGGCCCATGAGCCGTGCACGTTCATCGCGATCCGGGCGTCGGTGAAGCCCCTCACGTTGTCGAAGTACAGGGCCGGGGCCGCGTCGCCCAGGCGAGGGGCGGCGTTGGCGGCGGCGGCGATGTCCGGCTCGGGGTTCACTTCCTCGGCGATGTGCAGCAGCTGGCCCTCCTTGTCGAGGGTCGCCAGGAAGGAACGCAGGTCGTCATGGGCCATGGCGAAGATGTCCTTGTCTACGGCGGTGTGGGGGTTGCGGAGGTGCGGGAGGAGGAGGGGGTGGTGTTCAGACCGCGGTCCTGAGGGCGCGGGCGGCGCGCATGCCCTCCCAGCGCCTGGCGGCGGGCGCGGGCAGCTCGAACTGGTCGAGGATGCGGGCGGTGATGTGGTCCACGATGTCGTCGACGGAGGCCGGGTGGTTGTAGAAGGCGGGCATCGGCGGCACCATCTGCACGCCGAGCCGTGCCAGGGCGAGCATGTTCTCCAGATGGATCTCGCTCAGCGGGGTCTCCCGCGGGACGAGGACCAGCTTCCGGCGCTCCTTGAGGACCACGTCGGCGGCGCGGCCCACCAGCCCCTCGGCGTAACCGGCCCGGATCCCGGCCAGTGTCTTCATCGAGCAGGGGACGATCACCATCCCGTCGGTCGTGAAGGACCCCGAGGAGATGGTCGCGCCCTGGTCCTCGGGCGGGTGCGTGACGTCGGCCAGTGCGCTCACCTCGGCGACGGAGAGCCCGGTCTCCAGCTCGATGGTGGTGCGTGCCCAGCGGGAGAGCACCAGGTGGGTCTCCACCCCGGGCAGCTCGCGCAGGTTCTCCAGCAGCCGGACGCCGAAGGCGGCACCCGTCGCGCCCGTCATTCCCACGATCAGTCGCACAGCGGTCAGCTCCCTCGCACCGATTCGACGACGGTGGCCACAGCGCAGCTGTCATTTTCGGTCACCGCTCACCTCCGGACCCCTTCACGCTAGGTGCATCTGCGAGGCTCAAGCGCATACCCTGGCGACAGGCTATGAACAGAAACGGACACGACGACGTCACCGACCTCCCGTTCCGGCCCTCCGTCGGAGCCCCGCCGGGAGTCGAGGTGCTGGACTTCGCCGGGCTGCTGGCCCGGGCGCACGGCCACGGAGTCGACGCCTTCGCCCCCCTGCGCCCCGCCTTCCACCACCTGATCACGGTGCGCTCCGGTACGTTGCGGTGCTCGCTGGACTTCACCGGCCACACGCTGTCCGGCGGCGACTGGCTCTGGGCGCGGCCCGGCCAGATCCTTCAGTTCGGCACCGACCTCGCCGAAGCACGGGGCACCGTCGTGCTCTTCCCGTCCGGCTTCCTCGGCAGCCCCACGGTCGAGGCCGCCCGTGTCGACCAGCCGGCCCCGCGGCAGCCGCTCGTACTCCGGGACGAGGACCAGCGGCAGGCGCTCCGGCGCGTCCTGGAACTGCTGGAGAGCGAGCACCGCCGACTCGCCGAACTGCCCCTGGACGTCCACATCGAGGTGGTCCGGCATCTGCTCGCCGTCCTCGTGCTGCGCCTGGCCCACCTGCGCGGCGCCCAGGACGGCGACGAGGCGGGCAGCGAGGCGTACCGGCGCTTCCGGCAGGCCGTGGAGCGTGACTTCACCCGCAGCCACCGGGTGGAGGAGTACGCCCGGCAGCTGGGCTACAGCGTGCGCACCCTCACCCGCGCGACCCGGGCCGCGACCGGGTCCGGTGCCAAGCGCCTGATCGACGACCGGGTGCTCCTGGAGGCCAAGCGCCTGCTGGTACACACGGACCTGCCCGCCACCGCCGTCGGCGAACGTATCGGCTTCCCCGGCCCCACGGCCTTCACCCGTTTCTTCCGGCAGCGCGCCGGGGAGACCCCGGCAGCTTTCCGCAACCGGGCCCGGGGCGGCCCGCGATGAGTCGCCGTCGGTGATGTCCGGCACGCGGGAATGCCGGTACGCGGGCGTGCAGTTGCCCTGGTCATGACTATCGGAGTAGCGCTCCCGCTTCACCATGACATCGACGGCACGGTGCAGTTGGCGCGGGAAGCCCACGAGGCCGGATTACGTTCCGCGTGGTTCGGTCAGACCTTCGCCTACGACTCACCCTCGCTGGCCGCGATCGTCGGCCGCGAGGTACCCGGGCTGCACGTCGGGACGGCCGCGATCCCGATATTCGGCCGTCATCCCCTGCTCATCTCCAGCCAGGCCCAGACCGCCCAGGCGGCGACCCGCGGCCGCTACCACCTCGGGCTCGCGCTCGGCACCAAGCACCTGACGGAGACCGGTTTCGGCATCCCGCACGAGCGCCCGATCCGACTGCTCCGGGAGTTCCTCACCGCCCTGCGCCCACTCCTCGAAACGGGCAGCGCCGAATTCCGCGGAGAGCTGCTGACCGCCGCCACCCCGCTGCCGGCTGCGGTGCCGGGTGCCGAACCACCCGTGCCGCTGCTGGTCGCCGCCATGGCGCCGCAGGCGCTGCGCGTCTCCGGCGAACTCGCGGACGGCATCCTGCCGTACCTGGCCGGCCCGCGCGCCCTCGCCGAGCACATCGTCCCGGCCGTCACCGCCACAGCCGGGACGGCGGGCCGTCCGGCGCCCCGCGTCGTGGCGTTCGTCCCCGGCGTGGTCACCGCTGACGCCGAGGCCGTGCGGGAGAAGGCGACCGAGGCGCTCGCCTTCTACGAGCGGTTTCCTTCCTACCAGCGGGTCATCGGACTGTCCGGTGGCACCCGGGCCGTCGACCTGGCCGCGATCGGCGACGAGGAGGCCGTCGCCGCCGAGGTGGCACGGTACCGGGAGGCCGGGGCGACGGAGGTGGTGTTCACCATGACGGACCTGGGCGGTGAGGCCGACCGGCGCCGCACCTGGAAGCTGCTCGGAGAGCTGGCGAACGGCTGAGGCGCCCCGGCACCTGACGTCCCGTGCCGGGGCCGTCGGCCAAGGCGCGTCAGTGGTGGTGGCCGTGCCGGCCGAGGGTCTCCACAGGTGTCACGCCGGGGCGGGTCCACTGCGGCACGGGGCGGCTGGTCGGGCCCCAGGTGGCGTTCCCGTCCGCGTCCGAGCGCCAGGACCAGCAGGGGCTGCGCCCCTCGGGCCGGCCCTCGGGGTTGTCCTCCCACGCCTCGCCGCGGCCGTAGGGCGTCATGTCGAGCAGGCCGAGGGACCCGTTGACCCGCTCGTTGCCGCGGCCCGTCGTGGAGTAGGTGAGGAACGCGCGGTCTCCGTCGCGCAGGAAGCAGGTGAGGTAACCCATCTCGCCGCCGACCGGCGCGGCCACGTCGCGCACCGAGTACCAGGGCTGGGTGTAGCCCATGAAGTCGACGTAAGGGGCCACCTCGTCCCAGGGGCCCGTGGTCACGACGGCGAACGAGACGCCGCGGGCGTTGAGGCAGACGGCGTCCTTCAGGTGCCAGGCCGTGGTGGTGCAGCCTTCGCACTGCCCCTGGTGCGGGGCGCCGTCGTACCACATGTGCTTGTAGACCACGAGCTCGTCGCGCCCCTGGAACAGCCCCAGGAACGGGACCGGGCCGTCGGGTCCCACGACCTCGACCCTCCCGTCGAACTCCACCATCGGCAGCCGGCGGCGGGCCGCGGCGATCGCGTCACCCTCGCGGGTGTGGGCCTTCTCGCGGACCAGGAGCTCGTCCCGGGCGGCCTGCCAGGTGGCCAGGTCGGCGACGGGCGGGCGGCCGGGCAGCTCGGTGGCCGCATCGTCCGGAGTGGTCGTCATGGTGTCCTCCGTGGTGTCTTGTGCCGGACAGCGTCGTACGCCGTCGTCGGACGCTCACCGGAACAGACTCCCGACCCCGCCGAAACTCATCGTGCGGCGGCGAGGCTGAGTCGAGGCGTTTCCGGGCAGGAGAGACGTTGTTCCGGTCCGTGTCGAACGCCTCAGGGAGCTTTCGTGTCCGCAACCGACAGGGATGCAGCCGCCGCGTCGGAGAGCGGGGACGACACCCCGCTGCGGCGTGCCATCGGCCCCAGACTGCTGATCCTGTTCGTGATCGGTGACATCCTCGGCACCGGCATCTACGCCACCACCGGTCAGGTCGCCGGCAAGGTCGGCGGGGCGCTGTGGCTGCCGTTCGTCATCGGGTTCGTCGTCGCGATCCTGACGGCCGCCTCGTACGTCGAGCTCGTCGGCAAGTACCCGAAGGCGGCCGGAGCCGCGCTCTACACCCAAAGGGCGTTCCAGGTCCCGTTCCTGACGTTCATCGTCGCCTTCATGGTCATGTGCTCGGGCCTGTCCTCGGCGAGCGCGGCCGCCCGTGCCTTCAGCGGCGACTACCTGTCCGAGTTCACGGACTTCTTCCCGCCCACGCTCATCGCGATCCTGTTCATCCTCGCCCTGGCGGCGCTGAACCTGCGGGGCGTGTCGGAATCCGTGAAGACCAACGTGGTCCTCACCGTGGTCGAACTGACCGGCCTGCTCGTCGTCCTCACGATCGGCGCCTGGGCCGTCCTGACCGGTGACGGCGAACCCTCCCGGCTCGGTGAGTTCCAGGCCGAGGGCACCGGTTACGCGCTGCTCACCAGCGTGCTGGGGGCGACGGCCCTCGGCTTCTTCGCCTTCGTGGGCTTCGAGGACTCCGTCAACATGGCCGAGGAGACCAAGGATCCCGTGCGGACGTTCCCGCGCGCCATCTTCACCGGCGTCGCCGTCACCGGCACCATCTACGTCCTGGTCGCCCTGGTCTCCTCGCTGCTCGTCGACTACCGCGTGCTGGAGGCCTCCAGCGGCCCGCTTCTGGAGGTCGTCAAGGCCGGCGGCCTCGACTTCCCGCCCAAACTCTTCGCCCTGATCGCGCTGTTCGCGGTCACCAACTCGGCACTGATCAACATCATGATGGCGTCCCGCCTCTGCTACGGCATGGCGAACGAGCGCATCCTGCCGCGTGCCCTGGGCCGGGTACTGCCCCGGCGCCGCACCCCGGTCGTCGGTATCGTCTTCGTCTCGCTCCTCGCCATCGGCCTGGTCTCCACCGGGGAGATCGAGGGCCTCGGCGACACCACGGCCTTCCTGCTGCTGTGCGTCTTCGCCGTCGTCAACATCGCCGTCCTCGTCCTGCGCCGCGACCGCGTCGAGCACCAGCACTTCCGTACGCCGACCGCCCTGCCGGTGCTCGGTGCGATCACCGCCCTGATCCTGGCCAGCCCGTTGTCCGACCGGCCCGCGGAGGTCTACATCCGGGCGGGCGTGCTGGTGGCCATCGGCATCGGGCTGTGGGTGCTCAACAAGGCGGTGCTCAAAGTACGCGGCGAGGCGTGAGCAGGACACCCGCGAGGTGGCGCGCGCCGAATGGGCACCGGGCCACCACGGCTCCCGCGCGACGGCGACGGGAGCGTGATGGCCCGGCAGGGGGTGTTACACGGTGGTTCGAGGTAGGTCAGCGCGTGAACGTGACCCGGTGTTCCTTCAGGGCGCCGCAGTTGGAGCCGTACACCTGCACGTACACGTTCTTGATGCTGCCGCCCCAGTCGACGCAGTGACCCTTGCCGTAGACGTAGGTCGGTCCGGCGAAGGACGAGAAGCGCCCGACGTCCTCGTGGCTTTCCTCGGTGTCGGGGACGTAGATCCACGCGCCCATGTCCACGGCGGTACCCGGGTTGTTGCGGATGGTCGTGACGCAGTTCTGCCCGTTGGCGGCGTTGTACGTCAGGTAAACGGTGCCCAGGGAACCGACGGCCGCCGAGTTCACCGTCTTGTAGGCGCTGCCGCAGACCTTCTGCGGAGTGGTGTTGGGCGCGGCGGAGGCGGGTGACGCCAGGGCGGTCGTGGTCCCCACGGTCAGCGCCGCCAAGGCCGACGCGGTCAGGACGGAACGGGTGAATCGCATATTTCCCCCTTGCAACTCTTCGAGTGGTTGCTCCTGCATGGTGTGACCCGCCGGACACTCAAAGGGTTGTGTGTCAGTTCGCGGGAAAATTCGGTGAGTTGGGGGGCGAGGGCCCTGCCTCGGCGGGCGCCCGAGCATGCCCGGGACCCGCCGCGTTTACTCATGAGTCAGTCATGGCACACGCGAGATCCAGAGGATCTGCTCAGGGGTGTCACACGTGCTGCACATCCCCCTTCCAAAGTCTCGTTAGCGTTACGGCTCGATCCCACGTGCGATCGTGACCAGGCCGCGGCCGGCGAGCCGCCGACACAGCCAGATCGGGAAGACCACACATGGACTACTGCTCCTCGTGCCGTAGGCACCTCAACGGCGCCTTGGTCTGCCCGGGGTGCGGCGCCTACGCCCCGGACATCGCCCCCGCCGCCGACGGCCGTACCGGACCCGCCGCATGGGAGTATCCGGCCGCGTCCGGCGCATCGCCCGACGGGAACGTGTGGGACGACGGCAGCGTGTGGGACACCAACCGCGCCGGTACGCGTGAGCTCCCCCTCGCGTACACCGGATCGTCCGGCGGCCGCCACGAGAGCCTCGGCACCCACGCGTCCGACGGCCATGAGACCCCTGACACGGATCCGTCCCACGGACATGACGCCCCGGAGACCACCACCGGAGCCGACGGCTACCAGGCCCCGCAGCAGGGGCGCGCGGCACGGCGTCGCCAGCTGGCCCGCTGGAAGAAGAACCAGCGCCGGGCCGTGGTGGCGACCGCCGTCGCGCTCGTCGGAGGCGGTCTCACCGTCGCCGCCATGAAGGGCGACTCCACGCACGGCGTGCAGTCGGCCACGGCGCCGGAGGACACGACCATGGGCGGCGCCGACGGTCAGGCGCCGGCGTACACCGAACCGACGTCGACCCTGAGCGACCCCGCACGGTCCTCGGCCACGACCGCCACTCCGCCGCACGCCGGCCGTACCTCGCAGCGCGAGCAGCCCCGGGCCGCCGCTCCCCGCAGCACACCGGCGGATCCGCGGACGGACGCGGCCGCAGCGCCCCGGAAGCTGCCGAAGACGACGCAGCCGAGGACCACGGTCCCGGACACGGTCGACACCGTCACCGGCAGCACCGGCAAGTCCACGTCGACGGTGACCGAGCAGCAGACGACCCCGCCCGCAGCCGGTACCGGCAACGACTCGCAGCAGGCCGCGTCCCCCGAGACGACCCCGTCCACGGCGAGCCCCACTCCGGCCGCGACGCCTCCAGCGAACTCCGGCTCCGACTCCGATTCCAAGGAGCTGTGCGTGCTCGTCATCTGCCTGGGCTGAGTCGTCCGTAGCATCGGAGCCATGGCAGACGAGTGCTTCCGGCATCCGCGGCTCGCCGCGGTCTACGACCCGCTCGACCCCGACCGCGCCGATCTCGAACCGTACTTGCGCATGGCGGAGGAGTTCGGGGCGCGCCGGGTGCTCGACCTCGGCTGCGGCACGGGCGTGTTCGCGCTGCTGCTGGCGCGACGCGGCGTCGACGTCGTCGGCGTCGATCCCGCCGGAGCGTCCCTGGACGTGGCCCGCGGCAAGCCGGGCGGCGAGCGGGTGCGGTGGATCCACGGCGACGCGACGACCCTCCCGCCCCTGGCCGCCGACCTCGCGACGATGACGGGCAACGCCGCACAGGCGGTCGTCGATCCCGAGGACTGGAAAAGGACCCTGCGAGGGGCCCGTGCCGCCCTGCGGCCCGGCGGCCGTTTCGTGTTCGAGACCCGGGTCCCGGCCCGCCGCGCCTGGGAGGAGTGGAACCGCGAGGCCACGCACACCGTGACGGACGTACCCGGCGTCGGCGCCGTCGAGTCCTGGGTCGATCTGCTCGACGTGAGCGGGCCGTTGGTGACGTTCCGGTGGACCTATGTGTTCGCCGCGGACGGGCAGGTGCTGACGTCGGACTCCACACTCCGTTTCCGCGACCGGGAAGAGGCCGAGGCGGAACTCGTCGCGCAGGGCTTCGCGGTGGAGGACGTGCGCGACGCGCCCGACCGGCCGGGCCGGGAGTTCGTGTTCGTCGCACGGCGGCCGGGAACAGCCCACTGACGCGGGCCCTGCCGCCTCCGCGCAAGCGGAATCCGCCCGTACAATCCTGGCGACCAAATCGGGGGCGTCAGCAGCGGGGGAGTCCGCGTGGAAACCATCATCGTGCAGTTGCCCGGCCCCGCGCAGTGGGGCGCGGACGAGACAGGCAGGCCCGACCTGATCCATCTGGGGCCCGGGGACATCGCCGACTTCGGCCGCGGCACGCCCGGCGGCGCGGAGCTGCGCATCGTGCTGACCGATCCCGGGATCTCGCGCCGGGCCGGGCAGTTGGAGGCGGCCGGGGACTACTGGCGGCTGTCCAACTACAGCCGCAGCATGTCGTACGTGGTGGAGAACCTGGAGGGAGCCGGCGAGTACCTGACCGTCGCCCCGGGGCGGCTCGGCGCGCCCGTGCCGTTCGAGTTCTCGCGCGTGGTGCTCCCCGCCCTGTCCGGCACCGCGACCTTCAAGGTGTTCGCGCCCCAGCACGCCTACCTCGGTGAGCAGTCCGCGCCGGGCGGCGGGGAACAGACCGTCCACCCCTTCGCCCTGGACCCGACGTCGAAGTACTTCCTCGTGCTGGTGGCCCTGTGCGAACCCCGGCTGCGCGACCCCTCCGATTCGGCGCTGCCCGGGGTCGGGCAGATCGTCGAGCGGCTGCGGCCGCTGGAGTCCTGCCGGGACCTGACCCGCTCCGCGGTCAACTACCACATCGACTACCTGGCCTTCGCCAAACTGCGCCTGGACGTCGGCGAGGAGACCGCGACCGGCGGCGACGGCGGCCGCACCGGAGCCAAGCGCTCCCGGCTCGCCTCCGTCGCCCTGCGCTTCGGCCTGGTGCGCGAAGAACACCTCAGCCTGCTGCCGTCCCGCGGTGCCGGGCGCCTCACGCCGCAGGAGGCAGGCGCATGACGAGACCCGACGTCCCGGACGACATGGCGGACGATCTGGAGATACCAGGGCCGCCCCGCCTCCCGGAGGGGTTCCGGATCGACGGCTGGGAGGTGGGCGCGGTCATCGGCTCCGGCGGCTGGGGGACCGTGTACGAGGCCCGTACCGTCGCCGACGGCACGCCCGTGGCCGTGAAGGTGCTCCCGACCGGTGCCCTGGGGCCCGGGCAGCGGGCAGCGCTCGGTGAACTGGTGGAGCGCGAGGTCCGGTTCAGCGCCGATGCCGATCACCCCCACCTCGTGCGCACCCACGCCGTGTGCACCGTCGAGGCACCGGAACTGCCCACCCTGGACGGCGCGTTCGCGCTGGTCATGGACCGGGCCGAGGCCAGCTTGAAGGACGTCCTGGACGCCGCCGCCACCGGCGGGCCCATCGACGGCGCCGACCGTGTCCTGCGCGGAGTCGCCGCCGGACTCGCCCACATGCACGACGCCGGCTGGGTGCACGGCGACCTCAAGCCCGCCAACGTCCTGCTGGGCCCGGCCGGACAGGTGTGGCTGGCGGACTTCGGGCTGGCCGCCGAACTCGACGGCACCCACGCCCATCTGCCGCCGCTCGGCACCCTCGACCACCTGCCGCCCGAGTGGTGGTCCCAGCGCACCGGCACCCAGGGCGCCGTCGTCCGGCCCACGGCCGACATCTGGGCCTTCGGCGTCCTCGCCCACCAGGTGCTCACCGGCGGGCTCCACCCCTTCCCGGGCGCGACGGCCCGGGCCCGCTCCCTCGCCGCCCAGGCCTACGCGCGCGGCACCGCACCCCTGCGGCTCGACGCGGGCCTCGGCGACGGACTGCGGCGGCTGATCGCCGACTGCCTGGCGCCCGACCACACCACCCGGCTCCCGCACACGGCCCGTGACGTCGCCGCCCGCGTCGAGGACCTCACCGACGGTCCGCCCCGCCGCCCGCGACGCCTGATGCCGGCCGTGGCGGCCGGGCTCGTCGTCCTGACCGCCGCCGCAGTCGCCGGGGTGGCACTCCTCGGCGGAGCCGGCGACACCCAGGACGACGACCGCGGCCGCGGCGCCCCCGCCACCGTGACCGGCGCGCACCGCCCGGTGCCCGGCGAGATCCCGGAGGACTCCGACGTACCCGAGGCGCTGCGCCCCGTCATCGCCCGCGCCGCCCACCGCTGCACCGACGAGGAGATCACCCCCGCCCTGCTCGCCGCGCTGCTCAAGGCCGAGAGCGGCTTCGACGTGAACGCCGCCCGCCCGGAGAGCGAGGAGTACGGCATCGCCATGTGGACGCCGTCGGTGTTCCGGGCCTGGGCGGTGGACGGCGACGGGGACGGCGACAAGGACCACATGTCGCCGCCGGACGCGATCGCCACCATGAGCCTGTACGTGTGCTGGCTCGACCAGCGCTTCAAACAGGAGGGACTGCCGAAGAAGGACCTGCCCGCGCTGGTCGCGGCCGGCTACCGCACCAGCGACCGCACGGTCATCGAGGAGGGCGGCGTCCCCGCACGGGTACGCCCGCACGTGGACAAGGTGCTGGGCTACCTCGCCGAGTACGAGCGCTGAACTCCTGATGAGCCGCACTGCGGGATGTCCGGGAGCCGGTTGTCCGGCGAGCTGACGTAGATGTTGGAGATGTAGCCCCCGTACTGGGGCAGATAGGCCCACCACTCGTTGGTGTAGGGCGGCACGCTGACCACCTGGCCCCGGACTTGGCAGCCCACCAGCACCTCGACCCCGGCCGGGAGTTGCGTGACCCGGGCCTCGCCCGTGGCCGGGCCCCTGCGGACGTTCACGAACTCGCCCCAGGTGCCGAACCACGCCCCCGCGGGCCGCACCCCGCCCGGCACGTTCAGCGAGCGGGTCAGCCGGCCGAGGTCGGTGTACGCCTTCCCGTACGACGTGCCGACCGGATGCAGCGTCAGCACGGCAACGATCGTGCGGTCGTCGGCGCCCACCGTGCCGGTGGTGTGCAGTGCCGGGCGGGTGAGGTCCACGCCGGCCGCGGCCTCGGTCCCGGGAGCGGCGGCTCTGGTGGCGCGAGCGGCGGCCGGTTCCGCCTCGGCCGCCGTCACCGAGGCGCCGCACGTCCCCTTCGCGTACCCCCCGGACCAGCCCTGCTTCACCGCCCAGGGGCGGTCGAACGAGCCCGCGATGCCGAAGTGCTGGTCGAAGCGGTCCGAGGCGCAGCGTGTGGAGCGGCGCAGGTTGTCCATGACGAAGTCGCGTACGGGGGCGGGCGCCTCGTCCAGGATGTAGCGGTAGATCGCCACGGTGTCCCGGGCAGAGAGGGCGGTGTAGCCCCAGTAGCCCTCGTACCCGGCGGGTGGCGGCGCGGTGTCCCGCAGACCGAGCCGGGTGGTCATCCGGTCGATGATCGCCGAGCCGCCGTACTCCGACCAGTAGTGGTCCGCGGCATCGTCGTCGCTGCTGCGCAGCATCGGCTCGAGCAGCGCCCGGTCGGCCTCGGGGATCGTGTACTCGGGGCCACGGTCCCACAGGAAGTCCAGGGCCAGCAGCAGTTTGACGACCGAGGCGGAACGGAACCGCGCGCTCTCGTCGACCTGTTCGGTGAACGTGCCCGTCCGGCGGTCGAAGACCGCGACCCCGGCGGTGACGCCGTCCGGAATCCGGGCGGCCTGTGCCACCGGGGCGGACGTCCCCGGCCTGGGGACCGCAGCCGCACCGCCGGTGAGCGACGCGACCGTGACGATCGTCGCGAGCGCGGCGGCGCCGCGCAGGATCATGCGCATGGTTGCCTTTCCGAGAAGGGACGACCTGGGGGTTCGACCCTGATAAATGTCAGGTGTCGGCGGCCTGGTGACCGCCCGTACGGTCACCCCAGTGAGCGATGGCCGGCCGGATCGCCGGCCCGCCCGCGCACGACCAGGACATCCGCCGACACACATGAAAGAGGGGGCTCATGAGCCGCCGATCGCTCAGGACACTGCTGGCCGCCGGGGGCGCCGCAGCGGTGATGGCGCTCCTCCCGACCGCCGCCCACGCCGCGCCGCACTCGGGCGGCAACTACGGCGCCTACGGGAACGAGGGCCAATACCCCACCACGAACTACTGCTCGGGCACGTTCCGGCAGATCGGGGCCACCAAGTACGCCGAAGGCATGGCCCTGAAGTACTTCTACTCCGACAAGTGCGGTTCCTTCGCCCGGATCGAGAACTCCCGGCCGGGCTGCGCCGCCGTACTCCAGCGTTCCGACAGCGGCGTGGGACGTGTCGACGGCTGGGTCTCCGAGACCGTCGACCCCGGCATCACCTACGCCTACACGCAGATGGGGAACAACCTCAACGGCCGCGTCTCGCGCGCCCTGCTCTCGTGCGACGGCCACGACCTGACCGCGACCGGCTGGTACTGAGCCGCACCCGCGACAGGGGGCGGCCGGTGCTCCGGTCCGCCCCCTGTGGCGCATGGCGCGTCAGCAGTCCGGAACTCCGGCGATCTTCTGGCCGCCCCGGATGTACAGGTTGTTCACCCAGGCGATGTCACTGCCGGCGAACTCCTGGACCGCCGTCCACCAGTTGTTGGTGCCGACGGCCGGGTCGTGAACGGTCTGGCCCTGCGTCTGGCACACTGCGTCCGCCCACCACTGCGAACGGACGGCGAGACGAGGGGAGGCGGAGGTCGGCTGCTGGCGCAGGTTGACGTCGGTGGCCCAGACGTAGACGTCGGTCAGGGTCGGGTCGCCGTTGTTTGCGGCGGCGGCCGGGGCCGCCTGGGCGGTGGTGGCGAGGCCGCCGACGGCGAGCGCGGCCACGGCGAGGCCCATGGCGGTACGGATGGTCATTCGCTTCATGTGTCTGTCCCCCGTAGGACGATGGTGTGGTCGGGTGTGGTCATGGTCCGGGTCAGCAGCGCGCCGAGGCGGGCAGGTCGCCGTACTCGTTGCCCTTGAGGTACACGGCGCTGACGTAGCCCTCGAGGAGCTTCACCCAGACGTCGTTGGAGTAGCCGTTGTCGGTGATGCGCTCGCCGCGGGTCCAGCAGTAGGCGCCGAGCGGCTGCCCCGCCGGAACGGTGGCGAGGATGCCGTAGGAAGTGCCCGGTCCGTAGCGGACGTTGACGGTCTCGTAGGGCACGACCGCGTACGGCGCGGCCATGATGCGAGAGCCGCTCTGCTCGCCGGCGGCGGACGCGGCGGCGGTCCCCGCGGTGAGCGAGCCGAGCAGCGCGAGCGCCCCGGCGCCGACGAGCGCGGCCCTGGCGAAGATGCGAGTGGACATGTCGAGTTCCCCCTGAGGTGTGGCCGACGCTCAGAACTGTAGGGAGACCAGGGGCGACGCGGTCCCTGACAATTGTCAGGGTCGTGCGGGGCAACTGTGGTGCGGGCCCGGGGACTTGGTCCGTCGGACAGGGGCGGTGCGATACGGCCGAAAACCGCTCGACGACCACACCCGCCGCTGTCTACGATCCACCGCGCGGCATCGCGTGTCGGTCACCGGCCGGGTGAGACATGGAGGTGCCGCGGAGATGCCCGTGGAGGCATTCAACCGTGTCAGTCGAGTTCAATCACACCATCGTCCTGTCCCGCGACAGAGAGAAGTCCGCGCGCTTCCTCGCGGAGATCCTGGGTCTGGAGGTCGGGGCACCGGCCGGGGTGTTCCTGCCGGTGACGACCGCCAACGGCGTCACGCTGGACTTCCTCACCATCGACGCCGACATCCCCATGCAGCACTACGCGTTCCTCGTCTCCGAGGACGAGTTCGACGAGGCCCTCGCCCGGCTCGTCGCGGCCCGGATCCCCATCCAGGCCGACCCGCACGGCAACCACCCGCGCAAGATCAACCGCAATGACGGCGGCCGGGGCGTGTACTTCCTCGACCCGGCGGGCCACGGCCTGGAGATCATCACCCGCCCGTACGGCGCGGACCCGTCCTCGCCGCTGAACGGCGTCACGGAGGACGTGCCCGGGGCGATCTGAGCCGGCCCGGGCCGGGGTCGGGACCTCGTAGAACGAGCAGATCCCGGCCCCGGTCCGGCCGTTCAGGCGCCGTCCTTCAGCGCCAGAGGAGCCGGCTCCGGGCCGGTGTCCGGCGCCTGGTCGCGGCGGGGGAGCAGCACTGGGGTGAAGAGGAGGAAGACGCCGGCCAGGGCTATGGCCGTCCGGGGGCCGGTCAGATGGGCCACCAGGCCCCACAGGGCGGTCACGGCCGCCGTGGTGGCCTTGCCGGTGGCCGACCAGGCGGCCAGGGTACGGGTGACCCGGTCCGCGGGGGTCCGGTCGAGGCGGTACGTGGCGAACACCGGGTTGAACACGGCACAGCAGGTGATCAGCCCGAATTCGACCACCATGACCAGCGCCAGCCCCGCCGTACCGGGGCCGACGAAGGCCAGCCCGACCGACCAGCACGCCCGCAGCACCCCCGCCGTGAACATGACGTGATGCCGGCCCCACCGTGCGACGAGCCGTGGTGCCAGACGCGAGCCGAGCAGGCCGCCCGTGCAGGGCACCGCGAAGGCCAGCGCGTACTGCCACGGGGCGAACCGCAGCTCACCGACCAGGAGGACCATGAGCGGTGGCGAAGCCGCCATGATCAGGGAGTTGGCGAGGACCGTGTTGAAGAAGAGCGGGCGCAGCGCCGGGTCGGCCAGGATGTGGCGCCAGCCGTCGAGCAGGTCACCCGCCCGGGGCCGGGTCTCGGGGGCCGCGGGCCGCACGGGGTGTTTCTCCTCGCCGCCCATCGCCCGCAGGCCGGACGCCGAGAGCAGATAGGACACCGCGTCGGCCACCACGGTCGTCACCGGACCGAACAGTCCGATCGCGGCCCCGCCCAGCGGCGGTCCGACCATGCTGGCCGTCCAGCTCGTCGCCTCGAACCGGCCGTTCGCGACGAGCAGGTCCCGCCGCGGCACCAGGTCCTTCAGGAACGCCCCGGCCGCCGCGTTGAAGGTGATGTCGGCCGCCGCGACCGCCACCGACACCAGCAGCAGTTGTACGAAACCCAGCCGGCCCAGGGCGAACGCCATGGGGATGCTCAGCAGCACCGCACACCGCACCAGGTCCGCCGCGATCATCACCGGCCGTTTGCGGCGGACCTCCACCCACGGTCCGAGCGGCACCGACACGGCCGCGCCGACCGCCGGTCCCACCGCCGCCAGCAGTGACACCTGCGTCGGTCCCGCGTCCAGCACCAGGACCGCGAGCAGCGCGAACGCGTCGAACGCGAGCCATGTGCCGGCCGTGCTGACCGCGTACGCGCCCCACAGCCACCCGAACCGCCGCCCCAGCGACCGTCTGCCCGCCATACCCGGCGCACACCCCCAGCTCCCGCGGACAACCCGGTGTTGACCGGCAGCCATCCAAGCGGGCAACGGGGCGCCCGGGCAAACAACCGTCCGTCACCCGTGGCACAACCAACCGTTGTGTCACGGGTGCACGGGGGTCCCACCCGTGAGCCGTCTCAGCGCTGGTACAGACCCACCAGCGTGCCGTCCGCGATGCGGCGCTTCTCGACCTCCTCGTGCACCTGGTCCGCGCGGGGCGCGTCGGGCAGGACGCACGGTTCGGACAGGGCGTAGAGCCGGAAGAAGTAGTGGTGTGCGTCGTCACCGGGCGGCGGATGCGGGCCGCCCCAGCCCTGCTGCCCGTAGCCGTTGACGAGTTCCGTGCCGCCCGGTGGGCAGTGCCCGGCCTCGACGCCGTCGCTGTGCGGGTCGATGCCGACCACGACCCAGTGCGCGAAGGTGCCCGACGGGGCGTCGGGATCCTCGCAGAGCAGGACCAGTTCGGCCGCGTCGTCCGGTACGCCGCTCCAGGTCAGGGGCGGAGAGACGTTCGGTCCCTCGTACGCGTACCGGCGCGCGATGAAGGAGTGGTCGTTGAACGCGTTGCTGCGCAGTTCGATGCCGGTCATGTGCCCCGGGGTACCCCCGCGGGACCCGGACATGCGGTTCGGGACGAACCGCCTCGGGTACCCGTGAGCCGTCCGGAACCAGCCCGAAAGAGGCAGCGAGCCGGAAAGAGGCAGGGACGGAGGATCACGAAGATGTCTCCCCTGGCAGAAGACTCCACGGCAGCGGCACACCCCGGGGAGGACCGCCGCGCCCCCGCCCGCACCGCACGGCTGCGCAACCGCATCCCCGAGCCCGACGAGGAACCCGACCTCCTCGGCCAGTACCTCACGCAGATCGCGGCGACACCGCTGCTCACGGCGGAGGACGAGGTCCGGCTGGCCCGGCGGCTGGAGGCCGGCGTGCGGGCGCTGGAGGAACTGGAACGGGCCGACGCGGGTGAACTCGACCTCGCGCCCGAGCGGCGGGGAGAGCTGGAGGAGGCCGCCCGGGACGGGCAGGCCGCCAAGGACCACATGGTCCGCGCCAACCTCCGGCTCGTCGTATCGATGGCCAAACGGCACGCCCACCGGGGCCTGCCCCTGCTGGACGTCATCCAGGAGGGCAACCTGGGGCTGATCCGGGCCGTGGAGAAGTTCGACCACACGAAGGGCTTCAAGTTCTCCACCTACGCGACCTGGTGGATCCGCCAGGCGATCGAGCGGGGCCTGGCCGCGCACGCGCGCACGGTACGGCTGCCGATGCACGTCGTCGAGCAGCTCCAGAAGGTCGCCAAGATCGAACGGCGTCTGCAACTCGACCTGGGACGCGAACCGAGCGTCGAGGAAGTGGCCAGGGAGAGCGGCCTCGCCGCCGACCGGATCGGCTGGCTGCGCCGCGTCGGCCGCCAGGCCGTCAGCCTGGACACGCCCGTGGACGAGACCGGCGAGACCGTCGTCGGCGACCTCATCCCCGACACCGAGGTGCTCCAGGCCCCGGAGGTGGCCGAGTACCAGGCATTCGCCGAGGAACTGCACGAGGCCGTCGGCACGCTCGCGCCCCGCGAGGCCATGATCCTCAGCCTCCGCTACGGCCTGCACGACGGCCACACCCGCAGCCGGGACGAGGTCGCCCGCCGCGTCGGCCTGACCCGCGAGCGGGTACGCCAGCTGGAGAAGGAGTCCCTCGCCCGCCTGCGGGAGCCGGGCAACCGGGAACGGCTGATGGCCTGGGCGGGCTGACCTCCCACCTCATGCGGCACCGCAGGACCGGGCGGCCGGCCGAGCCACCCCTCACTCATCCGCCGACGGCGCTGCGGGACGCCACCGGTTCATCCGCGGCCGGCATTGCTGGTCCGGCCGGCCAGGACGGCGTTGCCTGCCCGGCGGCGAGCGACCACAGGTCCGTCCGCCGCACTGCCGGACCGGTCAGCCGAGCCGCCCCGTTCATCCGCCGGCGGTGATCCCGGACGCGGCCACCCGAGCCGTCACCGATCCGTTGCCTGACGGCGTTGTCGGCCCGGTGGCCGTTTGAGTCGCCACCGGCCCATCGGCCGGCGGCACCGCCGGACGCGGCCAACCGAGCTGTCACCGACCATTGCCTGACGGCGTTGTCGGCCCGGTGGCCGGTTGAGTCGCCACCGGCCCATCCGCCGGCGGCACTGCCGGACCGGTCAGCCGAGCCGCCCCCGCTGATGCTGTGGGCGCTGTCGGCCCGGCGGTCGGTCGAGTCGCCCCCGGTGCATCCGCCCACGGGCGCTGTCCGGTCGGCCCGCCCGAGCTATCACCGGCCCATCCCGCGCGGCCCCGCCTGACCGGCTTCCGCCGAGCCCCCCGTTCACGTTCACCCGCCCGTCAACGCCAGCGAGCCGTCCGGTGTCGGTGTCACCCCCACCCCGCGGCTGATCCGGTCGAGCGTCGTCCGCAGCCATGTGCGGTCCGCGCGGGACGCGGGCTCCAGTCGCATGCGGCGTGCCCGCAGCGGCACCATGCGCAGTGCTGCCAGTCGGCCGCTGTCCGGCTCGGCCGAGGCGAGGAACGCGAGCCGCAGGTCGTCGCGGTACTCCTCGTAGCCGGTGATGCCCTCGTAGTCGTCGATGAAGTCACCGCAGCCGTAGAGGATCAGCCGGTTCCGGTACACCTCCAGCGGGCGGGGGTGGTGTGAGGAGTGGCCGTGGACGATGTCGACCCCGCCGTCCACGAGGGCGTGCGCGAAGCGGACCTGCTCCCGGGGCACGCGGAACCCCCAGTTCGTGCCCCAGTGCACCGACACGACGGTAAGGTCACCGGCCCGGCGGGCCCGCCGGACGTGCCGCAGCACGGAGTCGGCCGCGGCGGGCGAGAGCTCGGGGACGTACGCCACACCGGGCAGGTCAGCGGTCGCCGCCCAGCCGGACGGGATGCCGCTGGAGCGCGCGCCGAGGGCGAAGACCAGCAGGCGGCGGCCACCGGGGAGGGGAACCGCGGCGGGTGCGTACGCCTCCTCGGCGTCACGTCCCGCACCCGCCGTCCGCAGCCCCGCCCGGGCCAGCGCGTCCAGCGTCTCCAGCAGGCCCGGGCGGCCGAAGTCCAGGACGTGGTTGTTGGCGAGGACGGTCACGTCGGGCCGGGCCACGGCCAGGGCCGGCAGGTTGGCCGGGTGCATCCGGTAGTGGATCTCCTTGTCCGGGGCGAACGTGTCCGCGCACGTCACCGACGTCTCCAGGTTCACGATCCGGGCGTCCGGGGCGGCCTCGTCCAGCACCCGCAGCGCCTCGCCCCACGGCCAGGACGGACCGACGGGCGCCGGCACCGGGCCGTGCGCCGACTCCGCCAGCCGGACGTAGGACCGCGCGTCCTCGACGTACGCCTCCCGCAGTGCTGGGTCACCGGGGTGCGCCAGGATCTGGTCGACGCCGCGCCCGAGCATCACGTCACCGCACAGGAACAGCGTCACGACGCCGCCGCCCACACCTCCACGGTAGGCGCACCACGGCCGGCAGGGTCACGCGTCGACCGTCACCGCACACGACCACCCGTAGGGACCCGGCCCGATCCGCAGCTCGTCCCACGCGACCGCCGTCGGGACCGCCCCGGTGATCTCCACGTCCGCGAGGCCGGTGACCGCCAGCCGTACGTCCAGGCCGCCGTCGGCCTCGTCCGCCTCCACGTCCACGGGCACCTGGCCGTACACCTCCAGCCGGAAGATGATCTCGTCCAGCAGCGCGGCGAGCAGGTCGTCGTCGCTGGCCTCGGCCAGCCGCACCCGGTCCACGGCGGTCGGACGCACTCCGGAGACGTCCGCGAAGCACTCCACCATCGCCAGGACGGCCTCCGCCAGACAGTGTTCCCGGCACGCCGCCCACGCCTCGATCCGGATGCGCTCCGGATGCGGCACCGCCCGGTGCCCGCACTCGCCCGCCTGCCGTCCCAGTCCGTCGTCGCCCCTGTCACCGCCCATGAACATCGACTGCCCGAGGCTGCCCCACCCATGCAGCGACCGGCCCGGCGGTGGATCAGACGGGCTCGTCCGCGAGGTACGGCGGCGCCGGGTCGTACTGGATGTAGCGCCGTACGGCCCGCGCGTGGTCCCGGCCGTGCAGCCGCCCGACCAGCCACAGCGCGCTGTCGATACCGGCCGAGACGCCCTGGCTGGTGACCAGCTTGCCGTCCACGACGTAGCGGACGTCCCGGACGACCGTCACGTCACCGCGGGCCTCCAGGGTGTCCTCCTGGCTCCAGTGCGTGGCCACCCGCCGCCCGCGCGCGGGACCCGCGGCGTGCAGCAGGAACGTGCCCGTGCACACGCCGTGCACCCACGCGGCCCGCTCCGCAGTCTTCCCGATCCAGTCCGTGACCACCGGGTTGTGCAGCTGCACCTCGCGCGCGCCCCGGCCCCCGGGCACGTGCAGCACGTCCAGGGGCGGATGGTCGTCGAGGGTGTGGTCGGGCAGGACGCGCAGGCCCTTGTTGCAGCGCACCGGCCCGGGGTGCTCGGCGACGAGCACGGCCGAATCGGCGCCGTCGCGGAGCCGGGCGGAGACGGTGAAGACCTCCCAGGGCCCCACGAAGTCGAGCTCCTCTGCTTCCTCGAAGACCAGCAGGCCGTATGTCGTCATACCGGTTCCCCTTTTCTGTGAGACGTGGTGAGTGTTTCTACGAGACGTGGAGAGCGTCGGCGGCTTCCGCGGTGGAGCGGAAGCGGGCGCGGTATTCGGACGGCGCGATGCCGAGCCGGCGGTGGAACGTACGGCGCATGGTCTCCGCGGTGGTGAAGCCGTAGCGGCGGGCGATGGCCTCGACCGGTTCGTCACCCTCGGTGAGGGCGCGCTGGGCCGCCTCGATACGCACCCGCTCGACGTACGCGGCCGGCGGCACGCCCAGTTCGGCGGTGAAACGGCGCTGGAGGTGCCGTGGGCTCAGCCCGGCGTGCGCGGCGAGACCGGAGATGTCGTGCCGGGCGCCCGGATCGGCGTGGATCGCGGTGACGGCGGCCCGCACCGGGTCCGTCGCCGGCTGCCGCGACCACAGCGCCACGCTGAACTGCGACTGGCCGCCCGGCCGCCGCAGGAACAGCACCAGTTGCCGGGCCACGGCGTGCGCGACGTCCCGGCCCAGATCGTCCTCCACCAGGGCGAGCGCCAGATCCATGCCGGCCGTCACACCGGCCGACGTCCACACCGGCCCGTCCCGGACGAAGATCGGCTCGCAGTCCACCCGCACCTCGGGATGCTCCCGGGCCAACTGCTGCTCGCGGGCCCAGTGCGTGGTGACCCGGCGCCCGTCCAGCAGCCCCGCCGCCGCCAGCAGGAACGCCCCGCTGCACACCGAGGCCACGCGCCGGGCACCGGCCGCCGCGGCGGCGATCCAGGAGACCAGCGCCTCGTCCTGCCGGGCCTGGTCGACACCCCGGCCGCCGACCACCACGAGTGTGTCGATCCCGGCCGGGCCGAGGTCCGCCACGCCGTGCCCGGCATGCACGAGCAGCCCGCTGACCGACCTGACCGGTCCCGCCCGGGGCGCCACGACCTCGCAGACGTAGTCGTCGCCCGCGCTGTGGAACACCTCGTGCGGACCGGTGAGGTCGAGCGGCTGGAAGCCGTCGAAGACGACGAAGACGACACGGCGGGAAGTCACGCCCTCCACGCTCCTCCGGCCCGGGGCATGGCGTCAACGACACGCATCCCACGGATCGCGCCATACCGGAGGCGAGGCGGGACGGCCGCCCCAGTGTGGGTAGGCGGGCGGCAGGACGAGGGACGTGGGGGAGAGGAGGCCTCCGATGAACTCCCAGACGGTCACCGTGCCTGCCGGTGGCGCGACGCTCACCGGCGATCTGACCGTGCCGCCGGCCGCCCGCGCCGTCGTGCTGTTCGCGCACGGCAGCGGCAGCTCCCGGCACAGCCCCCGCAACCGCGAGGTCGCCGCCGGCCTGCGCACCGCCGGACTCGGCACCCTGCTGATCGACCTGCTCACCGAGGAGGAGGAACGGCTGGACCTCCGCACCGCCGAACTCCGCTTCGACATCCCCCTGCTGGGCCGCCGGCTGGTGGCCGCCATCGACTGGCTGGCACACTCTCCCGGCACCCAGGGCCTGCCCGTCGTCCTGTTCGGCGCCAGCACCGGCGCGGGCGCGGCCCTGGTCGCCGCCGCCGAACGCCCCGACCGGGTGCCGGCGGTCGTCTCGCGCGGCGGGCGGCCCGACCTGGCCGGCGACGCCCTGGACGCCGTCCGGGCTCCGGTACTGCTGATCGTGGGCGGCCGGGACCAGCACGTGCTGCGGCTCAACGAGGAAGCGGCCCGGCGGCTGCACGTCCCGCACACCCTCCACGTGGTGCCCGGCGCGACGCACCTGTTCGAGGAGCCGGGCGCGCTCGGCCAGGTCACCGAGGTGGCCCGGCAGTGGTGCCACGACCAGCTGCGGACGACGGCGGGCTGACGGCGGCCCGCGTCAGCCGCCCACCGGCAGGTCGATGCGCAACCGGGCGCCCTGCCGCAGCAGTTCCCGCTGCACGAGCCGGTACGGCACACCCCGCGGCCCGTGCTTGTGACGTACGGTCAGCGCGGCGGCCACACCCGCCGCCTGTCCCGTCGCCATCGCGATCGGCATGACCCGGTACGACGAGTGCGCCACGTGCGTCCCCGAGATGCAGCGGCCCGCCACCAGCAGCCGCTCCGTGCCCTGCGGCACGAGACAGCGCAGCGGGATGTCGTAGAAGCTGCCCTCGGGCACCCGCTTCAGGACCGTTCCGGAGCCGCGCGGGTTGTGGATGTCGACCGGGTAGGCGCCGTGCGCGACGACGTCCGGGAAGCGGCGGGCGGCCAGGATGTCGTGGCCGGTGAGGTGGTAGTCGCCGACGACGCGCCGGGTCTCCCGTACGCCGATGTGCGTGCCGCTCTGCACCACGTACGACTCCTCGAAACCGGGCACGCGGGTGCGCAGGAACCGGTCGATCTCCGCGAGCTGGCGCCGGGCGGTGTACTCGGCCCGGGTCAGGTCCCACACGCTGGTGCCGAGCACCCTGGTCACGCGGGTGCTGTTGACGCTGACCTCACGCGGGTGCGGGGTCGCGAAGAACAGGATGTCCTCGCGCGGCAGCCGCAGATCACCGTCCGCCCGGGCCTCCTCGACCAGGTCCCACAGGCCGTGCACGCCGCGCCACTGGTCGGGATGCTCCCGCACGTACTCCGCGAAGTCCGGCCGGGCGAAGTCCGCGACGCGGAACATCAGCGTCATCGGCTGCACCAGCCCGTCCTCCGGCCGGCCGATCTCGTACGGCGCCCCGCAGGCCGCCGCGACGTCGCCGTCGCCCGTGCCGTCCACGACCACGTCGGCGTCGATCACGACCGGCCCCGACTTGGTCTCGAACACCACGCGCCAGCCGTCGTCGAGGCGCAGCGCCGTGGAGGCGAAGGCGTGGAACAGCATCCGCACGCCCGCCTCGTCCACCATGTCGAGCAGGACCAGCTTGAAGAGCTCCGGGTCGAAGGGGACCGTGTATCCGGTCCTCGGGGAGGGCTTCAGGCAGCCGCCGCGCCCCATGAGCCGGTCCAGCAGCCGCCACAGCACCCCCTGGACGACCGGTTCGCCCTCGCCGTGGTCGGTGGGCAGCAGGCGGGCGTCCTCGCCGGACTCGCTGAAGGTGGCCTGCTTGTGCTCGTTGTGGAACGACATCAGCGGCATGACCAACGCCGCCGTCGCGTTGCCGCCGAGGAAGCCGTAGCGCTCCACCAGGACGACCTCGGCCCCGGCGTCGGCCGCGGCGACCGCCGCGGCGAACCCTGCCGGGCCGCCGCCGACCACCAGGACCTCCGTCCGGCCGCCGTGCCGGGCGGGCCGTTCGGGCAGGGTGACGGTGCGGGGCTCGCGCGGTTCTTGCAGGATCGGCATCGGTGTCCTCCCGCGGGCGGGGCCTCGGCGGCGGCGTCACACGCCCAGCGGGCGGGTTTCGGCGGTGGGCGCGGGCGGTGGTTCCTCCTGCGTGTCCAGGAGGGCAGCGGTACCGACGGCCTCCTGCGTCCCGCCGTCGACCTCGTCCAGCAGCAGTCCGCAGCGTGCGCAGGTCTCCCGGGCCTGTGTGGACAGCTCCCGGACGCGGGAGTGCAGCTCCTCGCGGCGCTCCGGGTACTCGTCCCACAGCCGGTCCACCTCCGCCAGCAGCAGCCCGGCCTGCTCCCGCGCCACGCCGACCAGAGCCGGCGCCCCCATCCGGCGTGCGAAGTCGAAGACCTTGCCGGAGTAGGGGAGCGGCAGCACCGGCAGTCCGGAGAGCGCCGCGAAGATCACGAAGTGCAGGCGCATGCCGACCGCCAGATCCAGATGGCGCATGAAGCCGAGCACCTGTCCCGGGCTGTACGAACCGTGCAGGATCCGCCCCTTGTCGGGAGCGGTCATGTGGGACAGCACGGCGTGCGCGTGCCGCACGTCGTGCCGCTCCATCGGCAGGAACACCACGTGCGCGTCCAGCCGGCGGACGAGGAAGTCGGCGACGTCGGCGAGCAGCGCGTGGTAGTCGCCCTCGTCCAGCTTCTCGGCCGCCCGCCCCGGCTCCCGCACCGACATCCCCACCAGCCGCGCGTCGGTGGGCACGCCCTCGTGGCGCATCATCTCGTCGGTGAACGGCTCCGGCTCCAGCAGCAGCGCCGGGTCGGCGGTGACGACGACGTCGCGTTCGACGCCGACCTCCTCCAGCACCAGCTTGGACTCCTCGTCCCGCACCACGACGTCGTCCATGTCCGCCAGCACCGTGCGCACGGCCTCCCGGTCGTCGGGCTCGCGCAGCGGGCCGGCGCCGATGGCGTAGGCGAAGGTGCGGATGCCGCGCTCCTGCGCGGCCCGGACCAGGCGCAGATAGCGGCGCGCCTCGCCGTCGAAGAGGAGCCCGCCGCCACCCAGGACCAGCAGATCCAGTGAGGCCAGCGCGTCCAGGACCTGGTTGCGGCTGACGCCCTCCCAGTCCACCACCTCGTCGGCGCCCGGGTGATGGGCCCGGGTGTGCTCGGCGTTCCGGCTGAAGACGACCAGTCGGGCCTCGGGCCGCTGGGCGCGCAGACAGCGCAGGACACAGGTCAGGATCGACTCGTCGCCGATGTTGAAGCCGCCGTAGGAACCGAGCACGCCGATGCGCGGGCCCGGTCGGGCAGGCTGCGGATGAGATGGGGCAGTGGTCATCCGGGTGCTCCCGTCGCGTCGGAGTCTGCTCAGTGGCCTGGTGCGCCGGTGGTGCGGAGAGTCCGTGCCCGTGCGTACGGTTCGTGCCGTGCGCACGGTCCCGGGTTGCCTGGGCCGCACGGCCGGAAACACCCCGCGTTCCGAGTGTGACGGAGGTCCGGAAGGTGCGCATTGTCCGGTGGGTCCGGGGTACGCGGGAGCCGGACCGGCCGGGGGCCCTCTCCGTGCGGGAAGCAGAGGTGACCGTCATGCGGTTCCATGATCGCCGGCAGGCCGGCGGGGAACTGGCCGAGAAACTGCGCACCCGGCAGAGCGAGGGTGCGTTGCCCGATCCCCTCGTCCTCGCCCTGCCCCGCGGCGGGGTCGCCGTGGCGCGCGAGGTCGCCGGGGCGCTGGACGCCCCGCTCGACGTGCTCGTCGTACGGAAGATCGGGGCGCCCTTCCAGGAGGAGCTCGGCGTCGGAGCGATGGCCGGGGACGAGGTGCCGCTCCTAGACGAGGAGGCCATGCGCCACCTGGGCCTGCGGGAGGCCGCCCTGGCGCCCGTCATCGAGCGGGAGCGCGCGGAACTGCGCCGCCGCGAGGCGCTGTACCGGCAGGGGCGCCCCGCACCCGACCTGCGCGGACGCACCGTGATCGTGGTCGACGACGGCCTGGCGACCGGTTCCACGGCCCGGGCCGCGCTGCGATTCGTCCGCCGCCAGGCGCCCGAACGGGTGGTGCTGGCCGCCCCGGTGTGCTCCCCGGAGGCGGCCGAGCTGATGCGCGCCGAGGCCGACGAGGTGATCTGCCTGCACCAGCCGGCCGCGTTCATGGCCGTGGGCCTCTGGTACGAGAACTTCGACCAGCTGACGGACCAGGACGTCCTGGAGGCGCTGCACGCGCAGCTGTGACCAATTGTTCACCTGTCAGGTGTGGCGGAAATCAGCCACGACGGACAACGATGTCCCATCCCCACACCTGCACCAGGAGTACCAGTGAACGTCTCGCTGTCCGTGTGGCTGCTGACCGTGGCAGCTCTGTGTCTGCTCGTCGCCGTCGACTTCCTCGTGGGCCGCAAGCCCCACGACGTCTCCGTGAAGGAAGCCGGGACGTGGACGGTGGTGTGGATCGTCCTGGCCGTGCTGTTCGGACTGGGGCTGTGGTACTTCGGTGGGAGCGGGCCCACGGGTGAGTTCTTCGCCGGTTACATCACCGAGAAGTCGCTGAGTGTCGACAACCTCTTCGTGTTCGTCCTGATCATGGGGAAGTTCGCGGTGCCCTCGCAGTACCAGCAGCGGGTGCTGATGGTCGGCGTGCTGATGGCCCTGGTGCTGCGGGCCGTCTTCATCGCGGCCGGCGCGGCGATCATCTCCGCCTTCTCCTGGGTGTTCTACATCTTCGGAGCCTTCCTCGTCTGGACCGCCTGGAAGCTGATCCAGGACGCCCGCAAGCAGGACCACGAGGAGGAGTACCAGGAGAACAAGCTGCTGAAGATGGCCGAGCAGCGCTTCGGCGTCGCCGACCGCTACCACGGCACGAAGCTGTTCATCACCGAGAACGGCAAGCGGATCATGACCCCGATGCTGGTCGTGATGCTCGCCATCGGCTCCACCGACGTGCTGTTCGCCCTCGACTCCATCCCCGCGATCTACGGCCTGACGCAGGACCCGTACATCGTGTTCACCGCGAACGCCTTCGCCCTGATGGGCCTGCGCCAGCTGTACTTCCTCATCGGCGGCCTGCTGAAGAAGCTGGTCCACCTCTCCTACGGCCTGTCGATCATCCTGGGCTTCATCGGCGTGAAGCTGGTGCTGCACGCCTTGCACGAGTCGGGCGTCCACGTGCCCGAGATCAGCATCCCCTTCTCGCTGACTTTCATCGTGCTGGTCCTGGCCGTGACGACGTTCACCAGCCTGCGGGCCTCGAAGAAGCAGGAGTCCGGGCCCGGGGAGACGGAGCGGGTCACCGGGTCCCGGTAGGTGCTCCCCGTCGGGGGCGTCAGACGACGCCGTCCGCGCGCAGGGCCGACACCTCCTCGTCGGTGCGGCCCAGCTCGGCGAGGATCGCCGCGGTGTGCTCGCCGACCGCCGGTACGGGGTCCATCCGGGCGGGCAGGCCCGCGAGGTCGGCCGGCGGGAGCAGGGCCTCCACCGTGCCGCCCGGCACGGCGACCTCGGTCCAGCGGCCGCGGGCGGCCAGCACCGGGTGGTCCAGGAACCCGGCGACGTCGTTGACCCCGGCGCAGGCGATGCCGATGGCCTCCAGGTCCTTGAGGATCTCCTCGGAACCGGAGCGGGCGAAGCGGCCGGCGACGATCGCGTTGAGCTCCTCGCGATGGGCGACCCGGTCGGAGGCGGTGGCGAAGCGCGGATCGCCGACCAGCTCCGGCCGGCCGAGGAACTCCGCGCACAGGGCCGCCCACTCCCGCTCGTTCTGGATGGAGAACAGCACCTCGTTGCCGTCGGAGGCCTCGTACGTCCCGTACGGCGCGATGGTGGCGTGCTGGGTGCCCAGCCGCGGGGGCTGGGTGCCTCCGTACCGGGTGTAGTAGGCGGGCTGGCCCATCCACTCCGCCAGCGCCTCGAACAGGGACACGTCCACCGGGTGGGCCTCGCCGGTGACGGCGCGGGTGTACAGGGCCGTGAGAACGCCGCTGTAGGCGTACATCCCGGCGGCGATGTCGGCGACGGAGATCCCGGTCCGGGCGGTCCCCTCAGGCGTTCCCGTCAGGGACACCAGTCCGGTCTGGCACTGCACGAGCAGGTCGTACGACTTGCGGTCGGCCCAGGGGCCGGTCGTGCCCCAGCCGGATATCGTGCACGGGATCAGACCGGGGCGGCGGCCGGTGACGGTGGCGGCGTCCAGACCGAGCCGGCCGGCGGCGCCCGGGGCGAGGTTCTGTACGAACACGTCGGCGCCGTCGAGGAGTTCGTGCAGGATCTCGCGGCCCCGTGGATCCTTGAGGTCCAGGGTGAGGGACTGCTTGGAGCGGTTCAGCCACACGAAATAGCTGGAGTGGCCGTGCACGGTCGTGTCGTACCGGCGGGCGAAGTCGCCGCCGCCCGGCCGTTCCACCTTGATGACACGGGCGCCGAGGTCGGCGAGCTGCCGGGTGGCGTAGGGCGCGGCCACGGCCTGCTCCAGGCTGACCACCGTGACCCCGGCCAGGGGATACCGCTGCACGCTCATGCCTCATGCTCCTGAACCTCGTACCGGACGGCGCCCCGACAGTCTCTCCCAGCCGGGCGGCGGCGGCACGGGCCCCTGGACGCGATCCGGATCACGCCGGTCCGGGCGGGCGCGCGACGGCTACTGCCGGGCCAGACGCCGCATCGCCAGCGCCAGTTGCAGCCGGAGCCGGCCCTGCGGGGTGCGCACCGGCCAGCCGAGCAGGTGCTCGGCGTGGGCCAGCCGGTCCTGGAGCGTGGAGTGGTGGACGTTGATCTCGGAGGCGGCCGCCCGCAAGCTCGCCGTGTACGCGACCGCGTGCAGGGTCGCCGGCAGCCAGGGCGTGGTCGCCGCGGCCGTCTCCAGGGCACGGACGTCGGGCGGCGGCTCGGCGCCCGGTACGACCAGATCGGCGAGGAGGGCGATGCCGCCCAGCTCCTCGGCGTGCACGACCCGCGGCCCGGGGTCCTGCGGGGTGCCCTCGGCGGTGAACCGCAGGGCGGTACGGGCCTCGGCCCAGGACCGGGGGAGTTCCAGCACGGGCACGGCGGGCCCGACGCCGAGCCGTCCGACCGTGTCGGTCCCCGTCCCGGCGGGTACGACGCGTGGCCGCTCGTTCAGCGGGGCGAGAGCCCTGGCCGCAAGGGCGGGGTCCAGACCGAGGCGGCGGGCGGCATGCAGCCGGGCCGCTTCCGGGGCCGTGCCGTCGAGCAGGGTCTCGACCAGCGCGGGATCGTCGGCCGGGACCCGCCCGCGGGTACGGTCGAGAACGAGCCGCAGCACACCGGCGGCCCGCTCGAGAATCACCGCGTCGACCACACTGGACGCGCCCCGGGCCTGCCCGACGTGGCCGCCCCGGGACGCCGCCCCGGCACGGCCGGTGCCGACCGCTTGGGACGCCGCCCTGGTGCGGTCCCCGTTCACGACGCCGGACGCCGCCCCGGCACGGCTGGTTTCGGTCACGCCGGACGCCGCCCCGGAACGGTCCGTCTCCACGCCGCCGGATGCCGGCGCGGTGCGGTCGGGTGCGCCCACCGGGGACGGCACCCCGGCTCGGTCGCTGTCCATGGCGTAGGACGCCGCCCCGCCACGGCCGGTGCCGCCCACCTGGGAGGCCGCCCTGGCGCGGTCCGCGTCCGCGACGCCCGACGCCGGCCCGCCACGGCCGGTGTCGCTCACCTGGGAGGCCGCCCTGGCGCGGTCCGCGTTCGCGACGCCCGACGCCGGCCCGCCACGGCCGGCGTCGCCCACCTGGGACGCCGCCCCGGCGCGGTCCGCGTCCGCGACGCGCGACGCCGGCCCGGCACGGCCCGTGTCCACCACCCCGGACGCCGCCCCGCCCCGCTCCAGCCAAAGGGCCGCCATGCCGTCCGGGGACAGCCGGGCGGACGGCCAGGTGGGGTCGGGTGGCACATCCGTGTCCCGGCGGGTGCCGTCGGGCTCCACACGTACGCGCACGCGGCGTTCGGGGTCCACCAGCCGGGCCGGGCAGCCGGACAGTACGGCGGCACCGCGAACGAGTGCCTCCACACCGGCCCTGGTCTCGGCCAGACGGTCGAAGTAGGCGATGACCCGGACCGCCGCACCGGCATCCGGATCGAGCGCGGTCAGACGCCCGGCCAGCTCTTTCATAGGCCCCATGGTGCGGCATGCGGCGGCCGAACGGGCCCCGCTCGCCGGTGGCTGCCCGAGCACTCCGCCGCGGCCGACGCACCGGGGGCCCCGCCCGTCACGCGCCCAGCAATCTCCGAAGCCAGTTCACATGCGCCGCCCGCGCCGACTGGGAGAGCGCCGCCTGGGGCGCGAAACCGTCGAAGCCGTGGAAGCCGCCGGGCCAGACGTGCAGCTCGGCCACGCCACCGGCCTGCCAGATGCGCGACGCGTAGGCGACGACCTCGTCCCGGAAGGTCTCCGCGGAGCCGACGTCGAGAAACGCCGGGGGCAGCCCGGTCAGGTCCTCGGCACGGGCCGGCGCCGCGTACGCCGGTACGTCGGGGCCGCCGCGCCGCGAGCCCAGCAGAGCGGTCCAGCCGGTCTCGTTGGCGGTGCGGTCCCACACTCCGAGGCCCGCCATCTGGTACGTCGACGGCGTGTCGTTGCGGTCGTCGAGCATCGGGCACATCAGGACCTGCCCGATCGGCTGCGGCCCCTTGCGGTCCCGCGTGAGCAGGGCCAGGGCCGCGCACAGCCCCCCACCCGCGCTGGCGCCCGCGATGACGATCCGCTCGGGGTCGGCACCGAGCTCGGCGGCGTGGTCCGCCGTCCACAGCAGCCCGGCGTACACGTCCTCGATCGGCGCGGGATGCGGATGCTCCGGCGCCAGCCGGTACTCCACCGACACCACCACCGCGTCCAGAGCCTGCGCCCACGCCAGCGGGACGTCGACGCCGACCCGGTTGTTCCCGATGACCATGCCGCCGCCGTGCACGTGGTAGATGACGGGCCGCGCCCCGGCGCTCGCCGGAGCGGCCGGCCGGCAGATGAGCAGCGAGATGTCGGGCTCGCCCTGCGGCCCGGGCACCTGCCGGTCCTCCACCTCGAACGTCCCGCCCATCGTCACGTCCAGTTCGGCCAGCAGCTGTATACCCGGGCTCTGGCGCACCTCGGCGATCTCGTCCAGGGTGAGACCCGGGCTGATCATGTCCTTGATCAGTTCCAGGGCTCCGGCGAGTTCCGGGTCGAACGGGGGCGGAACATGCGTCATGACGTCTCCTCACGCGAGGTCGCGGCGGCTCGTGCTGCCATGATCGGTCCCGCCGCGCCGGACCCGGGCGCCGCCGTCCGGCGGAACCTCCCCGCCGGACGGCGGGTGGCGCACCGGTGGCGGGCGAGAGCCACGGCCGTGAGAGCCGCGACCAGCGCGCACACCCCGAGCCACCCGAAACGGCCGTAGGCACACGTGCCCAGCCACGAGCCGACGGCGCCACCAAGATACGCGCAGGTCATGTAGGCGGTGGTGAGCCGGCTGCGTACCTCGGCGCGCAGCGCCTGGATCCGCACGGTGTTGGCGACCATCCCGGACTGCATACCGACATCGAGCAGCAGCGTGCCCACGACCAGGGCCGTCACCCCCGCCGCGCCGCCGAGACCTCCCAGCGCCAGCACCGCGGCCGAGGCGCCCACCACCAGGAAGCACACGCCGTTGACCGCGTCCGGCCCCCGTCGGTCGACCTGGCGGCCCGCGACCGGCGTGCACACCATGGTCACCGCGTTGACCAGGGCGAGCAGCCCCACGGCCCCCGCGCCCAGGCCGCCGTACACCGGACCGGTGAGCAGCAGGGCCACGCCGGTCCACACCGCGGAGAAACCGGCGAACACCAGGGCCTGGTACAGGCAGGAGCGGCGCAGACCGGGTTCGGTGCGCAGCAGCCGCAGCGGCTCGGCCAGGAGCGTCGGGTAGCCCTGGGAGGAGGACGGGGACGTCCGCGGAAGCACGCGCGCCGACAGCGCGGCCACCGCCAGGGACAGCACGGCGGCCAGGACGTACGGGGCCCGCCAGCCCAGCCAGTCGCCCAGCGCGCCCCCGGCGGTGCGCGACAGCAGCATGCCCGCGAGGGAGCCGCTCAGCAGGGTGCCGCCGGTGACGCCACGCCGCTCCGCCGGCACCAGACCGGCCGCCAGCGGCCCGGCGAGCGGGGCCGCCACCGTCGTCACCCCCACCAAGGCACTGGCGACGACCAGCGGTACCAGCCCCGGCGCGGCGCTCGCCGCGAACAGCCCGAGGCCGGTCAGCGTGAGGAGGGTGACCAGCAGCGGGCGGTACGGCAGGCGGTCGCCGAGCGGGACGAGCAGACAGATGCCGGCGGCGTAGCCGAACTGCGTCGCGGTGACGACGCCGGCGGCCGCGTCGGGCGAGACGTGCAGCCCGGACGCGATCAGCGGGCTGAGGGCCTGCGGGAAGTAGACGTTGCCCACGGCCGCGCCGCAGACGACCGCCAGGGTGAGGATCACCCGGGGACTCGCGCCCGGGTGCGCTGTAGGCTGCCGGTGATCGTGATCCGCCATGGACCGAAGTCCACGCCATGGCAGGGCGGTTGCCAAAGGATGTAGCGGGGGCCTTAATGATCAGCTTCCGGCTCGGCGCCGCGGACCTCGCCGACACCCGCTTCGCCATCTCGCCCCTGCGCGAGGTGATGGGCAGCCTGCGCGCCCTGCGCGCCCCCGCCCTCTACCCCCTGCACGTGCGGTGGCGCGCCGCCGTGCTGCAGCAACTCGACCCGGCCGACGCCCGGCTGCTCGCGGCCCTGGTGGGCGACACCCTGGCCCTGCCCGACTTCCTGACCCCGAGGCCGGCGTCCTTCGCGCCCACTCTCGACGAGCAGCTGACCGTCGTACGGGCCACACCCGCACGGACCGTACGCCGTGACCTGCTCGCCGCCCACGCGCCCAGACCCCTGCCGCCCGCCCTGACGGCGGTCACCGCGCCCGGTGACGCACCCGTCGCGGAGCTGCTGGAGGAACTGTGCGCACTCCTGCGGCGGTACTGGGAGTCGGCGCTGCTGCCGTACTGGCCCCGGATGCGGCTCGTGCTGGAGGCCGACATCACCCACCGGGCACGGCAGCTGGCCACCGGCGGCGCCCGGCTGCTCTTCGCCGACCTGCACCGCAATCTGCGCTGGGACGACGGCGTACTGCACGTCGACCGGATGCGCGGACACCACCACGTGGACGGCTCCGGACGCGGCCTGCGCCTGGTGCCGTCACTGTTCGCGCACCAGCCGGCGCCACCGGTCAGCGCCGCCGAACCGCCGATGCTCGCCTACCCCGGCCGGGGCGCCGCCACCCTGTGGGAGCCGGAGCCCGAGCCGGACGCCCCCGCCCTGACGGCCCTGCTCGGCGCGCCCCGCAGCACGCTGCTGCGGCTGCTGGCCGAGCCCCTGCCGACGGTGGAGCTGGCCCGGCGCCTCGGCGTGACCCCGAGCGCCGTGTCCCAGCACCTGCGCGTCCTGCACGCGACGGGCCTGGTCACCCGCGCCCGCGACGGCCGCCATGTCCTCTACCGGCGCAGCCCGCTGGGGGAGCGGCTGGCCCGGCACAGCTCGGTCTGACCGCTCAGTGCCTCGCCGTGCCCGACCGAGCCGGAGCGGACCCGGGCGGCCTGCTGCGCGAGACGACCCGCATGCCGCAGCCGTCGACGACCCGGACCTGGAGCGAGCCGCATCCGCAGCGCGTCCACTCCGTACGGCCCGCCGCCGTGGTGTGCCGGGACAGCACCCGGAACGGCTCGCCTCCGTCCGGCCAGCCGCAGTGCGGGCAGACGGTGCCGGTGGTGCTGGTCATGTCGATGACTCCTCGTACGTCGTGGCTGGTTGACCGTCGTGACACAGCCAGGGTGCGTCGAGGAATCCGTACACGTCCAGGTTGACTTTGTGGACGACATTGTGAAGCGTGGGCTTCATGATTGACCTGCGCCGGCTGCATGTCCTGAGGGCGGTCGCCCACTACGGCACGGTCACCGCGGCCGCCCGAGCCCTGCACTTCACCCCGTCCGCCGCCTCCCAGCAGATCCGCCAGCTCGCCCGCGACCTGGGCGTCGACCTGCTGGAGCCGCAAGGGCGCGGGGTGCGCCTCACCCCGGCCGCCGAGAGCCTGCTCGCGCACGCCGACGCCATCCAGGCCCGCTGGGACCAGGCGGAACTCGATCTGCGGGCGGACCACGGGGCGCCGTCGGGCGTGCTGCGTGTGACGGGCTTCCCCGTGGCCGTCTCGGTCCTGCTGGCGCCGATGGCGGCCCGGCTGGGGGAGCGGCACCCGCGGCTGTCCGTACGGATCACCGAAGCGGGCGTCCCGGAGAGCTTCGACCTCCTCTTCGAGGGTGACATCGACCTGGCGATCGTGGAGTCGACCCCGTACAACCCGCCGCTGAGCGACACGCGGTTCGACCAGCAGCCGTTGCTCGACGACCCGTTCGACCTGGTCGTGCCCGACGCTCACCGGCTGGCCGGACGGGCCCGGGTCGATCTGGCGGAGGCGGCACACGAGGCGTGGATCGCGCCGGTGGAGGAGAGCCCCTGCCGCCCGCACGTCCTGTCCGCCTGCGGCGCGGCCGGTTTCACCCCCGACGTCGTCCACCACGCCCTGGACTGGAACGTCGCCGCCCATCTCGTCGCCCACGGGCTCGGCGTCGCCCTCGTCCCGCGCCTCGCCCATCTGACCCCGCATCTCCCGATCACCCGGGTGCGCTGCGAAGGCAACCCCCACCGCAAGCTCCTGACCTGCACACGCGGCGGCGGCCACGCCCGCCCGGCAGTGGCGGCGGCCCTGCGGGAACTACGGGAACTGGCACCCACGGCAGTCGCCTGACGTCCCGAAAGCCAGGGGCGCGGGGGATGTGCGAACCCCCGTCACCGCCCGGGCGCCCCCACCCGCAGCGCGTCCATGACGAGGTCCAGCAGGCGGTTGGCGCGCGGTTGCCAGTCGGTGTGCGGGTCGATCGTCCACAGGCCGCCGACGGCCAGGAAGAGATCGTCCGCGGTGATGCCCGGGCGGATCGTGCCGGCCTTCTCGTTGGCGCGCAGGAGGAGTTCGGCCGCCTCGGTCAGCGGCGTGGGGGACGGCTTCGCCGGCTTTCCCGGCGCACCGGTCGCCTGGCGGATCGCGTCGGCCAGACCGGCCTTCGTCATGGCGAACTGCGCGCAACGGTCCAGCCACTCGCGCAGCGCCCGGTCCGGTTCCCGGCACTCCAGCAGGGGTGCCGCGGTGTCGGCGACCTGCTGCATCTCGTGCCGGTAGATCTCCATGACGAGCGCCTCACGGCTCGGGAAGTGACGGTAGAAGGTCCCCTGCCCGACGCCCGCCTTCTTGGCGATCGCGCTCAGCGGGGCGTCCGCCGCGCGCGTCAGCTCGACCAGCGCAACCTCCAGGATGCGCTCGCGATTGCGTTGCGCGTCCGAGCGCAACGGCGCGTCCTTCTTCTGCCGCACTCGCCCTCCTCGCGGTCCTTGGCCGAAACCCGGCCCTTGTTAAGCGGACAGTTGTCCGTTAGGTTTCCGGGTGACGGACAAGTGTCCGCTTGCTCCATCGTATCGGCGGGACGCCCGCGCGGACAGCCCGAGACGGCCGCGACGCGGCAGGCCCGCCTCGCATCCTGCACCGTTGCGAACCGGACCCGCCACCCACGACCCCTGCCGCCTGACCTTGCGACGTGAGAAAGAAGGCTTCCATGCCCCCATCGACGTCCAGCGACCTCACCCTGTCCGTCAACGGCGAGAAGTACACGCTGACCGTCGACCACCGCACCACCCTCCTGGACGCCCTGCGCGAGCGCCTGGATCTGACCGGCACGAAGAAAGGATGTGACCAGGGCCAGTGCGGTGCCTGCACGGTCCTGGTCGACGGCCGCCGGGCCGTGTCCTGCCTTCAACTGGCGGTGGCGGCCGAGGGGCGGGAGATCACCACCATCGAGGGCGTGGCCGACGGCGGTCAACTGCACCCGGTGCAGCAGGCGTTCCTCGACCTCGACGGTTTCCAGTGCGGTTACTGCACGCCGGGGCAGATCTGCTCGGCCATCGCCCTGATCGAGGAGCACGCGGCGGGCTGGCCCAGTGCCGCCACCGACGACATACGCCCCGACGCGGGACCGCCACCGCTGACCCCTGAGGAGATCCGGGAGCGGATGAGCGGCAACCTGTGCCGCTGCGGTGCGTACGTGTCGATCGTCCAGGCCGTGGCCCGGGCCGCCGAGGCCAAGGGGGCGGCGGCATGAGGGAGTTCGGCTACCAGCGCGCCTACGACGTCTCCGGCGCCGTGGCGCTGCTCGACGGCGACGGGGAAGCCCGTTTCCTGGGCGGCGGCACCAACCTCGTCGACCTGATGAAGACCGGCGTGGAGCGGCCCGCCCTGCTCGTCGACGTCCGGGAACTGCCCCTGAACCGCATCGAGCCGACCGGCGACGGCGGCCTGCGCATCGGTGCGACCGTCACCAACAGCGACCTCGCCGCGCACCCCGAAGTCCGGCTCCGCTACCCGGCGTTGGCGCAGGCGGTACTGGCCGGCGCCTCCGGGCAGCTGCGCAACATGGCCACCGTCGGCGGGAACCTGCTCCAGCGCACCCGCTGCGGCTACTTCGCCGACGTCACCTCCGCCTGCAACAAGCGCAACCCCGGCAGCGGCTGTCCCGCCGTCACCGGTGAGCACCACAATCACGCCGTCCTGGGTGCCTCCGACCACTGCGTGGCCACGCACCCCTCCGACATGGGAGTGGCGCTCGCCGCCTTCGACGCCGTCGTGTCCTACGAAACGGCCGACGGGCCGGGGGAGTTGCCGCTCGCCGACTTCTACCTGCCGGTGGGACGGACTCCGCATCTGGAGACGGCGCTGCCGCCGGGTGCGCTGATCACCGCCGTCACCCTGCCGCCCGCCCCGGTCGCGGCCCACTCCCGCTACCGCAAGGTGCGCGAGCGCGCCTCGTACGCCTTCGCCATCGGCTCCATCGCCGCCGCCCTCGACGTGAGGGACGGCCTCGTACGGGACGTACGCCTGGCCTTCGGGGCGGTCGCCTCCCGCCCCTGGCGGGCCGGCGCGGCCGAACGCGCCCTGATCGGGGCCGCGGCCGACGCCGAGAACTTCGCCGCCGCCGCGGACGCCGAACTGGCCCACGCGAAACCGCTGCCCCACAACGGATACAAGGTGACCCTGATGCGCAACCTCGTCGTGGCCGTGCTGAGCGAGCTCGCCGAGGAGGCCGCCCGATGACCACCGCCGCCAAGGGCTCCGTCGGCACCGCACACACCCGCGTCGAAGGCCGCGACAAGGTCACCGGAGCCGCCCGCTACGCCGCCGAGATCCCCTTCGCCGAACTCGCCCACGGCTGGCTGGTCCTGTCCACCGTCGCCCGCGGCCGCATCCGCGCCCTGGACACCGAGGCCGTGCTCCGCATGCCCGGCGTGCTCACCGTGCTCCACCACCACAACGCCCCGCGCGTCGACAACGACTACGTCGGCCTGCTGGGCGTCCCGCCGGACCCCAGCGTCGCCCTCTTCCAGCACGACCGGGTGATCCACATGGGCTGGCCGGTGGCGCTGGTCGTTGCCGAGACGTCCGAGCAGGCCAGGGAGGCCGCCGAGGCCCTCGTCGTGACGTACGACCAGGAGCCGCACGACGTCGCGTTCTCCGCCGGGCGGCAGACCGAGGGCTATCCGGTCGACGGCCATGCGCCGGGCGTGATGGAGAAGGGCGACCTGGAGGCCCAACTCGCCTCCTCCGCCGTCGTGGTGGACGCGGAGTACACCACTCCGGAGGAACACCACAACCCGATGGAGCCGCACGCCGCGACGGCCCTGTGGGAAGGCGGCCGGCTCGAGGTCGTCGACTCCAACCAGGGCACCAGCTGGGTCGCCGGCGAGCTCGCGAACCTGTTCTCCCTCGACCCGGCCTCCGTGCGGGTGCGCTCCGAGCACGTCGGCGGCGGCTTCGGCAGCAAGGGTGTCCGTGCGCACCAGGTGGCCGCCGTGATGGCCGCGACCGTGCTGCAACGCCCGGTCAGGGTCGTCATGACCCGCCGGCAGATGTTCTCGCTCGCCGGCTACCGCAGCCCTACGGCCCAGCGGGTCAGGCTCGGCGCCGACGCTGACGGGCGGCTGCGCGCCCTGGAGCACCAGTCGCTGAACATGACCTCGTCCGTGCACGAGTTCGTGGAGCCGAGCGCCGCCGCGAGCCGGGCGATGTACGACGCCGACGCGCATCACACGGCCAGCCGGATCGTGCGGCTCGACGTACCGACCCCGACCTGGATGCGGGCCCCCGGGGAGGCGCCCGGCTCGTTCGCGCTGGAGTCGGCGTTCGACGAGCTCGCCGAGCGGTGCGGCATCGACCCGATCGAGCTGCGCCTGCGCAACGAGCCCGCGGTCGGCCCGGTGTCCGGCCTGCCGTTCAGCAGCCGCAACCTGATCGCCTGCTTCCGGGAAGGCGCCCGCAGGTTCGGCTGGGCCGACCGGGACCCGCGGCCCGGCGTGCGCCGCGACGGCCGCTGGCTGCTCGGCACCGGTACGGCGGCGGCCTCCTTCCCCGCCGGAGCCATGCCCTCCACGGCGGCCGTCACCGCGGAGGCGGACGGCACCTTCACGGTGGGGATCAACGCGGCGGACATCGGCACCGGGGCCCGGACCGCGCTCACCCTGGTCGCCGCCGACGCGCTGGGCGTGCCGACGGACCGCGTCCGGGTACGCATCGGGGACAGCGACCTCGGTCCGGCGATGATCGCCGGCGGCTCGACGGGCACCCGCTCCTGGGCCTGGGCCGTCACGGCCGCCGCCGAGGAACTGCGGCAGAGCCTCGCGCCGGGCGCCGACATTCCGCCCGAGGGCATCACCGTGCGGTCGAACACGGCCGAGGCCATCGGCGCCCTCGCCCAGAAGGAACGGCACTCCTTCGGGGCGCAGTTCGCCGAGGTCGCCGTCGACCCGGCCACCGGTGAGGTCCGGGTGCGCCGCATGCTGGGCATCTTCGCGGCCGGCCGGATCGTCAACCCCCTCACCGCCCGCAACCAGCTGGTCGGCGGCATGATCTGGGGCATCTCGATGGCCCTGCACGAGGAAGCCGTCCGGGACCGGGCCACCGGCGGCCTCTACGGCGCCGACCTCGCGGGCTACCACGTCGCCGCGCACGCCGACGTCCCGCACATCGAGGCCGACTGGGTCGACGACCCCGACCCGGACGACCCGGTCGGCATCAAGGGCATCGGCGAGATCGGCATCGTGGGCGCCGCCGCGGCGGTCGCCAACGCCGTGTGGCACGCGACCGGCGTCCGCCACCGGCACCTGCCCATACGCCCCGACCGCGTCCTCATGGCGGACGGCGATGCTTGACCTCGCCGGGCACCTGCACGAATGGGCCGAGGAGGGCCGGGACTTCGCCGTCGCCACCGTCGTGGCGGTCGGTGGCAGCGCCCCGCGCCCTCCCGGCGCCGCCATGGCCGTCTGTGCCGACGGCACGGCCATCGGCTCGGTCTCCGGGGGCTGTGTGGAGGGCGCGGTGTACGACCTGTGCCTCCAGGCCCTCCAGGACAGGCAGACCCGGGTCGAGCGGTTCGGCTACAGCGACGAGGACGCCTTCGCGGTCGGACTGACCTGCGGCGGGGTCATCGACATCATGGTCACCCCGTACGACGCCGGCGATGCGGCCCTGACCGCCGCACTGCCGGCCGCCGCCCACGGCGAGCCGGTCGCTCTCGCCCGGGTGGTCCACGGCCCGGCCGGCCTCCTCGGCCGGGCGGTGCTCGTACGCCCCGACGGCACCCACGAAGGAGGCCTCGGCGGCCACGACGACCTGGACCGCACGGCGATCGCCCAGGCCCGCGCCCTGCTGGAGGCCGGCCGCACTGCCACGGTCGAGGTCTCCCAGGACGGCTCGCACTGCCCGGGCGGGCTCACCCTGCTCGTCGAGTCGGCCGTCCCACCGCCCCGCATGATCGTCTTCGGTGCGATCGACTTCGCCGCCGCCCTCGTACGCGCGGGCAAGTTCCTCGGCTACCACGTGACGGTCTGCGACGCCCGCCCGGTCTTCGCGACCAGGACCCGCTTCCCCGACGCCGACGAGATCGTCGTCGACTGGCCCCACCGCTACCTGGCGAGCACGGACACGGACGCGCGGACGGTGCTGTGCGTGCTCACCCACGACGCCAAGTTCGACATCCCCCTGCTGACCGAAGCCCTGCGGATGCCCGTCGCCTACGTCGGCGCCATGGGCTCCCGCCGCACCCATGAGGACCGCAACCGGCGCCTTCGGGAAGCGGGCGTGAGCGAGAGCGAGCTGGCCCGGCTCAGGTCACCCATCGGCCTCGACCTGGGCGCCCGTACGCCGGAGGAGACCGCCCTGTCCATCGCGGCGGAGATCGTCGCCACGCGGCACGGCGGCACGGGCCGGCCGCTCACCGGCGCGGACACCCCGATCCACCGGGACGAGCGGGCGGCCGGACCGCTGCCGCAGCCGGTCTGAGCGGCGACCACACCGCCGACAGGCCGGAGCCGGCGACACGGCGGACCCGACGACATGCCGGAGGGGCCGTGGCCGGCGACGGCCTCGGCCCCTCCGTGGCACCGCGCGCGAGCGGGTCAGGCAGCGGCCGGCTCCGTGGCGTGGCCGTGCAGGCGGGCGATGACCTCCGTCAGCTGCGCGGCGACCTCGGCGTCGTCGGCCGGGTGCGTCTCGGCGAAGCGGGTCATCGAGCCGGGGATGGACAGCTTGACGTCCTCCAGCACCTTGCCGCCGGCCACGCCCACGGACTTGCGGGTCTCGTCGTGCGCCCAGACACCGCCGTACTGGCCGAACGCGGTGCCGACCACGGCCACCGGCTTGCCGCTGAGGGCACCGGCACCGTACGGGCGGGACAGCCAGTCGATGGCGTTCTTCAGGACGGCCGGGATGGTGCCGTTGTACTCGGGCGTGAACAGGAGCAGGCCGTCGGCGGCGTTGGCGGCCTCGCGCAGCTTCGCGGCGGCGGCCGGAACGCTGCCCTCGACGTCGATGTCCTCGTTGTAGAAGGGGATCTCCGCCAGTCCCTCGAACAGCGACACCTCCGCACCCTCGGGGGCGAGCTTGACGGCGGCCTCGGCGAGCTGGCGGTTGTGCGAACCGGCGCGAAGGCTGCCGACGAGGGCGAGGATACGAACAGACATGCTGACTCCCAGGTAGTGAAAGACGGCTCCGAAACACTGCCGTCACGATCCGGACCGAGGTCCGTTTAATGTTGTAGCACCCTAACCGGACCGCGGTCCAGTTTTGTTCCCGATGCTTTACGCTGGCTTCATGTCCACCGTCCCGCCCCCCTTCCCGACGCCCGAGGAGTCCGTCGGCCACCCCGAGCTGCTCCAGCTGGGCACCGCCCTGGAGCCCGACGAGCCGTGCCTGCGGGCCGACGCCGCGCGCAACCGGGCCCGGCTGCTGGAGGCCGCCGCGCGGCTGGTGGCGGAGCGCGGCGCGGACGCCGTCACGATGGAGGCGGTGGCCGCCGAGGCCTGTGTGGGCAAGGGCACGGTCTTCCGCCGGTTCGGCGACCGCACCGGCCTGCTGACGGCGCTGCTGGACCACTCGGAGAAGAAGTTCCAGGCCGCGTTCCTCACCGGGCCGCCGCCGCTCGGACCCGGAGCGCCGCCCGTGGAGCGGCTGCGCGCGTTCGGCCGCGCGATGCTGCGCCGCTCGCACGATGACCTGGAGCTGCAGTTGGCCGCCGAGCCGTGCGCTCCCCGCCGGTTCACCAACCCGGCCCGCAGCGTGCTGCGCCATCACGTCGCCATGCTGCTGCGGCAGGCGGTCCCGGACGCCGACTGCGAACTTCTCTCCCACACGCTGATGGGCCAGCTCGACCCGGCCCTGATACACCACCTCACCAAGCAGTGCGGACTGCCCCTGGCCCGACTGGAGGGTGCCTGGATCGACCTGGTCGACCGGGTGACGGGTGCGGCCACGGGCGGCTGAGCGCGCGGACGGCGGCCCGTGACCGCTCACGGCTCCCTCACAACTCCCCCGCCTCAAGGGCGCATTGAGGCTTCTGCCAAGATGCCGTACGTCATGGTGCAGATACCCAAAACGCCCGCGCCCCCGTCGCCCGCACCGTTGCGCTCCGTGCCCACGAGCGCCGATGTGGCCCGCCTGGCCGGCGTCTCGCGCGCGACCGTCTCCTACGTCCTCAACAACACCAGCGCCGTACGGATCAGCGAGCCCACCCGCCGCCGGGTCCACGAGGCCGCGCAGGAACTCGGGTACGTCCCGCACGCGGCGGCCCGCAGCCTGCGCGCCGGGCACAGCCGCATGGTCCTGATCCCCGCGCCGACCTTCCCCGTCGGCCCGCTCTACAGCCGGTTCCTCACCGACCTCCAGAGCGCGCTCGGCAACCTGGACTACACGGTGGTTCAGTACGGTACCGGCGGCCCGCACGGCGACGAAGCCGCCCGCGCCTGGGCCGAGTTGCGACCCGTGGCCGTGCTCGTGCCCGGTTCCGGGCTCGGCCCGCGCGGGGTGGCGGTGCTCAAGCGCTCCGGGGCGCGGGCCGTCGTCACCCTCGGCCCCGAGACCATCGAGGGCGCGCACGCCCTGCTCATGGACCACGACGTGGTCGGCCACAGCGCGGGCGCTCACCTCTACGACCGGGGCAGGCGCCGCATCGGCGTCGTCGTCCCGCAGGAACCCGGCCTGGAGACGTTCTCCGCGCCCCGGCTCGACGGTGTGCGACAGTCTTTGCGGGGCACCGACGCCACCGTGACGGAACTGCCCCTCGCGTACGACGAGGAGGCCGCCGCAGACCTCGCCGCCCGCTGGCGGAGCCTCGGCCTGGACGCCGTGTTCACCTACAACGACGAGTACGCGATGCTGCTCATGCGGGCCCTGAAGGACGAGGGCATCCGCATCCCCGAGGAGACGGCCGTGGTCGGCGCCGACGATCTGATGCTCGGCCGGCTGCTGCGGCCGCGGCTCAGCACGGTCCGCCTGGAACTGCCCTCCGGCCGTGAACTCGCCGAACTGGTCGACCGCGCCGTGCGCAAGCCCTCGACCGAGCCCGAGACGCACAAGGTGCTGGGCGCCACGGTGCTGCACCGCGAGTCGAGCTAGCCGGCCCGACCGGGTACGGCTCGACGGCGGCCGGTCGGGTTGCCGTGGCGGCCGTCGGGTTGGCGTGGCGGCCGGTCGGTTCGCGGCCACCGCTCGGGGGCGCGTGCCGGCTGCTTGGCTTCGCGTCGCAGTGGGTCGGGTTTCGGTGGTGGGCCGGTCGGTTCGCGTGGCCGGGTCGGATCGCGTCGGAGCCGGTGGGTTCGCCCGGGTACCGGCTCGGGCTTCGGGGTCATCGGTCCGGACCGTACGGCCGTTGCTGGCCTTTGTGAGGCAGTGGGACGGGTTTCGGTGGTGGCCGGTCGGTTCGCGTGGCGGCCCGTAGGTTGGCGTGGCCACCGCACGGGATCGCGTGCGGGCCGCTCGGCTTCGCGTCGCAGCCGGTCGGTTCACGCGGCCGCCTTTCCGGACCGCACGGCCGCCTTTCCAGACCGCACGGTGGCCGTCCGGTCCGCACGGTGGCCGTCCGGTCCGCACGGTGGCCGTCCGGTCCGCACGGTGGCCGTCCGGTCCGCACGGTGGCCGTCCGGTCCGCACGGCGGCCACCCGGTCCGCACGGCGGCCACCCGGTCCGCACGGCGGCCACCCGGTCCGCACGGCGGCCACCCGGACCGCGCGGCCACCCGGTCCGCACGGCGGCCACCCGGTCCGCACGGCGGCCACCCGGACCGCGCGGCCACCCGGACCGCGCGGCCACCCGGATCGAACGGCCGCCACCCGGATCGAACGGCCGCCACCCGGATCGAACGGCCGCCACCTGGACCGCGCGGCCGCCACCCGGATCGCGAGGCCGCCGCGGAGGGCGGTCGGCCTCGTTCGGCCCGTGGCATGACTAGGATGTTGCATGCTCAACAAAACGGGGACGCGTACGGACGCCGCCGCGGCACGCACGGCTGCGGTCCGCTCGGCGCGTCCCGCCATGTGACCGCCGAACCGGCCGCGCACTCACGGGAGTTCCGCTCACCCCGTCAGCCGGTGACCGATCGATCGGAGAGCCGTCATGCCGTTGCTCGACACCAGGACCTGGCAGCCCCAGACCCTGACGGGCCCCGGGTACACCGTCACCGAGCCCGCCACCGGCCAAGCCCTCGGCACCCTCGCCCTCGCCGGCCCCGAGGACGTCGGGGCCGCCGCCGAGAGGGCCGCCGCCGCCCAGCTCGAGTGGGCCCGCGCCCCGCACTTCGCCCGGGCCGCCGTGCTCCGCAGGGCCGGCGACCTGTTCACCGCACACGCCGCCGAGCTGCGCGAATGGCTCGTCCGCGAATCCGGTTCCGTCCCCGGCAAGGCCGACTTCGAACTGCACGTCGCCGCCCAGGAGTGCTACGAGGCCGCCGCACTCGCCTCCCGCCCGGCCGGCCAGGTCCTGCCCAGCGAGGCGCCGCGCCTGTCGTACACGCGCCGCGTCCCCGCCGGTGTGGTGGGGGTGATCTCCCCGTTCAACGCCCCGCTGATCCTGTCGATCCGCTCCGTCGCACCGGCCCTGGCCCTCGGCAACGCGGTCGTCCTCAAGCCGGACCCGCGCACCGCCGTCTGCGGAGGACTGTCCCTCGCCGCGGTCTTCGCCGCCGCGGGCCTGCCGCAGGACCTGCTGCACGTGCTCCCCGGCGGCCCGGACGCCGGACAGGCCCTGGTCGCCGACCCGCGTGTGCCGGTCATCTCCTTCACCGGCTCCACCCCCGCCGGGCGGGCCGTGGGCGAGGCCGCCGGCCGCCACCTCAAGCGGGCCCACCTGGAACTGGGCGGCAACTCGGCCATGATCGTGCTGGCGGACGCCGACCTCGACGCGGTGATCTCCACCGCCGCCTGGGGCTCGTTCTTCCACCAGGGCCAGATCTGCATGACGACCGGCCGCCACCTGGTGCACGCGTCCCTGTACGACGAGTACGTCGAGCGGCTCGCCGCCAAGGCGGACTCGCTCGCCGTCGGCGACCCGTACCGCGAACAGGTCCACCTGGGCCCGATCATCGACTCCGGCCAGCTCGCCAAGATCAGCGGCCTGGTCGAGTCCAGCAAGGCCTCGGGTGCCAAACTCGCCGCGGGCGGCACCCACGACCGGCTCTTCTACCGGCCCACGGTCCTCGCCCACGTCGGCGACCACACACCGGCATACGCGGAAGAGGTCTTCGGGCCCGTTGCGCCCGTACGCTCCTTCACCACCCCGGACGAGGCGGCGGCCCTGGCCGCGCAGAGCCACTACGGACTCTCCCTGGGCATCGTCACCCGCGATACGGCCCGCGGCCTGGACCTCGCCGAGCGCATACCGACCGGCATCGTCCACATCAACGACCAGACCGTCAACGACGAGGCCGTGGCACCCTTCGGCGGAGTCGCCGCCTCCGGCACCGGCGCCCGCTTCGGCGGCGAGGCCAACTTGGAGGCCTTCACCGAACTGCGCTGGACGACGGTACGCGGAGACGTGGCTCCCTATCCGTTCTAGGGCCAGCCGTTTGGATCAGATCGCAGACGCGGGGTCTGGCACGCGCATCTGCGGCGTTGTCGTCGGTTGCCGATGCTCCGCATCGACGCCCTCCTCCGCCTTGCAGCTGCACGCACCAGACCCCGCTCACCGGCGCCGCAGAGGTGCCGCCGATTCCCTGCGACCTGATCCGAACGACAGGCCCTAGCCCTGCGGCGCCTGCTGGCCCTCCTGGGCCTGCTGCTCGGCGATCGCCTTGCGGACCTCGTCCATGTCGAGGTTGCGGGCCTGCCCGATGACGTCCGTCAGGGCGGCCTCGGGCAGGGCACCCGGCTGCGCGAAGACGGCGACCTGGTCACGGACGATCATCAGCGTGGGAATCGACTGGATACCGAAGGCCGCGGCCAGCTCCGGCTGGGCCTCGGTGTCCACCTTGCCGAACACGAGGTCCGGATTCTCCTCCGCCGCCTTCTCGTAGACCGGCGCGAACTGCTTGCACGGCCCGCACCAGGACGCCCAGAAGTCGATCAGGACGAACTCGTTGTCCGTGACCGTCTGGTCGAAGTTCTCCTTGGTGAGCTCCACGGTGCTGCTCATGGCGTAAATCCCTCTTCCTGGTGTGGGTCAAGCCGTCGGCACAACACGGCCGACCTGGTACGTATTCCGCGCCCCTACCCGTGTGGCCAGGGCGCACACCACCCACCAGACTGACCTCATGACGGAAACGGAAACCAACACGTACGACGTCGTGGTGCTCGGGGCCGGGCCCGTGGGGGAGAACGTCGCCGACCGCACCCGCGCGGCCGGTCTGACCACCGCGGTCGTGGAGAGCGAACTGGTCGGCGGCGAATGCTCGTACTGGGCGTGCATGCCCAGCAAGGCCCTGCTGCGGCCGGTCATCGCGCGCGCGGACGCCCGCCGCGTGCCGGGCCTGAGCCAGTCGGTGCAGGGCCCCCTCGACGCGTCCGCGGTCCTCGCCCACCGGGACTACTACACCTCCGACTGGAAGGACGACGGGCAGGTCGGATGGCTCGACAGCATCGGCGCCGACCTGTACCGCGGCCACGGCCGCCTCACCGGCCCGCGCACGGTGACGGTCACCGGCCCGGACGGCGGCGACCGCGTCCTGACCGCCCGGCACGCCGTCGCCGTCTGCACCGGCAGCCGCGCCGCGCTGCCCGGCCTGCCCGGACTCGACGAGGTCCGGCCGTGGACCAGCCGGGAGGCCACCAGCTCCAAGGACGTGCCGGGTCGCCTGATCGTGGTCGGCGGCGGCGTCGTCGCCACCGAGATGGCCACCGTCTGGCAGGCCCTCGGCTCGAAGGTCACCATGCTGGTGCGCGGCAAGGGCCTGCTCCCCCGGATGGAGCCCTTCGCCGGGGAACTCGTCGCCGAGGCGCTCACCGAGGCCGGCGCCGACGTCCGCACCGGCACGTCGGTGAAATCGGTGACCCGCGAGAACGGCACCGTCGTGGCCGTCACGGACACCGGCGACCGTGTCGAGGCCGACGAGATCCTCTTCGCGACCGGCCGCGCGCCGCGCACCGACGACCTCGGCCTGGAGACGATCGGCCTGGAACCGGGCTCCTGGCTCGACGTCGACGACAGCCTCCGCGTCACCGGCCACGACTGGCTGTACGCGGTCGGCGACGTCAACCAGCGCGCCCTCCTCACCCACCAGGGCAAGTACCAGGCCCGCATCGCGGGCGCCGCCATCGCCGCGCGGGCCACCGGGGAGACGCTCCTCGCCCAGCCGTGGGGCGCGCACGCCGCGACCGCCGACCACGCCGCCGTACCCCAGGTCGTCTTCACCGACCCGGAGGCGGCGGCCGTCGGCCTGTCACTCGCCGAGGCCGAGCAGGCGGGGCACCGGGTGAAGGCCGTCGACGTGGATCTGTCCACCGTCGCGGGCGCGGGCCTGTACGCCGACGGCTACAAGGGCCGCGCCCGCATGGTCGTGGACCTGGAGGACGAGATCCTGCGCGGAGTGACCCTCGTCGGCCCCGGCGTCGGCGAGCTCATCCACTCCGCCACGATCGCCGTCGCCGGCCAGGTCCCGGTCGGCCGCCTGTGGCACGCCGTCCCCTCGTACCCGACGATCAGCGAGGTGTGGCTGCGGCTGCTGGAGGCCTACCGCGACGCCTGACCTCCGGGTCGTCCGGCCGTCCTGCCCGTCCGGCCCCGGTTTTCCGGCGGCCGGACGGGATCCGGCAAGGTCACGCGTGCGCGGGCACCACCAACTCCCGGTAGTCGTCGCTCCACAGGTCCTCCTCCGCCTCCGGCAGCAGCAGCACCCGGTCCGGCCGCAGCGCGTCGACGGCGCCCTCGTCGTGCGTGACCATCACGATCGCGCCCGGGTACGTGCCCACCGCGGCCAGGACCTCGGCACGGGAGGCCGGGTCGAGGTTGTTGGTGGGCTCGTCGAGGAGCAGCACGTTCGCGCCCGAGTGCACCAGGCCGGCCAGGGCGAGCCGGGTCTTCTCGCCGCCGGAGAGGACACCGACGCGCTTGCCGGCGTCGTCGCCGGAGAACAGGAACGCGCCCAGGACCTGGCGGACTTCGCCGTCGGCGAGGTGCGGGGCGGCACCCGCCAGGTGCTCACGGACCGTCAGTTCCGGGTCCAGCGTGTCGTGTTCCTGGGCGAAGTAGCCGAGGCGCAGCCCGTGCCCGTGGACCACCCGGCCGCCGTCCGGCGTGTCCTGCCCGGCGAGGATCCGCAACAGGGTCGTCTTTCCGGCGCCGTTGGGCCCGAGCACCACCAGGCGGCTGCCCCGGTCGACGGCGAGGTCGACGCCCCGCAGCACGTGCTGCCCGCCGTACGACCTGGTCAGGCTGACGGCGCGGAGCGGGATCCGGCCACAGGGCGCCGGCTCGGGCAGCCGGATCCTGGCCGTCTTCTCGGCGCGCCGGGCCGGTTCGAGGTCCGTGAGCATCCGGTCGGCCCGGCGGGCCATGTTCCGCGCGGCCACCGCGGTCGCCACCCGGGCCCGCATCTTGTCGGCCTGGGCGTGCAACGCCGCCGCCTTGCGCTCGGCGTTCGCCCGCTCGCGGGCCCGGCGCCGCTCGTCGGCGTCCCGCTGGGCCAGATACTCGTCCCAGCCGGTGTTGTGGACGTCGAGTGCGGCACGCCCCGGGTCCAGGTGGAAGACCCGGTTCACGGTGCCGGCCAGCAGGGACGTGTCGTGGCTGATCATCACGAGCCCGCCCTGGTGGCCGTTGAGGAACCCGCGCAGCCAGGCGACCGAGTCCGCGTCCAGATGGTTCGTCGGCTCGTCCAGCAGCAGAGTGCCGTGCCCGGCGAACAGGATGCGGGCCAGCTCCACGCGCCGGCGCTGACCGCCCGACAGGGCGCGCAGCGGCCGTTCCATCAGACCCGCCGGCAGTCCGACCCCGGCGGCGACCCGGGCGGCCTCCGCCTCGGCCGCGTATCCGCCGCGCGCCTGGAACTCGGCCTCGGCCCGCACATAGGCGTTCATCGACCGCTCCGTCCCGTCGGCCATCGCGGCCTCGGCGCGGCGCAGCGCCCGTACGGCGTGGTCCAGGCCGCGCGCGGACAGGATCCGGTCGGTGACGGTGACCGACTGGTCGGCCGCGCGCGAGTCCTGCGGGAGATGGCCGACGTCCCCGGTACGGGTGACGGTCCCGGCGGCGGGTCGCAGGGTGCCCGCCAGGGTGTGCAACAGGGTGGTCTTTCCCGCGCCGTTGCGGCCGACCAGACCGATGCGGTCGCCGGGGGAGACGTGGAAGGAGACGCCGGACAGCAGCAGACGCGCGCCCACGCGCACGTCGACGTCACGAACGGTGATCATGAGAAAACGCTCCGAACAAGCAAGAGGACACACGGGTGGCGTGGAAGCGGGTCCTCGGCTAGGAAATTCGGGGCGTAGACATGGACGTCACGCTAACGGAGGCGCCTGCCGGGCGCCTCCGATTTTCCGCGGCGGTCGGCGTCATGGCAGCTCGAAGCCGAGTGCCCGCGCGGCCTCCTCCGGCGTCGGCTGAGCCCAGCGCTCCGTCACCGCCTGGTTGGACGACAGCGAACGGGACTCGGCGCGGTCCAGATACAGAACCCCGTCGAGATGGTCCGTCTCGTGCTGCACGATCCGCGCGGGCCAGCCCGTGAACACCTCGTCCAGCGCGTGCCCGCGTTCGTCCTGCCCGGTCAGCCGCACTTCGGCGGGCCGCGCCACCACCGCCTGCCAGCCCGGCACGCTCAGACAGCCCTCGAAGAACGCGGCCCGCGCGCCGCCGACGGGCTCGTAGGCGGGGTTCACCAGCACCCGGAACGGCTGCGGCACCCGCCCGCGCGCCAGCCGCACCTCCTCAGGCACCGGCGCCGGGTCCTCGATCACGGCGATCCTCAGCTCCACACCGACCTGCGGCGCCGCAAGGCCCACCCCCGGCGCCGCGCGCATGGTGATCCGCAGGGCCTCGACGAACCGGGCCAGCAGCGCGGGCCCCAGCTGGCCGTCGTACGGCTCGGTGCCGCGCCGCAGCACCGGATCACCGGCCGCCACGATGGCCAACGGGCCGCCACCGGCGAGGAGTTCCTCGACCCGCTCGGCCAGGGGTGCGTGATCGCTCGGAGTTCCCATCGCGTCAGGATGACACGCCACCCCCCGCCCTCATGTGTCGCACGTCACACACCCTCCCCGGGAACTGGACGCCCCTTCAGCCCGACTACTGCACCGCAACGGCCACGAAGACGTCCCCGGGAGAACCTGCCGATGACCACCGCTCCCTCGACCACCACGGACGAGGTCCCGCCACCCGCCACCCCGGCACCGTCGAAGAACACCTGGGCCCCCCTGCGCCCGCTGATCCTCCGCCTGCACTTCTACGCCGGGGTCCTGGTGGCGCCGTTCCTCCTGATCGCTGCCACCACCGGCCTGCTGTACGCCGCCTCCTTCCAGGCCGAGAAGATCGTGTACGACCATGAACTGACCGTCCCCGCAGGCGAGCGGAAGCTGCCGATCAGCGAGCAGGTGGCCGCCGCCCGCAAGGCCCACCCCGAGGGCACGGTCTCGGCCGTACGGCCCTCACCCGAGGCGGACGCGACGACCAGGGTGATGCTGTCCGGTGTCCCGGGCGTCGACGAGGGACACACGCTCGCCGTGTTCGTCGACCCGTACACCGCGAAGGTGCGCGGCTCCCTCGACCAGTACGGCTCGACCGGCGCGCTGCCGCTGCGCACCTGGATCGACGAGTTCCACCGGGACCTGCACCTGGGCGAGTCGGGCCGGCTGTACAGCGAACTGGCGGCCAGCTGGCTGTGGGTGATCTCGGCCGGGGGACTGGTGCTGTGGTTCTCCCGCCGCCGTGCCCTGCGCAAGGTGCGGGGCACGAACGGCCGGCGCCGCACCCTCGGACTGCACGGCAGCGTCGGCGTGTGGGCGGCGGCCGGGTTCTTCTTCCTCTCGGCGACCGGTCTGACCTGGTCGGCCTACGCCGGGGCCACCATCGACGAGCTGCGGACCTCGCTGGGGCAGGCCACGCCGTCGGTGTCGGCGTCGGCGGGCGGTGAACACGCCGGCCACGGCTCCGCCGCCGGGCAGGCGGGAGACGCCGCGCACGGGGTGGGCCTGGACAAGGTCCTGGCCGCGGCCCGGTCCGAGGGCCTGGGCGACCCGGTGGAGATCGTGCCGCCGGCGGACGCGAAGTCGGCGTACGTCGTCAAGCAGGTGCAGCGCAGCTGGCCCGAGAAGCAGGATGCCGTCGCGATCGACCCGGCCAGTGGCCAGGTCATGGACGTGGTGCGGTTCGCCGACTACCCGGTGCTCGCCAAGCTCACCCGGTGGGGCATCGACCTGCACACCGGCATCCTGTTCGGCCTGGCCAACCAGATCGCCCTGATGCTGCTCGCGCTCTGCCTGATCCTGCTGATCGTCTGGGGCTACCGCATGTGGTGGCAGCGCGGCCGCGGCACCGCCTTCGGCCGCCCGATCCCACGCGGCGCCTGGCAGCAGGTGCCGCCACAGATCCTGGTCCCGCTGCTGGCGGGGGTCGCCGTACTCGGCTACTTCCTGCCGCTGTTCGGCATCCCGCTCGCGGCCTTCCTGGCCGTCGACATCGTGCTGGGCGAGATCGCCTACCGGCGGGGACGGCGGACGTACGGAGCAGGAACGCCGGCGCGGTAGCGGACCGGCCGACGGGGCAGGTGCCCGGCTCCCCGCGGGGAGCCGGGCACAGTCAGGTACGTACCGGTCAGCGCTGCTCGAAGTCACCCGCGAGCGCGGAGGCGATCCGCAGGTGCGGCTCCGCCTCCTCGTGCCGGTTCTGCCGCTGGAGCGTGCGGCCGAGCATCAGCCGGGCGTAGTGCTCGACCGGGTCCCGCTCGACGATCGTCCGCAACTCGGCCTCCGCGCGGCGCAGTTGGGCCGAGTGGTAGTAGGAGCGCGCCAGCAGCAGCCGGGGCCCGGTCTGCTCGGGCACCTCCTCGACCAGCCCGCCCAGGACCCGCGCGGCGGCGGCGTAGTCCTTGGCGTCGAAGAACATCTGCGCGCGCTCCCAGCGCTCTGCCGGTGTCCCATGGGCGTAGTACGTCGCGTCGTAGGTCGTGTTCACTCGTGCCTCCTTCGAGGCCGACAACCGGACAGGTTGGTTTAATATTCCACTAAAGGCGACCGCTGCTCGGTAAGGGCGGCCGGCCGACACGGGAGCCCGGGCGCGGCCCGAATGACGCGCGACGCGGGCCCGTCCACCGGACTAGGTTGTGCGCCATGAGCAATCTTGAGCGCGAGGCGGTTCCCTCCCCGTGTGGTGGCCGCGGTTTCGTCGTAGCCGAGCCGGTTCGCGAACTCCTCAGTCCGCGCCACGTCAAGCTGGGCGAATCCAGCGAGGTCCGCAGGCTGCTGCCCAACCTCGGCCGCCGTATGGTCGGCGCCTGGTGCTTCGTCGACCACTACGGCCCCGACGACATCGCCGACGAACCCGGCATGCAAGTGCCGCCGCATCCCCACATGGGCCTCCAGACGGTGAGCTGGCTGCACGAGGGGGAGGTGCTGCACCGCGACTCCACCGGCAGCCTCCAGACGATCCGGCCGCGCGAACTGGGCCTGATGACCTCCGGCCGGGCGATCAGCCACTCCGAGGAGAGCCCCCGCTCGCACGCCCGTTTCCTGCACGGCGCGCAACTGTGGGTCGCCCTCCCCGACGGCCACCGCCACACCGACCCGCGCTTCGAACACCACGCCGACCTGCCGGTCGTCACGGCACCCGGTATCAAGGCGACGCTCATCCTCGGTGACCTCGACGGCGCGACCTCGCCCGGCACGGCGTACACCCCGATCACCGGCGCCGACCTGGCCCTCACCCGGGGCACGGACGTACGCCTCCCCCTGGAATCGGACTTCGAGTACGCCGTCCTGTCCATGTCCGGCGAGGCCCACGTGGACGGCGTCCCGGTTCTGCCCGGCTCGATGCTCTACCTCGGCTGCGGCCGCAGCGAACTGCCGCTGCGGGCGGAGTCGGACGCGGGCCTGATGCTGCTGGGCGGGGAGCCGTTCGAGGAGGAGCTGATCATGTTCTGGAACTGGATCGGACGGTCGCAGGAGGAGATCGAGCAGGCGCGTCGGGACTGGATGGAAGGGTCGCGGTTCGGGGAGGTGAAGGGGTACGACGGGGACCCGCTGCCGGCACCGGAGCTGCCGCCGGTGCCCTTGAAGCCGCGGGGGAGGGTGCGCTGACCTGCGGAAACGCGCGAGCGTTGGTGGCCGCGGGGCGGAAGACGGTCGGGCCGTTCTCGCTGTCTTCCACCTGCTTGCCGGAAGGCGTCCGAGGGCGTCGGCCGGCGGTGCCCCTACGGGGCACCCATTTCGGGTGCCCGTAGAAGTCGATGGCGGGTTTGGGGGCGTGGATCAGGTCGGCTCAGGCAGGGAGCGGACCGTCGTCTCGTCTGCGCGCGGTTGTTCCACCGGGGTTCCGTCGCCGGGAGTGCGGGGAACCAGTCCGATCAGTGCGGCACCGAGGATGCCGGGGACGGCGAGGGCGTAGAAGTTCCACTGGAGTGCCAGACCGGCTCCGATGATGAGCCCGAGCAGGGGCGGGGCGAGCATGGAGCCGATGCGGCCGAAGCCCAGCGTCCAGCCCAGCGCTGTGGCGCCCATCCGTACCGGGTAGTACTTGGAGACGTAGGCGAGGAGGAACGTCTGCGTCCCCATCGCCCCGACACCCCCCAGCGCGACGGCCGCGTACAGCACCGCCGTGGGCAGCCGCAGGCTGAGCAGGATCACGGCCACGCCGGCCAGGAGGTAGGTCGTGACGATGATCGGCTTCGAGCCGAGCCGGTCGGCGGCCAGGGAGATGAGGAGTTGGCCGACGACAGCGCCGAGGTTGAACATGAGCAGGAAGCCGAGTGCGGAACCGGAGGAGTAGCCGGCCCGGCGCATGATCTCCGGGAGCCAGGTGTTGTATCCGTAGATCATGAACAGGCACAGGCAGGACATGGCCAGGAAGCACAGAGTCGCCACGACGTAGTCGCGCGAGAGCAGGGCCTTCACCGGCGGCATGCTGTCCGAGCCGGTTCCGGTCGGCGCCGGTGCTGCATTCTGAGTGTCTTCCAGAGGGATGTTCCAGCGCCGGGCTGTCTTCTCCGCCTCGGCGTGCCTGCCCTTCGCCCGGAGGAAGGCGATCGACTCGGGCAGGAACTTCAGGGCCACCGGCACGACCAGGACGAGCGGGAGGAGACCGAGCAGGAACATTGCCTGCCAACCGAAGCGGGGTATCACGAACATCCCGGTGAAGGCGGCGATGATGCCCCCCACGGGAAAGCCGCTGAAGATGATCGCGAAGACCAGGTTGCGTGCCTTGGGGTGTGAGTATTCACCGCTGAGCGCGGAGGCGGTCGGCAGTACACCACCGAGGCCGAGGTCGGCGAGGAACCGGAAGATGCCGAACACCTCCGGGGAGGTGGCGATCGCGCACAGGCCGGTCATCACCGAGAACCAGGCCAGACAGCCGATCAGCATCCTGCGCCGGCCCAGTATGTCGGTGAGCGTGCCGACGGTCGTGGCTCCTATGAGCATCCCGATCAGAGCGAAGGAACCGATGAGACCGGCACCGGCAGGAGTCAGACCCCACCCGTGTTCGTGGAGCAGGGACGGGATGACAGCGCCGTAAATGACCACGTCGTATCCGTCGGCGACGATGGCGAACCCACAGATCGCGAGGACCAGCAAGGTCACCGGAGGCCAGGTGGCTTTGCCGCCACTTCCTCCGCGGCTCTCTTCGTGCATGACAGTTCCTCTCACTGAGCTTTGTCGGTGGGGTCTCTCTCGCGTTGAATGCGGCGTGCGCAGGTTCGTCGGTGGCAGTCGCAGGCCGACCGGAGTCATGTCGGGGCATGGACGCGAAGGCTGCAGGCACACGCAGCCTGGATCAGCGAGTGTCGTTGAGGCGATGGCCTGAGTGCATCGCCCGCAGCTCGTCTTGCACCGCTAAGTGTGCACACTATTACGGGGCTGTAAAGGGCTGCGTACGGGAAACCTGCCTCCGGTGTGCGGCGTGGGCGGCGGGCTGGGGGTGTCGCTCGGTGGCAGTCATGTCTGAGCTGGTTAGCACGGGAGCCCTGGCGGCGATGCGGCGAATGTCCCGGTGGGATTGCGGTTCGGGGGCCCCGGGGCGACTTCAGGCCGTGCATCACTCGAAGAGTTAGTGTGTATGCACATCCAGGGTGCGTCTCCTCAGGAGCCAAGCCCCCGGGAAATGCCGCGGCCAGCCAGCACAACAGCCGGTACCAGCAGGTGGGTTCGGGCGTCGGCGCCCACCACGGACAGGGCCGCGACCACGCGGCCTTTCGCGTCGGTGACCGGTGCCGCCACCGAATAGGCGTCCCGGCTCATCTCTTCGCGTACGACCGCGACGCCGGTCCGTCGGCACTCCGCCAGCGTCAGACGCAGTGTGGCCGGATCAGTGACGGTCCTGGGGGTGAAGCGGGCCAGGCCGTCCCGTACGACCTCGGTGAACAGGTCCTCGCCGGCGTGGGCCAGCAGCACTTGGCCGACGGCGGACGCGTGCAGGGGCAGCCGACCCCCGACTTGGGACACCACCGGGACCGCTCCCGCCGCGGAGATCTTCTCGACGACCAGGGCCTCGCTACCGTCGAGGACGGCCAGTTGCACGTGCTGTCGCGTGGCGGCGTGCAAGTCCTCCATGACGGGCATCGCCCGGACCCGTAGCGGCAGCCCGCGAGGGTTGAGCGTCCCCAGCTCCCACAGGCGCAGGCCGATGACGTAGGAGCCGCTCGGCAGGCGTTCCAGTGCGCCCCATGCCGTCAGTTCGCCGACCAGCCGGTGCGCGGTGGCGTGGCGGAGGCCGGTGAGGCGGCAGACCTGGGCGAGGGTCAGCTCCGGGCGTTCCTGTGTGAACGCGTCCAGGATCGCCAGGGCCCGGGAGGTGACCGTGCGGCCACGGTCACTGCTGTTGGCCGTGTCGGGTCCTTTCGCCGTAGTGGCGGGCCTTCCGCCTCGGTCATTCTCCGGTTGGCAGCAGACGGCGGGCAGGAAGGTGTCCGTTCAACGGACATCGTACTGACCATCGTGGGGTCTGCCCCTGACTCTCACTCCCAGTCCGACAGTCGAAGGGAGTCCGAGTATGCGCATGACCGGGACGTCGCGAGGCGGCGGTGGCCATGGCGCCGAGTCGCAAGCCGCGTCACAGAACGGGTCGTTGCTGCGTTTCGAGCACGAGAGCCTGGCCCAGCGGGTCTGCTTCGCCTCGGGTGCGGCGGCGGCGCGGGTACGGGCGGAGGTGGAGCGGCTCGGCGCGTCGCGGGTGATGGTGATCGCGGCTCCCGCCGAGGCCGAGCTCGCGCAGACGGTCACCGCCGATCTGCCGGTCGTGCTGCTGTGGGACGAGGTGGTGATGCACGTGCCCGTCGAGGTGGCCGAGCGGGCTCGCGCCGCGGCGGCGGAACACCGGGCGGATCTGTTGCTCAGCGTCGGTGGCGGTTCCACCACCGGTTTGGCGAAGGCGGTAGCGCTGACCTGTGGGCTGCCGATCGTCGCCGTTCCCACCACGTACGCGGGTTCGGAGGCCACGAGCGTATGGGGCCTGACCGAGCAGGCACACAAGACCACCGGAGTCGACGCACGGGTCCTGCCGCGCTGCGTCGTGTACGACGCGACGTTGACGGTGTCCTTGCCGGTGCCGATGAGTGTCGCGTCGGGGCTGAACGCGCTGGCGCACTGCGTCGACGCGATGTGGGGCCCCCGCGTGGATCCGGTCGACCAGGCGCTGGCGGGAGAGGGGATCCGTGCGCTGGCCGCGGGTCTGCCCGCGGTGGTCGCCGACCCGGCCGGCCTTCCGGGCCGCGAGCAGACGCTGTACGGCACGTATCTGTCCGCGGTGGCGTTCTCGTCGGCGGGTTCGGGACTGCATCACAAGATCTGTCATGTCCTGGGCGGCATGTACGACCTGCCGCACGCCCAGACCCACGCGGTCGTGCTGCCCTACGTGCTGGCGTTCAACGCACCCGCCGCCCCGCAGGCCGAACAACGGATCGCGGCCGCCTTCGGTGCCGGTTCGGCGATCGATGGGCTGGAAGGGCTCCGGCGTGACGTGGACGCGCCGAAGGCACTGCGCGACTACGGGTTGAAGGAGACCGAGGCCGACGATGCGGTACAGGCGGTCCTGGACGTGGTGCCGGACGGGAACCCGCGTCCGGTGACGGCCGAGGACGTTCAGCGCCTGCTCCGTGCGGCGTGGCGGGGGGCGGACCCGCGAACGATGACCGCCGGGGTGACCGACGACTCGACGACCACGGCTCGATGACGAGGAGAACTCATGCGGAGTGAGACGAACAGGGTTGCCGCGCAGGTTGCCGCCGAGCAGCAGGCACGTGAGCAGGCCCTGGTGGACAAGGTCGTGGCCTCGTTCAGGACCGCCGAGGACCTGCGGCTGAAGCAGCTGATGCAGGCCCTGACCCGGCACCTGCACGCCTTCCTGCGCGAGGTGCGCCTGACCGAGGCGGAGTGGGACGCCGCGATCCGGTTCCTCACCGCAGCCGGGCACATCACCGACGACAAGCGGCAGGAGTTCATCCTGCTGTCGGACGTGCTCGGGGCGTCCATGCAGACGATCGCGATCAACAACGAGGCGTACGCGAACGCGACCGAGGCGACGGTGCTCGGCCCCTTCTTCGTCGAGGGCTCACCCGAGATCCCGTTGGGCGGGGACATGTCCTTCGGCGCCGCCGGGCAGCCGTGCTGGGTCGAGGGCACGGTCACCGGCACCGACGGGAAGCCGGTGCCGGGGGCCCGCATGGAGGTGTGGGAGGCCGACGAGGACGGCTTCTACGACGTGCAGTACGACGACGACCGCACCGCGGCGCGCGGCCATCTGTTCAGCGACGAGACGGGCAACTACCGGTTCTGGGCGATCACCCCGACCCCGTACCCGATTCCGCACGACGGTCCGGTCGGCGCGCTGCTCGCCGCGGTGGGCCGTTCCCCCATGCGCGCCTCGCACCTGCACTTCGACGTCCGCGCCGAAGGCAAGCGAACCCTGATCACGCACATATTCGTCCGCGGCGACGAACTCCTCGACAGTGACGCCGTGTTCGGTGTCAAGGACTCGCTCGTCCACGACTTCGTGGAGCACCCCGCGGGCACACCCACTCCCGACGGCCGCGATCTCGGGGGCCGGTCCTGGTCGAGTGTCCGCTTCGACATCGTCCTCGCTCCCGCGGACGCAGCGGGAGCGGGCTTCCTTCGGGCGACAGGAGCCGGTGAATGATCAGCGAGGACAAGAGACGAACGCCCGCCCCGCGCGTCGCCGTGGTCGGTGGCGGAATCGGCGGTCTCGCCACCGCGGCGTTCCTGCACCGGGCCGGGCTGGAGGCGACCGTGTACGAGCAGGCGCCCGCCCTCACCGAGGTCGGCGCGGGCCTCGTCGTCTCCCCGAACGCCGTGCGGCTGCTGCGCAGCCTCGGCCAACTGGACCGCTTCCGTGAGCGCGCGGTGCCGCTGCAGGTCGGATGGGAGTTCCGGCGCTGGGAGGACGGGCGCGTGCTGTTCTCCCAGAACCTCGGCGAGGAGTGCGAACGGCGCTTCGGCGAGCAGAGTTACGTCGCCCACCGCGCCGATCTCCTCGCCGCGGTGCGGGCAGCGGTCCCCGAGGCGTCGCTGCGGCTCGGGTCCAGGCTCGCCCGCCTGTGCCGACTGGACGAGGGTGTGGAGCTGACGTTCACCGACGGCGCACAGGAGTTCGCCGACGTGGTCGTCGGTGCCGACGGCGTCCACACCACCGTGGGGCAGTACGTGACCGAGGCGGGCTCACCCCGCTTCTCGGGCATCTGCGCCTGGCGGTGCCTCGTACCGGCCGAGAGAGCACCGGAGTTCGCGCGCCGCCCGGTCCAGACACTGTGGCTCGGCCCTGACCGTCACCTGGTCCACTATCCGATCTCCGCGGGCGAGCAGATCAACATCGTCGCGTTCGGGCCGGCGTACGACTGGACGACGGAATCCTGGTCGGCCGAGGGGCGGATCGAGGACCTGCGCGCCGAGTTCGCCAACTGGTCCTACGACCTGCGAGCACTCCTCGCGGCCGCCGAGCGCACTGGACGGTGGGCGCTGCTCGACCGTGACCCGCTGCCCCGCTGGACGAACGGGCCGGTCGCGTTGCTCGGCGACGCGGCCCACCCGATGTTCCCCTTCTTCGCCCAGGGAGCGGCACAGGCGATGGAGGACGCCGCCGTCCTGGCGGGCTGCCTCGCCGACCGGCCGGAAGACCCCTGTGCCGCGCTGCGCCGGTACGAGGCCATACGCCGCCCGCGCGCCACCCGCGTGCAGCAGATGAGCCGGGGCAGGGCGGAGAGCAACCACCTGCCCGACGGTCCCGCTCAGCAGGCCAGGGACGCCTCGTTCTCGAGCGCGGACCCCTTCGCCCACAACGGGTGGATCTACGGGCACGACGCCGAGCTGTCCATGCGGGAAGCACTGGCGGCCGGCTGAGCCGTGGGGGGGCAGGAGTTCCCGTGCCGCCGCAGGGGTCGCGCACCCTGCGGCGGCACGGTTCGGTGCGCTCAGCAGTCGATGGTGAGGGAGGCGCCCGCGGCACGGGAAACGCACGCACACATCACCTGGCCCTGCCGGCGCTGACGTTCCGACAGGAACACGTCCCGGTGATCGACCTTGCCCGCCACGTCGAGGATCGTCACTCTGCACAGGCCGCACTCGCCGCGGCGGCAGTCGTACATCATCTCCACTCCTGCGGCTTCCAGGGCGTCCAGGAGGCTCGTGCCGACGGGTACCTCGAAGCTCAGCCCGCGCGTGGGAACCTCCACGCGGAACGCTTCCGCGGCCACGGCGCCGCTCGTGCCGAACGTCTCGAAGCGGAGTTCACCGGGTGGCCTGGCAGCCCGTTCCCACGCCGCTCGAACAGCGGTGAGCAGCCCGATCGGACCGCAGACGTACAGCACGCCACCCTCCGGGACCGACGCGACGACCTCGTCGGGGTCGACGAAGGTTCCGGGCCTGTCCTCGACGACCGTGACCCTGCCGGGGTGTTCCCGCTCGAGGTCGTCGGCGAAGGCCATCCGGTCGCGGGACCGGCCGGCGTAGACGAGCCGGTAGTCGGCCCCTCGCGTGCGGAGGGCGCGGGCGAGCCCGACGATGGGTGTGATCCCGATGCCGCCTGCGAGGAGCACGCTCGGCAGGCGCCCCGGGCTGAGCGGGAACGCGTCGATCGGGCCCGCGAAAGTGATCTCCGAGCCGGGACGCAGGTCGTGCATCCACCTCGATCCTCCGCGTCCGTCCTGCTGGAGGCGTACGGCGATGCGGAGCAGTCCGTCGTCCTGGCCCTGGTCGACCAGCGAGTAGGAGCGGGTCTCCGGCCCGGCCGGCAGGGGAACGGTGATGTCGATGTGGCTGCCCGGCGGGACCGTTCGGACGGCTCTGGACGTGCGCAGCACCAGTTCCACGATGCCGGGTACGAGTTCGGTGCGTGTCACCAGGACCGCGGTGTCGGCGGTGCTGGTCATGCCGTCTCCCTCGTGGTCGCCGCGACGGCCGCCAGACGGCCCGGGGCTGTGCGGTCCCGCCCCTGCTCCCGCGCGACCTGTGCGTCGATGATCCGGCGCACCCACATCCCGCCGATGTCGATGTTGAGGTTGTAGAACTCGTGCCCGGGGTTGGCCTCGATCGCCCGCTGCTGCGCGTTGAGCATGTCGGCGTCCTGGCCGAAGACCCGCGAGACGCTGTTACGGAGCAGGGTGGTCAGGCTCTGGTCGTGGAGGTGGTAGTTGCGGGTGAAGGCCCAGAAGTAGTGGCAGGTGCCGGCCGCGGCGGGCGTGACCGTGTTGAGTACGTAGCCGTTCACGCCCGCGCTCCGGTCGCCTTCCGGGGCCCCGGTTCCGGTCGGCGCGACACCGACGTCGATGGTGATCGTCGAGGGAGCGGTGAAGCGGATGACCTGCCACCGGTCGACGGGGCCGTCATGGGCGGGATTCTTGCGGCGCAGTTGCATGGCCAGGAAGGGCGGCGCCTCGATCCCCCGCATCCACCGGGTGAGCGTGACCGAATGGTCGTCGTGGGCGACGTCCGGTTCGGCTTCGGAGAGTTCGTCGCTCGCGAGGCTGTCGGCGTGCAGGAACTGCTCGTGGGTCAGGTCCATGAGGTTGTCGAGGACCAGCCTGTAGTCGCAGTCGAGGAGGATGCTCTCGCCGTCCCCGGCCCACTGCGGATCCTCGTTCCAGTGCAGGTCCGGGACGAGATCGGGATCGGCTGCCGCGGGGTCGCCCAGCCAGACCCAGACGAACCTGTGCCGTTCCACGACCGGGTGGGAGGCGACGGCGGCGGAGGGGTTGAGGGTCTCCTGCGCGGGCATCCGGGTGCAGCGGCCGTTGGGGCCGTAGGCGAGGCCGTGGTAGCCGCAGACCACGTCGTCACCGTGCAACTCGCCCATCGACAACGGCACGAGACGGTGCCAGCAGGCATCGGCGAGCGCCACCGCCTCCCCGGAAGTGGTGCGGTACAGCACGAGCGGGCGCTCGCAGATGGTGCGTGGCAACAGGGTGCGACCGACTTCGGTGTCCCATGCCGCGGCGTACCAGGCATTCAGCGGGAACATGAGTTCTCCTCGTCTGGTTGTCGGCGCGCTGCCCGTCCGTCGGCGATGGCCGGCCGAAAGCGCGGACCGCGGCGCGAAAGGCGTACTCTCACCGGAACGCTAAGCACAGCGGAGGAATGAATCCAATGAATGCTGGAAATGCTGTGCAATCACACCGTCAATGAACCGCGCGCATCAGCTGCTTTCGCAGCCACACCCGTCCGGGGTCGCCGGCCGTGCGCGGATTCCACACCAGATCGATACCGAGCGACGGCAATGGAATCGGCGCCTCCATGACCCGGAGCCCGTGCTGGGCCGCCAGTTGCCGGGCCAGCCGGCGCTGCAGCAACGCGATCATGGGTGTGCCGCTCACCATTGAGGGGATCATGAGGAACTCGAAGACGACGCACCGCACGTGGAGATCGGGGATCAACCGGGCCAGGGCTTGCTGCGCGCCGACCCGCCCTCCTTCCCACTCGAACACCACGTGAGGCAGCCGGGCGAGGTCGTCGACGGTGAGCGCCGCGCCGATGCGGTCGTTGTCCGCGTCGGCGACGACGACCCAGTCCTCGTGGTAGAGCCGTTCCCTCGGCAGCGTCGTCGGCACGGTGTCCGGCAGTAGCGTCACGTCCGCGGTCGCGTCGCCGCGGGTGAGGTCCATGGCGGAATCGGGCGGTTCCAGGTGCAGGCGGACACCCGGTGCGGACACGGCGAGCGCGGCACTGAGGGCCGGAAGGACGGTCAGGGCCGAGGCGCTGGTCGCGGCGATGCGGAAGATGCGGTCCGAGGTCGCGGGATCGAACGTCGGAGGCGTGAGTACGTGATGGGTGGCGGTCTCCAGGATCAGGTTGACCGGTCCGACCAGCGCGCCGGCGCGCTCGGTGAGGACGTAGTGGCGGCCGACCCGGACGAGCAGTTCGTCGCCGAGTGTGCGCCGCAGCCGCTGGAGGGCGTTGCTCATGGCCGGCTGGGTCAGTCCGACCGCCTGGGCGGCGCGGGTGACACTGCGGTGCTCGAGGAGGGCGGCGAGCAGCGGGAGCAGATTGAGGTCGACTCGGTGCAGGCCGGTCGCGGTACTCGTCGATCGAATGGGGAAACTCACGCTTGGTATTCACCTCGCCCATGTATCGCATGCGGCATTTCTATTCGACGGATCGCCGGTACGGTATTACCGTCCGGGTATCGACAGAGCCAGGTCGATGCCGTCCCGTACTCGGCCGTCGGCAGGCTTCTGCGACGCGTTCCAAGCCGTCTTCGCCGACCTGGTTCCATTTCTTACACGACACCCGACCGAGGTTTTGCATGCCGACAATCGAGACGGACAGGAGCGAGCTGCGTCAGCTCGTCGAGGACTGGGCACTGTGGCGCGACGCCGGCGACTGGGAGCGGTTCGCCACCGTGTGGCATCCCGTAGACGGCTGGATGACGGCCACGTGGTTCCAGGGCCCGGCAACGGACTTCATCGCGATCAGCCGGGAGGGCTTCGACAACGGCGTCAGCATTCTCCACTTCCTCGGCGGTCACACCTCTGACGTCGTGGGCGACCGCGCCATGGCCCAGACCAAGATGACCATCAATCAGCGGGCCGAGGTCGACGGAGTGGAGGTCGACGTCGTCTGCACGGGGCGCTTCTACGACTTCTGCGCCCGCCACGAGGGCGCGTGGAAGATCGTCCGTCGGCAGCCGATCTACGAGAAGGACCGTCTCGACGTGGTCGATCCCTCCGCGACGCTGAGCCTGGACCCGCACCTGCTGGGCCGCTTCCCCGTGGGGTACCGCCATCTCGGCTACCTCCAGACGAAGGCCGGCTTCACGGTGAAGACCGGGCTGCCGGGCCTCACGGGTGAGGTCGTGCAGCGCCTCTACCAAGAGGGCGCGAAGTGGCTGGCTGGCTCGAGTACTCCGGGTGATCCTCACTGACCGGCCACTGATCGGCCTCACTGATGTGTCAGCAGGGCGCCTGCCGGGCGTAAGTCCGGTTCAGGCGCCCTTCGTCGTGGTGGAACCCCGGTGGGCCGGTCCGAGGGGACGACTGTTCCGTACCGTCCCCGAGGTTGTTCCGCCGGGGACAGGCCGGAATCCGGTGCTGTTATGCGTCCCAGTCCTCGGCGCGCAGGGTGAGTGCCACGCGCCCGAGGCTGTTGTCGTCCTCCATGTAGCGGTGGGCGTCGGCGGCGCGGGCGATGGTGAAGGTGCGGTCGACGACGGCACGGAAGCCGTTCTCCACCTGCGTCCACAGTTCCGCCACCGCGGCCGGGTTGCCGGTGCGTACCCCGATGATGCGGTGGCAGTCGGAGTACACGCGCCGCAGGTTGATCTTGACCTGGCCGCCGAGGAAGGCCCCGGAGGTGACCACAGCGCCACCGCGGGCCAGCGAGTCGATGGTGGCGTCCCAGACGGCCGGGTCACCGAGGTTGTCGACGGCGATGTCGACGCCACGACCGCCGGTCGCCTCCCGGACCCGCTCCACGAAGTCCGGCGCGTTGGTGTCGAGCACGAGGTCGGCTCCCGCCGCGGCCATGGCCGCGCGCTTCTGAGCCGAGCGGGAGGTCGAGATGATCCTCGCGCCCAGGTGCTGGGCGTAGGCGGCCGTCGTGGAGCCGAGAGCGGAGGAGGCGCCCTGGACAAGTACCCAGTGTCCGGGGCGGAGTCCTGCCTGGGTCATCTGGTTGGCGGCGACCGGGCCGAGGAGTGCGAGCGAGGCGGCCATCGCGGCCGGGATGCCGTCCGGGACCTTGTGGACGTTGCCCGCCGGCACCGCGCAGTACTGCGCGTAGGCGCCGGGGCGGTGGGTGCCTATCACGGTCAGGGCGTCGCAGACTTCCTCGCGGCCGTCGGCGCAGTAGGCACAGGTGCCGCAGGCGACGCCGGGCAGGACGGCCACGCGGTCGCCGACCTGGACGGAGTTAACGCCCTCGCCGAGGGCGGCGATCGTGCCGGCGTGGTCCGCGCCCAGGATGTGCGGCGGCTCGATCCTGGCGTAGGGGTGGTTGCCCGCGCGTGCCGTCAGGTCGAGCAGCCGGCCGATACCGACCGCAGCGACCTGGACGAGGACCTCGCCGGGGCCGGGGCGCGGGGTGTCGACCGTGGCCTGCTCCAGGACGTCGGGCGGTCCGAACCGGCGGAACAGCATGGCTCGCATGGTTGCGGGAACCGGCAGCGCTTCCGACCAGCCGAGTTCCGAAGCGACCGAGGTAATGCTCATGACGCCACCACCGTGTTCTCCAGGCGACCGATCCGCTCGATCTCGATGACTATTTCATCCCCGGCAGCCAGGAACTCCCCGCGCGGTACTCCGCAGCCGGCCGGTGTGCCGGTGAGGATGACGTCCCCGTGTTCCAGCCGGGCGATACGGCTGGCCGCCGCGATCACCTCGGGGATCTTCACCATCATCTGGGCGGTGGAGGAGTCCTGCTTCAGCACCCCGTTGATGCTGAGCTGGATCTTGAGGTCGTGCGGGTCGCTGATCTGCCAGGCGGGCACGAGGCCGGGGCCGAGCGGGCAGAATCCGTCCTGTCCCTTGTGGCCGACCCAGTCGAAGGTGAACGGCTCGGCGACCGGCGCGGCCAGCTTGAGCCGGTCCCGGGCCGAGACGTCGTTCGCCGCCATGTAACCGGCCACATGGGCCATGGCCTGCTCGGGCGGGAGGTTGCGGCCGCCGCGGCCGATGACGACGGCCAGTTCGGCCTCCCAGTCGACGCGCGCGCCGGGGTAGGAGGGCAGCGGCACCGGGTCCCCGGGCCCTGTCACGGTCGTCGTCGGCGGCTTGAGGAAGAAGTACGGATCACCCAGCTCGTCGGGGCGCTCGCAGCCCATCTCGGCGATGTGGTCCCAGTAGTTGGCGCCCGCGCAGATCACCTTGTGGGGATACGTCAGCGGCGGAGCCAGGCGGGCGCCCGCAACGGCGTCGGACACGGCCGGCGTCCAGCCGCGCAGCAGTGGTGTGAGCGACTCCCAGCGGCCCAGCACCTCCATCAGCGTGAGGCCCTCGGTCCCGGGCGGCCCCTGCACCACGGTCCCGTCGGTGTACGCACCGACGGCGACTTTCTCCGAGTCATCGACCCGGTACTGCACAAGCGACCATTCAGGCGGTGTCATGTTTCCTCCGACAGGCGGCTCTCTCAAAGTACGAGCACCATAGTGCATACACTTTGCGAGAGGAAGAGTGAGTCGCCGCGAGGTTCAGTGGATGTGGGCGGCGGACATGATCTGTGTTCCGCAATGGAAAAGCCTTGGCGGGCATCTGGACGTCCGACCCGAAAGGTGTACACACTTAGCTCGGTGCCCGTGCGGGATGCGGGTTCACCAGAACCATGAGGAGTGCACATGTTGCGTGTCAAAGGTCTCCTGCACTACGGACTCCAGGTGCCGTCACTGGACACCGGGGCGAGCTTCTACGGCGCCTTCGGGCTGGAGACCGCGGAGCGCGGCAACGCGGTGGTGATCCGCTGCGACGGCCGTGAGCAGGACCAGACGGTGCTGATGGAGGGACCGGTCAAGCGGTTTCACCACGTGGCGTTCGCGGTGGAGCCGGACTCGCTGCCCGAGTGGCAGCGGCACCTGGAGGGCCTGGGCCTGAAGCTGCTGGACGCGCCGGCCGAGGTGCCCGGCGGACTGTGGTTCCGCGATCATGAAGGGAACCTGGTCAACCTCCGGGACGAGGGGATCGCCCCGTGGCGCGAGTTCGGCACCACGGACGCCCAGGACGCCAACGTCGGTGACCGGGTCCGCCGCGTCGACCAGGCCCGCTGGCTGACCGCGACCGAGGAGACCCGCCCCCAGCGACTCGGGCACATGCTGATCTTCAGCTCCGATGTGAGCGCCTCCGAGGCCTTCTACACTCGCACGCTCGGGCTGCGTCTGTCGGACCGCATCATCAACGGCGGCCCCGTCTTCATGAACTCCGGTCCCGGCGACCACCATGTCTTCGGCTTCGTCCCGGGGGAGCACCCCGGCCTGCACCACTCCAGCTGGATGGTGTCCGACATCGACCAGATCGCCAAGGGCGCGCGGAACATGGCCGAGGAGGGCTACACGAAGGGCTGGGGCCTGGGCCGCCACACCCTCGGCTCGAACCTCTTCCACTACATCCAGGACCCCTGGGGCAGCTGGATCGAGTACTCCAGCGACATGGACTGCATCACCGAGGACTGGCAGCCCAACGACTGGGACTGCCCGGAAGCCGTCTGGGGCCCCGGGGCGCCGCCGGCCGACTTCATCACCAACCAGGAAGCCAGGCCCGCCTGACCGTCGTCATCGAGTGACTGCCGGAACGGCCGGAGCCGACGGCCCCGCCCCGGTCCTCTGACTCAAAGGAAGCGTTCATCCCATGCAACGGAGCATGCCTACCGAGCTGAGTGCGCTCCGCCCACCCGGCGAGCCCACCCGACAGCTGACTGTGGGTGTCTTCCCCGGCGCCGGCGGCGTGCATCTCTACCACGCCATCGACTCCGGGTACTTCCAGCAGGCCGGGCTGGAGGTGAACCTCGTGCCGGTCGTCTCCTCCGACCAGCAGATGACCGGCTGGAACGACGGCGACTTCGACCTCATGCACACCTCTCCCGACCACCTGCTGCGTGGGCTGCTGAAGCGCGACCCGGTGGCCGTCCGGGCGGAGGGCATGGGCGAACTCGCTGTTCACCGGCGCCCCGGAGCGCTGCTGCCGACCGACCGGTGGGCGGTCGACAACGCGCACAGCGCCTTCGCGTTCGTGCTGCGCGCCGTGCTCACCGACGTCGCCGGCTCGCCGGTGACCGACGGCCAACTCGTCCCGGTGGGCGGTACGTTGCAGAGGTTCCAGGCCCTGCCGACGGGCGCTGTCGACGGGACCACGTTGCACCCGCCGTTCGACGTCCTCGCAGGCGAGAAGGGGTTCCCGCGCGTAGGCGGCCACCTTCAGGTCGCACCCGACCTCATCACCAACGTGGTGGTCACTCCGCGTGAGACCGCAACCGCGTGGCACACCCGCGCCTATGCCGAGGTCTGCCGTATGAGCACCGAGGAACTGCTGGCCTCCGGCGCACCCGGCATCGAGGCGGCTCTGCTGCGGCACGGTTTTCCCGAGGCCGCCGCCCGGGCAGCGGTCCCCGGCCTCCTCGGGCCCGCCGGCCTGTCGACCCCACCCGAGGTGACCCTGCGCGGTATGGAGGCGGTGGCCGACCTGCGCCGCCGCTTCACGCCGGACCCGGAGCCCGCCTGCCCGCTCACGTCCCTGATCGGTCCCGGTCAGCCGACAATGAAGCAGGTCTGACATGGACAAGGTGGTTGCCCCGGCCGCCGAGGCCGTGGCCGACATCTTCGACGGTGCGTCGATCGCCGTCGGCGGGTTCGGTCTGAGCGGGGTGCCCAACGTACTGATCAAGGCGGTCCATGACCACGGGGCCCTCGGCCTGCGAGTCGTGTCGAACAACTGCGGCGCCATGGATGCGGGACTGTCCGTGCTGCTCGCCGCGGGGCGCATAGCCCGGGTGACCGGTTCCTACATCGGAGCCAACAAGGAGTTCGCCCATCAGTCTCTGGCCGGGGAGCTGGAGGTCGAACTGATCCCCCAGGGCACACTCGCCGAGCGGCTGCGCGCCGGTGGATGCGGCATTCCCGCCTTCTACACACCCGCCGGTGTCGGCACGCAGGTGGCCGAGGGCGGACTGCCATGGCGGTACGACGGCTCCGGCGGCGTCGCGCTGGCCTCACCGCCGAAGGAGGCTCGGGAGTTCGACGGCACCGAGTACGTACTGGAGCACGCGATCCGTACCGATTTCGCGCTCGTGCGTGCGGCCAAGGGCGACCGGCACGGCAACCTCGTCTTCGCCAAGTCGTCGCGGAACTTCAACCCCGTCACGGCGATGGCGGGACGGGTGACGATCGCCGAGGTGGAGGAGCTGGTGGAGCCCGGGGAGATCGACCCGGACGCGGTGCATCTGCCCGGGATCTTCGTGCAGCGGGTCATTGCCCTCACTCCCCAGGAGGCCGCGGACAAGATGATCGAGCAGCGCACGGTTTCGGTGCCCGGCGGACAGCAGGCGGTGAAGCGCTGATGGCCTGGAACCGAGCGGAGATGGCCGCCCGGGCCGCACGCGAACTGCGGAACGGCCAGTACGTGAACCTGGGCATCGGCCTGCCGACTCTGATCCCCAACCACCTGCCCGACGGCGTGGAGGTGATCCTGGAGTCCGAGAACGGCATTCTGGGCACCGGCCCCTATCCCACCGACGACGGAGTGGACCCGGACCTGATCAACGCCGGCAAGGAGACCGTGACGGTCCTTCCCGGAGCCTCGTTCTTCGATTCGGCGCTGTCGTTCGGCATGATCCGCGGCGGTCACATCGACGTCGCCGTACTCGGCGCCATGCAGGTCTCCGCGGCAGGCGACCTGGCGAACTGGGCGGTCCCCGGCAAGCTGGTCACCGGCATCGGCGGCGCCATGGACCTGGTCCACGGGGCCCGCACCGTCATCGTCGTGATGACCCACACCGCCAAGGACGGCAGCCCGAAGATCGTCGAGGAGTGCTCCTTGCCGCTGACCGGCAGGCGGTGCGTGAACCGGATCATCACCGACCTGGCCGTCCTGGATGTGACCGACGACGGCCTCGTACTGGTCGAAACGGCGCCCGGGGTCGCTGCCGACCAGGTGCGCGAACACACCGGGCCGAAGATCCATGTCGCGCAAGGAGCCGCCCGATGAGCCGGCGTGATGTGTATGTCGTCGACGCGGTCCGCACGCCGGCCGGCAAGTACGGCGGTGCTCTGGCGGCCGTACGCCCCGACGATCTGGCCGCCCACGTCGTGCGCTCCCTGCTGGACCGTTCTCCCGGCCTCGATCCGGCGCGGATCGACGACGTCTTCCTCGGCAACGCCAACGGCGCAGGCGAGGAGAACCGCAACGTCGCACGCATGGCGGCGCTGCTGGCCGGTCTGCCGGTGACCGTGCCCGGTGTCACCGTCAACGGCTCTGCGCCTCCGGGCCGGAAGCCGTCGTCCAGGCCGCGCGAGCCATCGCGCTCGGCGACGCGTCCGTCGCCGTGGCGGGTGGCGTCGAGTCGATGTCCCGCGCGCCCTACGTCCTGCCCAAGAATGACCGCCCTTTCCCGGCCGGCCACACCGAGCTGTACTCCACCACGCTCGGCTGGCGCATGGTCAACCCCGCGATGCCGCCCCAGTGGACCGTCCCACTGGGGGAGAGCGCGGAACTGATCGCGGAGAAGCACGGCATCAGCCGTGAGAAGCAGGACGCCTACGCGCTCGCCAGTCACGAGAAGGCAGCCAGGGCGTGGAAGGACGGCCTGTACGACGCCGAGGTGGCACCGATGCCGGTTCCGCAGCGCAAGGGCGACCCGGTGCTCCGCGCCCGCGATGAATGCGTACGCGAGAACGCGTCCCTGGAGGCGATGGCCGGGCTCAAGCCGCCCTTCCGTCCCGTGGGGGGCACGGTCACCGCGGGCAACGCCTCGCCCCTCGACGACGGCGCCGCCGCTCTCCTGCTCGCGGACGAGGGGGGCTTCGGGCGCTCGGCCGTGAGCCGCCGGCCCGGGTCAGCGCCTCCGCCGTTACCGCGATCGAGCCCCACTACTTCGGACTCGGGCCCGTCGCAGCGGTCAACCGGGCGCTGTGCCATGGGCCACCCTCTGGGCGCGTCCGGCGCACGGCTGGCCGGGGCGGTCGCCCACCAGCTCGCGGCCGCGGGCTCGGGCGTCGGTCTGGCGACCCTGTGCATCGGTGTGGGACAGGGCCTCGCCCTCGTTCTCGAACGATGAGTCGCCGGGGCCACCGTCCGGCTGCTGATTGCCCAACAGGTGGATACAGTCACCCCCCTTCCGAACCTGTTCGGGAAGAGGCGCCACGACTCTCGCCGGGCAGTTGCAAGGGGACGCTGTATGGGCTGCATACACCCTGGGTAGACTCCCCGGCGTGAGCAGGAGCAGAAGCGAGTCCCGCGAGGAACAGCGGCCGGCCGGCAACGGGGGCGAGGTGCGGGCCGACTCCGTGCCGTCGGGCGAGAGCCCCACGGCAGCCGCGGGCGGGCGCCGACTGGCCCTCGACGTCCACGGGCGCCTGCGCACCATGATCCTGAACGGGGAGCTGCCACCGGGCTCGGTCCTGCTCCAGGCCGAGATGGCCCGGAAGCTGGGCGTCAGTCGTACGCCCATGCGCGAGGCGTTCCGGCTGCTCCAGGAAGAGGGGCTCATCGACGCGCGGCCCGACCAGCGAGCGCGGGTGCGGTCGGTGGACCCCGAGGACCTCGACGCTGTCTACGGGGCCCGCATCATGCTCGAAACGCTCGCCGTCAGCATGACGGCCAAGTCGTTCACGGCCGATGACGTCGAGCGCATGAGCGATGCCCTGAAGCGGATGCGGGGGCTGTCGGTCGACGACCAGCCGGACGAGTGGCACGCGGCGCACCACCAGTTCCACAGCATCGCCACCCAGGCGGTGGGGCCACACCTGCAGCGCATGATCGCCTCGCTCGGAGAGCACAGCGAGCGCTACATCCGCCTGGCCCAGCTGGGCGCGCCCGCCTCATGGGGCAAGGCATACGCGGAGCACGAAGCGCTCCTGGAGGCGATGCGCCTGAGCGACCCGGCCGAAGCCGCACGCGTGGTCGCCCGTCATCTGGCACGCACCGCGCTGAGCGTACTGGCGGACATCGCCCCCGAGTACGAACCCGCGGCCACGCGAACGGCCCTGGGGATCGCGGGCAACGGTCAGTCCTGACGCCCCGTCGCTCTCCGCCGGTCACAGTTCCTTGCTGATGTCCCGCGCCACCAACCGCAGCGGTTGGGCCAGTTCGGTCAGCCTGCCTCTTGGACAGCGGGCGGACGGCGCCGCCACGGCGACGGCGGCCACGGCCGTACCCGTGCGGTCGCGGACACACACACCGACCGCGTTCACACCCCGCTCGCTGTCCTGGAGGTTGAGGGCCCAGCCGGTACGGCGGATCGACGTCAGCTCAGCCATCAGGCGCTCGATGTCGTCCGGCGCCTTGGCTCCTCCGGGCAGTCCGTTGGGGTAAAGCGCCCGGAGTCGCTCCGGCGGCAGCTCGGCGAGCAACGCCTTGCCGCCCGAGGTCACGTGGGCGGGCAGGAGCGCGCCCGTGCGGTAGCTCACGCGCAGCGCCTGCGGACCTTCCACTCCGTCCAGGAACCGGGTTCCGTTGCCCTCCAGCACCATCAGGTGGGTGGTCTCGCGGACTGTGTCCGCCAGGCGCTGCAAGTGGGGACGGGCAAGGGTGATCAGGTCGGGAGGCGGGGCGGCCTGGCTGCCTCTGATCGCCCGCAAGGCCGGCCCAGGCCGGTAGGCCTTGTGACGGTCCTGTTCCGCGAATCCCTCGAACACGAGCATCGCCAGGATCCGGTGGGCCGTCGACCGTGCGACGCCGAGCCGGTCGGCGACGTCCATGACGCGCAGCTCACCGTGCTCATGCAGGAGTCGGACAGCACGCAAGGCGTTGCCTGCCGCGCTCACCGGATACGAGGGAAGTGAATTCTGCATAGAGGAATTATATCCGCATGGGATTCCAGCTAAGGGAACGCGGCGGTAGTGTCAGTGAACGACAAACTGTACACACTTTGATCGGGCTGCCGTGGTGCGTGCCCTGGAGGTCGCGGTGACCGACACAGCCGACGAACTGAGCCAGCGCAAGCTGCTCGATGAGCTGTATGCAGATTTTGAGGATGCGGGCCTGATACCCCTGTGGAACCAGCGCGACGATCTCATGCCGGCGTCGCCACAGCCGGCCGCGGTCCCGCACCTGTGGCCCTGGGCGCGGCTGCTGCCGATCGCGGAGCGATCCGGGCAGTTGGTGCCGGTGGGACGGGGTGGTGAGCGCCGGGCGATGGCGCTGTCCAACCCGGGACTGCCCGGGCTGCCGTACGCCACCTCCACACTCTGGGCCGCGATCCAGTACCTGGGGCCGCGTGAGGTCGCTCCCTCCCACCGGCACAGTCAGGGGGCCTTCCGGTTCGTCGTGGACGGCGAGGGTGTGTGGACGAACGTCGACGGGGACGCGGTGGCGATGCGTCGCGGCGACCTGCTGCTGACGCCGAGCTGGGCCTTCCACGAGCACCAGAACGTCACTGACGAGCCGATGACCTGGATCGACGGCCTGGACATCCCGCTGGTCTCCCAACTGGACGCCCGTTTCTTCGAGTTCGGCCCCGACGAGCTGTCCACCCGCGCCACGCCGGAGCGTTCACGCGGTGAACGGCTGTGGGCCCACCCGGGCCTGCGTCCGGTCAGTCAGCCCGACCGGCACAACTCCCCGTTGGCCGCCTACCGCTGGGAACACACCGACGCCGCGCTCACCGCACAGCTGGAGCTCGAGTCCGAAGGAGCCGCCGGCGTGATCGAGCCGGGGCACGCCGGCGTCCGTTTCTCCAACCCCACCACCGGCAAGGACGCCCTGGTCACGATACGCACCGAGATGCGCCGACTGCGGGCGGGGACGCGGACCACTCCGGTGCGCAGGGTCGGCTCGGCGATCTGGCAGGTCTTCGACGGCGAGGCGACCGCCAACGTCGGCGACCGGGTCTTCGACATCGCCAAGGGCGACCTGTTCGCCGTCCCGTCCTGGTGCGAGGTCGCTCTCACCGCGCGCACCCAGGTGGATCTGTTCCGCTTCAGCGACGAACCCGTCTACGAGGCCCTGGGCCTCGCTCGTACTTCCCGAGGAGAACAGAAGTGAAGCTGGCCACCATCCGGATCGACGGCACTACCCGCGCCGTCCGCATCGACGAGGACACCGCGGTGGACCTGGGCGACAGCGACCTGGTCCACTTGCTGCGCCGCCCCGACTGGTCCGCGCGGGCCGCGAACGCCGACGGCGACCGCTACGAAGGCCCCCTGGACTACGCCCCGGTGGTCGTGACACCGGAGAAGGTCGTCTGTGTCGGCCTCAACTACCGCAACCACATCCTGGAGATGGGCCGGGAACTGCCCCCGTACCCCACGCTGTTCTCCAAGTACGCACGGGCGCTGGTCGGCGCGTACGACGACGTGATCCTGCCCGCCACGGCCACCCAGATGGACTGGGAGGCCGAACTCGCCGTGGTGATCGGAACCGAGGTCCGGCACGCGGACCCGGAGCAGGCGCGCGCCGCGATCGCCGGATACACGGTGCTCAACGACGTCAGTGCCCGGGACTGGCAGTTCCGCACACCGCAGTGGCACCAGGGCAAGACCTTCGAAGCCACGACACCCGTCGGGCCGTGGCTGGTGACGGCCGACGATCCCGCTGTGGCCGCCCGGGGACTGGGCCTGGCCTGCGAGGTCGACGGCGACACGGTCCAGAAGGCCGACACGGGCGACCTCGTCTTCGACCCGGCCACCCTTGTCGCGTACGTGTCCGAGATCGTCACCCTCGCTCCCGGCGACGTGATCGCGACGGGAACCCCGGGCGGTGTCGGGCACGCCCGCAAGCCGGCTCGCTATCTGCGGGACGGTTCCGTGCTCGTCACCCGGATCGAGGGGATCGGCGAGTGCCGCAACACCTGTCGCAGGGAGCTGCGGTGAGCGGCCGGCTGGACGCGATGCTGGAGTGGGTCGCCAAGGGTACGGCCGCCTTCGAGGCCGAGGTGCACTGGGCCACTGATTCGAGCCTCATCCGGCCTTCGGGCCTGCCGGGCTGGAGCCGGGCACACGTCGTCGCGCACGTGGCCCGCAACGCGGACGCGCTGCTCAACCTGCTGAACTGGGCTCGCACGGGTGTCGAGACTCCCATGTACGCCAGTCCCGACCAGCGTGCCGGTGAGATCGAGGAAGGGGCCCGGCGCCCGGCCGGCGAGCTGCGCGTGGACCTGCTCCAGGCCAACGGCCGACTCGCCGGGGAACTAGCCGCACTGCCCGACGCGTGCTGGGAGGCGACTGTCCGGACCGCCAGGGGACGCGAGGTGCCGGTCTGGGAGGTTCCCTGGATGCGGGTCCGAGAGGTGTGGGTTCACGCCGTCGACCTGGACACCGGCACAAGCTTCGACGACGTCCCCCCTGAGGTCTGCGCGGCACTGGTCGATGACGTGGCAGCCGGCTTCCGGGCTCGCACGGACTTCGCTCCCGTCGAGCTACGGGCCGAGGGCGGCGGTCGCACCTGGCTCTTGGGCATGCCCGGCACAGCGGAGACGACCTCGGTGACCGGTGACCTCCCCAGCCTGGCCGCCTATGCGACCGGGCGGCCCGTACCAGGCCCTCTGTACGCCGCCGGCAGCGGATCCGTACCGAAACTGCCCGCGTGGCTGTGAACCAACGTACTGGCCACTGGTCCGAGTTCGAGCATGGTGGGCGACGCCCCCGATGCCTGCGGCGGTCGGCCTGGACGTCATCCCCGGGGGCGACCAGGTGTACTGCCGCGGCTGCGCGAGTGCGGCATCGTCCCGAAGATCGCCCGGCGCGGACAGTTGCACGACCCGGGGTTCGGTCCACATCCGGTGGGTCGCAGAGCCGGCCGTAGCCCGGCTCCACGGACCTGGCCCACAGCAGACCTAGGTCCATGTGCTGAGTTCGGTTCGGGCTGCGGTCGGGCCGCCTGCGACACGTCCCGTGCCTGTGTATCCGGTGCGGATCGAGGCCGGATGCGTGTACGCCGTCGCCGATGAGCGTGGTGTCGGCGGCGACGACGACATCGAAGGCCAGCGCGAGTTCGAGGCCCCCGGTGACGGCGTGACCGTGCAAGACAGCGACCATGGCTTGGGGCTGGCCGCGATTCGGTTGTGGAAGTCACCACTGGCACAGAAACTGGGTCCCTTGCTCGCCACGGCGATGACCGCCGTGTCGGGGTCGGCCTCGGCGCTGGTGATCCTCGCCGCGTGCGTGTGGCCCGTAGCGCTCTGCTCGTGGGGCTGAACCCGCCACAACCTACCGGTCAATGCGGTCGGCCGACCTCGCGGAAGTCGGACTTGCGGATCTTCCCGTGAACGCCCTTCACGCCGTCGACGACCTGGGAGACCGCGAAGTCGCCTGCCGCGCTGAGGTACGCCATCGCCAGATGGCGGTCGATGCCGTAGTCGGTGGCGAGCAGGTCCAGTGCGCAGCGTACGCAGTCGCGCATCGCCTCGTTCAGGTCCTCGTCCAGGCCGATCGGCACGAGGTAGTCGTCCGTCTCGGCGAACGGGGCGACGCGGCCGTGGCCGGGGCGCAACGCCGCACCGCCCGGTACCACCTCGACCTTCACGGTGGCGCGCAGCGACGCCTCGAACGCTGTCAGGGCGACCTCGCCATCGCCCTGCGCGAAGTGGGGATCGCCGAAGTAGACCAGCGCGTCGTCGACCTGTACCGGCAGGAACAGGGTGGCGCCCTCGCCGAGCATGGAGACGTCGATGTTGCCCCCGTGGCGCCCGGGCGGGACCGAGTGCGGTCGCTCGTCGCCGGGCACCGCGACGCCCATGACGCCGAGGAACGGCCGCAGCGGGAAGCGCAGTGAGCCGCGGGAGGGGTCCGTCGGGTCGACGGCCATCCGGCCCCACGCACCGTGGCGGTCCGCGTGTGCCGTCGCGAAGGTGACCACGGGGCCGGGCAGCGACGGCATCTCGCCAGGGAGCGCGCCGAAGCCGTGGCGTGCGGAGACCATGCCGTACGGAACCCGCGGGGTGAGGTCGAGGACGGTCACGGCGAGCAGATCGCCCGGCCGGGCGCCGGCCACGGCGATCGGCCCGGTGACGAGGTGCGGCCCGTCATCGTCGAAGTCGTGCGGCATCCCTGAGTCCGCCACCTGCTGGGCGTCGTCGAGCACTTGGCCACCGCTGATGCCGTAACGGCCGAAGAACTCACGCGGGTTGCGGCCCTGGTCCTCCAGAACTCCCTCGTGGCTGATCGTGTCGACCGTGATGACGGAGCCCGGACGCACGACCGCGCACGGTGAGTCCGCCTCGCACGGAAGGCGACCCCACAGGGTGTTCCCGGGTGTGGCCTGGATGTAGGCCGTCGACGCGATCACTCCGTGATGGGGCTGGAGAATCGGGAAGCCGGTCGCGGCAACGTCGAGCAGGGGCGAGTCGGTCGCGGTCATGGCCCACCTTTTCTGTAAGCGATGACGCGACGTTAGGAACGCCCTGTTGCCGTGGTGTTTCGCCTGGACGGCCCCGCTGTAAAACGTCTCGTAATGCAACACGCCATCTCGGAGAAGGGGATGGGGTGGACGCATCGACGAAGGGCCCCGTCCGGTGTTCGGACGGGGCCCTTCGTCGTGCCTGGAGGTGCCGCGCGGCGGTGGTGGCGCCTGGCCGCCGCTCAGAGGTCGAGGACGAGCCGGTCGCCCTGACAGCGGCCGACGCAGATCATCATCGTGCGCCCGGCAAGGCGTTCCTCGTCGCTGAGTACGGAGTCCCGGTGCTCGGGTGTTCCGGCGAGGACACGGGTCTCGCAGGCGCCGCAGTATCCCTTCTCGCAGTCGTAGGACAGACCGCTGACGGCATCCCGCAGGACTTCGATGAGGCGGCGGTCGGCCGGCACGGTGAGCGTGGCTCCCGTGCGCGCGAGCCGGACCTCGAAGGTCCGGTTCTCGGTGGCGTCGAACGCCGTCTCGAGGTCGTCGCCGGCGGTGAAGCGCTCCAGGTGCAGGCGGTCGGTGATGCCCAGGCGTGCGCACTCGCGCTCGACGGCCGCCAGCATCGGCGCCGGCCCGCACGCGTAGACGGCGGCGTCCGGGTCCAGCTCACCCAGCAGCCCGGGGAGGTCAGGCAGTCCGGCCTCGTCCTGCGGGAGGAGAGTGAGTGCGTCGCCGGCGACGGCGGCGAGCTCGTCGGCGAAGGCCATCGTCGAGCGGGTGCGGCCGCCGTAGACGACGCTGAAGGGCGTGCCCCGTCCGGCGGCCTCGCGGACCATGGCGAGGATCGGTGTGACGCCGATGCCGCCCGCGAGGAACAGGTACGACGGCGCCGGCACCAGCGGGAAGTGGTTGCGCGGGCCGCGTACCGCGAACGTGGCTCCGGGGCGGGCGAGTTCGTGGAGTTCGACCGATCCGCCCCGGCCCTTCGGCTCGTGCAGGACGCCGATGCGCCACGTCGCGGCGTCGGCGGGGTCGCCGCACAGCGAGTACTGGCGCAGCCTGCCCGAGGGCAGCCGCAGCTCGACGTGCGCGCCGGGCTGCCACGCGGGCAGTTCGCCTCCGTCCGGCAGGGCGAGGTCGACGGCGAGGACGCCGTCGGCCGCGGCGCGGACCCCGGTCACCCGCAGCGGGGTGGGCGTGGTCAGCGCGCGGATCGAGCCTGTCGCCGAGGTCGCCCGGGGGCCGGGTGTGAAGACCGCCGGGACCGCGTCCCAGCCGGACTGGTTGCCGCGCGTCGGGTAGGGGACGAGCCCCTCCTCGATCACCCGGTAGTCGGGCAGCCGGGTCAGGACCTGCGTCATCATCGCGCGGAACATGGCCCGGGCGAGGTGCGCGCCGGCGCATCGGTGCGATCCGATCCCAAAGCTGAGGTGCCGGCTCGCGTCGCGGTCCAGCCGTACCTGTTCGGGGTCGGGGAACACCGCGGGGTCGTGGTTGGCGGCGACCCACGGGATCAGCACCCGGTCGCCCGCGTGCATCGGGCAGCCGCCGACCTCGGCGTCCCGGGTGACCGTGCGCGCCATCGACTGCGACGGGGCGAACGCGCGGAGGAACTCCTCGGTCGCGGTGTCCAGCAGATCGGGGGAGTCGATCAGCCGTCGGCGCTGCTCGGGGTGGCGGGCGAGGTGGACGAGGGTCGATCCGGTCAGGGAGGTGGTGGTGTCGACGCCGCCGGCGATGAGCAGGCCGATCACCGACACCAACTCGTCGTCGCCGAACTCGCTGCCGTCGGCGCGCCGGCCGGCCACCAGCGTGCTGACCGCGTCGGCCCGTGGTGCGGTCCGGCGCTCGGCGATCAGCTCGCGGATGCGCTGGTCCATGTAGGCCAGTCCGGCGGCCCCGCGGACGGCGCGCTCGCTGCCGGCCGGCGCGGCGAAGATGTCGTGGATCGGCCCGGCGAGCTTCGCCCAGTCCTCCTCGGGGAAACCGAGCCAGTCCAAGGTCACCGCGGCCGGCAGCGGGTTGGTCAGGTCGCGGACGAAGTCGCAGGAACCGAGCTCGATGAAGTCGTCGACGACGCGGGCGGCGTGGCGCTCGATCATGGGGACCAGGTGCTCGACCGCCTCCGGGGTCAGCAGCGGGTTGATCAGTTGCCGGTACTCGGTCGAACGCGGCGGGTCGAGCTCGATCGGATACTGCTCCAGCCCCGGCCCCTTGGGGATGACGATGCCGACGCCCTGGCCGCCGTGGTCGCTGCGCGCCGAGGAGAACGTCTCGTCGTCGCGGGCGATGCGGGCCACGTCGGCGTATCGCGTCGTGTAGTGGAAGCCGCCGTGGGCTGCGGAGCGGCCTACCGGGCAGCTCTCACGGAAGCGCGCGTAGTAGGCGACCGGATCGGCGTTGGCCTCGTCGGAGTGGTGGTCGAAGTCGGTTTCGACGGGTGTGAAGTCGGTGTCGGCGGACATGGTGGGCACGCTCCACGTGCTCGTGGCCTGTGCGCGGTGTTGTCCGGCCGCGCCACCGGATGTCTGGGTGCCTGATCGGCGACACCCTAAGGCGTTGCGCCAGGCGTGACAACGTCTCGTGGCCGCGCTCAGAAGGTCAGTACGGCTTTGCCCACGGAGCCGGTCCGGACCGCCGCGACGGCCTCGTTGATCTGGTCGAACGGGAAGTAGGTGATCATCTTCTCGACCGGGAACCGGCCCTTGGCGTTGAGTTCGAGCAGCCGCGGCAGGAACAACTGCGGCAGGCTGGAGCCGGCGATGATGCCGGTGACGGTGCGCCCGTTGAGGATGCTGCGCCACTCGAAGCTCATCGACTCGCTGGGGCCGATGCCGATGACACCGGCACGACCGAGCGGGCCGAGAGCCTCCACCGCGGTGCGCAGGACGTCCTCGCGTCCGGTCGTGTCGATCACGAAGTCGAGCCCTCCGGGTACGAGGGCGGCAAGTTGCCCGGCGGTGTCCCCGGCCGAGGAGTCGACGGTGTGCGTGGCTCCGTAGCCGCGGGCCGCCTCGAGCTTGGCCGGGTTCACGTCGACGGCGGCGACGACCTCGCAGCCGCTCAGGGAGGCGGCGATGATGGCGGCCACACCGACCGCCCCCGCCCCGAAGACCGCGATCGACGAGCCGGGGCGCGGCTGCAGCACGTTGAGCACGCCGCCCGCTCCGGTCTGGAAGCCGCACCCGAAGGGCCCGGCCCGCAGCAGGTCCAGCGACGGGTCGATCTTCACGACCGCCCGCTCCGGTGCGACGACGTGGTCGGCGAACGACGACTGGCCGAGGAAGTGGGCGTTGACCTCCCGCCCCTCGTGGGTCACCGCGGTGGTGCCGTCGGGGCGGCGGCCGGAGAAGTTCACCGCGTCGAAGCTGCGGCAGTAGGCGGGCGAGCCGGTGCGGCACAGCGCGCACGTGCCGCACGATGCGAAGGACATGGCGACATGGTCGCCCGGGCGCACGGACGTGACGTGCGCGCCGACTTTCTCGACGACGCCCGACCCTTCGTGCCCGAGCAGCGCGGGTGTGGGGAAGAAGCCGGCGAACTCGAGGTCGGTACCGCAGATGCCGACAGCGGCGACGCGAACGAGTACCTCGTCCGGGCGGGGCTCGTCCAGGTCCACTTCCGTCAGAACGAATGGTTGTCCGGGTTGCTCCAGCAGAGCGGCGGTGGCACGCACACGGTCTCCTCTATGCCTCACAAAGCGAGACCGCATATTGACATGCGGGACAGGGTCGGTCAAGGTTCACCCCATGGCGGCTGTTGACTTTCCTTCTTCCCAGCACTTCATCGACGGCGAGTGGGTCGCGGCCCGCGACGGCGGCACCCTGGACGTCCTCGATCCGGCCACCCAGCAGGTGATCACCAAGGTGGCCCGGGCCGGTGGAGCCGATGTCGACGACGCGGTCGCCGCGGCGCGCCGCGCCTTCCCCGACTGGGCGGCGACCAACCCGAGCGAGCGCGGAGCGCTGATCCGGCGCTGGGCCGACCTCGTCATCGCCGAGGTCGAGGCCCTCGCGGCCGTCGAGGCCCAGGACGTGGGAAAGCCACTGTCCGGGGGCCGCACGAACATCTACATCGCCCACGGCATCATCGACTACTTCGCCGGCGCGGCCGACAAGCTCACCGGAGTCACGCTGCCCACCCGCAGCCCCGACTACCTGGGCTACACGGTTCCCGAGCCGTACGGCGTGTGCGCCGTGGTCATCCCGTGGAACGTTCCCGCCGTGCTCACCGCGGCGAACGTCGCGCCGGCACTCGCCGCGGGCAACACGGTCGTCCTCAAGCCGTCCGAGATCGCGCCGCTGGCACCCTTCGCGCTCGTCGAACTCGCCCGCCGCGCAGGCTTTCCGCCTGGCGTGATCAACGTCGTCGCGGGCCTCGGCCCCGAGGCGGGCGTAGCGCTCACCTCGCACCCGGACATCGACCACATCAGCTTCGTCGGCTCCACCGCCACCGGGCGGGCGATCATGGCGGCCGCCGCACAGAACCTCGTCCCGGTGAAGCTCGAACTCGGCGGCAAGTCGCCGAACGTGCTCTTCGCCGACGCCGACCTCGACACGGCGATCCCGGCGATCGTCACCTCGATCACCGAGAACGCGGGGCAGAACTGCTACGCCGGTTCCCGGCTCCTCGTGGAGACCTCCGTGCACGACGAGGTCGTGGAGCGGATCGCCGCTGCCATGGCCGACGTCAAGACCGGGCCCTGGGAAGCCGACCTGGACATGGGGCCGCTGGTCAGCGCCGCGCAGTTCGCCCGCGTCAGCGGCTTCCTCGAACAGGCGCCTCGCGAGGGGGCGCGCTTGGTCACCGGTGGCGCTCCGACCGGCGAGGGGTGGTTCGTCCGGCCGACCGTGTACGACCGTGTGGACGCGGGCATGCGCGTCGCCCGCGAGGAGGTCTTCGGCCCGGTGCTCGCCGTGCAGTCGTTCCGCGACGCCGCCGAGGCCACCGAGCTGATGAACGCGACGGACTTCGGCCTGCTGGCCTGCATATGGACCAACGGCGTCTCCCGGGCGCTGCGGCTGGCGAAGGACGTCCGCTCCGGGCAGGTGGCGGTCAACCAGTTCCACGACGCGGGCGTGATCGGCTTCCCGTTCAACATGCAGAAGGACAGCGGCTTCAGCCGGGGCGGCGGGTACGCGGCGCTGCGCGAGTACACCCAGGAGAAGGGCGTGGCCATCCGGCTGCTGGCCCGCTGAGACCGACACCATGGGAACCATCGCCGGGGCGCGGTCCGACTCGGCCCGGGAAGGACCGGGCCCGGAGGCCGAAACTGCCGTGCTGGAGCGGGAACTGACCGAGGCCGTACTCGCCGGCGCCGCGCGTTCGGACGTGCTGCACGCGCTGCGGCGGGCGACCGGCCGGCAGGTGCGGCTGCTGTCCGTCGAGGGTGCGCCGCTGGCGACCACCGACGGCGGTGAGGGAGTGCCGGCCGCGGTGGCGGACGGCGTACTCGCCGACGGGACCGCAGTGGTCGTCGACACGCTGGACGGGCTGCGGGCCACGGCGCTGCCCGTGCGCGCGGGGACGAGGGTGGCCGGTGTGCTGCTCACAGTCGGTCCCGGTGATCCACGCGTGCGGGCGCTGGCCGATGCCGCCGTCACCGCTTTGCTCATCGACACCGTGCGCGCGGGGGACGGCACTGCGGAGGCCTCGTCGCAGCACGCGCCGGCCGAGGTCATCGCCGCGCTGCGGGCAGGGACGGTGAGCCCCTCGGTGCGTGCGGCGGCCGTGGGACCGGGGATCGATCTCCAGCGACAGCCGGCCGGCGCCGTACTGCACTACGGCGGCTCCCGCCTGCGTGCCTGGTCCACCGCCCTCACCTGGCTGGAGCACCCGGTGCAGCAGGAGGGGCGCACGGCGTGGACGGTGGTGCCGGACGAGAGGGTGCTCGCGCGCCTGCGGAACCGGCTGCGTCTCATGACCGGCGACGACTGCGCTGACCTGGTCGTCGCGGCCAGTGGCTCCCATCCCGACTCACCCGTGGGTATGGCCGGCTCCTTCACGGAAGCGGAAAGGCTGCTCGGCCTGGCCCGGGCCCAGCGCGTCCCGCTGCTCACGTTCGAAGGCTGCGGGGTCGTCCAGGCGCTGTTGCCCCTCCCGCGCGCGCGGCTGGAGGCGTACGCCGAGGCGCACCTCGGACCCATCCGGCACCGTCCGGAACTGATGGTGACCCTGCGCGCCTGGCTGGCCGAGCGGGGCAGCCGACAGAGCGTCTCCCGACAGCTCCATCTGCACCGCAACTCGGTGGGTTACCGGGTGCGCCAGATCAAGGACCTCCTGGGCACGGACCCCCTGCTTCCCGCCGCCTCGGCGGAACTCCATCTGGCCCTCGCGGCCCTGGACCTGCTCGCCGCCGACGACCGGCGGCTGAACGGCGACGACCGGCGGCTGCACGGCGACGACGAGCCGGAGTCTCCTCGGCGCTGAGCCGGTATGCGCTGCACTGCCGGGAGGCCCGGTGACACCTCCTGCGCCTTTACCTTTTGACCTGCCTTGTGCCCGCACCCGACCTGCCGCTGTTGCGGTCCGTCAGCCGCTGAGCAGGCGAAACACCGACGAAACCAAGATGTTCCCCCGGAGCGTTGACAGCACCGGTCGGCGGGGGCAGAGTTCTCGCAATACGTTCCACCGCCTCGCAATGCGAGACGCTTAGGTGAGGAGGGCAGCGCGGTGCGAGCCATGGTGCAGACCGAATTCGGCGGACCCGAGGCCGTGTCCTTGCAGGATGTCCCGGAGCCGGTGTGCGGACCGCGCGACGTCGTCGTGGAGGTCGCGTACTGCGGGCTGAACCGCCTGGACCTGCTGCAGCGCGAGGGGCCGGGCCTGATCCCCGGCTTCCGCCTTCCGCACGTACCGGGCATGGACTTCGCCGGAACGGTGGTGGCGGCGGGGTCCGCGGTCGGCTCGCTCGCCCCCGGTGACCGGGTCATCGCCGATCCCGCCCAGGGCTGCGGCAGTTGCCCGCGCTGCGCGGTGGGCGACCGTGCGTACTGCGTCAGCCCCCGCATCCTCGGCGGCAACGCCTCCGGCGCGCTGGCCGAATACGTTCTGGCGTCCGCCGAATCGATCGTCCGGGTCCCCGAGTCGCTGCCGCTCTCCGCGGCCGTCACCCTGCCCACCGCCTTCGCGACGGCGTGGCACGCGGTGCACACCGTCGGGGCACTGGCCGCCGGCGAGACCTTCGTGGTGCACGCGGGCGCGAGCTCGGTCAGCCTGGCGGCCATCGCCCTGGCCAAGCGGGCCGGTGCCGGGGTCGTCGCGTTCGCGGGCAGCGAGGCGAAGCGGGCCGCGGCCCGCGCGGCCGGCGCGGACCTGGTGCTGGGCAACGAGGACCCGGACGCGGTGAAGACGGTGACGACCTTCACCGACGGCGGGGGAGCGGACCTGGTCCTGGACCACGTCGGCACCGCCACCTGGCGCACCTCACTGGACTGCCTCGGCATCCGCGGGCGTCTGGTGCTGCTGGGCAACACCAGCGGCGACCAGGTGTCGTTCTCACTCCAGGAGGTCTTCCATCGTGGCCTGAAGCTGCTGGGCGCCGGCGGCTACAGCTCGGCCGACTTCGTCGCCGCCACGTCAGCCTGCTTCTCCGACGGCCTGCACCTGCCCACCGCCGCCCGATTCCCGCTCGCTGAACTGGCCGGCGCCTGGGACGTGCTCGCCGCCCGCGAGACGATCGGCAAGGTCGTGATCGAGCCATGAGCGACCTGCTGATCGTGGGTGGCGACGTCGTCACGATGGACTCCGCCCGGCGCGTCCTCACCCGTGCGACGGTCGCCGTGTCGGGGGCGAGCATCGCCGCGCTCGGCACGGCCGAGGACCTGCGCGCCCGCTTCCCCGGTGCGCGGGAGATCGACGCGTCGGGCTGTGTGGTGATCCCGGGCCTGGTCGACGCCCACCAGCACACGACCGTCGACCCCCTCGTACGCAGCATGATCCCCGACCACATCGGCTCCCAGGAGTCGATCTTCGACTGGATCGTCCCGCTGCACGCCCACGCCGACGGTGACGACGACGAACTGGCCGCGACCATCACCGCCGTCGACTGCCTGTCCCGGGGCATCACCACGGTTCTGGAACCGGGCACGGTCGCCTTCCCGGAACGGGTCGCCGCGGGGCTCGGCGCCGCCGGTATCCGCGCGCGGGTCGGCGGCTGGGGCTGGGACGCCAAGGACGTGCCGTTCGGTGCTCCCGCCGGTGAGGTGCTCGCCAGGCAGGAGGACATCGTCCGGTCCCTGCCCGCCACCGGGCCGGTCACCGGATGGGTGACGCTCGTGGGGCACGACCTCGCGAGCGATGAGCTCTTCGCCGGGGCGGCGAGCCTGGCCGAGCGGCTCGACGTCGGACTGACCTGGCACGTCTCGCCGGGGCCCGCCGACGTCGAGGCCTACGCCCTGCGTAGCGCCCGCCGGCCCGTGGTCCACTTCCGCGAGCTGGGCGTACTCGGTCCGCGCCTGCTGCTGGGGCACGCCGTGTGGCTCGACGACGCGGAGGTCGACGCGATCCTCGAGACCGGAACCGCGGTCGCCGCCTGCCCGGGGGCCTACCTGCGTCTCGCCCAGGGGTACACACGAGCCTCCCGCCACGCCGAACTGGTGCGGCGGGGCGGCCGGGTGGCGTTGGGCTGCGACGCCCACAACGCCGGCGACGGTCCGGATGTCCTCCTGGCCGCCTACCTGTTCGCCGCCCTCGAACGCGACCGTGCTCTGCCCGACCCGATTCGCGCCGAGCAGGCCTTCGCACTCGCGACGATCGACGGCGCCCGGGCGATCGGTCTCGGCGACCGCATCGGCTCGATCGAGGTGGGCAAGGCCGCCGACATCGTCGTACTCGACGCCCGCGACCCCGCCTGGGTGCCCCGTGGTGACCTGGCCCGCCAGCTGGTCTGGGGCCACGTGTCGCGCACCGTTCGCGACGTGCTGGTCGACGGCCGCGTGGTCGTCCGCGACCGGCGACCGACGGGCGTCGACCTCGCGGCCGTCGCCTCGGCTGCCACCGAACGATCCGCCGCCCTCCTGAGACGCGCCGGCATCACACCCCGCCCCACCTGGCCCACGGAGCCGGCGGCAAGCCAGTAGAGGAGGTCCGCCGTTGACAGCCATAGACATGCCCGGGTTTCCGCCGGCGAAGAAGCAAGAGCTGCTGTTACGACTGGTGGCGCGGGCGTTGATCACCGGGCTCGACCCCGCGCAAGGGACAACCTCGCGCCGTACGGCTCCGCCACCCGGCTCAGCGGCGAACCGCCGCTGACCGCGGTCACCGTCAGCCCGGCGGCAGGACGATCCCGGAACCCGGGGAGACCCGGCCCAGCGTCGAGCGCACCGGCGAGTCCAGCGTGTCGTCGTCGGACCGACAGCCCTCTCCACCACATGAACCGCGGGCATGAGGCGAGCGGCCGCGGCGACCACACCACCTGCTTCCCGGGCGTCCACAGCGTGCTCGCAGGGGCCGGCTGTGTCACCACCGACCACTTGATCAACTCCGCTCCGCTTCGGCCCCACCCGGGCCCGAGCGGTAGGGCGGACAGGCTTCCCGTGGCTCGTCGCCGCGGGTGAGGAGCCCCTCCCACCGGACTGGGCCTCCCGCGCCGAACTCCACCGGGCCGTCAGACCTGCCGACTGACCGCCACCCTCCGACGTCACCACCGCCCCCAAGGGCGGTGCCACCCAGTGAACGGACCCACGCACATGACCACGAAAAGCATGCTCTGGCGTCGCCGGGCCGCGGCCGGCCTCGCCCTCGCAGGAGCCCTCGCCCTCTCCGGCTGTGCCGGCAACGCGGCGACGGCACCGAAGGCGACCGGCTCGGCGAGCGGCGGCAGCGACTCCGGCCTCAAGGAGCCCGACGTCAACGGTGACGGCAAGGTCGTCATCGGTGTCCTCAGCCCGGGCGACATCAACGACCACGGCTACTACCAGAGCTTCGTCGACTCGGCTGACGCCTTCGCCAAGGAGAAGGGCTGGACGATCATCAAGCGCGGCAATGTGCCCGCGAGCGACGCGCTCAACGCGGCACGCGCGCTGTGCCAGCAGCACGTCGACATGGTCGCGCTCGCCGCGAGCGAGCTGAAGACCGCCGTCCCCGCCTCCGAGGACCCGGTGTGCGGCAAGACCGCCTGGTACATGCCCGGGCAGGCGGGTTCCGCCCCGATCCCGCGGGTTCTGCTGTCCACCGACGACCCCAACCAAGGTATGTTCGCCGCCGGCTACGCCGCGGGCCTGAAGATGAAGGCAGCCGGCTACACCAAGGCCGGGTTCATCACCGGCACCAAGGCCGACTTCAGTGTCGCCGCCGCCAAGGCCTTCCTGGCCGGGATCCGGGAGGTCGTCCCGAAGGCGACCCTGACAAGCACCTACACCGGCGACTTCAACGACTCGGCGAAGGCCAAGGAGGCCACCCAGGCACAGCTCAGCCAGGGCGCCAAGGTGATCTACCCCTACCTCGGCGGCGCGACCGACGCCGCGGCGCAACTGGCCGAAGCAGGCGGCGCGCTGACCCTCACCCCGGGCACCGACCGGTGCGACTCGACCAGCCCGAAGTTCGCCATCTCCGTGATCTTCGACCCGGGTGACTACTTCCGCGCCGCGCTGGAGGAGTTCGCCAAGGACAACCTGAAGATGGGCACGGTGCGCGAGTGGCAGCTGGGCGCCGATCCCTACCCGACCGTCAAGATCTGCAACGGCAAGGGCGACGAGAACCAGAAGCTCGCGCAGTTCATGAAGAAGATCGGCAGCAAGGAGATCGATGCGGCGGCCGAGGTCAAGCGCCTCGGCTGACACGCCGACACCGACGAGGAAGATCAGCGATGACACCGACGACCTCAGCGGTTCCGATTCTCGAGCTGCGCGGCATCACGAAGTCCTACGGATCCGTCACGGCGTGCGGCGGCGTGGACCTCAGGGTCGACGCCGGCGAGATACACGGACTCCTGGGTGAGAACGGGGCGGGCAAGTCCAGCCTCATGAAGGTCCTGCTCGGGCTGGTCCGGCGAGATGCCGGCACCGTCCTGGTGCGCGGTGAGGAGGTCGCGCTGGACAGCCCGCAGGAAGCGGCCGATCTGGGCATCGGCATGGTGCACCAGCATTTCAGCCTCATCAACGGGCTGACCGTGTGGGAGAACGTGGCGCTCGGCGACAACGGCAAGGTGAACAAGCAGGCCGTCTGCGCCGACATCGCCGAGGTCTCCGCGCGGTACGGGCTGCCCATCGACCCCGACGCACGCGTCGACGCGCTCTCGGCCGGTGAGCGGCAGCGGGTCGAGGTGGTCAAGTGCCTGAGGCGCAACCCTCGGATCCTGATCCTGGACGAGCCGACCTCCGTCCTGACCCAGGCCGAGTCGGAGGAGTTGTTCGCCGTGCTCGGCCGGGTGGTGCAGGAGGAGGGACGCGCCGTCATCCTCATCAGCCACAAGCTCGCCGAGATCGCCCAGGCCACGGACCGGGTGACGGTCCTGCGCAAGGGCTGCGTCGCCTTCCGGGCGGTCACCGCCGAGACCACTCCGCAGCTGCTGGCTCAGCAGATGGTGGGCCGTGAGGTGTCGCTGGGCGAGGAGGCCGCCGCCCTCGGCCTGGTACCGACGGGGCAGACGTCCCCGGGCGAGGGCGGGGGCTCCGACCGGCAGCCGCCCGTCCTGAGCCTCGCCGGAGTCACCGTCGAGCAGGACGGGGTCAGGCTCCTCGACGACGTCCACCTCACCGTGGGCGCGGGCGAGATCGTCGCCCTCTACGGCGTCGAGGGCAACGGCCAGGCGACGCTCGGCGATGTCCTCGCCGGGCTGGTCCGGCCGACCGCCGGCACGGTCGAGGTCGCCGGGAGCAGGGTGGATGTGACCCTGCCCGGCGCCCTCACCCGGGCCGGTCTGGGCATCGTGCCGGAAGACCGGCACCAAAGCGGCGTCGTCCTCGACATGAGCGTCGCCGAGAACCTGGCGATGAAGTCGCTGGAGAAGGTCAGCGGCCGCTTCCTGCTGCGGCGGAGCGCGATGCTCGCCGAGGCCCGGCGCCTGGCGGACGAGTTCGACATCCGCACGCCGTCGCTGGACGCGCCGGTGCGCAGCCTCTCCGGCGGCAACCAGCAGCGGGTCGTACTCGCCCGGGAGCTGTCCGGTGACACCCGTGTCCTGGTGGCCGCGCAGCCCACCCGCGGGCTCGACGTCGGCGCCATCGAGGACATGTACGCCCGGCTGCGCAAAGCGGCCGCCGAGGGCGTCGGAGTGCTGCTCATCTCCACCGAATTCGAGGAAGTCATGGCCCTTGCAACCTGGATCGCGGTGATCTCCTCCGGGCGGATCACCGGATCACTCCCCGTCTCGGAGGCGACCCCCGAACGGCTCGGCATGCTGGTCGGCGGTGAGGCCGCATGAGCGCTGACTCGCTGACGGACCCGGACGACCTCGGCCGGCGCCTCCTCGCCCGGCTGCGGCCCGGACGCGGCGGCTGGATGACAGGGGGCCTGACCGTCGCGCTCGTCGCCGTCGCCCTGGGCACGTCCGCGCTGCTGCTCGTCCTCACCGGTTTCTCGCCGAGTGCCTCGCTGGACGCGATAGCGACCGGGAGCCTGGCCAACGCCACGGGATGGACGACGACACTGCTCAACACGGCGCCGCTGCTGCTGGTCGCGGTCGGGGTGTGCGTCAGCGCGACCGCCGGCACCTTCAACATCGGGCAGGAGGGACAGGTGCTCATCGGCGGCCTGGCCGGAGCCTGGGTCGGGCTGCGGCTGGCCCTGCCCGGCCCGATGCTGGTCGTCGTGGTGCTGATCGCCGCCGCGATCGGCGGTGGCGTCTGGGCCGCGCTCAGCGCCCTCATGCTGCGCTTCCGCGGCGTCAACGTCCCGGTGAGCACGCTGCTGATGACGTTCCTCGCCATCCAGCTCGTGACGTTCGCGGTCAGCACGCCCTCGGTCCTCCAGGAGAGCGTGCAGGGCGCCGGGGGCATCGCCGACGCCCAGTCCAACCCCCTGCCGGCGAACGCCCAGCTCGGGAGCCTCGGGCAGTACCCGTCGCTGCAACTGAACACAGGCCTGTTCCTGGCGCTCGCCGCCACGGTCGGCGTCGCCCTCGTCCTCAGCCGCAGCCGGTGGGGCTTCAAGGTGCGCATGGTCGGACTGAACCCGCGGACGGCCAGACACGCCGGTGTCCGGGTGGCCGCGCTCGGCGGTTTCACCCTGGCACTGTCGGGTGCCTTCGCGGGTCTGGCGGGAGGGCTGCTGCTGGCCAGCCCGGTCAGCACCAACCGGCTCCAGGCCGGGCTCTCGGACAACGTCGGCTGGGACGGCCTGCTCGTCGCGCTCGTCGCGCGCAACCGGCCCCTGGCCGCGATCCCGGTGTCGTTCGTGTTCGCCGTGCTGCGCGCGGGCGGCGACTTCCTCTCGGCCACCGGCGTGCCGTCCTACCTCGTCGACATCGTCAAGGCGTTGCTCGTCCTCGCGTTCGTCGCGCCGCCCGTCCTCGTCGACCTCTTCCACGGGCGCCGCGGTGCCACGCCACAGGCGGCGCCCGCCGTGTCCGTCGTCCCCACCAAGACGGAGGCAGCCGTATGAGCGTTGTGGACAGCACCACGACCATCCTCGCGAGCGGCGTACGGCTGACCGTTCCGCTGGCCTTCGCGGCCTGCGGTGAGTACCTGGCCGAGCGCGCCGGCGCGATGAACATCTCCGTCGAGGCGATGATGCTCGGCGCCGCGTTCACCTCGGTCGCCACCGCCGGCGCGACCGGCAGTGCCACCGTCGGCCTCGCGGTCGGCGTCGTGACCGGCCTCGTCATCGGCTTCGTGCACGGCAACCTCTCCCACCGGGCCCAGATCAACACCTTCGTCGTCGGCCTGGTGCTGAACGCGCTGGTGCTCGGGCTGACCAGCTACCTGATCGCGACGGAGCAGTTCGACTCGCACCAGGTCGGGATGCTGTCGATCCCGCTCCTCGAAGACATCCCGATCATCGGCAAGCCGCTGTTCTCCGAACGCTGGCCCGCCTACTTCCTGATCCTGCTCGTGCCGCTCACCTGGTGGCTGGTGGAACGCAGCCGCTGGGGCCTGGAACTGCGCGCCGTCGGGGAGAACCCGCAGGCCGCCGACGTCACCGGCATCAAGGTGAACGTGCGGCGCCGCCAGGCCCTGCTGTGGTGCGGCGCGCTGGCCGGTCTCGGTGGCGCGTACCTCGCGGTCGGCGAGGTCGGATCGTTCAACCAGAACATGACCGCCGGACGCGGCTACCTCGTCATCGCCGCGGTGATCTTCGGGGCCTGGCGGCTCGGCCGGACCCTGCTCGGTTGCCTGGTGTTCGGCCTCTCCGACGCGATGCGCCTGGCGCTCCCCGCGCTCGGTGTCACCCTCAACGCCCAGCTGCTCGTCGCGGCTCCGTATCTGCTCGCGCTTCTCGCCATGCTGCTGTTCACCACCCAGCACCGAGAACCCGCGGCACTCGGCCGGCCCTTCGAGCGCGGGTCGACCTGACGGCGGAGTCCGGGAGCCGGAGCAACAGCGGGATACCGCACCAGAATCGGCTCCCCTCGACGTCCGTCCCACCTGGGTCGCGGCCTGCACGTTGTGTCCGCAGCACATCGACCTGCGGGTGCGCGCGACCTAGGCTCAAGGAAAATCGCACCACTCAATGGAGGAACCGTGGCCACCGGTCTCACCTCGGCCCGCTGGACTCACGTCGCGCTGCCGACCGGCGATCTCGACAAGGCGATCGAGTTCTACACCTCGCTGACGCCCCTGGTCGTCGTCGAGCGGTTCAAGGACGCCGACGGCGAAAGCGTCTGGCTGTCCAACGACAGGCAGGTCGAGACGCCGTTCGTGCTCGTCCTGGTGTCGTTCAACAAGGACAAGGGCAACCAGCAGGGTCTGCTGCACCCGTTCGCGCACATCGGCATCGAGGTGCCGGAGCGCGGGGACGTCGACGCGCTCGCCGACAGGGCCCGTGAACTGGGCTGCCTGCACTGGGAGCCCCGGCAGATGCCCGATCCCATCGGCTACATCTGCGCTCTGAAGGACCCCGACGGCAACGTCGTCGAGATCTCCCACGACCAGCGGGTCTTCGACACGGTCCGGGAGAAGTGGGGTTCGTCCTGAACGACACCCGCGCCGCGGTCGAGGCGTACCTCGCGGCATTGAACGCGCACGACGCCGACGCCGTGGCCGCCTGCGTCGCCGAGGACTTCGTCAACGAACACACCTCGTCGATGGGGCGAAGCCGCAGGGGCCGCACCGCGTACCGCGCCGCATTGACCGGGTTCCTCGAGAACTTCGGGGACCTGCACTACGCACCCGAGCGCATCCTCGTCGACGGCGGGTCGGCAGCGGTGCCGTACGTCATGACGTTCCGGATGCGCTCGGCGGGCGACCGCCCCGTGCGGATCCGCGGGGTCTTCCTGTTCACCGTGGACGGCGGTCTCATCACGCGCCGCACGGATTACTGGGACAGCGGCGAGGTGCAGCGACAGCTCGCCTGACGCCCTGGCCGAGACCCGGAATCGGTGCCCTGGCCCGCAGAAGCTGCCCCTGTGACACCCCGCCCGCCCTTGTTTGTGCGGACGGGGTGTCCGTGCCTCCAGGACCGGGATCTGCCTGCACGGGGGTGCGGGCCGCGGTCCGTATCGACCTGACCGCTGGGCCGCGGTGGGCACGCAGAGTGGCCCCGCCGACCTGCTGATCCCGGTCGGCGGGGCCACGCTCTTGCGTACCGTCAGCCAGGACAGCCGGCGGGGGCTGTCCGGGAGAGCCGATCAGGGCCGCGGTGTGGACGGCTCCAGCGGGTTCAGCGTGTGGAACCTGCGTCCCTGATAGGTGAGCGGCTCCCCTCCGCCGACCACCACGCCGGCCACCTCGATCAGGATGATCGTGTGGTCGCCGGCGGTGAGGCGCTGGTGCACGACGCCCTCGAGCGACACGGTGGCGCTGTCGAGCAGGGGTGGACCGAGCTCTCCCGGACTGAAGTGCGCCGCAGCGAACCTGTCGACGCCGGGCGACGCGAACGCCATCGCCACCGCGCTCTGGTCCGCCGCCAGGACGTTGACGGCCACCGACTCGGCCTGACTGAAGGCGGGGTGGACGTCGGCGGTGTCGGCCAGACAGACCGAAATCAGCGGCGGGTCCATCGACACGCTGGTCACCGAGTTGGCGGTGAAGCCGTACCGCTTCCCGTCCACTTCGGTGGTGACTACACAGACAGACGTGACCATCGAGGACAGTCCGTCCCGGTACGCCTGCGGGTCGTAGCCGGTGACCGGCCGGCGCGTGGCGGCGTGATCCCTCGCGGAGTTGGACGTGTGAAACGTGGATCTCATCTGGTTTGCCTTTTGTCGTGGGATGCCCTGACGCTAGGACGCACCATCTCGCATGTCAATGCGCCATCTCGCATCTCGTACAGTAGTCCCGCTCGACGCCGAGGGTCGCCTCCGTGTCGGCTTCTCAGTCAGGTGGGCCGCAACGCGGTGCCCACGTCCGGATCGCGCCAGAAGTGAGCTCCCCATGCGTCGTATCGCCATGTCCGCAGCCATCGCAACGATCTCCGTCTCGCTCGTCGGCTGCGGCGGGCTCAGCGCGACAGGGAGCGGCAGCGACGCGAGACCGGCCAAAGGTGACGACATCACCGTGGGGCTGCTGCTGCCGGAAAGGTCGAATCCCCAGTACGAGCAGTTTCACTACCCCGTCATCAAGGCGAAGGTCGAGTCCCTCACCGGCGGCCATGGCCGTGTCGAGTACGCAAACGCCGAGGCGGATGCCGCCGAGCAGGCACGACAGCTGCAACGGATGATCAGCGAACAGGTCGACGTGATCCTGTTGGACCCCGTCGACGTGCACGCCATCGCCGGCGAGGTGAGGAAGGCCAAGGAGGCCGGTATCCCGGTCATCGCCTACGACAGGCTGGCCGAGGGCCCGATCGACGCGTACATCACCTTCGACAACGAGCTCGTCGGCGGAGTGCAGGGCCGCTCCCTGTTGGAGGCTCTCGGTGAGGACGCCGGCATCTCCGACAAGATCGTCATGATGAACGGCTCGCCCACCGACCCGAACGCTCAGCAGTTCAAGGCGGGCGCGCTCTCCGCACTCGACGGCAAGGTGACGATCGCCAAGTCGTTCGACACCGAGGACTGGAAGCCGCAGAACGCCCAGAAGAACATGACCGAGGCGATCGACGAAATCGGCAGGAACAACATCAAGGCCGTCTACGCCGCCAACGACGGTCTGGCGGGCGGCGTCATCAAAGCGCTGAAGGCCGCAGGCGCGACCGACCTGCCGCCGATCACCGGGCAGGACGCCGAGCTCTCGGCGGTGCGGCGGATCGTCACCGGCGAGCAGTACATGAGCGTGTACAAGCCGTACCCGCAGGAGGCCGAGCACGCAGCCGAGATGGCTGTGGCGAAGGCCCAGGGCAGAGACATACAGTTCGACGCCCTCGCACCTGACAGAGTGGACAGCCCCACGGACAAGGGCATCCCCGCGCGTCTCGTGCCTGTCGTCGCCCTGACGAAGGGCAACATCAAGAACACGGTCATCAGGGACGGCATGTACAGGCTGTCCGATATATGCACGCCCCGACTCGCGGCCGACTGCGCGGCGGCAGGCCTGAAGAAGTAGGCGCGCCACTGGACATACTGCGCTTCACGGCGCACTCTTGGGCGCATGCCACGCTTCAGAACGTTTTGGCAGGTGGCTGACGCACTTCCGGACTCGCGCCTCGTGCAAGCCCGCTGGACCCCTGTGCCGGGCGGCATCCGCAGTGATCACCTCCTCCTCGCCGGGCATGTGCACCCCACGCTGCTGCGGGAGCTGGACGAGTTCTTCCGGCATCTGGCGCACTCGAACCTGTACGTGCTGCGACCCGAGCTGGCGGCCGCCCCGCCGCAGTTCCATGTCCAGTACCAGCGTGTTGACCCTGACCGGTTGCCGCTCCGTACTTTCGGCGTCAGGATCAGCCGGGACCGTAAGGACTACACGTTCTGTGTTCGTGCGGACATGATGTCGGCGGCTCTGGTCCGGGAGATCAACACGGACTTCCTGCCGGCCCAGCAGGGCGCGCTGCGCTTGAGGGCCAGTGTTCCCGAGGCCGTGGAGCCGATCGACCCTGAGGTCCTCGGCGTGCTCTCCGGACCGCACCGGACGGTGTTCTGGGCTGCAGGGCCGGTCGGCGCGCCGAACGCGGATTATCAGGTTTGAGTCTAGACAATTCGGGTACACAGGGCCGAAGCTGTGGCGCATGTACCACTTCCTGAACCTGATGTCCGGCGACCCATGGGGCGGCAGGATCGCACTCCACTCGTATGAGACGGGGCCGGCCGCCCGGTGAACGGGCTGAACTCCGAGGCGTTCGTCCTGTTCGGCCAGCACATCCTGTGGTCGGACATGATCGGTAACATCCTCGGCCTGGCCGCGCTCGCCCTCGGCTGGCGCCGCTCCCTGTGGACCTGGCCGGTGCAGTTCCTGTCCGGCCTCATCCTCTTCGGGGCTTTCTTCGGGCATCTGACCGGCAGCGCCGGCAAGCAGGCCGTCGTCATGACCGTGGCCCTGTACGGCTGGTGGCGGTGGAATCGTGACAAGGGCCGGTCCGAGGACGGCCAGATCGCCCCGCGGTTCGCCACTTGGCGCGAGCGCGCGGCGATGGTCGGTGCCGTCGCCGTCGGCACGGTCGCGGTGGCCCTGCTGTTCAAGGCTTATCCGACCCTGTCCTGGGATCCCTGGCCGGACGCGTACATCTTCGTCGGCACGGTCGTCGCGATGTACGCCCAGGCCCGCGGCATGGTCGAGTTCTGGTTTGCCTGGCTGCTGGTCGACCTGGTCGGCGTCCCGCTGACCTTCGTCAACGGCTACGCCGTTTCCGGCTTCGTCTACGTCATCTACGGCGCACTCGTCCTGTGGGGCATGCGTGACTGGTGGCTGCGCTCCCGCAACGCACCGCAGCCCGCCCCGGAGCCGCGCGGTGAGCAGGTGTCCGAGGGGGCGACCTGATCGATCTCCCGTGCCGTGCCGTGCCCTGCCGTGCCGTGCCCGCCCGCTTCGCGAACGGGATGCGGCACGCGGCCAAGATTGTCATGTACTCAACAAATATAGAGGTCCAGCGGTCTGAATCGGCTCGACGATCAAGCAGCTGACAAGCCGTCAGCTCCTGTCCGGGCGGGGTGTCGACCTCTCCGAACCCCGCCCCCTCGTATCGCTTGACACGATGCCATCTCGCATTGAAAGATGCTCGCCATGCGAGTAGTCACGACGGACGCCGGTCTGGGCCGGCTCGAGGACGGGGCTGTCGCCCTGTTGGACACTGCTTTTCCCGAGGTCGGCGCGGTTCTCCAACAGGAGGGCTCGCTGCGGTGCCTGGCGTCCTGCGCGGTACGCCGGCGTGTCCCGCTCGACGAGTCCACGCTCCTTGCACCGCTGGGCCGTCCCCGCGCCGTGTGGGGCGTCGGCCTCAACTACGTGTCGAAAGCGGCCCGCACCGGCCGGGGGCTGCCCGACCAGCCGATCCTCTACCTGGCCGCCTCCTCCGGCGTGTCGGCACCCGGCGCGCAGGTGGTGATCCCGCCGACCGCGACCGAGCCCGACTACGAGGGGGAGATCGCGGTAGTCGTCGGGCGCCGGCTCCACCAGGCGACCGAGTCCGAGGTCTGGCCCGCGATCGCCGGCATCACCGCGGCGAACGACATGACGGCGCGTGACGTCATGCGCACCACGGGCACACCCGCCCTCGCCAAGAGCTATCCGGGCTTCACGCCGCTCGGCCCATCGATCCGCACTCCCGACGAGCTTGAGGACCGCCACGCGATCCGCGTACGGACCCGGGTCAACGGCGAGCTCGTGCAGGACGACACCAGCGCCGGGATGATCTTCCCGGTTTCCGATCTCCTCAGCCGGCTGTCGTGGTTCACCGCGCTCGAACCCGGCGACGTCGTCCTCACCGGAACCCCGGCCGGCACCGGCCAGGACCGCGCGTGCTTCCTCACCGACGGTGACGAGGTACGCGTCGAGGTGGACGGCGTACTGCCCCTCATCACCCGCATCGTGCGTCCCCCCGACGCCTCACAGCGCGACCACCGGCTGACCGAACCGGTCAGCTGACCGTTCCCCACCCTGGAGCACACATCGATGTCCAACTCCCCCCTGCCGTCCTATGACCTCGTCCTGGCGGGCGGCACTGTCATCGACCCGGCGTCGGGCACCAACGCCCGGCTCGACGTGGCGGTCACCGGTGACCGCATCGCCGCGATCGGGGAGGGCCTGGCGGCGAGCGCGGCCCGCACGATCGACGTCACCGGCTCCACCGTGCTGCCGGGCCTCGTCGAGGGCCACACCCACATCTTCCAGTACGTCTCCGCCGTCGGCGCCCCGGCCGAGGAGGCCCATCTGCGCCGCGGCGTCGTCGCGGCGGCGGATGCCGGCACGGCCGGCGCGTCGACGTTCGCCGCCTTCCGCAAGCTGGTGGTCGAGGCGAACCCGCTGCGCATCGTCAACTTCCTCAACGTCTCGGTGCTCGGGCTGATCGACTTCCGGTTCGGCGAGCTGCTGAACCCCGACACCCTGGTCCCCGAGGACGCCCTCGCGACCGCCGAGGCCCACCCCGACATCGTGCGCGGCTTCAAGATCCGCCTGTCCGAGGACGTCGTCGGCGAGAACTGGGAGTCGCTGCTGAAGAAGTCCGTGGCGCTCGCCGAACAGGCCGGCCTGCCGCTGATGCTGCACATCGGCGAGACCTCGGAGCCGCTGCCCATCGTCCTGGACTACCTGCGTCCCGGCGACATCGTGGCGCACTGCTACACCGGCAAGCCGTACGGCATCCTCGACGGCGACAAGGTGCAGCCCGCGGTCAACGCGGCCCGTGAGCGCGGCGTCCTGTTCGACTCCGCCCACGGCAAGAGCAACCTCAGCTTCGAGGTGGCGCGCCGGGCGATCGCCGACGGATTCCTGCCCGACATCCTCAGCTCCGACACCAGCGCCCGTAACTGGCGCGGCCCGGTGTTCGATCTGCTCACCAGCATCACCAAGCTGGTCGCGCTCGGCGCGCCGCTGGAGGAGTGCGTCCGGCGGGCCACCATCGACCCGGCCCGGCTGCTCGGGCTCGACTCCGAGGGCTACGGGCGCCTGGAGGTCGGCGGGCGGGCCGACGTCACGGTCGTCGACTGGACCGACGAGGTCACCCTGCCCGACGCCGCGGGCAACACGATCGTCGCGCCGCGCCTGGAGCCGACCGTGGTGCTGCACGGCGGCGCCGAGGTCGACATCGTGCCCTGGCGAGGTCTGAAGCCGGCCTGACAGGCCCGTACATCCCGGGGAGGAATCCATGAGCGTCGGTGACGTCCATCTGCTGCGGCGCCGACTGCGCGCGGCCCTGACGGCGGGGCGACCCGCCGTCGGTACGTTCGTCAAGCTGGCCTCGCCCGACGTGGTGGAACTGGCCGAGGCGGCCGGGTTCGCGTTCGTGGTCGTCGACCTCGAACACTCCACCCTCACCGAGCGGGACGCCGTCGACCTGGTGCGCCACGCGGACATGTGCGGCCTGCCGGCCATGGTCCGGGTGCCCGAGGTGAACGCCGCCGTCGTCAACCGGCTGCTGGAGGCCGGGGCGGCGGGAATCCAGTTGTCCATGCTCACCCGTGTCGACCAGGCCGAGGCGCTCGTCGCGGCGACCCGGTTCGCTCCGGCCGGCCGCCGGTCGGTGAGCATGGCCAACAGGGCCGCCCGGTTCGGCGCGGTCCCGCCGGCCGGGTTCCTGCGCGCCGAGCAGGACGACCCGCCGGTACTGGTGGGCCAGATCGAGACGGTGCGGACGGATCCGCTGCCGGATCTGGTCGCCGCTCTCGACGTGTGCTTCGTCGGCAGCACCGACCTCGCGGTCGACCTGGGCCTGCCGGCGGACCCGGCGGTGCTGGCCGCCGCCGTGGACCGGGTGCGCGATGCCGCCCGCTCCGCGCGGGTGGCGTTCGGCGGCTGGGCGCCGGGCCGGAACGCCGCGGCGGAACTGGGCCTCGGCGACGCCGACTACCTGGTCGTCGGCTCGGACCTGCAGATGTTGGCGGCCGGCCTGCGGGCGGCCGCCGGAAAGGAAAACCAGTGAGCACACGCAACGCAGCGCTGTTCAGCACCGTAGTCAACTGGGACGAGTTGCCGGTGACGCAGGTGCGGCCGGGGGTCCGCCGCCGCGTCTACGCGACGGACGAGGTGATGATCTGCCACCACGAGCTGGAAGTCGGCATGACCCTCAACCCGCACCGGCACGAGGACTTCGACCAACTGGTCCACATCGCCGAGGGACGGGCGAACTACTACGTGGACGGTGTCGCGCACGACATGCGCGCGGGGTCGTTCCTGCTGGTTCCGCGTGGCAGCGAGCACTACGTGGAGCCGACGGAGGCACCCTGCGTGAACATCGACTTTTTCGTCCCGCCGCGGGCCGACCTTCTTCCCTGACCGGCGGACGGGCGCACTTCACGACAGATGGCCCACCGCTTTCGCGGTGGGCCATCCTCTGTCGTTGCTGCCAGGTCAGCCGCCGTTGGGCGAGTCCTCCGAGGTGCCCAGCCGCTGCGACAGCGCGCGGGCGGTCTCCAGCAGCGCCTGGGCCATCGGCGACTTGACGTCGTCGGACACGGTCGCCGTCGTGCCGACGATGGCGAGCGTTCCGCTGATCTTGTCACCCTCGAAGATCGGCGCCGCGACGGTGCGGACCCCGTTGACGGTGGGGGAGTTGACCGACAGACCGTGCTTCCGGATGGCTTCGAGCTCCTCGTTGAGCTCCGACTTGCGCACCGAGCGCGGCAGCGTCGGTACCTGCTCCGGGGGCAGGAACGCGAGGAAGACTCGTCCCTGTGCCGAGGCCGTGAGGTCCAGTCGTGACCCGACCCGGACGCTGATGCGCACCATGTGGTCGGTGTTGTCCACCGAGCGCACCACGGTCGCCGACTCACCGTCCCACACCGACAGCACGATCGTCTCGTCGATGCGCCGGACCAGCTCCTCCATGTACGGCTCGGCGGCGGCGACGATCGGCAGGCCGGCCCGCGCCGCCGTGGCGAGGGTGAGCACCTGGGGCCCGAGGGAGTACAGCGAGGTGCGCTCGTCGTACCGGAGCAGGTTCGCCGCCCGCAGAGCCTTCGTGTACCGGTGCGCCGTCGCCTTGCTCGCCCCGAGGCGTGCGGTGATCTCGTTGAGACTCATGTGCGGTTTGCCGACTGTGAACGAGCCGAGGATCAGCGCCGCACGCTGCACCGTCTGGATGGTCGGCGCGGTCCTGTCCGGACCGTCCTGCTCGCCGGTGCCGTGCTGCGCCTTCGTGGCCATGGATTTCTCGCTCCTGTCCGAACCCGGTCAATTGAGACGTCAAATGAAACGCCGTCTTGCATAAAGCAATGGTAAGGCTCGTGTCATGGTGGATGAAAGAGTGCCGGGGCGAGCATCCACGAGAGCAGTGGGGTGAACGGGAGCGTGACGGCCGCCGGTCGTCACGCTCCCGTTCACCGCGCAGCCCGATGCGGCGACCTCACGCGTCCGAGGAGTGCCCCGGTGTGACCGAACGTGCCGGATCGAGCAGGGCCGCGATGTGGTTGACGGCCAGGGCGGCCTCGCCGAAGCCGATCGAGATGAGGCTGACCTTGCCGTCGTAGTCGGCGATGTCGCCGGCCGCGAAGACACGCTCCCGGCTGGTGCGCATGGTGGGGTCGACGAGGATGCGCCGACGGCGAAGCTCCAGCCCCCACCGCTCGATCGGGCCGAGATCGGCGATGAAACCGAGCGCGGCCACGACGGACTGGGCGGGCAGGGTGATCCGGTCGCCGTCGGAGCTCGCGACCACGACCTCCGACACCGCCCCGTCGCCGGAGACCTTCTCGACCTCGTACGGCGTCAGGACCCGCACCGAGGACGCGTGCACCTGCTCGACACTGCGCTCGTGGGCCCGGAACCGCGTACGCCGGTGCACCAGCGTCACCGATGAGGCGATCGGCTCCAGCGACAGCGCCCAGTCCAGCGCGGAGTCCCCGCCGCCGACCACCACGACGTCCTGTCCGGCGAGCTCGTTCAGGCGCGGTACGAAATACCGCAGGCCCCGGCCCAGGTACTCGGAGCCGACCGGGAGCTCGCGGGGGATGAAGTTGCCGATCCCGCCGCAGACGAGCACCGCGCCCGCGGTGACCCGCGCGCCGGCGTCGGTGGTGGCGACGATGCCCTCGCCCGTGTCGTCCAGCTGGATGACCCCGTGCCCGAGCAGGTAGGTGGGGTTCCACCGCCAGGCCTGCTCGGCCAACCGGTCCACCAGGTCCTGACCTCGGACGGCGGGGAAGCCGGCCACGTCGTAGATGAGCTTCTCCGGGTACAGCGCGGCAATCTGGCCGCCCACTGCGGGCAGCGCGTCGGCGACCGCGACGCTCATGCCGCGGAAGCCGGCGTAGTACGCGCCGTACAGTCCCGTCGGGCCCGCGCCGATGATGAGCAGGTCGACGGCCACCTCCGGTCCGGCGTCCGTGGGCGCGAGGCCGGTCACGCGTCCACCTCGGGGTGGTCGTGGCCGGCCCGGCCGACCTTGCGCGCCCCGCCGGGCGAGCCGAGCGGTTCGGTGCCGAGGGTGAAGAACTCGGCGTTGATGCGCTCGAACTGCTTGCTCTCCTCCGGCAGGTCCTCGTGGTGGAAGATCGAGATCTGCGGGCAGACGGGTTCGCAGCGTCCGCACTCGACGCATTCGTCGGGCTGGATGTAGAGCATCCGGTCGCCCTCGTAGATGCAGTCGGCCGGGCACTCCTCCATGCATGACTTGTCCATGACGTCGAGGCAAGCCTTGGTGATGACGTACGGCACGAGCTTGTTGCCCTTCACACGGTCGCACAGAATGCGAGACGGTGTATTTCAATGTGGTACACGATGATGGCGACGTCGAACCGGGGTGTCAACAGCAGGACGAATGCTTGACACCTTCGAGTGCGCTGGGGGACTCTACTGCGACATACGAGATGGCGTCTCACAGCACGCCACTCGGGTCGGGACTTGTGAGAGGCAAACTCCCCATGGGAAGCAATCCCCGGACCGTCCCAGCGCCGATGATCGTCGAGGACTGGGACCAGCTCACCTTCCGGGTCAACCGCGAGGCCTACCGAAACGCGGAGGTCTTTGCCCGGGAACGCGGCTGGGTGTGGATGCACACCTGGCTCTACCTGGGTCACGAGACCGAGATCCCCAACCCCAACGACTTCAAGGTCCGCACCCTCGGCGGCCGACCGCTGATCTTCTGCCGGGACAGCGCCGGCGAGGTGCACGCGTTCCTGAACTCCTGTCCGCACCGCGGCACGGTGCTGTGCCGCGAGAACGAGGGCTCCACCAGGCTCTTCCAGTGCTTCTACCACGCCTGGACGTTCCGCAACAACGGTGAGCTCGCCGCGATCCCCGATGTCGGCGCGTACGAGTCGGGCGACGCGTTCGGCGCGTCGATGGGGCTGCGCAGCGTGCCGCGCCTGGAGATCCACGAGGGGTTCGTCTTCGTCTCCTTCGACCCTGACGTACCATCGCTGCTCGAGTACCTCGGCGACGCCGCCGACTACATGACGATGATCGAGCAGCAGCACGTCGGCGGCATGACCACACTGCCCGGCACCCAGCTCTACAGCGTGCGCGGCAACTGGAAGCTCGCCGTCGAGAACGCCATGGACGGCTACCACTTCGCTCCGACGCACAACACGTTCGTGGGCTATCTGCGGGAGAGCGGCTACGCCGTCACCGACGACGACCAGTACGCGTACAACCTCGGCAACGGCCACGGGCTACTGGTCCTGACCGGGCACGGCGGACGCATCAGCATGGACTGGGAACCGCGCTTCGGCGAGGACGAGCGGGTCCGCACCGAGGCCCACCGAGCCGAGATGACGCAGCGGCTGGGGGAGAGACGGGCCCACCACGTGGCCGACGAGAGCCACATCCTTTTCGTCTTCCCGAACCTGCTGCTCTTCGACATCGAGGGCCTGTCGATCCGGCAGCTGGAGCCGGTGGCGCCCGACCAGACCGACGTGCGTGCCTGGCAGCTGGTCCCGCGCAACGAGGACCCGGACACACGCGCCCTGCGCATGAAGACGGTCGTCAGCTTCGTCGGCCCGGGAGGACTCGCCACGCCGGACGACATCGAGGCGTACGAGGCGGTCCAGCGCGGCATCCAGGCGACGGCGGGCACGGTCCAGCCCGAGCTTGACTACAGCGACATGTCACGCGGCATGGCCGACGAGGTCAAGGGCGTGCAGGGCCGGTCGATCGACGAAGGCGCGATGCGGGGCTTCTGGCGGCACTGGGTCGAGGCCACCGGGCTCGACGACGGCCTCGAAGTCCACGGTGAGCGCCCGGCGTCCTTCCTGGTGGGGAGGGATGTGCGATGACCGCGACAGCCAACACCCATTCCGTGCACTGCGCAGGCCGCATCGTCACCCGCCAGGAGGTCGAGGACTTCCTGTACGCCGAGGCGGACATCCTCGACCACTGGGACTACGACAGCTGGCTGGCACTCTTCGAGCCCGGCGCCCGCTACGAGATTCCGACCACCGACTACCGCCCGGGCTGGTCGCCGTACGCGACCGGATCGTTCGTCGACGACGACTGGGACCTGCTCCGCGCCCGGGTCAAGCGCCTGAAGTCCCGCAAGGCGCACGCCGAGAACCCGCACTCACGAACGCACCGGCTGGTGTCCAACGTGCGGCTGTCCGAGGACACCGGGGACTCCTTCCGGGTGTCGGCGTCCTTCGTGGTGCACCGCGCCCGCGACGGGCACTTCGACGCCTACGTCGGGTGGTACCACCATCTGCTGGTGCCGACCGAGGACGGACTCCGTTTCCGGTTGCGGCGCTCGATCCTCGGCCACGAGTCGCTCGCCGCAGGCGCCCGGCTGAGCTTCATCCTCTGACCGGCGACGGAAGGTGACCCGATGATCCGACACACCCTGTCCTTCCGTTTCTCCGATGGAGTCGACGAGGCCACGCGGGAATCCGTGCTGGCCGAGCTGCGTACCTTCCCGGACCGGTATCCGGCCATGCGCGGCTTCGTCCTCGGCGAGAACATCAGCACCCGCGACCAGACCTTCACCCACACCATGGCCGTCGACTTCGACGGTCAGGACGACCTGCTCGCCTACCTCGGCAGCGAGTCCCACGAGACCTTCGTGCGCACCCGCTGGCGACCGGTCATCGCCCAGCAGGCCATCACCTCGTTCGAGTTCGCCGAGCGTCCGTCGCTCACCGCAGGAAGGAAAGCGCCAGTGAGCACGCGCCCGCACGGCCCGTACGGCATGGAGTACGCCCGGATCGAAGTCCCGGACATGCAGGCCACGATCGACTTCCTCGAGTACCACGTCGGTCTGCAGCTGGAACAGCGCACGGACGAGTACGCCTACCTGCGCGCCGACATCGAGCACCACTGCATCGAGCTGATCAATGCCCCCGAGCGCACCGACGGCTGGACGACCGCGGTCGGCTACAGCGTGGAGAGCGAGGAGGTCCTCGAGCAGCTGCACAAGAGCGTGCTCGACGCCGGCCTTGAGGTACTGGAGCTGCAGGAGCGGCAGAAGGCGCTGTGCGACAACGGCTTCGCGGTGAAGGATCCCGACGGCCTCGTCGTCGAGCTGTTCACCGAGTTCCACGAGTACGCCGAGCCGCCGCACCTGGAGATCCGGCCGCTCGACCTGGTGCACCCGTTCATCGCCACCGCGAAGTTCGAGGAGATGGTGGACTTCTATCAGAACGTCCTGAACTTCATGCCCTCGGACCACGTCGTCGGCTCGACCACGTTCTTCCGCTGCGAGGACCGCTACCACCACAGCGTCGCGATCCAGAAGAACACCGAGCACTACGTCGCGCACCTGTGCTTCGCGATGAAGAGCCTCGACCACGTCATGCGGATGCGCGCCCGCGCGCTGTACAAGGGCGCGCCGATCGCCTCCGACATCGTCAACCACTCGGCGTCGACGTCGATCGCCTTCTACATGCACGACACCCGCTTCGGCCCGCGCTACGAACTGTGCGACGCGCACCGGGTGTTCACGCCGGAAGAGCATGAGACGCACCGCCCCCGCAAGATGGTGGCCGACCCGCGCAACATCGACGTGTGGCGTCCGGCGTCCGACGACTGGGGACGTTTTTGAGGCAGCAACTGCTCGACGTCCTGCGCTTGTTCGACGTGACCCCCGCCCCGCGCGGGGAGGAGCGCACGGCGGCCCACCGGTTGCGCGGCTGGTGCGCCGACCGGTGGCCGCACATCGAGTGGCAGGTACTGGAGCACGGCCCCGCGGGCGGCAGCCTGATCGCCACCCGCGGGGCCGGGCCTCTGCTGTACTCCCACCTCGACACGTCGCTGGACGACGGTGGTGAGGCCAACCGGCTGATCACCGGCGACGGCGCGCCCGCCGGTCCGCTTACCGTGGACGGCGACGCGGTGGCCGGCTTCGGCCTCGGGGTCGCCCGCGGGCCGGCCGCCGCCGCGCTGGTCGCCTTCGCCGAGGCCGGTACCGGGCGGTTGCTGCTCGCCGGTTCCGGGACGCACCGCCGCGCCGGCGGGATCACCGGCCTGGAAGCCTACGTCAAGGCGTATCCGTTGCCGCGGTCGGCGATCGTGGCCAAGTGCGGCCCGCCCACGCTGCTGTGGCACGAGCCGGGCGCGCTCTACCTGACCGTCCGGGTGACCGGCCGGTCAGGAGCCGCGATGTTGGCGGAGTCGGCCACGCCGCCCGGCGGAGTCATCGCCTCCGCCGGCGTCGTCCTGGAGGAACTGGCCCGCTGGCGCACGGCCTACCTGGCCGCCGACCCGAGGGTGGGGCAGACCGGCCGGGCGTGCGGCATCGGCGCGATCAGCGGCGGGTGGCCGGACAAACCGGACCTGCTGCCGGCCCGGCTGCGGATCGATCTGTACGTCGTCGCCGGTGACCAAGTCGAGCCGGCCGGGCTGGCGGCCGAGCTGGCCGACCGGCTGAGGGCGCGGTGTGCCGAGTCGGCGCTGCGTGACTGCGAGGTCGATGTGGAGGCCGAGCCGGTCGCGGCAGCCGCGGCGACACCGGCCGACGCCCCGGTGGTGACGGCCGCCCGGGCGGCCTGGCTCGACGAGTTCGGTGCGCAGCCGCCGCCGATCACCGGCTGGACGGGATCGACCGACGGCGTCGTGCTGCGCGCCCACGGCGTCGACACCGTGCGCCTCGGCCCGCAGGCCGCGCCTGCCGCCGACGAACCAGGCCGCGATGCCCTGTCGCTGGCGCAGCTGACCGCTTACGCGCGCATCTACCGCAAGCTCTTGACCGAACTGCCGGCCTAGCCCGGGCGGTCGCCGACATCGAGCCGGCGGAGGAGCACGAAGCACGCCGAGACGGTCGCGCACCGCAAGACATCACCACCACGGGCGAACGGAAACAGGTTCGCCCCTGAACAGACTCCATAGGGCGGTGACGTCCTGAAAGGAAGTGGACGGGCGGATGAACAAAGTCGTCGCCTCGGCCGCCGAGGCCATAGCGGACATACCTGACGGTGCCTCCCTGGCCGTCGGCGGCTTCGGTCTGAGCGGAGTCCCGGCAGTCCTGATCCAGGCCCTGTACGACGCCGGCGTGACAGGACTGGACGTGGTCTCGAACAACTGCGGCGCCATGGACTCCGGCCTCGCCGTGCTGCTCGCCGCGGACCGGATCGCACGCGTCACCGGCAGCTACATCGGCGGCAACAAGGAGTTCGCTCGCCAGTACCTGAGCGGCGAGATCGAGCTGGAGCTGATCCCCCAGGGCACGCTCGCCGAGCGGCTGCGGGCCGGGGGCTGCGGCATCCCCGCCTTCTACACGCCGGCGGGCGTCGGCACCCTGGTCGCCGACGGCGGGCTGCCGTGGCGGTACGGCGGCGACGGCGACATCGCCGTCGCCTCCCCGCCCAAGGAAGTCCGGGAGTTCGACGGCGAGGAATACGTCCTGGAGCGCGGGATCACCACCGGCTTCGCCCTGGTGCGGGCGGCGAAGGGGGACCGGCACGGCAACCTGGTGTTCAGCAAGTCCGCCCGCAACTTCAACCCACTGGCGGCCATGGCCGGGCGCATCACGATCGCCGAGGTCGAGGAACTGGTCGAGCCGGGCGAGATCGACCCGGACCAGGTCCATCTGCCGGGCATCTTCGTGCAGCGGGTGGTGGCCCTCACCGCCGGGCAGGCCGCCGACAAGAAGATCGAGAAGCTGACAGTCATCCCCAGGGAAGACCAGGAGGTGCGGGGCTGATGGCCTGGACACGCGACGAGATGGCCGCCCGCGCGGCCCGTGAACTGCGCGACGGCGAGTACGTCAACCTGGGCATCGGCCTGCCGACCCTGATCCCCAGCCACTTGCCCGAGGGCGTCCACGTCGTACTGGAGTCAGAGAACGGCGTCCTCGGCACCGGCCCCTTCCCCTACGAGGATCAGGTCGATCCCGACCTGATCAACGCGGGCAAGGAGACCGTCACGGTGCTGCCCGGCGCGGCGTTCTTCGACTCGGCACTGTCCTTCGGCATGATCCGCGGCGGCCACATCGACACCGCCGTACTCGGCGCCATGCAGGTCTCCGCGCGGGGCGACCTCGCCAACTGGGCGATCCCCGGCAGGATGGTGACCGGCATCGGCGGAGCCATGGACCTCGTCCACGGTGCCCGCCGGGTGATCGTCACCATGACGCACACCGCGAAGGACGGCAGTCCGAAGATCGTCCAGGAGTGCGACCTGCCGCTCACCGGCAAGTGCTGCGTGGACCGGATCATCACCGACCTCGCCGTCCTTGACGTCACCGACGGTGGTCTGCTCCTCGTCGAGACCGCCCCCGGCGTCACCCCTGAGGAGGTCGTCCGCACGACAGCGGCCGCAGTCCTCGTCCCGTACGAGACCGGCTCCTGAGCCTGCGAGACAAGTACTGCGTCGACGCTGTCGGCACCCCGGCCGCTGGTACGGCGGCGCGCTGTCCACAAGCGCGCCGTCGGCCTGGCGGCCGGCTCCGTTTCTGGCTCTGGGGTCGCGTTGCGGCCTTGCGCACCAGCGTCCGCGCCGGCATGCGTGGCGGATTTCTTCGCCCGGACAGACAGCCGCCGCAGCCATGCGTCGGCATGGCTGCGGCGGTGGGGAGTCCTGCGAACTGGCGGTGTCACACTCCCCAGTCGTCGTTCACGGCGACGGCGTCGGCGATGCGGAACCGGCCGCCGGACACCAGCGGTTTCGTGGGCTCACCCATTTCGACGACGTGCTTGCCGAACCGGGGAGCCAACGGGCGGCCGACGTCCCGCTTGAGCCACAGGCGCAGCAGGTGCCGACGACGCTCCGGCTCCGGGTGGTCGACGTAGCTGGTGCGCGAGTGCAGCGCGGCGTAGTTGAGCAGCCACTGCACGTCCCCCGGCTGGAAGTCCATGTCGATCGGCAGGCCGGGTTCCTGCGAGATCTCCTCGAAGAGGGTGATGGCCGCGACCTGGTCGGGCGTCAGTTGCGGGACACCGGGATACTCCTGGGCGCTGAAGATCATCGAGCTGCCGGCGTAGGTGCTGAAGACGCCGTCGACGTAGCTGATGATCGGCGAGGTGTACGTCAGTTCCGGGGAGTCGGGGTCCTGGCGCCGCCAGTCCCAGTGGTAGGTGTCGAAGAGCCGGGGGGCGAGGTCCGGCCGGAGGCGCAGCATCTCGTTGTAGATCGTGGTGCCGCTCACCAGGCTGGAGGCTCCGCCCTCCTTGGCGCCGCGCAGGCACATGAGGGCGACGACGTCGGAGCTGTCGGAGTGGAACGGCAGCCGGTCCCGTACGCGAGAGGGCAGCGCCCCCTCGTCGGACAGGGTCTTGTTCGACGTGGCGATCACGTGGTCGAGCAGGTCCCCTCGCTGGTTCTGCCCGATCGGCTGGCCGAGGTGCAGGCCCATGATGAAGAAGATGGCCGCGGCCATGGCGTCGCCGTACTCCTCGATGCGCAGGCCGCGCACCAGGACGAAGCCGCGTCCCGCGTCCATCTGGGCGGCGCACTCGTCGTTGAGGGCGCGACAGGCGTCGAACGGGTAGTCGGCGGCGGTGACGGTGCGCAGGTCGGGGTCCTCGGCGACGAAGCGCCGTCCCAGTGCCTCAAGCTCGGCGCGCTCGGCATCGCTGAGCGCGTAGATCCATTCGGTGGACGTCGACAGCTCGTCGCCGCGCCAGGCGGACGGTCCGGAGATCGGCTGAAGGCCGACAGAGGTGGTCATGATGATGCGCTCCTCGAAAAACGCGGTGAAAAAGCCCGTGGGCGAAGACCCGACGGACGACGAAGGTTTCGGTGCGGCGGGCGTTCGTCGCTCGGCGACGAACGGCACCCGGAACACTCAGAACGGGGTCTGAGGCTCGCCGGCGGCCGTACCGGGGCGCAGTCCTTCCCTGGGCGGGAAGTAGCTGAGCGGCTCGTCATAGGTCCGGCGGCCAGCGCACGACACGAGCAGAACGCCGATCAGGGCGACTGTCCTCATGCTGGTCCCGTCCTTTCGAGAAGTGCCCCCACCATAGGGGAGGGCCGATTCGTCGTCAATGGACGTGACGCCGTCTCGCCATGCAGTACGTCGCATGTCGTGGGTGGTCGGCCCTGCTTGCGCGATCGCCCCGGCGCCGGGCCCCGGGATGAGAGAGATGCTGCGCAAACCCTTGACGCGTCCCCTCTCACTGCGTAGATATGACAGCGCAGTCATGGCAGCGCAGTCATACGAGAACTGACCTCTTTGCCAACTGCCGGAGATCAGGGAGACACCCATGGCAGGACTGGCAGGCCGCAGCGCCGGTGCCGCACCGCGCAGCATCGATGTGGCGAATCTGGCGGGCGTCTCGCAGAAGACGGTGTCTCGGGTCATGAACGGTGAGCAGTACGTCTCCGACGGCGTGCGCCGACGCGTTCTGGAAGCTGCCGACGAACTCGGGTACCGGCTGAACCATGCGGCCCGGGCGCTGGCCTCCGGGCGGACCCGGTCCATCGGAGTGGTGACGCTCGGAACGGCCCTGTACGGGCCGGCCTCGCTGCTCATGGGCGTCGAGCGCGCCGTCCGGGACACCGGTTACGCGCTCCGCGTGGTCAACACGATGGAGGGTGACGCCGCGGGCATCGCCGGTGCCGTCGACTCGCTCCTCGACCAGGGCGTGGACGGCATCGTCATCTCCGAGCCGATCGACGAGGTGGGCGACGACGACCTCTCCGTCCGCGTCGACGTGCCGGTACTGGTCCTTGGCGCGCCACCGCCGTTCGCGGCCCCTCGGGTGGTGACCGCTGGGCTCGTCTCTCACCAGCTGGCACGGGCTGTCACGGAACACCTGCTCGAACTGGGACACCCAACCGTCCACCACCTCGCCGGGCCCCAACGTTGGTACGCAGCGAGGGACCGCCTCGAGGGATGGAGGGCGACGCTGGCCGCGCACGGCAGACGCGAACCGCCTGTCATCGCGGGCGACTGGTCGGCCGCCTCCGGCTACGCGGCCGGCCGCCGACTGGCCCTCGACGACAGCGTGACGGCCGTCTTCGCCGCCAACGACGACATGGCCATAGGTCTGATCCGCGGGCTGCTGGAAGCCGGCCGGCGCGTACCGGAGGACGTCAGTGTCGTCGGTCTCGACGACATCCCGGTCGCCGCGTATGTCTCTCCTCCCCTGACGACCGTGCGGCAACCGTTCGACGCGACGGCGCAGGACGGCCTCAAGCGGCTCGTGCACGCCATCGAGCACCCTGATGCGGACCCGATTCCGGTACACGAGCCGCCTGTCAACCTCGTCGTCCGTGAGTCGACCGCACCCCCGCCGAACCGGACGACCCCGTAACTCCGGCGGACCACGGCCCCACTCTGCAAGACCCCAGTCCCCGATCCTGATGGGAGGTCCGCCCACCCACAGCTCGTCCACCCGTGCTACCCGCTTCGACGCCCGCGGTTGAGCGCCCGAGCCGACCGGCCCGCACCTGATCGTCGCTCATCCACGAACCATCGCCGCGGCCCGGACGCCTCCACTTGAGTCGACCGTCGCCCAGGCCTACGCCCGCTCTTGGCCTTCACCGGCGCGCCCCGCTTTCAGTCAAGGAGCGTGGCGCGCTCGACCGGAATCCGCGCGGACACCTTCACCGCACGGTCTCGCCCCGCACCTCACGCCCGTACCCACGCGGCGCACCACACAGCACGCCGTCGCCCGGCGCGCCGATCCTCTACGCCCTTTCGCGGAGTTCCCATGCCCAGATACTTCACAACCCCGTCCTCGGCCGCCCTGAGCCGCCGCGGCTTCCTCGCCGCGACCGGAGCCGTGACGCTCGCGACCACACTGTCCGCCTGCGGCGGCGGAGACGACACCAGCGGCGGCGCCTCCGCCAAGCCGGTCAGCCAGGCCGACATCGACAAGGCGATGAAGACGCCCACCGAGCTGACGTTCTGGACCTGGGTCCCGAACATCGACAAGGAGATCGCGCTCTTCGAGGCGAAGTACCCGGCCATCAAGGTCAAGGCCGTCAACTCCGGCCAGGGAGTGGCCCACTACACGAAGCTGCGCACCGCGCTCAAGGCGGGCAGCGGCGCCCCGGACGCCGTGCAGATCGAGTACCAGGCGATCCCGACGTTCACGATCACGGACAGCCTGCTCGACCTGCGCCCCTACGGTGCCACGGCGCTCAAGGACACGTTCGTCGACTGGACGTGGGCGCAGGTCAGCGGCAGCAACGGTGAGATCTGGGCGATACCCCAGGACACCGGCCCGATGGGCATGCTCTACCGGAAGGACATCTTCGACAAGCACGGCATCAAGGTGCCCGAGACCTGGGACGAGTTCGCGGCCGCGGCTCGCCAACTCCACAAGGCCGATCCGGACGTCTATCTGACGAACCTGGCGGCCAACGAGGCCGCCGCCTGGCACGGTCTGCTCTGGCAGGCGGGCGCCAAGCCGTATGCGACCTCGGGCAAGGGCGACATCACCATCGACGTCGATGCCCCCGTCTCCCGGAAGCTCGGCGCGTACTGGGGAGGCCTGGCGAAGGAAGGGGTCATCGGCACCGAGCCCGACTTCGCCGACTCCTGGTACGCCGCGCTCAACAAGGGCAAGTACGCCACCTGGATCACCGCCGCGTGGGGACCGGCGTTCCTCTCGGGATCGGCCAAGGCCACCGCGGGCAAGTGGCGGGCGGCTCCGCTGCCGCAGTGGGACGCCGCCAAGCCGACGTCGGGCAACTGGGGCGGTTCTACTACCGCCGTCATCAAGAACACCAAGAACCCGATCGCGGCTGCGATGTTCGCCCAGTTCCTCAACGGCGACCCGGCCAGCGCGAAGATGTTCGCCACCGAGCAGTTCTTCTTCCCGGCGACCAAGGCGCTGCTCTCGGACCCTGCGTTCGTGGCCGACGCGCCGTCCTTCTACGGGGGCCAGAAGGTCAACCAGGTCTTCGCCGACATCAGCTCCACGGTCAACTCCCGTTTCCAGTGGCCGCCGTTCCTCGACCAGGCGGCGACCGACTGGACCGAGACCGTCGGCAAGTCACTCGCCGGCAAGACCGACACCGTCCGCGCCCTCGGCACCTGGCAGTCGCGGCTCACGACGTACGCCAAGAAGCAGGGCTTCACCGTCACGACGTCGTGACCTGTTCGTCGGGTCCCGCGCGGCGGCGTGGGGCCCACCCGTCCCGTCACCTTGAACCCATCCCGTCAGAAAGGCCCGAAGATGACTGCCACAACCGCGGCCTCCCTCAAAGGCCGGCGCCGAGACGGGCCGACACGCCCCCGGCGTGGCGGCAGGCGCCACCGCCGGTCGGCAGGGCCCCTGTTCGTCGCACCCTTCATGGTGCTGTTCCTCCTGCTCTTCCTGGCTCCCCTCGGCTACGCCGCCTATCTCAGCCTCTACCAGGAGCGTCTGATCGGCGGGACGGTGTTCGTCGGCCTCGACAACTACGTCCAGGCCCTCGGCGATCCCCAACTCATCCACGGTGTCGGTCGCGTCGCGCTGTTCTTCGTGATCCAGGTGCCCGTGATGTTGTTGCTGGCGCTGCTGTTCGCTCTCGCGCTCGACAGCGGCCTGCTGCGGCTCGCACGTGTGATCCGGCTGGGCATCTTCATCCCGTACGCCGTCCCGAGCGTGGTCGCCGCGCTGATGTGGGGCTACCTGTACGGCCCGGACTTCGGCCCGTTCGCCCAGCTGAGCCGGAATCTCGACCTGCCGGTTCCGCACTTCCTCAGCGACGGCTGGATGCTGGGCAGCCTCGCGAACATCGTGACCTGGGAGTTCGTCGGCTACAACATGATCATCATGTACGCCGCCCTGCGCACCATCCCGCAGGAGCTGTACGAGGCGGCCGCGATGGACGGAGCCGGAGCCTGGCGCGTCGCCCGGTCCATCAAGCTGCCGGCACTGCGGCCGACGCTCCTGCTCACCCTGCTGTTCTCCGTGATCGGCAGCTTCCAGCTGTTCAACGAACCGAAGCTGCTGATGAGCATCGCCCCGGACGTGATCAGCAGTTCCTACACGGCGAACCTCTACGCCTACTCACTCGCCTTCACCGGCCAGCAGGTCAACTACGCGGCCACGGTGTCCTTCCTTCTCGGCCTCGTCATCGTGATCGCCTCCTACGCCGTCCTGCTCACCGCGAACCGCAGGAGGACTTCGTGACGACCTCCCCCAAGTCCTCGGCCACGCTTGCACAGGGAGCGCCCCCGTCCCCGAAGGCGTCGATCACGTTGACCTCGGAGCAGGCTCCCACCGTGCCGCCGAGAAGGCACCGCCGCCGCAGGGCCCGCCGCAGCACTCCGCTGACGATCGCCATGCTGGCCGCCCTCGCCTACTTCCTCCTGCCGCTGCTGTGGCTGCTGGTCGCCTCGACCAAGAGCACCCAGGACCTGTTCAACACCTTCGGTCTGTGGTTCTCGCACGCCCCGCAGTTGCTGACGAACGTCACGGAGACCTTCACCCAGGACGACGGGGTCTTCGTGCACTGGCTGCTCAACACGGCCGTGTACGCGGGGGTCAGCGCTGTCGGGGCCGCGCTGCTCGCGGCGGCCGGCGGGTACGGGTTCGCCAAGTTCCGCTTCCGCGGCGACCGGGCTGCCTTCAACCTCGTCGTGGGCGCCGTCATGGTGCCGACCACCGCTCTGGCGATCCCCACCTACCTGCTCTTCGCGCAGGCGGGCCTGGTCAACACGCCGTGGGCCGTCATCCTGCCCTCACTGGTCAATCCGTTCGGCCTCTACCTCATGCGCGTCTACGCCGAGGACGCCGTACCCGACAGCATCCTGGAGGCCGCCCGCATCGATGGGGCCGGCGAGGTCCGGATCTTCTTCCGGATCGTTCTCAGGCTGCTCGGCCCCGGTCTGGTGACGGTCCTGCTGTTCACTCTCGTGGCGACCTGGAACAACTACTTCCTGCCGCTGATCATGCTCAACGACCCCGATCTGTACCCGATCACCGTCGGACTCTCCTCGTGGGCCGCGCAGGCCCAGAACGGCGGAGCCGGTGCCAGCAGCGACATGCTCGCCCTGGTGGTGACCGGCTCCCTGATCTCGATCATCCCGCTCGTCGTGGCCTTCCTGCTGCTCCAGCGTTACTGGCAGAGCGGCCTGGCTTCCGGCGGCGTCAAGCAGTAGCCCGCGCCTTCCTCATATCCACCCCTGTTCCTCGGAGGTTTCCCTTCATGGCGGCTCTGCCTGCCCGCGTCCTCTTCGGCGCCGCGTACTACCACGAGTACACGCCCGCCTATGATCCCGAGCTGCGGCCCGACGAACGGCTGAAGACCGACCTCGACCTGATGGCCGAGGCGAACTTCACCGTGATCCGGGTGGGGGAGTCGGTCTGGTCGACCTGGGAGCCTACGAGCGGCCGCTTCGACCTCGACTGGCTCCAGCCCGTACTCGACGGCGCCCACGAGCGCGGCATCTCCGTCATCATCGGCACACCGACGTACGCCGCGCCGCCGTGGCTGGCCCGCCAGTACCCGGAGATCACCGCCGAGTCCGCCACCGGGCAGCGCCTCGGCTGGGGCGCCCGCCAGGAGATCGACTTCACCCACCCCGCGTTCCGGTTCCACGCCGAGCGGGTGATCCGCAAGATGGTGGCCCGGTACGCCGACCACCCGGCGGTCATCGGCTGGCAGGTGGACAACGAGCCGGGCCTGCACCTCTTCCACAACCGCGGTGTCTTCCAGCGCTTCGTGGACCACCTGCGGGAGAAGTACGGCGACGTCGAGACCCTGAACCGGGAGTGGGGCCTGGTCTACTGGTCGCACCGTCTGTCGACCTGGGCCGACCTGTGGACGCCGGACGGCAACGCGCAGCCCCAGTACGACGTCGCATGGCGGGAGTTCCAGGCCCGGCAGGTAACGGAGTTCATCGGCTGGCAGGCCGACATCGTCCGGGAGTACGCCCGGCCCGAGCAGTTCGTCACCACGTGCATCTCCTACACCCGCCAAGGGGTGGAGGACGACGAGCTGACCGACCGCCTCGACATCGCCTCCGGCAATCCGTACTACGACATGCAGGACGGCCTGCTGCTGCCCGACCCCACGCCCGATACCCACGAGCAGAAGTGGAAGACCACCGGGGTGTGGTCGATGTACCAGACCGCCGACTGGATGTTCTCCTCCCGCCAGGAGCCGTTCCTGGTCACCGAGACCAACGCCCAGAGCATCGGTTTCGCGTGGGACAACCGGCCCGGCTACGACGGCCAGTGGCGGCAGGCCGCCTGGGCGCACGTCGCGCGCGGGGCGCGGATGATCGAGTACTGGCAGTGGCAGACGCTGCGCTTCGGCGCGGAGACCTACTGGGGCGGCGTCCTGCCGCACAGCGGGCAGCCCGGCCGGACCTACGCCGAAATCGCCCGTCTCGGCGCGGAGTTCGAGGCCGCCGGGCCGCTCGTCGCCGGGCTGGAGCCGGACGCCGACATCACGATGGTCTACTCGATGCCGAGCAAGTGGCTGATGCAGAAGTACCCGCCGCTCGCGACCGCGGACGGCGAACCGGACGCCGCTGCGTACCACCGGTTCTTCGACCCCTTCTACCGTGGCGCCTTCGACGCGGGCCGCCAGGTGCGCATCGTCCACGCCCGCCAGCTGCATGACCCGCGCGGCAACCGGGAGGGGATGACGCCGGAAGAGGCCGTGGAGCGCCACCCGGTCCTGGTCGCCCCGGCCCTGTACATCGTCGACGACACCACGCTCGACTGGCTGGAGGCCTACGCCCGGGCGGGTGGCCACCTGGTGCTCGGCCCGCGCACCGCCTACGCCGACCACGAGGCACGCGCCCGCCACGAGCCGGCACCCGGACGCCTCGTCCCCGCCGCGGGCGTGCGGTACGACGAGTTCAGCAACCTCTCGGGCGAGGTCCCGGTCCGCGCCGTGCCCGGCAGCCCGCTGGAGGTTCCTGCGGACGCGACGGCGACACAGTGGATCGAGGGCCTCGCGGTCGTCGACGCCGAGGTTCTCGCGGGTTACGAGCACCCGCACTTCGGCCACTGGCCGGCGGTCACCACCCGCCGCCACGGCGAGGGCCGCGTCACCTGCGTCGGCACGGTGCCGGGCCGCGATCTCGCCCGGACCCTGGCGGCGTGGCTGGCCCCGGCCGCGCGCAGCGGGTGGCGCGACCTTCCCGCGTCCGTCACGGCGACCACCGGCACCTCGCCCGACGGCCGCCGCGTCCACATCGTTCACAACTGGAGCTGGGAGCCCGTGAGCGTCCCCGCACCGGTCAACCTCTCCGACGCCCTGACGGGCACCTCCATCCTCGCGGGCTCGCCGCTGGACCTCGGGGCCTGGGACGTACGCGTCCTCGCCTCCACCGACGCCGACCCGGCGCCGGCCCCCGATGCAACCGACCAATCCTGATCCATCCCCTGAGGAGGGGCCATGCAGAGAAGAAGGCTTGGACGAGCTTTCGGAACCTTCGCGGCGACATCCGCGATCCTCGCGATACCGATGAGCGGGGCGCAGGCGTACGACCCGACGGGCGGGACCATGTACCAGCTCGGCAGCGAGCCGTGCCTGAAGGGGCGGTTCAACTGCGCGGTCTACCCGAAGTCGGCCGAACTGCCGAGCGGCCGTCTGGTGGCGTCGTTCGAGAAGTCCACGGTCGTGACGGAGACGGGAAGCGCCGACAAGCAGACCCTGCCGGTCTACAAGAGCGACGACCACGGAACGACGTGGCAGCCGCTGTCGCAGGTCAAGGCTCCGGCCTACCTCTCCAGCGACCCCCAGTACGCGAAGTACACGAGCAACTGGACCAACCCCTATCTCTACGTGCTTCCGCAGGACGTCGGGAACCTGAAGCAGGGCACACTCCTCCTCGCCAGCGTCGTGTCGGGCGACGACTACTACTACAAGGAGCACAAGGCCGCCGACCCCAATTGGGTCCCGTCCAACGACGGCGACCGCAAGGACCTGGCGATCGCCCTGTACTCCAGCACCGACGACGGCGCGACCTGGAAGGTCCTCAACGTCGTCGCGACCGGCGGCTGGCAGGGCGGCAGCGCGGGCGCGCTCGGCACCTTCGCCAACGCCAACACGAACCAGCAGGTGGACCCCCTCTGGGAGCCGTACCTGATGGTCCACAAGGGCAAGCTCGTCTGCTACTACTCCGACGAGAACGACTACATCGGCTTCAACGCGACCACTGGCGTCCCGACCCTGGACCCCGGCAACGACACCGCCAAGGACTCGATGGGCCAGATCCTCGTCCACAAGACGTGGGACGGCCGGAGTGCGCAGTGGAGCGCTCCCGTCGTCGACATCGCCGGCCTGACCCAGGACATGGGCGGTGGCAAGACCGAGATCGGTGGCGGACGGCCGGGCATGACGAACGTCGTCCGCACGACCGACGGCAAGTGGATGATCACCTACGAGTACTGGGGCGGCGGGGCCAACACCCGCTACCGGATCGCCGACGACCCGCTGAAGTTCTACACCGGCTCGCCCACCGGCACCGGGGTCAACTCCCTGCCGCTCGACTCCGGTTCGCGCGCACTCGCGATGGGCGGCAGCCCGGTGATCATCAGGCTTCCCGGGGGGCGCCTGGTCTACAACGCGGCGGGCAGCGGCAACGTCTGGGTCAACGAGAGCGGACGCAGCGACGGTACGTGGAAGGAGTACCAGACCACCTCGCAGGCCGGCTACAGCCGCAACCTGCAGTACGTCGACGGCACCGGCCGCATAGCGATCCTCAACAACCAGGGCACGTCCACGATCGCCTACGCCGAGGTCGACCTCGGCCACTCGGACGGCGCCTACTACCAGCTGGTGAACCGCAAGACCGACCAGGTGATCGGCACCGGCAACAAGACCAACGACGCCAACATCGGCAACGGGGACGTTCCCGACGTCCGGCTCGAGGCCCCGGGCTCGGCTGCGAACGCGGCCACCCAGTACTGGCACGTGACGACCGAGCCGAACGGCGGCGTGAGCCTGCTGAACAAATCCGGCGGCCGCGCGGCGGCCATCTGGACCGGCAACGCCACGGCCGGTCAGAAGATCGGCCAGTGGGTCGACAACAGCAAGACGGGCAGCTGGAACCTCGTCAAGACCAGCGACGGGTTCTACAAGCTGCAGTCGGTCAAGAACACGAGCCTGTACCTGACCGGAGCGACCGCCGGGGCGCAGCTGACCCTGCAGACCGCGCTCACGGACGGCTCCCAGGACTGGGAGCTCGTCCAGTAGGCACCCTTCCCGCGGCGCCCACGCCGTCAGGGCTGCAGGCGATGGCCCGGCGTCACCCCGCTTGCACCCGGGGCCTGGTCTGCGCTGCCAGGCCCCTCGTCGGCGCCGATGGTGTGGCTGCCGCACCAACCGCCGGTTCCCCTGTTGCACCCGCGGATGCCCACTCGGGTGTGGTGGACGTCGGCCACGTCACGACGGAGGCGGCGGCCCGCGTTTCTCTCTCCCCATGGGCGACGACGAGTGCGGGTGCCACGAACCGCACCGTCCGACACGGGCCGCTATGCGGTGCGCGTCCGCATCGTGGGTGCCGCCCCGGGGCCGGGCAGATCGGGAAGGTCGAGCGCGGCGCCCCAACTGGCGAGAAGGTTCAGGCTCTCGTGGGAGGCGGTGCCGGGCTCGGCGGTGTAGGCGGTGAGGGTCAGGCCCGGGTCGGTGGGCAGCGGCATGGCCTCGTAGGCGAGGCGGAGAGGGCCGACGGCCGGATGGTGGAAGGTCTTGGCGCCGGTGCGGTGCAGGCGTACGTCGTGGGTTGCCCACAGGGTGCGGAAATCCTCACTGCGGGTGGACAGTTCGTCGATCAGGTCGGTCAGGTCATCGTTGTGGGGGTCGCGGCCGACCTCAGTGCGCAGAAGGGCGACGGTACTGTGCGCGGTGTTGTCCGGGTCGGCGTAGAAGTCTGCGGCGGCCGGGTCGAGGAAACGGAACCGGGCGAGGTTGGCCGGGTGGGCACTGCCGGTGAGGGCTGGGGCGTACAGAGCGCGTCCGAGGCGGTTGATGGCGAGGATGTCCAGGCGGCCGTTGCGGATGAAGGCGGGGGCCTCGGTCATGGCGTCGAGCAGGTACTGGAGGGTGGGCCGCAGGGGCTGGGGTCGGCCGCGGCGCGGTACGCGGCGGGCGGCGCCGGTGTGGGCCGTGCGGGCCAGATCGCGCAGGTGAGCCTGTTCGGCCTCGTCGAGCCGGAGCGCGCGGGCGACGGCGTCCAGGACGGCGTCGGAGGCGCCCTGGAGCTTGCCGCGTTCCAGACGGGCGTAGTACTCGACGCTGATCCCGGCGAGGAGGGCGACCTCCTCGCGGCGTAGACCCGGCACCCGCCGATGCCTGCCCATGGCCGGCAGCCCCGCCTGCTCGGGAGTGATCTTCGCCCGCCGGGTGCAGAGGAACTCACGGATCTCGCTGCTCTGGTCCACGCTTTCGAGGCTACGGCGCCGGTGGTAAGGGACACCAATGAGGGGTGTACTGCCAGTACACGGAACAAGCGACCCTCCCACATCCTCGTGGGCTGCGGTTCCATCGGTTGTGACAGCAGGCGGGGACGCCCGGGCTCTGTGCTGATTGCCGCAGAACGCCGCGAAAGCGCCCCGCGTGGCACGTGCGAAGACGCCGGTCACCACACCATTACTTCCGAGAGGACACAGGATGCACACGCGCACGCTCGGTCAGGGTCTGGAGGTCTCGGCCATCGGCCTCGGATGCATGGGCATGTCCCAGGGCTACGGGCCGAATCCCGGAGACCGGCAGGACATGATCGGGGTGATCCGCGCCGCCGTCGACCGCGGCATCACGTTCTTCGACACTGCCGAGGTCTATGGCCCTTACGTCAACGAAGAACTCGTGGGCGAAGCGCTCGCCCCCGTGCGGGACCAGGTCGTTCTCGCGACGAAGTTCGGCTGGCGCATCGAAGGAGGCAAGTTCACCGGGCTGGACAGTCGGCCGGAGCAGATCAAGCGGGTCGCCGACGCCTCCCTGCGCCGACTGCGCAGCGAGACGATCGACCTCTTCTACCAGCACCGGGTCGACCCCGATGTCCCCATCGAGGACGTCGCCGGTGCGGTCGCCGAACTCGTGCAGGCGGGCAAGGTGCGCCACTTCGGCCTGTCGGAGGCGGCGGCGTCGACCATCCGCAAGGCCCACGCGGTCCACCCCGTGACCGCGGTCCAGAGCGAGTACTCCCTGTGGACCCGCGATCCCGAGCCCGAGGTCCTGCCGACACTCGCCGAGCTCGGAATCGGCTTCGTACCGTTCAGCCCGCTCGGCAAGGGCTTCCTCACCGGTACCGTCGACACCACAACCTCGTTCGCCGAAGGCGACATCCGTGCCTCGATCCCCCGGTTCGAGGAAGAGAACCGTGCCGCCAACCAGGCACTGGTCGACCACGTCGCCACTCTGGCCCGGGCCAAGAGCGCCAGCCCCGGACAGGTCGCCCTGGCCTGGCTTCTCGCACAGCACCCGTGGATCGCCCCGATTCCCGGCACACGCCGCGTCGAGCGCGTGGAGGAGAACGCCGGCGCGACCCAGGTAGCCTTGACCGCCGACGAGGTCGCTGACCTCGACGCGACAGCGGCGCGCATCGGCGTACACGGCGACCGCTACAACGAGCTGCACATGGGCTTTGTCGGTCGGTGACCGGTCAGGCATACGGTTGGGCCGGGGCGGTCACCCCGGCCCAACGCGCCACAGGGGGTCGAGGCCGCCCGTCTAGGTGACCCATCAACGACGCTTACACTTTCTGTATGGGACAGACAGCGCGGTGGTTGACGCCGGAGGAGCAGCACGCGTGGCGGAGCTTTGTCCGTCTGCATGAGAAGCTCGGAGGCCGGTTGGGGCGCTTGTTGCAAACGCAGTCGAAGCTGTCGGAGGCCGACTTCGCTGTGTTGGTCCAGCTCACGGATGTGCCGGAAGGGCGGCAGCGTTACCAGGACCTGGCCAAGGCGCTGGAGTGGGAGAAGAGCCGGATGTCCCATCACATCGCGCGGATGGCCGGACGAGGGCTGGTGGTGCGGGAAGAATGTCTCGAGGACGCTCGCGGCGCGTTCGTGGTGATCACGGACGCGGGGCGAGCGGCGATCGAGGCGGCCGCCCCGCTCCATGTCGAGGCGGTGCGTTCGCTGTTCCTCGACCATGTCACTCCCGCTGAGCTGCGGACGTTGGGGCAGATCTCCGAGCGTGTGGTCGCGAAGCTGGATGAAGACTCGTCCTGAGTCGACGCCCTGACGCTGGTGACGAGTCGGACGGTCCGGCGCGCAAGATCCTTCTCGGCGGCACTCCGTTCGGCGAAGAGATCGTCATGTGGTGGAACATCGTCGGCCGCGGCCATGCACGGGCGCCGGGCGCCTGCGTCGGCCGGGGTCTTGGTGAGCCGCTGTGCGATGTCCCGATGGGTGTCGCAGACCTAGGAGTGCCTTCGGCATGGGGCACGAAGGTCGCGGCGAGGCGCGGTCAGGCTCGGTCGTCCCGGGGCAGGCGGTGGCCGGCCCGGTACACCGCGCGGATGTCGGTGATCGCGCTGAGGTCGGCGATGGGTGAACTGCCCACCACCAGCAGGTCGGCGTCCGCGCCGGGCCGCAGCACGCCCTTGCGTCCCTTGAGGCCGACCGCTTCGGCGGCCTCCGCCGTTGCAGAACGCAACACCTTGGCAGTCGGCATGCCCAACTGGGCGAGCTGAGCGAGCGCATGGGGAAAGATGTCGTGAGGCTTGCCCGGCTCGATGCCCGCGTCGGTGCCCACCACGATCCGCGCGCCTGATGCGACCACTTTGGCCATGACGTCTGTCAGGGCGTCGATGCGGGCGGCCAGGGCCGACGGAAGCTCCCCTCCCTGCAGGTATCCCAACGTCAGACTGACGAAGGTCCCTCGCCGCACCACCTGATCGAGCAGATCGTGCTCCAGCCCTGCGCCGTCGGCGGTGAGGAAGGAGAAGTGCTCGAGGGTGTCGAAGCCGGCGTCGAGCACGTCCCCGATCGCCTCGGGCGCGTGGACGTGCGCGGCCGTGGAGAGCCCATGCCGGCGCGCCTCCTCGACGATCAGCTGCAGTTCGGCCAGTCCGTACTGCCGTGTAAGGGGGCTGGAGCCGGGCGTCATGTTGCCGCCACTGGCCATCACCTTCACCACGTCACAGCCGCGTTCGGCTCGTCGGCGTACTGCCTCGCGCAGTGCGTCGGCTCCTTCGGCCTCGCCGCCGAGGAAGTGGCAGTGGCCGCCTCGGGTGGTGATCGGCGGGCCCGCGGCGACGATCTCGGGACGCTGGGTGGGTGGCATCTGATCGCGCACCGCGAGGGCGAGGTAGTCGCGGTCGCCCAGGTCCCGGACCGTCGTGACGCCTGTGTGCAGTGCGGTCGTGGCCGCGGCGCGAGCGGTGTCCAGGAGGGCGCCGGAGTCGCCGTTCGCGACGTGGTCCACCGCGTCCGGACCGGCGTCCCAGCACAGGTGCACGTGCGCGTCGACCAGTCCGGGAAGCAGCCACGCGTCCGGCCCGAAGTCGGTCACGGTGGCATGCTCCGGCGGCACGGATCCGGTCAGGTCGACGTCTCGTATCAGGCCGTCCTCGACGAGCACGATGCCCGGCCCACGGGCCTGGCCGCCGTCGAAGACATGCCCTGCTCTGAGTGCCTGAGGGGCGCTCTGCGGCACTATGACCTCCAAGCGATGCCGGCTGTGGACGGGAGGGGAGTCGGGCCTAGAAGACCATGCACAAGATGATGCGTCAACCAATATCGGGTCGTCGTTCAGGCTGGAAGGGCCGCGGGTGAGGCCATGATGCAGCTGATACCCATTGACGCATCAACCATATGGGCAAGATGATTAAGGTTGATGCGTCAACCCACACCGGGCGCTGTATACGCGCGGTCGGCCCGGCGGATCACCCCGCCCCGTAGTCGGCCGCCCCACTCAGGTTGCGGAGGCCGGAGTGCGGGCTCAGTCGTGGCCGGTCCGCCGGTCGAAAACCTCGAGGGCGAACTCGCACCAGCGGATATTCTCCTGTTCGAAGGCGATGCCGCGCGCGAGGGTGAGATACGGGCCGACCCGGTCGGCCGTTGCGAGGAAGTCCGCCTCGGTCCGCCCGGCGAGGATGCGGTCCCGAAGGCGTTCGTACCGCTTGAGCTTGGTCTCTGCGGCTTCCTGTTTGTCCCGCACCGCGCGGCGCACCGCCTCGGCGTCCCCTGCCTCGAGCGACTGAACCTGCACCAGCAGCTCGTCGCGGTAGGCGAGCGGCTTAGGTCGGCGGGCGGTGAAGCCGTGCAGCTCGGCCCGCCCGGCTTCGGTCAGCGAGAACAGCCGTTTGTTGGGCCGCCGTTCCTGTGGGATGACGCGCGCCGACACCAAGCCCTGGGCCTCCATCTTCTCCAGCTCGCGGTAGATCTGCTGGGGCGTCGAGGTCCAGAAGTTGGCCACGGACGCGTCGAAGTACTTGGCGAGGTCGTAACCGGAAGCCTCTGTATCGAGGAGCACAGCCAAGATCGCGTTGCGGAGCGCCATGGCCCCAGCATAGGCGATCCCCTACTCGCAAAATTGACTATGCATGCTCCCGGACAGCGTCCTGGCCGCCGCCGTACTCTCCAACGCACTTGGTCATGATCGGGCTGCGGAACACCACGTCGTCGGCGAGCATCGCCTCGAACGCGTCCAGATCTGTTCCGCCATGGCCTGCGCACCCTGAAGGACGTCCTCGACCAGCACTTCGAGGAGCCGGGACTCAAGAGCCCGCTCGGCACTTACTGGACCTGTCTGGGGCTGCCCCCGTCGCGAGTCCCGTTCCAGGACTTCGCGCTGATGTTCTGGGGCTACATGGAATTCAAGGCGGCCCACATCGGGGGGCGGCTCGCAGGCGCTGTCGACGGCGATCCTCGACTCGTTCCTCAAGGCCGGCGGCCAGGTCCGGTTCAACACCGCGGTCGACCGCATCCTCACCGACGCCCACGGGGCGACGGCGGTCCGCCTCGACGACGGCACCGAGATCGGCACCAACGACGTGGTCTCCAACGCCTCGCTTCCCACGACGTACGCGATGCTCGACGACGCGCCCGCGTCCATCCGCGACGACCTCGCGACCCGGCGCATCGGCACATCGGCCTTCGTCCTGCACATGGGCCTCAACGCCACACCGTGGCAGCTGGGGTTCACCACCAGCACGGGCTTCATCAGCCGCGAGCTCGACGACGACAACCTCCTGGCCGACTGGAACTCCCTGGACCACCCTCTCGGCGTCGCCATCACCTGCTACGACGTGGCCCCCATCGGCTTTTCCCTCGCCGGCGCCTCCCACGTCAGCCTGCTCACACTGCAGCGAAGGGACCTCTGGGACAGCGTCCCGCCGAGCGACTACCACCGGGTGAAGTTCGCCCACGCCGACAGGCTGCTCGAAACGGCCCAACTGATGGCCCCCGGCATCCGAAACGCCATCGAGGAGGTCGACGTCGCCACGCCGCACACGATGGCCCGCTACCTCGGCCACCCCGGTGGCGCCATCCACGGCTACGACAAGGACCGCACCGAGACCTGGCTCTACCGGGACAGCGAACGCACCACCGGGGTTCGGGGACTGCACGTGGCCGGGACCTGGACGGGCATGGCCGGCTTCGAGCCGTCCCTGGAAGCCGGCGCCCGAGTGGCACGCCGCCTGTTGCGGGCCAAGGCCGCCTGACTCTCCCTCCCTCCCGAGGAAGCACCGTGAACAAGCGCCCGCTCACCGCCCTGTACGACGAGACGGCCGAGGTCGAAGCCGAACTCGCCGCCCGCGCGCCGGACACCGCGGACCACTGGGCGCGCACCCGCGAGCTCATCGACACCTACCACCCCGAGCGGCTCCGTCTCACCGTCGCCGAGGTCATCGAGGAAACTTCCACCGCCACGACGTTCCGACTCGCCACCGAGCGAGGCGGCGACCTGCCGCCCTTCCTGGCCGGGCAGTACGTCAACGTGTTCGTCGACGGGACCAGCCGCCCGTTCGCGATCTCTCGACCACCGCGACACGGTCGTACTACGACATCACTGTCCGGCGCGTCCCCGCCGGCTGGGTGAGCAACCTGCTCATCGACTCACTCGCGGTGGGCCAGGAGCTCACCACGACGGGCCCGATGGGCACCTTCCACCACAACCCCCTCTTCCACGGCGACGACGTCGTCTTCCTGGCCGGGGGCTCCGGAGTGGCGCCCGCGATGAGCATGATCCGCGAGATCGTGGACCGCGGCCTCGACCTCCGCTTCCACCTGCTGTACGGCTCGCGGACCGCGGACGACGTGATCTTCCGCGAAGAGCTCGACACCATGGCGGCCGAATACCCCCTCATCCTGGTCGATCACGTCATCACCGACCCCTCATCGGAGTGGGAGGGTGCGACCGGCTTCCTCACCGCTGAGACGATCAGTTCCCTGCTCGGCCCCCTGGGAGGTCGCAGGGTGTATGTCTGCGGCCCCGAGCGACATCGACCCCTACGGGCAGGTGACGGTCACGTGCGGGACGGCCTCGTTCTCCACCCCGCGTAACCGCCGGCTCCTGGACGCACTGGAGGACAACGGCATCCGCCCGGAGGTGGCCTGCCGCTCCGGCGAGTGCGGTCTGTGCCGGGTCCGGGTTGCCGAGGGCACGGTCCACCGGGCCGAGGAGGCCAGGCCACGGCTGTGCGACGAACGCTTCGGCTACGTGCACTCCTGCGTCTCCTACCCGCTGACCAACGTAACGCTGGAGGTCTGATCCCCGTGCTGAACCTGTCCGTCCTGCTCGAGGACTCCGCACGCGCCCGCCCCGACCACGAGGCCCTGATCCTCGGAGAAACGCGGCTGAGCTACCGTCAGGTCGACGCGGCGGCCAACCAGGTCGCCAAGGTCGGCCTCGTAGGAACCGTGTCGCTCGTGAGGCGTCAGGGGGCGGTGAGCGCGGTGATCGTCTCCACGACGAGGTCCTCGGAGGTGACATCGGTGTGGGCGTGCAAGTCGCCGCCGATGTCGAGGGAGGCGGCTCCGTGCACCAGCGCCCACAGTGAGCCGGCGAGTGCGCGGCTGTCCTTGGTCCGCAGCGCCCCGGCGTCCCGGGCGGCGTCGACCGCCTTGAGCAGGACGTCGAAAGCGTCCTCGGCGGCGCGGCCGAGGCCAGGGTGGTCGGCGCCCTTGACCTCGGCGCCGAACATCACGAGGTAGAAGTCGGGGTGGTCGAGTGCCCAGCGCAGGTAGGCGCGCCCCAGCTCGATGACGTGGTCGCGGCCGTCGCGGCCGTTTGGAGCGGCCCGGAGGGCGTCGTGCAGACGCTGGAAGCCGAGCTCGGCCACGGTCGCCAGCAGGTCGGCCTTGTCGGTGAAGTGGCGGTAGGGCGCGGCTGTGCTCACGCCCGCGCGCCGAGCGACCTCGGTCAGGGTGAAGCCCCTCGGTCCCCGCTCGCCGATCAGGTCCAATGCGGCGTCGGTCAGCGCCCGTCGGAGGTCGCCGTGGTGATAGGGGGCTGATTTCCCGGTCCCGGGGCGGTCGGCGGATGCAGAGCGTGCTGACATGTTGACGACTTTAACATCGACCTCTATGTTAAAGGCATTAACATCGCGAATGAAGGAGTGACATGTCGATCACATCGACTGACTGGGCGGTGGTCACCGGGGCTTCGTCCGGGTTCGGGGCGCTGTTCGCTCGACGGCTGGCCGAGCGTGGCCACCCCCTGGTCCTGACCGGCCGCGACGCCGCACGCCTCGACGTCGCGCGTGAGGAGGTGAAGCGGCACACCCCCGGCGCGGTGGTCGAGACGGTCGTGGCCGACCTCGCCACCGAAAACGGCCTGGAGGTGCTGCTGACCCAGCTGAAGAACAAGGACGTGGACGTACTGGTGAACAACGCCGGCTTCGGCACATACGGCCGGTTCGCCGAGGTGCCGGCGTGGCGAGAGTCCACCTTGATCGCGGTCGATGTCACGGCCGTGGTGCGGCTGGCGCACGCGCTGCTGCCTGCCATGCGTGCCCGCGGCCGGGGACGGATCCTCAACGTCGCCTCGACCATCGCTTTCCAGCCCGCGCCCTACCAGGCTGTCTACGGCGGCGCGAAGGCATTCGTCCTGTCGTTCAGCCAGGCCCTCGCGGAGGAGACGCGGGGCAGTGGGATCACCGTGACCGCGCTGTGCCCGGGCCCCACACGCACCGGCTTCACGGACGCACTGAAGGCGGACGTCTCCGAAACCGCGATCTACCGCAAGCTCGCCGAGCCCGGGCCGGTCGTCGACGCCGGCCTGCGCGCGCTCGACCGCGGCCGCCCCGTCGTCGTCCCCGGCCTGGGCAACCGAGCCATGACGATCCTCGGCCGGATCGCCCCGTCAGGTCTGCTGATCCGCCTGACCGCCCGGATGCTGTCCGCCCCGGACAAGGCGGGGCACACGGCGAGCCGGTGAGATCGGTGACGTTCTCGCCGGGTGGACCGCCGTCCGCGGTCGAGCGCGCGTGTGCCGCCGCCGATCCCTCAACTGCCTCATGCCCCAACGACCTCAACGGAGCTAGTCATGGCCCTGCCGATGTTCTCCCTCAAACCGGTCGACGAGACCTACTTCGACCACGCACCGCTGCGATTCGTCCACACCTGGTCCATCAGCCGGCCGGCCGCATCGGTCTGGGCGGAACTGGTCAGCGACGAACCCCTCCACTGGTGCAGCGGCTTGAAAATCCGATGGACATCGCCCCGGCCCTTCGGTGCCGGCACCACTCGCCGGGCGGTGGCCATGGGTGCCATGGCCAATGACGCGTACTTCTTCGCCTGGGAAGAAGGCCGCCGCCATTCCTTCTACTTCACTCACGGCAGGTTCCCCTTGTTCGTCAGCGCTGCCGAGGACTACCTGGTCGAACCCGACGGGCCACACCGCTGCCGATTCACCTGGCGCGTCGGCATCACCCCGAGCGCGATCGGCCGCGTCGGGACTCCACTCACCAAGCGTCTCTTTCACGGCTTCTTCCGCGACACCGGCCGCTATTTCGATGCCGAGCACCCCGTCCCCACCCCATAGCTGAGCCGGCGCGCAGGCCCGACTTGTGGGCGCGGCAGCGTGCGGGCAAGCTCCGAGCCACTAGGCAGACGCTGGGGTCGCTGAAGCCGCAACCGGCCCTGATGACTCGCCCACGCCCCCGCTGTCCGCCACGCCTACATCGCCACTGCCGGATCACCGACGTCTCGCTGCCCAACAACGGCCAGATCTGCTATGCCAGCACCCGCGCCCTCGCCCGGCGCATCCGCACCGACTCGGTCGGCCGGCGTGACGCGGTAAAGCTCTCGCCGACGTCCCCACCCACCTGTGCGGCATCGGCCGGCGGCGACAGCGAGAGTAGCGCCGGGAAACCGTCTCTGACCTCCATGAACGGAACGTTTTCCGCGCACAAAGATGCGTCAGCTCGTCGTTGACCGCCACTCCTCAGCGGGGTCAGGGTGAGGGAGCCGGACCGGATGCCTGACACCACTTCTCCGGTCCACCTTTTTCCGGTCATCGAACTGAGCGCAGGAGGTCGTGATGCTCCACACGGACACCCGTGAAACCACCGAGTGCGGTGAGCGCGAAGCGGCTGCCGCCACCACGACCGCGCCCGCCGTGCCGGCCGCACCGGCGGCCGGCCACGAACTGTTCTTCCAGCGGTGCCTCTGGTGCGGCACCCCCGCCTACCGCCGGTCGTTCTGCCGGGCCTGCGGATCCACGGCCTTCCGACGCGAGTGCAGCGCGGGCGCCGGAGCCGTCGTCCGCCGCACCGGCCACGCTCCGCATCACACGTGGTTCGTCGCGATGGACGAGGGCTTCAATCTGCTCTGCCAGGTCACGGGGACGTCCCCGGTCGTGGTCGGGATCGGCGCCAGGGTGAGGGTCGTACGGACGGACACCTCTGTGGGTCAGGGCCTGCCCGTCGTCGAGCTCACCCACCCGGCGATTTCTTCGGAGCGCTGGTGGTGAGAGCTGACGGCTCGGACGGAGCGGTGTTCGAAGGCCGGTACGACGAGAGAGGAGGGTGCGTGGGCACCCATCACGACGCGCCGGACGAACGGGCCGGCACCGGCCACGACGGTGCGGGGCGCGGTGCGCTGGAAGGGCTGCGCATCGCCGACTTCTCCCGGGTTCTCGCAGGGCCCTACGCCACGATGCTCCTCGCCGATCTCGGCGCTGAGGTGGTGAAGGTGGAGAGGCCCGGCGCCGGGGACGAGACCAGGGCCTGGCACCCGCCGGCGGACCACGACGGCACCTCTACGTACTTCCTGAGCGTGAACCGGAACAAGAAGTCCGTGGTCCTGGACCTCACGACCGAGGCCGGTCTGGAACAGGCCCGTGCTCTGGTCGCCGAGTCCGACGTGCTGGTGGAGAACTTCCGTCCCGGCACGATGGAGCGGCTGGGACTCGGCCCTCGCGAACTGCGCGCCCGGCACCCGGGGTTGGTCTACTGCTCGATCAGTGGCTTCGGCAGCGGTGCGGGCGCGGCGATCCCCGGATACGACCTGCTCGTGCAGGCCGTCGGCGGTCTGATGAGTGTGACCGGAGACGCGGCCGGGGAGCCGGTGAAAGCCGGTGTGGCCCTCGTCGACGTGATCACCGGCCTGCACGCCTCGCTGGGCGTGCTGGCAGCCCTCCGGCACCGGGATGCCACCGGGGAGGGCCAACTGGTCGAGGTGAACCTGCTCGGCTCGCTGCTGTCGGCCATGGTCAACCAGGCGTCGGCGTTCGCCGTCGCCGGCGTGGTGCCGGGCCGCCTGGGCAACGCGCATCCGAGCATCGCCCCGTACGAGACCTTCCCGGCCGCCGATCGTCCGCTCGCGATCGCGGTGGGCAACGACCGGCAGTTCGCGGCGCTCGCCGAGGTCGTCGGGGATCCCGGTCTCGCGCTGGACGAGCGCTTCCGCACCAACGCCGACCGCGTCGCCCACCGCGCCGAACTCAAGGACCTGCTGACCGAGCGGCTGGGTGTCGCCGGCGCCGACCACTGGTCGGCCGTCCTGCTGGCCGCGGGCGTGCCCGCCGGACCGGTCAACACCCTCGACGAGGCATTCGCCTTCGCGGCGAAGCTCGGCCTTCCCGGCATCGTCGACGTCCCCGCCGTACCCGCCGACGGAACGGAGGGCAGGCCCTCCCGTCAGGTCGCGAGCCCCATCGCGCTGAGGGGCACACCCGCGCAGTACCGCCTGCCGCCGCCACGCCTCGGTCAGCACACCGCGGACGTCCTCGGCCGTCTTTCCGACTCCGCCACCGAACCAGGGGGATCGGTCACGTGACCGTTCCCCGCCTCGACACCGGCACCCCGACCTCACCCACCACCGCCACCGCCACCGCAAGGAGCCCACGATGAGCCGCAAGCCGCTGAAGGACCCGCTCGACCTGCTCGACTTCTCCTCCACCCTCACCGACGAGGAACGGGAGATCCAGGCCACCGTCGCCAAGTTCCTCGCCGACCGGGTGCGCCCGCACCTCGGCGAGTGGTTCGAGAACGCGCACTTCGCCCGCGAACTCGCCCCTGAACTCGGCAAGCTGGGCGTACTCGGCATGCATCTGGAGGGCTACGGCTGCGCCGGCACCAACGCCGTCTCCTATGGCCTGGCCTGCCTGGAACTGGAGGCGGCGGACTCCGGTTTCCGCAGCTTCGTCTCGGTGCAGGGCTCGCTGTCGATGTTCTCCATCTGGAAGTGGGGTTCGGAGGAGCAGAAGCTTCAGTGGCTGCCCCGGCTCGCCGCCGGCGAGGCGATCGGCTGCTTCGGCCTGACCGAACCCGACTTCGGCAGCAACCCCGCCGGGATGCGCACGCGGGCCGTCCGCGACGGCGACGACTGGATCCTCAACGGCTCCAAGATGTGGATCACCAACGGCGGCATCGCCGACGTGGCCACCGTCTGGGCACAGACCGAGGACGGCGTCCGTGGCTTCCTCGTGCCGAGTGGCACTCCCGGCTTCACCACGCAGGACATCAAGCACAAGATGTCGCTGCGTGCCTCGATCACCTCCGAGCTGTACTTCGACAACGTACGGCTGCCGGAATCGGCGCGCCTGCCGCTGGCGGAGGGCCTGCGCGGACCGCTGTCCTGCCTGAACGAGGCCCGCTTCGGCATCCTGTTCGGCGCGGTCGGCGCCGCCCGTGACTCGCTCCAGGCGGCCATCGAGTACGCCGACTCCCGCGTTCAGTTCGACAAGCCGATCAGCGCCTTCCAGCTCACCCAGAAGAAGCTCACCGACATGAGTGTGTCCCTGGGCAACGCCGCGCTGCTCGCCGTCCATCTGGGCCGGCTCAAGGACCAGCACCGCATCCGGCCCGAGCAGATCAGCGTCGGCAAGCTCAACAACGTGCGCGAAGCGATCGCCATCGCGCGTGAATGCCGCACCGTGCTGGGGGCCAACGGCATCTCCCTGGAGTACTCGCCGCTGCGCCACGCCAACAACCTGGAGTCGGTGATGACCTACGAGGGCACCAACGAGATGCACACGCTGGTCGTCGGTCAGGCGATCACCGGATACCCGGCGTTCCGCTGACCGCCCCGGCTGAAGGAAGACGACCGTGAACATCGTCGTACTCGTCAAGCAGGTACCGGACACCGGAGCCGAACGCACCCTGTCCGCCGACGATCACACCCTTGACCGCGAGGGTGCCGACCTGGTGCTCGACGAAATCAATGAACGCGCCGCGGAAGAGGCCCTGCGGCTGAAGGAGTCGTCGGACGCCGAGGTCACCGTCGTGTCCATGGGGCCCGACTCCGCCCTCGACGCCATCCGCAAGGTACTCGCGATGGGTGCCGACCGCGCGATCCACATCTGCGACGACCGGCTCCACGGCGCCGACGTGGTGACCACCGCCAAGGTGCTGGCGGCCGCCGTGGGGACGGTGGAGGAGGTCGACCTGGTCCTGGCGGGCGACGCGACCACCGACGGACAGGCGAGCGCGGTCCCCGCCATCGTCGCCGACCTGCTCGGTCTGCCGCAGCTGACACATGCGCGCGAACTGGACGTGGACGGAGGACGCGTGCGAGCCGAACGCGAGACCGACACCGGCGAGGCGACGCTGGAGGCATCGCTGCCCGCGCTGGTCAGCGTCACCGAGAAGATCAACGAGCCGCGCTACCCCTCGTTCAAGGGGATCATGGCCGCCAAGAAGAAGCCGGTGGAGACGGTCGACCTCGACGACCTGTTCCCCGACGCGGATGACGCCGGGTTCCGAGTGACCCGCACCCGCGTGGTGGAGGCCGTGCCGCGTCCGGCCCGGGTCGCGGGGATCCGTGTCACGGACGACGGCTCGGCCGGCCGGCAGCTCGTCGAACACCTGATTGCCCAGAAGCTCCTCTGATCGAATCGCTCCGCAACAAGAAGCAGGCACCCCATGCCCGATGTCCTCGTCCTCGTCGACCACGACGGGGAACGTGTCCACAAGTCCACGTACGAACTCCTCGCCGCCGCACGGCGGTTGGGAGACCCGGCCGCAGTCGTCGTGGGAACCCCCGGCACAGCGGACCGCCTCGCGCAGTCCCTGGCCCGGTACGGCGCCACAACCGTCCACGCGGCGGAATCCACCGACGCGGCCGAGTTCCTGGCCACGCCCGCCGTCGATGCCCTGCAGCTCGCGGCCCGGGAAGCCTCTCCCGCCGCCGTTCTGGTCTCCGCGACGACGGACGGCAACGAGGTGGCCGGGCGTCTCGCCGCGCGGCTGGACGCCGGGCTGCTGATCGACGCCGTCGACCTGGACTCCTCCGGGGTGGCCACCCAGATCGTCTTCGGCGGGTCGTACACCGTGCGCTCGCAGGTCACCGAGGGCGTGCCGGTGATCACCGTACGCCCGGGGGCCTTCGAACCGGAGGAGCATCCGGGGCAGGCCGCGCAGCGGACGCTCGCCCTGCCGGCGGCCGACCCCGCCGCGTCCGCCCGTGTCACTGCCAGGCGCGCCGCAGCCACGGGCGACCGGCCGGGGCTCACCGAGGCGGGCGTCGTCGTCTCCGGCGGCCGTGGTGTCGGGGGAGCGGACGGCTTCAAGGTGGTGGAGGAGCTTGCCGACGCCCTGGGCGGTGCGGTGGGCGCCTCACGCGCCGCGGTCGACGCCGGGTACTACCCGCACCAGTTCCAGGTCGGGCAGACCGGAAAGTCCGTCTCCCCGCAGCTGTACGTCGCCCTGGGTATCTCCGGGGCCATCCAGCACCTCGCCGGGATGCAGACCTCCAAGACGATCGTCGCCGTCAACAAAGACCCGGAGGCCCCGATCCTCGGACTCGCCGACTACGGCGTGGTGGGAGACCTGTTCGCGGTGGCGCCCCAGCTCACGCGGGAAGTGGCAGCCCGCCGCACAGCCGGCTGACGTGGGCAGGCCGTCGTAGGCGCGGCGGAACTTACGGTTTGTGGGTTACCCAGAGCAGTTCCGCCGGCCAGCGGTGTGCCCAGTCGGGCGGGTCGGTTTCGTTGTAGCCGTTGAGTGTTCCGCGTTCGGGCCGCGGCTCGATGAGGTCGTCGATGATGAGACCCGCGCCGCGCAGGACCCTGACCCAGTCGCCGTAGGTGAGCTGATAGCTGGTCGCGCCGTCGCCTTCGGCGATCGTGTTCAGCCCGAAGTAGTCCTGCTGCAGCGTCGTGGTCACGCGGCCGGCGGCTTCGTCGTAGCAAGCTTCGAACCATGGGCTGGCGACGTTGAACACCAGGCGCCCACCCCGGTTCAAGACGCGTGCGGCCTGCGGCACGGCCAGGTGCGGGGGCGCCCAGCTGAGCCCACCGAAGTCGCAGAACACCAGGTCGAAGCTGTCGGCGGCGAAGGGCAGTTGTTCGGCGGCGCCTTGCACCAGCGGGTAGCGGGCCGCTCCCATCGCGCGGGCCGCTGCGGCGAGTTGGGCTTCGGACAGGTCGAGCCCGACCACGGTGGCGCCCTCGTCGGCGAGTGCCCTGGACCACTGGCCGGCACCGCAGCCGAGTTCGAGGACGCGCTTGCCGGTGACGTCGCCCAGGGCGCGCAGGTGCGCGTCGGGGATCGAGTACATGCCCCACAGCCGGGGTGCGGCGCCGATGTGCGGGTCGTGCTTGTGCTGGTAGGCGCTGCTGATCTGGTTCCAGAGCCGCCGGTTGGCGGGGATGCTGTCCACGTGCCGACTCCAGCACTGCATGCCTGAGACGGTCAACACGATTAGGGACTGGCCGGCCCCCGCCTCGGACCGGCCCTGGCCCGGCCCATGATCCGCCGGACGAGCCCTGGCTGCCCCGGCGCCGCCAGTGCGGGAAGGCAGCGGGGGCTCCTCGACCCGGGGTGCGTGCACCGAACAGGCCGGGGAGCTCCCGCGGGCCGGTCAACCGGTCGTCATGCGGCCAGGCGCCGGAAACGGCTGCCGTGGAAGACCAGTGGCGCACGGTCGGGTTCGGCCTTCAGACCGTGGATCTCCAGCACGACGATGGTGTGGTCCCCTCCGGGGAACTCGGCGTGGAGCGAGCAGTCCAACCAGAGGTTGGCACGGCGGATGTACACGCTGCCGTCCTCGCCGGCCTCCCAGTCGACCTCCGCGAACCGGTCCCCGCCCCTGCCGGCCAGTGAGCGGCAGACCAGGTCCTGTCCCTCGGCCAGCACGCTCAGGCCCAGACGGCTCTGGCTGCGCAACCTCGGCCAGGTCGACGAGGTGTCCTGGACGCAGACCGACACCAGAGGGGGGTCGAGGGAGACCGGGGTGAACGTACTCGCGGCCATGCCCACCGGCGTACCGGAGTCGAGCGCGCACAGGGCTGTCACCCCGGACGGGAAACAGCCGAACGCCTGGCGCAGCACGGCGGGATCCGTCGGTGTCGCGACGAGCGGGCTCATCCGGTGACCTCCTGACCCGACAGGACCGCGCCCAGACGACGCATCGAGCCGTTGTTGCCGGCCACATGCTGGGAGACGCAGCGGACATCGCGCCAGCGACGCTGCAGGGGGCTGGAGCTGTAGAGCCCGGAGCTGCCCGACAGCGTCATGATCTCGTTGAGGATCCGGATGCCCTCGTGATGGATGTGCTGATGGCTGCCGGTGTAGCCGAACCACTCGGCCGGGGTGGGCTCGTCTCCCGCCAGGGCCCGGTCCATGACCGTACGGCCGGTCCGCTCCAGCAGGGCGTCGAGTGCCGTCGTACGCAGGTGCAGCTCGGCGAACTTCTCCTGGAACACCGGATCCTCACCGATGACCACCCTCGGGTTGAACGCCGGCCGCTTGGTGGCGGCCAGTTCGGCTAGATCGCCCAGCGCACCCTCCAGACAGCCGACGATGACGGCGTCGTGCGAGGCGCCCGTGGCCGTGTACGGCAGGTCGTAGAAGGGAGCGGGTATGTTGTTGCCGCCCGACAGGGGGCCCGTGAAGCGCTCCGGCACGAAGACGTCGTCCATGGTGAAGTCGGTGCTCTGCGTGGCACGCAGGCCCACCGCGTCCCAGGTGTCGAGGAAGGTCACGTGCTCAGGGCGGATCAGCGCGACCCGCATGTCGGGGCGCCCGTCGGGCAGCGGCGGTGCGCCTTCGACCACGAAGCCCGCGAGTATCCAGTCCGGGGTGAACGAGCCGCTGGCCAGCGGCCAGCGGCCACTGATCCGGTAGCCGCCCGCTACTGCCTTCGCCGTCCCCTTCGGGGCGATCGCCCCACGGAGCATCAGGTCGGCGCCGTCGCCGAAGACCTCCTTCTCGAGCGTCTCCCCAGGCAGCGACCGCACGAAGAACCAGGCCATCGAGGCCGCCTGCACGGTCCACCCGGTCGAGCCGTCGGCACGCGAGATCTCCCGGACCACTCGCTCTCCACCAGGTCGAGCTGTGAGCCGCCCCACGCCGTGGGCAGGCTCATGCGGAACACGCCGGCGTGACGCAGGGCCGTGATGATCTCCGCGGGAACCGACCGGGCCGCCTCGGCCTCGGCCGACCGCGCCGCTATCTCGGGCAGATGCGCGCGGACACGGCCGAGCACGCTGTCGTCGGCCGTCCGGTCGGAGGGTGCGGGGGGCTGGAGCAATGTCGTCATGATGTGTCCTTGTGATTGCCTGCGGTCGGAGACGACCGCCGGTGACTGAAGGGCCGCCGACGCGTCCCGTTCACTGCCCGAATGATGTGGGGCGGAGCACAAGCCCTGCTTGTATGCGGGCGCACAGGTTTTTGCTTAGCTGAGAACAGCTCCTGGGCGGCCACGGCGAAGGAACGTCCCGCTGGTCGACTCCGGCCTCCTGACAGGATGGAGAAGAGCCGCATGCCCCGGATGACGACGCCGAGCGATGCCACGGCCGGCGAGAGACTGGAATCCTGGCGGGACGCCGTCAGCCGGAGTCTCGTGCCCATGACGGTCCTGCCGCGCGAGTGCGCCGACTTCCGCGCGTCGCTGCACGCCGCGCAGGTGGGCCAGGTACAGATGTCGGTCATCACGGCCGAACCGCACAGCGTCGCGCGCACCCGACGGCACATCGCCTCCGACGCGCCCGACCTCCTCCAGCTCACGCTGCAGCTCAGCGGGCAGGGAGTGCTCACCCAGAAAGATCGTCAGGCCCGGGTGCGCCCCGGCGAACTGGTCGTCTACGACACCCGCTCGCCCTTCACCTACGACCTGCGGCAGTCCCACACCGGCCTCGTCCTGATGTTCCCCCGCACCATGCTGCCCATCACGGAACGGGATCTGACGCGGGTGACGGCGACACCGGTGCCGTGCCGCGACGGGCTCGGCCAAGTCGTACAGCCCCTTCTGTACGGGCTGGCGCGGCAGATGGCACACCTGGAGTCCCGTGGCACGCCCCGGCTCGCCGACCACGTCGTCGGCCTGATCGGAACCCTGCTCGCGGAGCAGGCGGGCGCGGACCGGAGCACCGAGGAGGACGGCCCGGGCGTGCTCACCCAGCGCCTCCTCGCCTACATGGAGGAGCGGCTCGCCGACCCCGGACTGAGCCCCGAGGGCATCGCGGCCGCCCACCGCATCTCCCGCCGCTACCTGTACACGTTGCTGGCCGCAGAGGGGCACACCGTCTCGGGCTGGATCCGGGAACAGCGTCTGGACCGGTGTCGGCGCGACCTCGCCGATCCGGCCATGGACCACCTCCCGGTCGGCGCCATCGGCGGACGCTGGGGCTTTTCCGACCCGGCCCACTTCAGCCACGCCTTCAAGGCGGCCTACGGCATGAGCCCCCGGGCTGCGCGCGCGGCCGGACGACGGCGCCAACGGCCGTAGTACGGGAACGCCGGCCCAGGTCGCCGGTGCCCTCAGGCACCCGGTAGTTCCCTCAGGCTGCCTGGTAGTTGAAGAACCCCTGTCCCGACTTGCGGCCCAGCAGGCCCGACTCGACCATGCGGCGCAGCAGCGGGGGCGGGGCGTACAGCGGTTCGCGGTACTCCTCGTACAGGGCTTCGCCTATCGCCGCCACCGTGTCCAGGCCGATGAGGTCGGCCAGGCGCAGCGGGCCCATGGGGTGGGCGCAGCCGGCGGTCATGCCCGTGTCGATGTCCTCGGCCGTCGCGGTGCCGGAACCGACCATGCGCACCGCTGCCAACAGGTAGGGAATCAGCAAGGAGTTGACCACGAATCCCGCGCGGTCCTGAGTGACGATCGTCTTCTTGCCCAGGGTCTCGGCGGCGAAGGCGCGTACGCGCTGTTCCGTGGCCTCGGAGGTGAGCATTGAGGGGATCACCTCGACCAGCGGCATGGCGGGGACCGGGTTGAAGAAGTGCAGGCCGACCACAGCTTGGGGACGTCCGGTCACGGCCGCGAGCCGGGCGATGGGGATCGAGGACGTGTTGCTGGCCAGCACGGCGGACGGGTTGGTGACCACCTTGTCCAACTGCTGGAACAGCTCTGTCTTGGCCCGCTCGTCCTCGACGGCGGCTTCGATCACCAGGTCAGCGCCGGACAGCAGGGAGAGGTCGGCGGTGACCGAGATTCCGGCGAGGGCGTGGGCGCGGTCTTCCGGGCCGATGGCGCCGTGCTTCTCCGCCTTGAGCAGTGAGTCGGCGACGCCCGTCAGCCCGGCACGGGCCCTGTCGTCGGTGACGTCGCACAAGGTGACGTGCAGCCCGGCCCGGGCGCAGACCTCGGTGATGCCCCGGCCCATCTGCCCGGCGCCGACGACGCCCACGTGCTTGATCGATGTCATGTGCTCCTCCGCCTGTTCCCGCGTCCGGCGGCGGTTTTCCGACGCCGTGACGCTCTGTGCCGCGGTGTCGAGGGTAGGCCGGGGACCACCCCTGTGACCTGCGCTGATGATGCGTTTTCCGCGCACAAACATGCGTCGGTACGGTGTCGCTCCGGCGCGTCCGGAGGAGTCGGCCGATCACGAGGGGGAGGGTAAGTCGGCCGGGGCGCGAGCACGAGGAGGAGGGCGCGGACATCGAGGCCGGCGCCCTCCGAGACAGACATGACGGAGCTGCCGAGGTCCTTCTGGACAGACTCCGGACGCGGAACCGGCGGTATCAGCCGGCGGTGACAGTGGCGGCAGCCGCCTCCCGCAGACGGCGGATCACACCGCGCACCGCGGGCGAGGTCTCGCCCCTGCGGAAGGCGCCGACCAGACTGGTCGTCAGCGCCACGTCGGCCAGCGGACGGTAGGCCACCCCCGGGATCTGGACGCGGCGCAGCGAATCGGGGACCAGGGCGACCGCGAGACCTCCGCCGACCATGGTCAGGGCGGCTATGAAGTCCCGTACCGGGGGAGCACACCGCGGGCTGAAGCCCCCTCGCTCCGCCACTTCGAGGATCTGGTCGCGGCAGCCGTACTCCTCGTCGAAGTGCGGGGCGACGAAGCACTCGTCACGCAACCGTGCCGCCGGTACCGCCTCGTAGGCCGCCAGCGGGGCGCCGGCCGGCAGGGCCAGGACGACGTCCTCGGTGAGCAGGCGGGTGGCCGTGACCTCGGGCGGGTACTCCGGCCTGAAGCGCAGGAATCCGACGTCGATGTCCCCGCAGACCAGCGCCTCCAGTTGGGCGGGTGTCTCCAGCTCGCGGACCTGTACCGTCAGTTCGGTGCCGGGAGCGGCGCACCGGGTGAGGACATCGGTCAGCACCCCGGAGAACGCGGCCGAGGCGACGTACGCGATCTGGGCGTGACCCAGTTCCCCGCGACCGGCGCGCCGGCCTATGGCCTCGGCCCGGGCGGCCTGGGCGAGGGTCAGCCGCGCCTCTTCGAGGAACAGCAGCCCGGCGCTGGTGAGCGCGGGGCGGGTACGCCGTCCGCGGTCGATGAGCCGCACACCGAGGTGTGACTCCAGTGCCCTGACCTGGGCGCTGAGAGCCGAGGGGGCCAGGTGCAGACGGTCGGCCGCCCGTGCGAAGTGCAGTTCCTCCGCGACGATGACGAACGATTCCAGCCAGCGCAGTTCCATCGGCTCCTCCATCCCGTCGGGCCTGTTCCGAGGCGAGAACGGGTTGTGTGTACGGCCTGTGGTGAGCACACCCCGCGGCGCTCGTCAGGGCAGAACAGGATCGCCGCGGGGTGAGTTAGGGGCAGGGGCCGTCGGCAGCGTGGCCGGTGGCGGTTCAGGGAATGACGACGTAGTTGCTGAATCCGCCGTCGCGGTCCTCGAGCCCCGAGATCGCCTCGTTGACCCTGGCCAGCGGGAAGGGCTTGGTCTGCAGGTACGACAGGTCCAGGGCGCCGGTGGCCACCATGGCGGCGAGTTCCTGCCCCTGCGCGGTGGAGAACCAGTTGGAGCCGATCAGCTGCACCTGTTCGTCCATGAGCCACTTCACGTCCACGGGCAGCCGGTCGGCGACCCCCCCGACGTTGACGACCCTGCCGCCGCGGCGGACGCCCTGCATGGAGTCGAGCATCGTCTCCACCGGGGCCTTGGCGCCCAGTGCGCTGATCACGTAGTCCGCGCCCTCGCCGCCGGTGCGGGACTTGGCCCACTCACCCGTCGAGCCGTCGCCGAGCCGCATGACCTCGATCCGCTCCGGGTCCAGTTCCCGGACCCGCTTGAGGAGTGTCTCGTTGCGGCCGGTCCCGAGGACCCGGGAGGCGCCGGAGGCGAGCGCGAGCAGGGTCGACGCGACACCGAGGGTGCCCGTGACCCCGTCGATCAGCGCGACCTGGCCGGGGCCGGCCGCGGCGTTCCTGAGGGCGCCGTAGGACGTGCCGATGTAGCCGAGCTTGCCGGCCTGCTCGAACGTCATGTTGTCGGGGAGGTTGACGATCGAGGACTGGGGTGCGGTCATGTACTGCGAGAAACCGCCGTACGGATACAGGTCGAAGATCCGCTGGCCGTCGCGGGAGGTGCTGAAGTAACCGTTCAGCGTGAAGTAGCGGCAGCGGCTCAGTTCACCGCCCCGGCACACCTGACAACTGCCGCACCCACGCAGCGGGTTGACGTACACCCGGTCTCCTGGCTTGGTGTGCAGCACCGCCTCGCCGACCGCCTCGACCACACCCGCGGCGTCCAGACCGAAGATCGCGGGGAACTTGGGCAGCGGCTGGTGCGGGAACCAGGTGGGCCAGTTGTTGATCACGTTGGCCATGTTCGGCACGATTCCGCACGCCTTGACCCGCACCAGCACGTCGGTCGCCCGCGGGGTCGGCACGTCGATACTGTCGATCGACATCGGCTCACCGAGCGCGTGCAGTCGTGCAGCGAGCATTTTCGCCATTGAAATACTCCTTGGAAATACTCCGTCCCGACGGAGCGAGGGGCGGAGGAAACTTTTCGGCGACCGAGGCGGCGGACCGGCGGCTCGGCTGTCACTTCTCATGTATCGAGGGGCCTTTACGGCGCCGAGTCTCAAGAATTCGGGAAGGGATTCGGGTAGTTTTCCTCGAGGTCGATGTCCAGCAGTCCCATGATGCGCACGCCGGAGTTGTACCAGGCGATGGACAACGACAGTTCGACCATCTGCCGGTCCGTCAGCAGGTCGGCGGCGGCACGCCAGGTCTGCTCGGAGACGTCGACCTGGAGCGTGGACTCCTTGGCGAGGCGCATCACCGCCTTCTCCGTGTCGTCGAACAGGCCCGAAGACTCGAAGTCGGGTACCGCCGCGAGCTGTTCCTCTGTGAGCCCGGCCTTGAGCCCGTGCGACTGGTGGTGCGCGACCTCGTAGGCGGACCGGGTCGCGTAGCCGACGGTCAGGATCGCCAGTTCCCGCAAGCGGGGGCTGAGGTCGGCGGCTCGCAGCGAGTTGGCGTAGGTCAGGAAGGCGTCCAGCTGGGCCGGCGCGTTGGCCAGGGCGAGGAAGATGTTCGCCGTCGGTACCTTGCGTTCGGCTTCCAGCCGGTCGTACAGGGGTTTCTGTGCCGGGTCCGCGTCCTCGCGGTTCAGGTAGGGCACTCGTGCCATGGTGTCTCCTCGGGTGACGTAAGGGTGAAAGGGCCGGGTCAGGGGGCTGACTGCTCCAGCAGGAAACGTTCGAGTGACATCGGCTTCGGCAGCTCGGCCGGCGGGATCAGCGGCGCGCCGACGAAGGGCGACGCCTCGAAGTACCACTTCTCCAGGGCCGGCAGACCCCAGCGGGCGTTGGTGCTCAGCGACGCGGCGTCCCAGCGGACGGGCTCGATCTCGGTGTCGATCGTCTGGTAGTGGCTGTTGAAGACCTCCACCCGGTGGCCGTCGGGGTCGCGGAGGTAGACGAAGAGCATTCCGCCCGGCCCGTGCCGGCCGGGGCCGCGCTCCACCCCGTCGCCGTAGCCGAGGATGCCCGCCCAGTCGCAGGCGGTGAAGATGTCGCGGCTCTCGGAGACGGTGTAGGCGAAGTGGTGCAGGGCGGGCCCGGTGTTCTCGACGATCGCCAGGTCCAGGCAGGTGCCCTTGCGGTACATGAAGGCGCCCAGCAGTTTGTCGCCGTGCTCCAGGTACTCCGAGTTGCGGAAGCCGAGCTCGCTGTAGAAGGCGCACAGCTCGTAGGTGTCGGGCGCGAAGATCTGGTAGTGGTCCAGCCGCTGCGCGTGGGCGCCCTTGTAGGACGCGAAGTCGATGTGCAGCCGGGGCCGGGTCTCCATGTGCGCGCAGAGTTCGAGCGGGGTGCCGATGGGGTCGCTCACGTGCAGGGTGCGGCCCTGGTACGGGGCGTCGACCCACTCGGCGGGCAGCCCCCGCTCGCGGAACCAGGCGTACGCGAGGTCCAGGTCCTCGTCGAAGAAGACCCGGTAGCCGACCCGCCTGCAGGATCCGGCCCCCTCCTCGTCCAGCTCCAGCACGAGGCTGTGGTGGCACGCCTCGGCCAGGCCGCGGAGGTAGCAGGTGCGTTCGTCCTCGTCGCTGACGACGAGGCCCAGCGCGTTCACGTAGAAGTTCCGGCTCTCGGCCAGATCGGCGACCGTGAGACGGACGTGACTGGAGCGGGTGATGTTGAAACTCGGGCGCAGATTGACGGGTGGCAGCATGCTGGTCTCCGTGCTCGGATCGGCTTTTGGAATTCGAATGACTTTAATGCTCCGAAGCCGATTCAGGGCCTGGACGCAATGGACGCGGGATCGGCGAACGGGAACGCGGACCAGCCGCTGAATTCGGCGGAATCACCGAGTGACTCCTCGATGCGCAGAACCTCGTTCCACTTCGCCATGCGCTCGGAGCGGGTGAAGGATCCCACCTTCAGCTGGCCGGCGTCCCAGCCGACGCTCAGATGGGCGATGGTGATGTCCTCGGTCTCCCCGGAACGGGCAGAGACGATCGTGCCGAAGCCGGCTTCCTTTCCGGCCCGCAGGGCCTGGAACGCCTCCGTGACCGTGCCGGCCTGGTTCGGCTTGATGAGGACGGCGTTCACCGCTCCGCCGGTGGCCGCGGCCTCCACCCGCTTGGCGTTCGTGACGAGGTAGTCGTCGCCGATCACCTGGCAGTGGCGGCCGTGGCGCCGGGTGAACTCCAGCATTCCGTCGTGGTCGTCCTCGCCCACCGGGTCCTCGACGGACAGGATCGGGTACTGCCTGATCCAGCCGCCCAGCATGTCGATCAGCGCCTCGGTGTCCAGTGTCCGGTCGTCCAGGGCCAGGGTGTACTTGCCGGCACTGCCGAACTGCGAGGCCGCGACGTCCAGAGAGATGCCGACCTGGGTGGCGGGGGAGAACCCCGCGCTCTCGATGGCGAGGCTCAGCGTCTCCAGCGCTTCCTCGTTGGAGTCGAAGGCGGGCCAGAAGCCGCCCTCGTCGGCGACTCCCTGGGCCTTGCCGGCGGCGCGCATCAGGCTCCCGGCCGCCCGGTAGATCTCCGCCGTCCAGTCCAGCGCCTCGGAGAAGCTCCGCGCCGCGGGACAGACCACCATGAAGTCCTGGACGTCGACGCGGCGGTCCGCGTGGGCGCCGCCGCCGAAGATCTGGATCTCGGGCAGCGGGATTCGTACCGGCCTTTCGCCCGCCAGGTGCTTCCACAGCGGTACCCCTGCCGAAGCGGCGGCGGCGTGCAGGACGGCCATGGACGTGGCCACGATCGCGTTGCCGCCGAGACGGCCGCGGTCGGGAGTTCCGTCCAGGTCCACCAGAAGGCGGTCGACTGCCTCCTGGTCGGCCGCGTCGAGGTCCGGCAGGGCGGGCGCGATCTCGCGGTTGACCGCCGCCACCGCGCGCCGGACGTCGAGTCCGCCGAAGCGGTCACCGCCGTCGCGCAGGTCGAGCGCCTCGCCCTGCCCCGTCGAGGCCCCCGCGGGTGCGATGGCCCGCCCGATCGCGCCGTCCGCGAGGTGGACCTCGACCTCGACGGTCGGCCGACCGCGTGAGTCCCACACCCTGCGACCGTGGAGCTTGGCGATCCGCGTGTCTGTCATGACAGTGCGACCTTTCGGAGTTCGGGGCGATGAGGGGGGCCGGTACCGGCGTCCGTGCCTTCAGGGCGGGACGGATACCTGCGGCAGGAGGCGAAGGGAGGATCCCTTGCCGACCGGCGGCGGGAGAGGGCGGGCTCCGCGGTGCGACACCCGGACCAGTACCACGACGCCGGACACGGGAGCAGGGCCGTACCGCTGTCTTCAAGGTCGCGGCGCGGCCGGCGATGGAATCCGGGGCGCAGGGCGATGACGGGGGTTGCCCGACTATCGCGGCTGATGAATGCTAACGATAGCGCAATCCTGCGAAGCGCCGACGGTCCTGTCAAGGGGCAGGCGGCGTCATGTTCGGTGGGGGCCGCTGATTGCTCTTGCGGCATTGGCGCGCCTTCGGGCGAGTGCTATCGTTCGCACAATCTGTCGCCCCGGCACAGATACTCCGGCGGACCCGCACTCCTTCTGGACGGACGGACAGCACAGGCGGGGGCGGGTCCGCCGGACCGGACCGTTGCCGACAACGAAAGCGAGCCCCTTATGGCATCCGAGCCCTCGGCGAGGCCGATGACCCTCACCACGGTTGTCGCCAGCACACGTCCTGGACGCGTGGGCAGATCCGTCGCGGACTGGTTCACCGCCAAGGCCGCGGAACACGAAGGGTTCGAGTCGCACCTCGTCGATCTGCGCGAACTGTCTCTGCCCTTCTACGACGAGCCGCACCCGCCGGTGCTGCGGCAGTACACCAAGAGCCATACCGTGGAGTGGAGCCGGATCGTGGACGCGTCGGACGCGTTCGTCTTCGTCACCCCGGAGTACAACGGCGGCTTCCCGGCCCCGCTGAAAAACGCTTGGGACTACCTCGTCGTGGAGTGGCAGCACAAGCCGGCCGCGTTCGTCAGCTATGGCGGGGTGTCGGCGGGCACCCGGGCGGTGCAGATGGCCAAGCAGGTGGTGGCGAACCTCAGGATGCTGCCGATCGGCCCGACCGTGAGCATTCCGTTCGTCAACGAAGTCGTCGCGGACGGCGTCTTCCGGCCCGGCAAGATACACGAGACCGCCGCCGAGCAGGTGCTCGAGGAACTCGCCCGTACCGCCGCCGTCATGCGCGGGTTGCGTGGCGGAACGCATTGATGGCGTACTGACGTGAACCGGCTTGACCGAGGTGACCGACGTGACCGGCGACGCGAAGGGCGCCCGGAGCGAAGCGCTCCGGGCGCCCTTCGCGTGAGTGCCGGCGTGCCGGCTTGACCGAGCAGCCGGGTGGGGGGCGGGTTCACGGACCGGGCGAGCCGGGTGGGGCCCCGCCCCCCCGGGTCGAGGGGCGGCGGGGCAGCCACCGCATGGACCGGGGCCCCGGCCCGGCAGTGCCTCAGCCGCGCCGCGAAGTGGTCGTCGCCGCGCCAGGGGGCGCCGTGCTGCCGCGCAGGACCAGCGATCCGAGGGAGACCGACGTGTACGGTCCGTCGTTGTCCGGCGTGGTCTTGAGGCGGCGCATCAGCCACAGCGCGCAGCCGGTGGCCATCTCCTGGATCGGCAGGCCGGTCGTGGTGAGCCCCGGCCCCCACCAGGAGAAGCCCGGTTCGTCCCCGAACCCCACCACGGACAACTCCCGGGGCACCTTTACGCCCTGTTCGGACAACTCCTCCAGCACACCCAGGGTGAGCTGGGTCGATCCCAGGACGAGTGCCGTGGGCGCGTCCGGGCCGTCCAGCAGTCGGCGCGTCGCCCGGCGGCCGTGGTCCACGGACGAGGGGGGCCACAGCTCGGTGCGCCCGGCGTCGTCCGGCAGGCCGCCTTCGCGCAGGGCGCTGCGGAATCCGCGCAGCCGCTCGGCGCCCGTGGGCAGTTCCTCGGGCCCGCCCATGTAGGCGATGCGGGTGTGGCCCAGCTCCACCAGGTGGGCGGTTGCCTGACGCAGGGCCTCGTGGTCGTCCACGCCGAACCACTGGGAGCCGAGGGCGGGGTGGCGGCGCAGTAGTTGAAGGTGCGGCAGCGTGCGCAGAAGCTTGACGGAGTCGCCGTGCGGGCGCGCGGTGGGCACGATGATGACGCCCGCGACGCGGTTGGCGGACAGTTCCCGCAGATGGCGCAGCTCCACCATCCGGTCGTCGTCGGTCTCCGAGAGCATCAGCTGGAAGCCCTCGGCCTGCATGTTCTTCGACAGCTGATGCGCGATGGTCGAGTAGAAGCTGTTGCGGATGTCCGGGATCACCAACGCGACCACGTTGCTCGACGCTCCCCGCATCATCCGCGCCGCACGGTTTCCCACGTAACCCATCTCGGACGCGGCCTGGCGGACCCGGAACTTGGTCTCCTCGCTGATGCGGGGGTCGTCGGAGAGCGCCCGGCCGACCGTCGAGACGGAGACCCCGAGGCGTTCGGCGATGTCCCTGGTCGTGATCACGTAAGCGGCTCCCTCGAGCGACTGGTCCGGTGCCATTGCTTTCCGCGTGCCAACGATAGCAATCCCATCGCGCTCCGAGACCGGAAAACGGGACAGCGGAGTTGATCACTGGCTTATGCTAACGTTAGCACTACTGGAGGGGCCCTTGCAGCCGCCCGCGGCTGCCTAGTTGCGGAGGTTTCCGTGAGGATCGTCAGGTATGCCGTCGACGGTGTGTGTCACTACGGAGAATTCGAAGACGGTGACGCCAGGATCGCGAGATACGAAGGCGATCCCTTTACCGGGATGTCCCCCACGGGGCAGGTCGACGAAGTCGGTGACGTGGTCGTTCTCCCGCCACTCGAAAGCCCGCGGATCTTCGGGTTCGCCTACAACTACGCCGCACACATCGACGAGACCGACCGGGACATCCCGGAAGTTCCCGTGTGTTTCATGAAGCCGAGCACCGCCGTCGTCGGATCCGGCGACGCCATCGTCTATCCGGCGGACGGTGAACTCATTCATTTCGAAGGCGAGTTGGTGGCCGTCATCGGAAAGGAAGCCCGCCACGTGAAGGCTTCCGAGGCCCATGAGTACATCCTCGGCTACACATGCGGCAATGACGTCAGCGACCGTATCGTCCAGCGCAGGGAAAGCGCGTTCGGAACGCTGCTGATCGGGAAGGGGCAGGACACGTTCGCTCCTCTCGGACCGGTCATCGCCACCGGACTCGACCCCTCGGACCTGGCGCTGACGACCCGGGTGAACGGCGTCGTCGCGCAGTCGGCGAGCACGGCCGACCTGCTGCTCGCCGTGCCCGACCTCGTCGCCTACCTGAGCCGCTATCTGACGCTGCTGCCCGGAGACGCGATCATGACCGGAACGCCGTCCGGTGTCGGGCCGATCCGCCCCGGGGACGAGGTCGAGGTGGAGATCGAGGGCATCGGCGTCCTGCGCAGCCCGGTCGTGGCCGAGGGCGCCTGAACCGAGGAAGCCCACCGGGCGACCGCTCGTCAGGGCCTGTTCCACCGCTCGGCGGTGGAACAGGCCCTGACGTATATCGGCGCAGGGCCCCCGCTCTGTCACCGGAAACCCGTGTCGCACCAGCCGATCGGCTGGTGCGACACAGGTGACGGATCTCCAAGGGCCGGCCCGTCAGCGGACCGCGTTGTTGAACAGTGAGGTGCGGACGAAGGCCAGGGCGGCGACGCCCACCAACGGCAGGGCTGTGACCTGCAGCAACCCGGCCCGGCTCCAGCCGAACGAGTCCACCAGGGCGGCGAAGAACAGGCCCGAGAAAGCTGCCGTTCCGTAGTAGCTGGTGACGAAGAGGCCGGAGGCGCGTCCGATCTGCGCGGGACGGACGGCCCGCTGCATCGCGCTGTTGGTGTTCGGATAGATGAAGCCGAGTCCGAAGGCGCCCATGAGGAAGGCGAACACGCACTGCAGGCCGACTCCGGCTTGCGTCGTGTAGATGCACACGCTGACCGCGGAGACGGCCAGCAGGCTCACCATCAGCAGGGTGCGCTGGTTGACGCGGTCGCCGAGCCAGCCGCCGAAGAGGGCCGTCATGCCCCCGAAGCCGAGGAGGCTCATGGCCAGTGCGGCCTGCTCGGGGGTGTAGTGCAGCGAGGTGATGAGGTACGTCGGGTAGAGGCCGAGGAACCCGTAGATGGCCACACCGCTGACGATCGAGTGGATCACCAGCGCGATGGTGTTGCGGTTGTAGGGGGAGGTCGGCATGTACTCGAAGGTCCTGGTCGAGACCGTCTTCTCCACGGAGTGCTCGGTCAGGCCGGTCTTCACGAGGAACAGGGAGGCGGCAGCGATCAGCAGTCCGGCCGCGCCGAACAGATAGAAGGGCGAGTGCCAGGTGCCGTGCGCGTTCATCAGGCGGACGCCGATGAGCGGGGCGATGAACACGCCGAGGGAGTAGCCCACGCCGATGATGCCGAAGGCGAGGCCGCGGCGGTGAGCGAAGAAGGCGCCGACCGCCGCGAAGATGGCGGCGGACTGCATGCCCTCGCCGAAGCCGGAGACGATCCGGTACAGGGTCATGTCGGCGAAGCCGGTCGCCAGCGGTGTGGCCATCGTGCCCAGGGAGTAGATCACGATGCTGACCAGCAGCACGGTCTTGCGGCGGAAGCGGTCCAGCAGGTAGCCGGCGGGCAGGCCTGCCAGGGCCATGCCGAGAGTGAAGTTCGTCGCCAGCAGCCCGCCCTGCTCCAGGGAGAACCCGTACTCCGCGCGGATGGCGGGCAGCAGCGGGGGAAAGACCTGGCGGTCCATCGCGTTGACCATGTAGGAGAGGACCACCAGAAGGAAGCCGACCCCGATCATGACGCGGGAAAGGGAGGGGCGGCTGCTTTCCTGTGCCTCGCCGATGTGCCCTGCACTGGTGTCGACTTGCGCTGCGTGAGTCATAGCGGCTCCTGAGAGGGAATGGGTCGCGGCGTGCCGCGGTGGATCCACCACCGGTACGTTGCGCGTACGGGAGGTGGCGAGAAGCGGTGAGCTGAACACGGACTCGTGCCGGCGACGGCGAAATGCTGCCGAAAAAACCGGCGGATCGGGGGGCGGTAGGCTGCCGCGCGGTCGGACACCGTCTGCGGAATTCAGCCCGACTTCGCCCGTCGGGGACGTCCGTGGCTATGGCGTCTTCGACAGCCGGACATCGTGCGGACACTTGGCGGTCACACGGTCGGCGCTGGCAGAAACCATGAAGGCAAGCACCCGGCGCGTCAAGATGTGGGGAGAGGATTTCTTCGCCGGTAGTCGCTTTCACCAGGAGTATCGGCAATCCGGGCTGTGGCAGAGGCCAGCCGGGAGGATGTCGCCCCAGGAGCACAGGCCGAAACCTTGACGTGCCGCAGAATCCTGGTGCTATCGTTAGCATCACGTGGCTATGACAGATTGATGCGACGCGCCCCGGCCGCTCGTGACCCGTTCCAGGGACGTACCGCGACGCCCGGACCGACCACAAGTCGGCGAGCGCCGGCACCGAACCGAGTTCAGCGAACCCATCCCCTCTCCGCTCCACCTGTGGTGGCCGGCAGTCCCGTCGGACAGGCTGCCGGCCCCTTGCGGGGCGGCGATCACATCGCTCACCGGGCACGATCGGGCCCGACACCCGCCGCTGCCGTACGATTCCTGCGAGGACGACCTGCCATGACTTCACCGAGCCGTTCGGGCACCGTGCTGCTCACCGACTACGCCTGGCCCGACGACTCCGTCGAGCGATCGGTCATCGAGAAGGCGGGCCACACCCTGGTGACGGGCCCCGCCGTACCCGCCTCCGCCGAGGCGATCGAGGAACTGGTCGCCGAGCACCGGCCCGCCGGAATCCTCACCTGCTGGGCACCCGTCTCCGCCACCGCGATCGAATCCGCACCCGACCTGCGCATCGTGGCCAGGCTCGGCGTCGGCCTGGACAACATCGCCGTGGAAGCCGCCACCGAGCGGGGTGCGTGGGTCACCAACGTTCCGGACTACTGCGTCGAGGAGGTCTCCGACCACGCCGTCGGCATGGTGCTCGCCTGGACGCGGGGCCTGGCGGTGTTCGACCGCGAGGTCAGAGCCGGGCGATGGGACCCCGCGAGCGCCCGGCTGCGCCGGCTGTCCACGCTGACCTGCGGCATCGTCGGCTTCGGACGCATCGGACGGTCCACCGCGGCCAAGCTCGGCGCGTTCGGTTGCCGCATCCTGGCCCACGACCCCTTCCCGCCGAAGGACGCCCCGGGGGTGGAGTGGGCGGGCCTGGAGGAACTGCTGCGCCGCAGCGACGTGGTGATCCTCCACGTGCCGCTCACCCCCGGCACGCACCACATCATCGGCGCCGAGCAACTGGCGCTCATGAAGCCGGGCGGCCTGCTGGTCAACGTCAGCAGGGGCCCTCTGGTGGACACCGACGCCGTCGTCAAGGCGCTCGACAGCGGGCACCTCGACTCAGCCGCGTTCGACGTACTGGAATCCGAACCGCACGTGCCCGCCGCGCTGCTGGACCAGCCGGGCGCGCTGATCACCCCCCACGTCGCCTTCTCCTCCGACGCCTCGGTGACGGAGCTGCGCCGCCGCGCAGCCGAAGAAGTCGTACGGATCCTGGCAGGCGAGCCGCCGGCCCACGCCTGCAACAGCCCCCGTGGCCTGACCACCGGGCCGGGTGAGCAGCGATGAGTCCCGCCTCCGTGCAGGCATGTCCGGACCCCGCGCTGTCCGGCTTTCTGACCGCCCACGAACTCGCCGACCCCGGTGAGAGCGCGCGCTGGACCCCGCTCGCCGGCGGTGTCTCGTCCGACCTGTGGCGGGTGGACCTGCCGGGACGCTCCCTCTGCGTCAAGCGCGCACTGGCCCGGCTGAAGGTGGCCGCCGACTGGCAGGCACCGGTGTCACGCAACGCCTACGAATGGGCGTGGATGCGGTTCGCGTCCCGACACCGACCGGAGACTGTGCCGGAGCTCCTCGCCCACGACCCCGGAGCCGGCCTCTTCGCCATGGCGTATCTGCCCCCCGAGCGATACCCGATGTGGAAGGCCCAACTGCTCCGCGGCGAGGTGGACGTGGCGACCGCGGCGGCCGTCGGAGAGGCACTCGGCATGCTGCACGCGGCGAGCGCGGGCGACGCGTCCCTGGCCGCCGAGTTCGCCACCGACGACAACTTCCACGCACTGCGCATCGAGCCGTATCTGCTCGCCACCGCGGCCGCCCACCCGGCCCTCAGCGACATCTTGCACAGCCTCGCCGAGCGCACGACCACCACCCACCTGGCCCTGGTTCACGGTGACGTCAGCCCCAAGAACATCCTCGTCGGCCCGTCGGGTCCCGTGCTGCTGGACGCCGAGTGCGCCTGGTACGGAGACCCGGCCTTCGACCTCGCCTTCTGCGTCAACCATCTGCTCCTGAAGAGCCTGGTGCTGCCCGGGCACCGAGCCGGCCTCCTGCGGTCCGCGCGCACGTTGGCCGAGGCATACGTCCGGTGCGTCGACTGGGAGCCCCGGCCCGCCATCGAGGCACGGGCCGCGTCCCTGTTGCCCGCACTGCTGCTCGCGCGCGTGGACGGCAAGTCCCCGGTGGAGTACCTGACGCAGGACCGGCACCGGCGGTTCGTCCGCACGGCGGCATCCGCCCTGCTCCGGGCACCGGCCCCGACGGTGGAGGACACGCTGGACGCGTGGACCACCGCGCTGACGACCCTGACCGAGCCCGGCACCGACCGGCCCGACTGACCGACCGGCCCGACTGACCGACGGGTTCGACGCATCCGGCGGACCCGACCGAGGAGAGACACATGCGCAGAGTCGTCACCGGCCATGACGAGGACGGAAGGTCGGTCGTCGTCAGCGACGGCCCTGTTCCGCGCAGCCGCGAGTTCACCAGCCTGCCGGGCTGGGTGTCCCGCCTGCCGTGGGCCACCGACCCCGGCGAACCGGTCAGCCGGTCGGGGGAGGACCCCACGCCGAAGGTGACCAGCCTGCTCCCGGCCCCAGGCGGCACACGGTTCATCGTGCTGACCTTCCCGCCGGACACCGCGATGGCCGACCCGGCCTTCGACCCCGTCGCCTTCGACCGGGAGCAGCGGGCCGACTCGCCCGGCATCGCGGAACTCATCGAGCCCGGCGGCATGCACACCACGCCGACCGTCGACTACGGCATCGTGCTGCAGGGCGAGATCGTCCTCGAACTCGACGACGGCCACCAGACCCGGCTCTCGGCAGGGGACATCGTGATCCAGAACGGGACCCGCCACGCCTGGCGCAATCACGGCGACCGACCGACCACGATGGCCTTCGTCCTCGTCGGCGTCCCGCACGACGGCGAACGAGCCTGACAGGTTTCTCGCCCCAGGGGCTCGTGCAGAGGGCTGGTCGGGGCTGGCCGGCTGTGAACACCGGCGTCCGCGGCGAGCCCTCCGTACGACGGAGGACCGACTGACGCGACAGCGTCACTCCAACCGGGCGCGCCCGGGGCAGGGTTCAGCGGGGCGGTGCGGTCGTTCCCCGGACGACGAGGTGGGGGGCGATGATCTGTTCTCCGGCAGGGATCCGGTCGCCATCCAGGCGCGCGACGGCCCGGGCGACGGCGAGTGCGGCGAGGCGAGGGATGTCCTGGCCGACGGTGGTGAGGTTGATGTGGGCGAGGCGGGCCAGGTGGCTGTCGTCGAAGCCGACGACGGAGATGTCACCGGGGACCGCGATGTCGCTGCGGAGCAAGATGTCGAGGACACCGGTCGCACAGCGGTCGTTGAAGGCCAGCACGGCAGTGGGGCGAGGCCGGGCCGCCGACAGGGTTCGGGCGGCCGCGGCGCCTTCCTCCTCGGTCAGCCCGCCGGGCAGGACTCGGATGTGGTCACCCAGGCCGTGGCGGTTCATGGCGGTGCGGTAGCCGCGGCGCCGGTCGGCAGCGCCCGGGGCCCGGCCGCCGTCGATGTGGGCGATGTCGCGGTGACCCAGCCCGACGAGGTGGTCCACCGCCTGGCGGGCTCCCTTGTCGTCGGCGGTCCGTACGACCTCCAGGCCCGGGACGGCCGGTCGCAGCCGGCGGGCCACGGAGACGACCGGCAACTGCCCGGCGAGTTCCGCCAGCCGTGCGGCGGGGACCTGCGGGCCGAGCAGGATCAGCGCCTCGCAGCGATCGGCGAGCAGCGTATCGACGGCGCGCTGCTCGCCGCGCCCGGCGGTCACGGCGCTCAGCGCGATCTGGTACCCGGCCGGTTCGGCCGCCGCGTAGATGCCCTCCACCAGGTCGGTGTGGAACGGATGCTGGATGCCGAACTGCACCCCGAGCAGTCGCGAACGGTGGCTGCGCAGCAGTCGCGCGCGGGCATCCGGGCGGTAACCGATCTCGCGCGCGGCCTCCTGGACGCGCTCACGGGTGGCGGCGCTGGCGCCCTTCGCCCCGCGCATCACAATGGAGACCAGCGCCGTGGACACCCCTGCCCGTGCCGCCACGTCGGCGAGCGTCGGCCGCTTGCCGTCGGGGGCCGCCGGGGTCGTCGGCACTGTGTCCTCCCTGGTCGGGGGTCGTATCTTGGGCACCGATTGTAAAACGTTCTAGCCCGACGCTGGGACGGAGGAGTGGTGCCCGGGGCCGGCGAGGCCACCGGAGGGATGCGGATCGCTGCCCAGCGCATCTGCTCACCGGCTGCAGCCCCCGCCGCCCCGGTCTCGGGCAGCGCGGGGCAGGGGCCATCGGTTCGGCTGCGCCACGATGGGGATAGCGCGCCGACGGGGTGGATCTCGTCGGGGCGGAGGCCGGTCTCGATCGCAGGCCGGCAGCGGCAGATCTCGCGGCTGTGGTGGTGGCGATTGCGATGGTGCGTGGGTGCGAGGCGGACGGATGTCCCGCGGCCGCTGCTGTCAGAGAGTGAAGGCGGCCCGGAAGCGCTCTAGCGCGGCCTCGCTGTCGCCGGAGGCCCACGCCTCCATGGCGACGGTGCCCTCGTAACCGATGTCGGCCAGCGTCCGGGCGATCGCCGGGTAGTTGATCTCTCCCGTGCCGGGTTCGCAGCGGCCCGGTACGTCCGCGACCTGGATCTCCCCGATGAGTCCTGCGCCGTGGGCCTTGCGGACGAGTTCGATCAGATTCCCCTCGCCGATCTGGGCGTGGTAGAGGTCCAGGTTCATGCGCAGCCCCGGCCGGTTCACGGCGGCGACCAGCGCGAGGGTGTCGGCGGCCTTCGCGAAGGGCACGCCGGGGTGGTCGACCGCGGTGTTGAGGTTCTCCAGGGTGAAGGTGACCCCGGCGTTCTCGCCGAGCTCGGCGATCCGTGTGAGGGTGCGCTGCGCGGCCGTCCACATCGCGTCGGTGGGTTCCGCGTGCACCGGCGCCACGGGCAGCCCCTGGCCGTCCAGTCCGGTTCCGTGGAGGTTCAGCCGGGTGCAGCCCAGGTGCTCGGCGGCCTTGAGCGACTCCTCGGCCGTGCGCAGCAGTTCTGCGGCGCCGTCCTCGTCGGTGAGGGTGCCGCTCACGTACCCCGTCATGGAGACGAACTCGGCGGGAGTCCGGGCGAGGGCGTCGAGGTCGTGCTTCGTCCAGTCCCAGATCTCGACCTGGAAGCCGGCCTCATGGAGACGCCGGGAGCGCTCCTCGATCGGCAGGTCGCGGAAGACCATCTCCGCGCAGACCGCCAGTGCGTACATCGCGGCTCTCCTCTCTCCGGACGTCCGGAGACTAGAACGTTCTACACATCAATGAGCAGTACGCCAGCCGTCGCGGGGCTGTGTCAAGTGTTGGGTGGGAGAGGTTGCTATAACGTTCCAGTAGTCGGTCCTGGACGTCGAGTGGTTGAGACCGTTACCGGCGAGGATCGGCATGGTGCTCATCAGGCGCTCCGATGGAAGCCCTGAACGCACGCCTCTAGACATCCGATCTATCTTGCGGGAAGTATGACCGCGCCCCCAAGTACGTCGATGTCCCTGGTACTCCCTCTGCCAAAGAACCGATGAATGGGTCGGGAGATCTGTCTGTGAGCCATGAATCCGAACCTCAGCGTCGAAGCGTCCTCAAGTTCGGCGGTGCGCTCGCCTTCGCACCTGTGGTCACTCAGCTGACCGGCACAACTCCCCTCGGACAGGCCGTTGCCGCAGGGACCGACGCGTCGGCGGCCGTCCGGTGGCCGACTGTGTCGCGCAAGGCGCTGAAGTATTCGGTCCCCGCCGTGGACTGGCAGTCGCAGGCCCTGCCGATCGGCAACGGCCGCCTCGGCGCCATGCTCTTCGCCGATCCCTACGAGGAACGCATCCAGTTCAACGAGCAGAGTCTCTGGGGCGGCGTCAACAACTACGACAACGCCCTCGCGGGTAAACCGGACAGTGCTTTCGACACCGGCATGACCGGTTTCGGCTCGTACCGGAACTTCGGTGACGTCGTCGTCACCTTCGCTCCCCGTGCGAAGGTCACGGACCCCGGGGGGCCGTACCGCACCTCCGCGTCCGAGGGAGTCGACAAGACGTACGACGGCAACACGGGTACCAAGTGGTGCATCGTGGGACCCGGCTCGAAGGTGCAGTGGCAGGTCGAGCTCCCCGCCCCCGTCGCAGTCGCGTCCTACCGCCTGACCAGCGCCAACGACGTGCCGCAGCGCGACCCGCAGCAGTGGACGTTCTCCGGCTCCGCCGACGGAGTCACCTGGACCACGCTGGACAGCCGCACTCTGGCGACGCCCTTCGAAAGCCGTTTCCAGACCAAGGAGTTCACCTGCACCGACACCGCGGCCTACCGGTTCTACCGGTTCGACTTCGTCCCCAAGGCAGGGGTCAGCCACTTCCAGGTGAGCGAGATCGGTCTGTCCGGGGTCGACCTCGGCGCGGCCGGCTCGATGTACCTGTCGTCGCCGAGCGGGCACTCCGAGGGGGCCGGTGCCGGGGCCGGATCCCGGGCCACGGACATCTCCGCTTCGGTGGACCGCGATCCGGCTTCGGTCTGGCGGGTCGACGCCCTCGCACCGGCGGTCGTCTGGCAGGCCGACCTGCCCCGCGCGGTGGTCGTCACCTCGTACACGCTGACGGCCGCCCCTGACCACCCGCAGAAGGACCCCCGGCGATGGGTACTGGAGGCGTCGCAGGACGGAAGTGCCTGGGTCACCCTCGACACCCAGAACCCCGGGGCCCCCTTCGCCGGCCGCGGCGAGACCCGGACCTTCCGGGTCACCAACAGCACCGCCTACCGCGCCTACCGGCTCACGTTCAGCCCCGGCGAGTCGTCCACCGGTTTCCAGATCGCCGAAGTCGCCCTGGAAGGCAGAGACTTCGACACACGCACGCAGCGCGTGGTCGTCGACTACCAGCGCACACTCGACTTCATGAAGGGGGTTCACGTCACCCGCTTCGGCGCGCCGGGAAGCCGGGTCCTGAGGGAGGCTTTCGCCAGCCGGTCCGCGGACGTCATGGTCTTCCGGTACACGTCCGACAACGCCCGGGGACTCTCCGGAACGATCTCGCTGACGTCCGCGCAGGACAAGGCCCCGACGACGGTCCACGCCGACGCCCGCCGGATCGCCTTCAGCGGTGTCATGGACAACGGCCTCAAGCACGCGTGCACCGTCCAGGCCGTGCACACCGACGGCGACTTCCGCGCCGACGGATCGGTGCTCCGGTTCAGCAACTGCACGACCCTGACCCTGCTCCTGGACGCCCGCACCGACTACAAGCTCGACGCCGCCGCCGGATGGCGAGGCGCCGATCCGGAACCGGTCGTCGCCAGGACACTCGACAAGGCGGCCACCCGGTCCTACGACGAACTGCGCGACACGCACACCGCCGAGACGCGCGCCCTCATGAACCGTGTGTCGGTCGCCTGGGGCACCTCCGACGACTCCGTCCTCGCCCTGCCGGCCAACGCCCGGCTGGCGCGCTACGCGGCGGGCCGACAGGACCCGGCACTCGAACAGTCGATGTTCCACTACGGCCGCTACCTGCTGATCAGTTCCTCGCGCCCGAACGGCCTGCCCGCCAACCTCCAGGGCCTGTGGAACGACAGCAACCAACCGGCGTGGGCATCCGACTACCACACCAACATCAATGTCCAGATGAACTACTGGGGAGCCGAGACGACGAACCTGCCGGAGTGCCATGAGGCACTCGTCAGGTTCATCGAGCAGGTGGCCGTGCCCAGCCGCGTGGCGACCCGGAACGCCTTCGGCAAGGACACGCGGGGCTGGACCGCCCGCACCAGCCAGAGCATCTTCGGCGGCAACGCGTGGGAGTGGAACACCGTCGCCAGCGCCTGGTACGCACAACACCTGTACGAGCACTGGGCGTTCACCCAGGACCTGGTCTACCTCCGCACCGTCGCCTACCCGATGATCAAGGAGATCTGCGAGTTCTGGGAGGACCACCTCAAGGAGCGCGAGGACGGACTCCTCGTCGCGCCGAACGGCTGGTCCCCCGAACACGGGCCGCGCGAGGACGGCGTCATGTACGACCAGCAGATCATCTGGGACCTGTTCCAGAACTACCTCGACTGCGAGGCCGCGCTCGAAGCGGATCCCGGTTACCGCGCCAAGGTCGCGGACATGCAGGCACGCCTGGCACCGAACAAGATCGGCCGGTGGGGCCAACTGCAGGAGTGGCAGGAGGACATCGACAGCCCGACGGACATCCACCGCCACACCTCACACCTCTTCGCGGTCTACCCGGGCCGCCAGATCACCCCCAGGACCCCCGATTTCGCAGCCGCCGCCCTCGTCTCGCTCAAGGCACGGTGCGGCGAGAAGGAAGGCGTCCCGTTCACCGCCGCGACGGTGTCGGGCGACAGCCGCCGCTCGTGGACCTGGCCCTGGCGGGCGGCCCTCTTCGCCCGCCTCGGTGACGGGCAGCGCGCCCGGATCATGCTGCGCGGACTGCTGACCTACAACACGCTGCCCAACATGTTCTGCAACCACCCGCCCTTCCAGATGGACGGCAACTTCGGCATCTCGGGCGCCGTGGCGGAGATGCTCCTGCAGAGCCACGACGGCGTCATCCACCTGCTGCCCGCCCTGCCGGACGACTGGAAGGCCGAGGGCTCCTTCACCGGGCTCCGCGCCCGTGGCGGCTACGAGGTCAGCTGTGAGTGGCGGGACGGGAAGGTGACGTCCTACAAGATCGTGGCCGACCGGGCGCGCAACCGCAGGAAGGTCACCGTGCGGAGCAACGGCGTCGACAGGAAGGTGAAGCCGGCCAAGCCCTGACGGCGGCACCGGCTCGCTGCCACGGCAGCAGGCCGACGGCCGCCCGCCGCCCGCCGCCCGAAGGGGAGCGGACCGTAGGCACGGCCGGTGGAGTCGACATCCGGGCGGAGCCGCGCCGACGCCTCTGACCTGACGCGATCTGATCGTGCCGCCGGCATCGGCGTCCGCACGAGCGCGGGGCCAGGCGCCGTGGCGATGGCCGCCCCGCCCCGCGACGACCCTGGCGACCACCGCGACAGGCGCGCCACCGCGCAGCGCGAGCGTCCACACCGGGACTACTCCGTGCCGTCCGCCGGCAGGCGCTCCGGCACCCCGAGCCGTGGGAACTGGTCGTCGTGGAACGTGACGATCTCGCTGATCGCCCCGCCGGTGACGCGCAGGACGTCGATCGTCAGCGGCAGGTACGCGCCCTCCTGCTCCCGCCAGAGGTAGAAGGCGACGGCGGGCTGCCGGTTCACGGAGGTGAGGACGGCGCGCAGGCCCTTCATGCCCTCGAAGCCGCTCTCGACCCAGTCGTTCACCACCGCGTCGCGGCCGACGTACAGGCCCGGCGTGGGCGGCATCGAGCACCGGACGTCGTCCCGCAGCATCGCGGCGAGCGCCGGGATGTCCGTGGCCACGCTGGCGTCGGTGTAGCGGCGCACCAGCTCGCGCGTCCCGGCGTCCTCTTCGCTGCCGGTCCAGTCCTGCCGCTCGGTGGGCAGGTGCTCCCGCATGCCGGCGCGGGCACGCTGCAGGGCGCTGTTCACGGAGTTGACGGAGTCCCCGAGGAGCTCGGCGACGTCCTTCGCCGGCCAGCCGACCACGTCCCGCAGGATCAGCGCGGCCCGCGGGCGCGGCGCGAGGTGCTGGACTGCGACCAGGTACGCCAGCTCGATCGTCTCCCGCGCGACGGCGACGGTCTCCGGCTCGTCGGCGTCGCCCGCGGGCAGCTCGTCGAGCAGCCGGTCAGGGTAGGGCTGCAGCCACAGCACCTCGCCGCCGGTCGCGGGCTCCGGGCGGCGTTTGGCGAGCAGGTCCAGGCAGGCGTTGGTGGCGATCCGGTACAGCCAGGCCCGGAACGTCGACCGCCCCTCGAAGGTCTCCCGCCGCCGCCAGGCACGGAGGAACGTTTCCTGCACGGTGTCCTCGGCGTCATCGAACGACCCCAGCATCCGGTAGCAGTGCACGTGCAGCTCCCGCCGGTGCCGCTCCGCCAGCCCCGAGAACGCCGACTCGTCGACCTCGCCCAGACCGCTCACGCCCAGCTCCTCCAGCCGTGTGTCCGCACTCATCACGTCATCCTTCCGCCTCGTCGTGCCCCGTCGTAGGTGTGACGGGTGCGGGCGTGAAAACTCATCACCGGGGTCGGTCGGATGGCTGAGCGGTTTCGACGTGGTGGAGAGCGAGGACGGTCTGCAGGCTGCTTCCTGGGCGGCCATCACGTCATCGCCGTGCTCGAAGGCCCACGCTCCGACGGCGTCGATGGGCGCCAGCAAGGTCCGGCCCAGAGCCGTGAGCCGGTACTCGACCCGTGATGGTGCGCCGGGGTCCGCCTGCCGTTCGACGAGTCCGTTGAACTGCAGTCGGCGCAGTGTCTCGGTGAGGACCTTGGAGCTGATGCCCCCGATCCGCTGCCGTAATTCGACCGGCCGCCTGGGGCCGTCGCGCAGTGCCCAGATCACCACGGCGTTCCAGGTGTTGGAGAGCAGGTCGAAGGCGAGGCGGGCGCGGCAGTCGGCGAGGAATGCGTCGGTCGTCACGTACCGAATGGTGCCTGAACGGCTCTCTAGCGTCGGTGTGAACGGTCGAAGCAGGTGCGGAGAGGGACGGCATGATGAGAATCGGTGTACTGGGCACGGGCAACATGGCCGACGCGCTCGCCACCCACTGGGTGCGAAGCGGGCACGAGGTGATGATCGGGGGACGGGACGCACTCAAGGCGGAGCGGCTCGCGACGCGCATCGGAGGCAGCGCGAAGCCTGCCGGTCTGCGCGCGGCGGCCGAGTACGGTCAGGTGGTTCTGGCAGCGCTGCCCTTCGGGGCAGGAGCGGACGTGGCGCGGGAGCTGCACGCGGTCCTGGAGGGCAAGGTGCTGCTCGACTGCTCCAACCCGGTCGGGCCGGGCTTCCGGCTGCTGACGGAAGGAGGCCCCTCAGCCGCGCAGCACCTTGCCGCGGCGGCACCGGGCGCCCACGTGGTCAAGGCTTTCAACCTCTGCCACGAGGACGTGTGGCGCATGCGGCCGCCCGTCTTCGATGGGCGGCCACTGGCTGTTCCGGTCTGCGGGGACGATGAGGCGGCCCTCGCGCGGGTACGCGAGTTGGTGCGGGACGTGGGCTGCGAACCCGTGGCCGGCGGCGGTCTCGAACGCGCGGGACTCCTGGAAGCGACCGCCGCGCTGTTCATCTCCCTGTGGGTCGGCGAGGGGGCGGATGCGCAAGCAATCGCACCTCCGCTGGCATACGCGGCCGGACCGGGCCACCAGCAAACGGAAGGCGGCACGGGAGCGCTCCGCGGCTGATTCTCGTGCTCATCCTGCGAGACAGTGAGCTGAGGGCCCGGTCAGCCCAGCTTGAGGAGGCCGGCTTCGACGACGGCACGGCCGAAGGGGCTCGCGAGTTCGGCGAGACGCTCACAGCCGGCGTCACCGAGGGCGGCGTAGGCGGGAAGGGCCAGACGGTCGGTGCGGTCCTCGATGTGCCGGCGCAGGAGTACGCCTTCCGGGCTGAGGGAGTCGCCGTCCAGGAGACCTCGCTCGCGCAGGCGCTCCTGGGTGCCGGCCCACTCCTCCTCGGGCCATGCACGGCTCGCCTTGAGGAAGTCGACGGGGACCTCACCGGTCGCAGCGTGCAGAATCAGCGCCTCCAGGCCTCCGACACCCTCGCTCAGCAGGCATGCGACATGGCCGTCGCCCCGGAACTCCCGGAGCAGTGTCTGGGCATGCCACAACTGCAGCACCGGCTCCTCCGGCCACGGCAGTGCGGCGTGCGCCGCGAACAGCGGGCGGCCCTGCGCGTGCTCGCAGGCCGCCTCGGCAGCCCGGCGGGTCAGCGCCAGCACCTCGTCCACGCCCGGCAACTCGTGGATTCCCGCCCGTCGCAGGGCTTCGCCCGCCGCGGCGTACCGCACGTCCAGCACCTGCTGCGGCGTCGCCGCGTCCCAGGCCCCGTCGACGGCCTGCCGTACGACATCGGGGTTGAAGTTGTAGAAGGTCGAGATGACCAGCTCGGCGGAAGCCCGGCCGAATGCGGCGCTCCTGGAAGCGAAGTACCCGGCGCGACCGCTCAGGCCGAGGTCCGCGTACCGTCGCCTTGCCTCGGGAACGAAGTAGATCATGCCGTGGACGGGCTCGAGACGGCGCCAGGCCGCGCGGGCGGTCTGCATCGGGTCACCTCTTCGGAGAGTGGACGAGCGGGACATTCGCAGGGGAATTCACTACGTGCCGTGGGCTTGCAGGTGTTCGAGCAGCAGGCGGCTCAGTGTTTCGGACGCCTCCTCGGGGATCCAGTGGCCGACGCCCTGGAGAGTCTCGAACCGGTACGGCCCGTTGACCCGCAGCAGCGCTGGGCGGCCCTCGGGCGGACCCGCCGCGATCGCGTCGAACACGCCCGCACCCGTGCGGATGCTCAGCTGAGTCACGACCCACCTCTTCGTACCGACTGGTCGGTACCCTCCAGGCGAGAGGGCGGACTGTCAAGAGCTGGGCATGGTTGAACCTGACGCCGGATTCAATTATAACCGGCGGAAGGCCGGTCACCGGCTCCACCCGGACGAACCGGGCCAACGGGAAGCAGTGAGGCGACATGAGGGAAGCAGTCATCGTTTCGACGGCACGCACGCCGATCGGAAAGGCCTATCGCGGCGCGTTCAACGACACCCAGGCGCAGGAACTCGCCGCCCATGCCCTTTCGCACGCGGTGCAGCGGGCCGGGCTCGAGGGGGGCGAGGTCGAGGACGTGATCTTCGGCTGCGCCGTGCAGCAAGGGTCCTCGGGTTTCAATGTCGCGCGTCAGGCTGCTCTGCGCGCCGGACTTCCGGACGTCGTGTCGGGGATGACGATCGACCGGCAGTGCTCGTCGGGCCTGATGGCCATCGCGACGGCCGCCAAGCAGATCGTCACGGACGGCATGCAGGTCGCCGTCGGAGGCGGTGTCGAGTCGATCTCCCTGGTGCAGAACGACCACATGAACACCCACCGCATGGCGGATCCCTGGCTGGTCGAGCACCAGCCGAGCATCTACCTGCCGATGCTGCACACGGCGGAGATCGTCGCCGAACGCTACGGGGTGAGCCGGGAACGCCAGGACGAGTTCGCGCTGGTGTCACAGCAGCGCACCGCGGCGGCGCAGGAGGCCGGCCGCTTCAACCAGGAGATCGTCGCGCTCGACAGCGTGAAGAAGGTTCTGGACAAGCAGTCCGGGCAGGTGCGGGAAGAGGCCGTGAACCTGACTCGCGACGAGGGCAACCGCGCGTCGACGACGCTCGAGGGGCTGGCCGGACTGGCGCCGGTGCTGTCCGACGGTGAGGTGAGCGCGCGTTCCAGCGTCACGGCGGGCAACTCCTCGCAGTTGTCGGACGGGGCTTCGGCGTCCGTGCTGATGGAGTCGAAGGAGGCCGAACGCCGCGGACTTCAGCCACTGGGCGTCTACCGGGGTATGACCGTTGCCGGTTGCGGGCCGGACGAGATGGGCATCGGCCCGGTGTTCGCCATTCCGAAACTGCTCAAGCAGCACGACCTCACCGTCGACGACATCGGCCTGTGGGAACTCAACGAGGCCTTCGCCTCCCAGGCGCTGTACTGCCGGGACGAACTGCACATCGACCCGGAGCGGTTCAACGTCAACGGCGGCGCCATCTCGGTCGGTCATCCCTACGGAATGACCGGTGCCCGGCTGGTGGGGCACGCCCTCATCGAGGGCAAGCGCCGCGGTGTTCGGTATGTGGTGATCTCGATGTGCGTCGGGGGCGGCATGGGCGCAGCCGGCCTGTTCGAGGTTGCCTGAGGTGCCGCGCGTGACGGACAGGGCGCGAACCGCCGTCCTCGTGGACTTCGGCGGTGTCATCACCTCCAGTGTGCTGCGGGCCTTCACCGACTTCGGCGCCTCCCTCGGCGTCGATCCGCGCCTGCCACTGGACCTCCTCGCCCGGGATGAGGCATCTCGCACCCTCCTGGCCGACCACGAGTGCGGCCGCATCGACGCCGAAGCATTCGAGCAGGGTTTCGCCGAACGGCTCCGTGCGCACGGTGCCGACGTGGCGGCCGAGGGGCTCACGGCCCGTATGCAGGCGGGCATGTCCATCGACCAGGACATGCTCGCGCTGCTCGCTGATCTCCGAGCCGCCGGCCGTCCCGTCGCGCTCGTGTCCAACTCGTTCGGTACCGGAACCTATGACGGCGTCGAACTCGCGTCCCTCGCCGACGTGATCGTCATCTCCGCCGAGGTCGGGATCCGCAAGCCCTCCCGGCGGATCTACGCGATCGCCTGTGAACGCCTCGGCATCGACCCCGAGCAGGCGGTCATGATCGACGATCTGCGCCAGAATCTCGACGGAGCGGCACGGATCGGAATCGGGGGAGTACTGCACACCAGCGCCGCCGACACCCGCCGCCAGCTCGCCGAACGCTTCGGAATCACTGGAAGGCGCCGCCCATGACCAGCGCTCTCGATCCCGTGTGCCGCCACACGGCCGCCATCCCCGACCACATCGCACTGCGCGGCGCCTCGTCCGGTTCGTCGACGCGCTGCCCAAGGGCCCGACCGGGAAGATCCTCATGCGGTCCATCGACCGTACGGCTCTCGCCCCGCGACACGGCGCTCGCCGAGGCCGCCCGGCGCCCGCCGCGACTGAGCCTCCGCCCTCCGCGTTCGTGATTGTGGTGTCGGATTCAAGTACAGTTCCCGGGATGGAGAGTACTGCGCCCGAGGAGATCGACGGCGAGCAGGCGCCGCCCATGGCGCCCCTGACGCACCTTCGTGAGCCCCCCACGACGAAGCGCGGAGCGCGGACCCGGGCCGCTCTGGTGAAGGCCGCTCGGAAGGTGTTCGAACGGGACGGCTACCTCGACACGCGCCTGACCGACATCACCAAAGAAGCTCAATGCGCGGCGGGATCCTTCTACACCTACTTCGCCAACAAGGAAGAGGTGCTTGCCGCCGTCCTCCTGGAGGCGCAGGAGGACATGATGCACCCCGGCATGGCCCGGGTGGAGGGCACCGACGATCCCCATGCGGTACTCGAGGCGAGCAATCGCGCGTACCTCGAGGCGTACAAGCGGAACGCGAAGCTGATGGGCCTGCTCGAACAGGTCGCCCAAGTGGAGCCGGAGTTCCGTGAGTTCCGGCGCCGGCGCGCCGACGCGTTCATCCGCCGCAATGCCCGTGGCATCGCCGACCTGCAGGCGCGGGGGGTCGCGGACCGTGAGGTCGATCCGATGATGGCCTCCCGTGCGCTGTCGGGCATGGTCAGCGTCATGGCTTACAACGCCTTCGTGCTCGGCGAACGGCAGGAGGAAGGTCCGCCGGTGGATTTCGAGGAGCTCGTGTCCACGGTGACCCGGCTCTGGGCGAACGCCCTCCGCTTTCCCGGCCACCGCTGATCCGCCTGCCTCGTAGCCGCTCATCCCCCTGGGGGTGGGCGGCTTTTTCCATGTGGTCCATGTAGGTCCATGTGGTCAGGTATTGAACTTGACGTCGGATTCAATTATACAGGTCGGACGCATCGCACGCCCCGTAACGGAGAGGGTCCGCTGTGGACGTTGCACGAAGAGTCGCCATCGTCACCGGTGGTGGCGCAGGCATAGGCGGCGCGCTGGCCGCACGGCTCGCTCGCGGGGGAGCCCGGGTCGTCATCGCAGACCTCGACGCGGACAGCGCGCGGGCGGTGTCGGAGGCAGTCAACGCCGACCGTCCGGGAAGCACCGTCAGCGCCGGCGCGGACGTGTCGGACGCGGAGCAGATCCAGCAGTTGGTCGACCTGGCGGAAAGCACCTTCGGCCCGGTCGATCTCTACTTCGCGAACGCGGGCATCGCCGGGGCGCCCGGCCTCGAAGCGAGCGAGCAGGACTGGGACCGCTCGATCGACGTCAACCTGCGAGCCCACATCCGTGCCGCGAAGCTGCTGGTACCGGGGTGGCTCGAGCGCGGTGAGGGCTACTTCGTCAGCACGGCTTCGGCCGCCGGACTGCTCACCCAGATCGGCTCCGCCACGTACGCCGTCACCAAGCACGCGGCCGTCGCCTTCGCCGAATGGCTGAGTGTCACCTATGGCGATCGCGGGGTCCGTGTCAGCTGTCTGTGCCCGATGGGCGTGAACACCAGGCTGCTGCTCTCCGGGGAGGACTCCGGGGACGCGCTGGGAAGAGCAGCGACGCGGGCCGTCACCTCCGCCGGTGACGTCCTGGAGCCGGCCGAAGTCGCCGACGCCGTCCTGGCCGCCGTCGAGGACGAGCGCTTCCTCATCCTGCCGCACGAAGACGTTCTTGAGATGTACCGGCAGAAGGGCTCCGACTACGACCGGTGGCTGCGCGGGATGCGCCGCTACCAGAGCTCCCTGCTGGCGCAGACGTGACCGGCGTGCCGCCGGGCGAGCTCGTTGTGGATGCCGCTGTCGCTCCCGACTTTCCCTCCCTACCCTTCAGGAGTTCGGATGTCCCTGTTTGAGATGTCGGACCGCGCCAAGAAGTACCAGGCGGATCTGCTCGAGTTCATGGATGAGCACATCTACCCCGCCGAGGCGGTGTACCACGAGCAGATGCGCGCGTCGGGTGACCCGCACTTCCACCCGCCGATCCTTGAGGAACTCAAGGCGGAGGCGCGCAGGCGTGGACTGTGGAACCTCTTCCACCCGCACCCGGAGTGGGGCCCCGGTCTGACGAACCTCGAGTACGCGCCGCTGGCGGAGATCATGGGCCGCAGCCACATCGCCTCCGAGGCGTGCAACTGCAACGCGCCCGACACCGGCAACATGGAGGTGCTCACGCTGTTCGGCACCGACGAGCACAAGGAGAAGTACCTCAAGCCCCTCCTCGACGGAACCATGGCCTCGGCGTTCGCGATGACCGAGCCGCGTGTCGCCAGCTCCGACGCGACCAACATCGAGCTGCGGATGGAGCGCGACGGGGACGCGTACGTGCTCAACGGCCGCAAGTGGTTCGCCTCGAACGCGATGCACAAGAACTGCAAGGTGCTCATCGTGATGGGCAAGACCGACCCCACGGCGGCACCGCATCGCCAGCAGTCGATGATGGTCGTCCCGATCGACGCCCACGGAGTCACCGTGGTCCGCAACCTCCCGGTGTTCGGGTACGCCGATCGCGAGGGTCATGCGGAGATCGTCTTCGAGAACGTGCGGGTGCCGGCCAAGGACGTGCTCAAGGGTGAGGGCGAGGGTTTCGCGATCAGCCAGGCCCGGCTCGGGCCCGGTCGTATCCACCACTGCATGCGGGCCATCGGCGCGGCCGAGCGGGCACTGGAACTGATGTGCCGGCGCGCACAGTCACGGGTGACCTTCGGCAGCCCGGTCGCGGAACGGTCCAACATCCAGGACTGGATCGCGGAAGCGCGTATCGACATCGAGATGATCCGCCTGCTCACGCTCAAGGCCGCGTACCTCATGGACACGGTCGGGAACAAGGAAGCGCGCACCGAGATCGCGGCCATCAAGGTGGCCGCCCCCGAGATCGCGTTGAAGATCGTCGACCGCGCGATCCAGGTGCACGGGGGAGCGGGAGTGACCGACGACTTCCCCTTGGCGATGATGTACGCGCATCTGCGGACACTGCGGCTGGCGGACGGACCCGACGAGGTGCACAAGCGGGCCATCGCCAGGCAGGAACTGCGGCAGTACCGCGAGGCGGCGACGGCGGTGAGCTGAGAGGAGCCGAGGCATGGCCGGTCTGCCAGAGGTCCTGGCCTTGGACGAGATCGGTCCGGACCGGTTCCGGTCACCTGCTGGGCACCGCGCGGCTGCTGGGACGGCGACGGGGAAGCGTCCCTGTCGCCGCCCGTGCCAGCCGTCCCTGACCGGCGTTGACCACCCGTTCGTCACAGGGGCTTGGCGAGGACGGCCTTGCGGTGGCTGAAGGTCTCGATGGAGTAGCGGCCGTGGTAGCTGCCCATGCCGCTCTCCCCGACGCCCCCGAACGGCAGGTCGGAGACGGTGAGATGGGCCAGCGGCAGGCCGAACCCCAGGCCGCCGGAGGAGGTTTCGGCGGCGAGCCGCTCCCGGGTGGTGTCGGAGTCGGTGAACGCGTACAGGGCCAGCGGCTTTTCGCGGTCGTTGATGAAGTCGATGGCCTCGTCGAGACCGGCCACCTCGACGATGGGGAGGATCGGGCCGAAGATCTCCTCCTGCATCACGGGCGCGTCCGGTGACACCTCGGCCAGGATGGTCGGCGCGATGTACTTCGTCGCGCGGTCGTGTGCGCCACCGGTGACCTGACGGCCGGAGTCCAGGAGAGCGGTCAGCCGGTCGAAGTGGCGTTCGTTGACGATACGGCCGTACTCCGGCGAGGCGGCGGGGTCGGACCCGTACAGCCCCTCGACGGCCTTGGCCAGGGCGGCTTCCAGGGCACGCCCGGTCTCGGGGTCGGTGAGGACGTAGTCGGGCGCGACGCAGGTCTGCCCGGCGTTGAGGAACTTGCCGGCCGCGAGGCGGGCGGCGACGGTGTCCAGGTCGGTGTCCCGGTCCACGAACACCGGGGATTTTCCGCCCAGTTCGAGGGTGACGGGCGTGAGGTGCCGGGCGGCCGCGGACATCACGATGCGGCCGACCGTGCCGTTGCCGGTGTAGAGGATGTGGTCGAAGCGCTGCTCGAGCAGGGCAGTGGTCTCCGGGACCCCGCCTTCGACCACGGCGACCGCGTCGGTGTCGAGGTACTGCGGCACGAGACGGGCGAGGGCGGCGGAGGTGGCCGGGGCCAGTTCGCTGGGCTTGGCGACCACCGCGTTGCCCGCGGCCAGGGCACCGGCCACCGGGGCCAGCAGCAGCTGCGCCGGGTAGTTCCAGGGGGCGATGACCAGTACGACTCCCAGGGGGTCGTACTGCGTCCAGGCACTCGCCTCGCCGATGAACGCCGGCACGGGGGCCGGTTCGGGGCGCAGCCACCCGTCGAGATGCTCCAGGGTGTGGTCGATCTCGCGTATGACGAAGTCGATCTCCGTGCGGTACGCCTCGGTGGAGCTCTTTCCCAAGTCGGCGTGGAGCGCCGCGGCGAAGGTCTCCCCCTGCTCGGTGAGCAGGGTACGCAGCCGGGACAGCTGCTCGGTGCGCCAGGCCACGGGCTTGGTCCTGCCGGCGCGGAAGGTGGCGCGCAGCCGGGCGACGAGCTCGGCGGGCTGCTCGGGCGCGTGATGGTTCATGGTTCCCTCACAGGTGCGGTAGGGCGGAAGGGGGGGGCGACGGGGGATCAGCCGCGGTTCAGGGCGTCGATGAGGTTCCGGGCGAGCCGCGCCGAGGAGGCGGGGTTCTGACCGGTGTGCAGATTGCGGTCCGCCACGACGTGCTCGCTGAACGGGTCCGCGACTTGGAAGTCGGCCCCCAGTTCCACCAGGCGGTCCTCGAGCAGCCACTTGGCCTTGTCGGCGAAGCCGGCTGCGGTCTCCTCGGCGTTGGTGAAGCCGGTCATGCGGTAACCGGCGAACGGCCAGCTGCCGTCCTCGCGCCGGGCGGCGAGCAGGGCCGCCGGGGCGTGGCACAGCACCGCGAGCGGCTTGCCGGAGTCCAGCGCCTCGGTGAGCAGGCGGCCGGAGCCGGCATCCACGGCGAGGTCCTCCATGGGGCCGTGGCCACCGGGGTAGAGGACAGCCGCGTACGCGTCGAGGTCGACCTCTTCGAGCTTGACCGGGTTCTCCAGGTCGGCGCGGATCGCGGCCAGGTACGCGGCGATGGCATCGGACTGCTCCTTGCCGCCGGTGGACTCGGCGGCGAGGCTCACGGCGTCGACGGTGGGAGCGACGCCGCCGGGGGTGGCGATGGTGACGTCGAACCCGGCCTCGCGCAGCAGCCGGTGCGGTGTGGCGAGTTCCTCGGCCCAGTAGCCGGTGGCGTGGCGGGTGCCGTCGGCGAGCGTCCAGTGGTCGGCGCCGGTGACGACGAACAGAACTGCGGTCATGACTGTCTCCTTCGAACTGCGCGCGGGTCGCGTGGTTGGGGGGTGTGTCCGGCGGGGTGCCGGTGGTGGGGCGGGCGGCGGTCGGTCAGGCAGCGGCGGTGGCAGTGGCCGGCTCCGTCGCGGGCGGGTGTTCCGTACGGGGCGCCGACTGCCCCTGCTTGAGGCCGGCCAACGAGGGACCCGACGGCGGACTGGCTGGCGGTTAGATGCTTGATGCAGCCAAGCAATGACAGTGACGGTAGACCTCGAAGGTTGAGGACGTCAAACTTTGAGCTTGTCCTACACTTGAGGCATGGCCCACACCTCCGCCCTGCCCGCCGCACGCTCCGCTGCGCAGGACAGCGACCCTGACCACGACGCACTCATGGAGCGCCTGGCACGGGCTGCCGCCGGTTACTACCGGGACCTGACAGCGGCGGCCGCACTGCACGGGCTCACCATGACGCAGGCCAAGTTGCTCATCCTGCTCCGGCGGCAACCGCTGCCCATGCGCGCCCTCGCGGGGAGGCTGGCCTGCGACGCCTCCAACATCACCGGACTCGTCGACCGGCTGGAGGCGCGTGGACTGGTCGCCAGGCACGCCGACGCGGCCGACCGGCGGATCAAGAACGTGGTCGCCACCGAAGAGGGACGGGAGGCGGTCCGCCTCATCCGCGCCGACATGCGGGGCACCTCGGAAGCCTTCGCGCGTCTGGACGAGGAGGGGCGCCGCAGTCTCCACGAGCTACTGGGACGCCTGCACCCCGAGGACACGCAGGAGACAACCTGATCGAGGCCGGGCGTTTCAGCCGGGCGGTACGGACAGGTGGATCAGAATGCCGCACACCTCGTCCACGATCTCCTGGGCCTCCGTCTCGTCCTCGCAGTCGCCCAGCTCGCGTGCCGCCCCGCCGATCACGGTGGTGAGCACTCTCACCCGGACCCGGCCGGCACGTCGCCTCTCGTCCACCTCCAGGAGCCGGGCGTTGCGCCGTACCCACGCGCGGTCCCACTGGCGGCGCAGCGCGTCGAAACCCGTGGGGCCGTCATCCTCCACGAGGAGTCTGCCGAACCGCCGGTTGTCCCAGGCGCCCTCCAGGTACGCCCTGGCTCCCGCCACGAAAAGGGCGATGGGGTCGTCCACGCCACGGCCGCGCTCGGCGGCCAGCGTGGCCGCGGTCCGGCGCTCCTGTGCCTCCCGGAACTCCTCCCAGAGAGCGAGGTAAAGCCCTCGCTTCCCGCCGTAGTGCTGGAAGAGGCTGCCCACCGGGATGCCGGAGCGCGCCGCGATCTCGGTGAGACCGGCGTCGGCGTAACCGCGCTCGGTGAACACCTCCAGCGCGGCGTCCAGAAGCGCACTCCGGACGGTTCCGTTCTGGCCGGTGGGTGCCTCCTCGGTCCCCGCGGACTCCACGATGCCGCTCACTGGTGATCCCCGCCTTCCCCGGCCCCGTCGCGGATGGCGAGGGCGACCAGCAGTTCCAGGAGGTCGGCGATCCGGCGCGGATTGCGACCGGTGCGTTCCTCGATCCGGCGCAACCGGTAGTGCGCCGTGTTGTGGTGTATCCGCAGCCGGTCGGCGGCCAGCCGCAGGTTGAGGTCGGCCTCCGCGAAGGCCCGTACGGTGGCCGCCAGCGTGTCGCCACGTCTGCGGTCCTCCTCCAGCAGCGCACGCACCCGGGGATCGACCAGCTGGCGGGCGAGGTCGTCGGCGCGCAGCGCCAGGTAGTCGAAGGGGGACAGACGCGGCAGTGCCGCCACCCCGCCCCCGCCCGGCACGAGGTCGAGGGCGGCCCGCGCCTCCTCGTAGGCGCGCGGCAGCTCGCCGGCGCCCTCGGCGACTGTGCTGATGCCCATGGAGAGCATGGTTCCCTCGCGCGCGAGCCGCCGCTGCACCGCCTCGAAGTGGGCACAGATGTCCTCCGCGTCCATGCCGGTGCGGACCACGGGCACGGCCACCACCTCGCCGTGGCGCACGACGACCAGGGTCCGGCCGGCCCAGGGCCCGGCGACGCCGATGGACGCGCTGGTCGCGTAACCGTGCTCGGCCGAGGTGAGGTCGCCGGTGCGCGTGTCGCCTACGCACACCGCCACGACCGCCATCATCGGCGAATGCGGCCCGATGCCGTACGCCTGCGCCGCGGCGAGCAGCGGACCGCGCGTCGGTGCCGCGCCGGCCAGGAGCTGGTCCAGGAGATCCCGGCGCTCCCGGTCCGCGTCGGCGACCACGTGCTGCTGGTACTCGACATAGGCCTGCGCGGCATGCGTGCTGGCGAAGTCGACGTACCGCATCAGCGGTGTGACGAGGGACAGCGCGGCCTGCTGTGCCTCGGCGGACGTGCCCGCGCAGTCCAGCAGCACGTCCCACAACACCTGCCGGCCGACCCGGAAGGCACTGATCCAGTCCTCCAGGGCGAACCCCGCGCGTGCTCTGCGCATGGCCGCCGCGCGGCTGAAGACCAGGTCCTCGGGGGCGATGTCCCGGCCGCCGGCCAGCGCCGCCAGCTGCATCCGGTAGTGCGTGAGGACCTGGTCCCGTACGTCGTCGAAGAACCGCTCGTCCTGCAGCGCGTACGACGGGATCTCCGTGCGCATCACCGCGACGGCGGAATCCGCCACGTCCTCGAGCCGGTCCTGGACGGAGTGCAGGATCCGGTGCCGCTCCCGGCTGAGCGGGTCGGAGAGTGCGGGGGCGCTCGGGGCGGGTCCGCGAGACATGGCGCCGATCGTCGCTGCCCTTCTCGTGTCCCGTCAACAGGCTCGGCGGGCGATGTACCGGGGGAGCTGGGCGCGGCGCACAAGTCGGTGGCCGCGAAGTTGGGTGCTCGCGCCCAATGTGCGCTCGGAAGGCCCCCACCTACTGTGACGCTCGCCCACCCCCCAGCACCTCGGAAGGGGCGTCACTCATGCTCGCGGTCGACGGTATCAGCGTGCGCTTCGGCGGGATCACGGCACTGGACGGTGTCGCGTTCACCGTCGAGCCGGGCACCGCCGTGGGGCTCATCGGACCGAACGGGGCCGGCAAGACCACCTTGTTCAACTGCCTCACCAGGCGCTGCACCCCCGATGCGGGGACGGTGCGGTTCGAGGACGAGGACCTGCTCGCCCTCCCGCCGCACTCCGTGGCCGGGCGCGGCATCGCCCGCACCTTCCAGAACCTGGGTCTGTTCCCGCTGCTCACGGTCCGGGAGAACGTCATGGTCGGCGCCCACAGCCGGGGGCGCACGGGACACCTCGCCGCGGCGCTCCGGCTGCCCCGCGTCCGGCGGGAGGAGAGGGAACTACGTGACGAGGCGGACGACTTGCTACGGCGCCTCGGCCTGGCGGAGGTCGCCGACCACCCCGCCTCCGGGCTGCCGTTCGGCACGCTCAAACGCGTCGAACTCGCCCGGGCGCTCGCGGTACGCCCCCGGTTGCTGCTCCTCGACGAACCCGTCAACGGGCTCAGCCACGGCGAGGTCGGCCAATTCGCGGATCTGGTCCGGTCGGTGCGTCAGGAGTTCGACCTCACGCTCGTGGTGGTCGAACACCACATGGGCTTCGTGATGGGCCTGTGCGACAAGGTGATCTGCCTCGACTTCGGGCGCAAGATCGCCGAGGGCTCGCCGGAGGAGATCCAGCGCGACCCGGCGGTCATCGAGGCGTACCTGGGGGTGGCGGCATGACTGAAGCCACCAGCGACAGCACCGAAGCCGGGCAGGCGAACGCGGAGCCGGACTTCCTGAAGGTCGCCGGCCTGCACGCCGGATACGGCCAGGCCCGCGTGCTCCAGGGGCTCGACTTCTCCGTCGCACGCGGCGAGGTGTGCGCGATCCTCGGGCCCAACGGCGCGGGCAAGACAACGACACTGCGGGCCCTGTGCGGCATGGTCCGCGGACGCGGCTCGGTGACGTTGAACGGCACGGAGCTGCTGGGCCGCTCGCCCGAGCAGACCGCCCGTCTCGGCGTGGCGCACGTACCCGAGGGCCGGGGCACCTTCAACGACCTGACCGTCGAGGAGAACCTGCGCATCGGCGCCCACGTGCGCACCGGGCGCTGGCGACGGGGCAGCGCCGAACGGTCGGCCGTGACGGCCGACCTGGAACGGATCTACGACTACTTCCCCAAGCTGCGCCAGCGGTCCCGCCAGGCCGCCGGCAGCCTCAGCGGCGGCGAACAGCAGATGCTCGCCATCGGCAGGGCGCTGATGCTGCGACCCGCCCTGCTGCTCCTGGACGAGCCGTCGCTGGGGCTCGCGCCGCTGGTCACGCGGGAGCTGTTCGAGATCGTCCGTGCCGTCAACGAGGAGGAACGCACCACCGTGGTCGTCGTCGAACAGAACGCCCAGCTCGCACTCGATGTCGCGCACCGGGCCCACGTACTGGAGGCCGGCCGCCTGGTGCTGTCCGGGCCGTCCCGGGAGATCCGCGAGGACGGGCAGGTCGCCGAGGTGTACCTCGGTGTCTCCGTCCGCTCCGGAAAGGACGGGGGAGCGCCGTGACCGAACTGCTCCAGCAAGTGGTGGAAGGGGTCGGCTCCGGCGCGGTCTACGCCAGCCTGGCGCTGGCCCTGGTGCTGATCCACCCGTTCACCGGGATCGTCAACTTCGCGCAGGGCGAGCTCGCCATGATCTCCACGTACGTGGCCTGGCAGCTCGTGGCGTCCGGGATGTCCTTCTGGCTCGCGCTGCCGGTCACCCTGGCGGTGTCCTTCGCCGGCGGCATGCTGGTCGAGCGGATCGTCATCCGTCCCGTGCGGAACGCGCCCGAACTGACGATGGTCATCGTCACGGTGGGCCTGTTCATCTTCGTCAACGCGATGGCCGGTCTGATCTGGTCATTCACCGTGAAGGACTTCCCGCAGCCGTTCCCCGACGGCGGGATCGACCTGGCCGGGGCACGCGTGGACTGGTCGACACTCGGGATCATCGCGGTCGTCGCCGCCGTGATGGGGCTGCTGTATCTGCTGTTCCAGCACACCTCCGCCGGTCTGGTGATGCGGGCGGTCGCCTGCAACCCCGCGTCCGCCCGGCTGTCGGGCATCAGGGTGGGCCGCGTGCTGATGCTCGGCTGGGGGCTGGCCGCGACAGTCGGCGCGGTGTCGGGCGTGCTCGTCGCCCCGCTGCTGTTCCTGGAGCCCAACATGATGGGCGGGGTGCTGATCTACGCGTTCGCCGCGGCCACCCTCGGAGGCTTCGACAGTCCGGTCGGCGCGGTCGTCGGCGGCCTGTGCGTGGGCGTCGCCGAGACGCTGGCCGGGGCGTACGTGGACGTGGTCGGTGCCGATCTGAAGGTGGGCGTCCCTCTGGTGATCATCCTGGCGGTGCTGCTGGTACGGCCCCAGGGCCTGTTCGGACGGGCGGCGGTGGAGCGCGCATGAGCACGATCGTCGCAACCCTCGGCACCGACCGCGCCCGGCGTCTGCGGGCCGCGCTCACCGCGCTGCTCTTGGCGGCCGTCGCCGTCGGCGCACCGTTCTACTTCGCCCCCTTCCAGGTCTTCCAGCTGACCATGGTGCTGCTGTACGCCGTGGCGCTGGCCGGACTGAACCTGCTCGTCGGATTCGGCGGGCAGATCTCACTCGGGCACGGCGCGTTCTTCGCGGCCGGCGCCTACACGGCGGCGGTCATGCTCGACCGGTACGACACCGGCCACCTGGCCACGCTGCCGGTCGCGGCCGCCGGATGTTTCCTGCTGGGCCTCGGCTTCGGGGTGCCCGCCCTGCGGCTGCGCGGGCTGTACCTGGCCCTGGTCACGCTCGCGTTCGCGGTGTTCCTGCCGCCGTTGCTCAAGCGGCTCGAACCGGTGACGGGCGGTTCCATGGGCCTGACTGTCGACAAGCTGCAGCCACCCGCGTGGAGCGGGCTGGCCGAGGACCAGTGGACGTACTTCGTCGTCCTCGCCGTCACCGCGGTGGCCCTGCTGCTCGCCCGCAACCTGCTGCGGTCCCGCATCGGCCGGGCGCTGCTCGCCGTGCGGGACAACGAGAGCGCCGCGGAGGTCATGGGCGTACGGCTGTCGCTGCACAAGACGCTCGCCTTCGCGTGGAGCGCGCTGTTCGCGGGTGTCTCCGGGTGCGTCTACACCTGGGTGATCGGCTTCGTCTCACCCGACTCGTTCAGCTTCGTCCTGTCCATCACGCTGCTGGCCGGCCTGGTGGTCGGAGGGCTCGCCTCGCTGTACGGACCGCTGCTGGGGGCGGCCTTCGTGATGTACGTGCCGAGCGTGGCCCAGGACATCAGCGAGGCGGCGCCCGGCGTGGTGTTCGGCCTGCTGATCATCGCGGTGATGTTCGTGGCGCCGACGGGACTGGCCGGTCTGGCGGCACGAGTCCGGAGCGCCGCAGCCCGTCGCCCCTCCCGCACCGCCCGCGACGCCGACCAGGCGCCCGACCCCGAACCCTCCGCGCCCCCCACCCCGGCGGATCCCGCCCCTGCCGACGCCGAACCCGTGGGCGCACCGCCCCGCACGGAAAAGGAATGAATCACATGCGCAAGAACACCACTGTGCGGGCGGCCGCGGCCGCCTCCGCCGCCCTGCTCCTCGCCACCGCCTGCACCAGCCAGCGCGGGCAGGACGACAAGGAGGCCGCCGCCGACGGCGCGTGCCAGGGCCAGCAGACCACCGGCATCACCGACAAGAGCATCAAGCTGGGCGGCATCTACCCGCTGTCGGGACCGGCCTCCGCGTACGGCACGATCAGCAAGGGTGTGAACGCCTACTTCAAGCACGTCAACGACAAGGGCGGCATCGACGGCCGCACGGTCGAGTTCATCGTCCGCGACGACGGCTACCAGCCGCCCAAGGCGGTCGAGGAGGCCCGCAGACTGGTCGAGCAGGAGAAGGTCTTCGCCGTCTTCCAGACCCTGGGCACCCCGTCCACGGCCGCCGTGTGGGACTACCTCCACAAGCGGAAGGTGCCGCAGCCTTTCGTAGCCACCGGCGCCTCTGTCTGGGGTACGGACGACAAGCACCCGTGGACCACCGGCTGGCAGCCCAACTACGTCGCCGAGGCACGGGTGTACGCCAAGTACCTCAAGGAGGAGAAGCCGAAGGCCGAGGTCGCCGTCCTCTTCCAGAACGACGACTTCGGCAAGGACCTGCTGGGCGGCTTCAAAAAGGCGGTCGCCGGCAGCGGCGTCAAGGTGGTCGCCGAGGAGAGCTACGAGGTCACCGACCCCTCCGTCTCGGCGCAGATGACGAGCCTCGCCCGGTCCAAGGCGGACGTGCTGCTCGACATCACCACGCCGAAGTTCGGCAGCCAGGCCCTCGCCGCCGATGCCAAGAACACCAAGTGGAACCCGCTGCACATCGTGAACAACGTGTCCTCGTCCGCCACCGTGCTGAAGCCCGTCGGGTTCAAGAACGTCCAGGGCGTGGTCTCGGCGACCTACTTCAAGGACCCGGCCGACCCGCAGTGGGCGGACGACGCGGAGATGAAGACGTACCGGGAAGCGCTGCGCAAGCACGCGCCCGGATCCGACCCGGCCAACCAGTTCAACGCCTACGGCTGGGCCGCCGCCTCCAGCCTGCACAAGGCCCTGGACACGATGAAGTGCCCGACCAGGGAGGGGCTGCGGGACGCGGTGCGCAACCTCAAGGACGTCAAGGTGGACATGCTGCTCCCCGGTGTCACCCTCTCCACCGGGCCCGATGACGCCTTCCCGATCGAGACGATGCAGCTGATGCGGTTCAAGGGCGAGCGGTGGCAGCTGTTCGGCAAGCCGGTGGACACCCGCAAGGAGTTCGGCCCGCCGGCGAAGTGAGCCTGCGGGGCCGGTCCCCGGAGGTCGAGGCACCGACCCCTGGGGACCGGCCCCGCCCGTCGTCACCCCTCTCGCCCGCCACGCCGCGCGCCGGACAAGGCCACGGCCCCCGCCGGGTTTCAATAGGCTGAACATCGGCGTACGCGGTGGTGTCCAGCGGTGGAGAAGCCGATGACGGAGCTCAGTGAAAGCCACGACGATCCGTTCGCCCTGCACCTCGCCGCCCTGGTAGTCCTCGACGACCGGGGCGTAGTGGTCGGATGGAACCGGCGGGCCCAGGAGCTGCTCGGCCATCCGGACACAGCCGTGATCGGTCGTCCGGCGTTCGAGGTCCTGGTCGATCCTCGTGATCTGCCGGCTGTCGCCGAGGCCGCGGCGAAGTGCAGGAGGACCGGGGGCTGGTTCGGCGTACTCACACTGCGCCACCGCGACGGGCAGCTCGTGGAGCTGGGGCTCAGGGCCCATGAGCTGTCACGCGGCGACCGGGGCCGTGAGTGGCTTCTTGCGGGGGCACCCGCGGATGACGTCCTCGAATGGCAAAGGGACCGCGCGGTTCTCGACGGACTGTACCGTCAGTGCCCGATCGGCTTGGTCGTGCACGGTCCCGATCAGAGGATTCTCCGGGTCAACCGGGCCATCGAACGGTTCAGCGGCGTCCCGGCAGCGGACTTCCGGGGGCTGTCCACCGGCCGGTTCCTCCTCTCCGACGACGCGCGCAAGGCTGTGGACCGTGTGCGCCAGGTGATGCAGACCGGCAGACCCCTGGTCTACTCCGAGCAGTTCGTCCGCCTGGAGCAGGATCCGGCACGAGAGCGGGTCGCGTTGGTCTCGTCCTTCCGGATGGAGGATCCCTCGGGCCGCGTCCTGGGCGTGGCCGAGATGATCGAGGACATCACCGACCGCCATCGGGCACAGCGTCGGCTCGCGCTCCTGGATCAGGTGGGCAGCCGCATCGGAACCACGCTCGACGTGGCCGAGACCGCCCGGGAACTGGCCGAAGTGATGGTGCCTCACCTCGCCGACCATGCGTCGGTGGACCTGCTTCAGGCGGTGACGCGAGGTGAGGAACCGACGCGCGCCGTGGCAGGGCCCGTGGTCCGACTGGGGACCTGCAGCATCGGTGCCCAGCAACCCGGCCCGCCCCACCCCGAGGGCGAGCCCGTGGAGTTCGGGCCCGACACACCGCAGGCCGGATGCCTCGCCGAGGGCCGGCCCGTCCTGGAGCCGGTTCTCCCGCCCGGCTGGGTCTCGGCGGCAGGCCGTCAGGGGGCCCAGGCTCCGGACCTGGGCGCCCACTCCCTGATCGTGGTACCTCTTGCCGCGCGTGGCCTGGTGCTCGGTGTGATGACCCTCTGGCGCTCACGCCGGCCCGATGCCTTCGAGACGGACGATCTCACCCTCGCCCAGGAACTCGCCTCGCGCGCCGCCGTCGCCGTCGACAACGCCCGGCGCTTCACGCAGCAGCAGCAGACCGCGTTCACGCTGCAGAGCAGCCTGCTGCCCCGGGCGGTTCCGGACCAGCCGGCCGTCGAGGTGGCCCTGCGGTACCTTCCGGCCAGCGCGGGCCCGGGCCTGGGCGGCGACTGGTTCGACGTCATCCCCCTGTCCGGGGCCCGGGTCGCCCTCGTCGTCGGTGACGTGGTGGGACGCGGCATCCACGCTGCCGCCACCATGGGCCGGCTGCGCACCGCCGTCCATACGCTCGCCAGCCTCGACCTGGAACCGGACGAGGTCCTCTCCCGCCTCGACGACCTGGTCAACCTGCTGTCGGCCGAACAGGAAGCGGTCGGCGAGCGGCCCGTGGGTGAGCAGGTCATCGGCGCCACGTGCCTGTACGCCGTGTACGACCCGGTCTCCGGACGCTGCTCCGTGGCCCGCGCCGGTCATCCGCCGCCAGTGGTGACCGCTCCGGACGGACAGGTGGCTCTGCTCGACCTGCCCGCCGGCCCACCGCTCGGCCTGGGCGGTCTGCCGTTCGAGGCCCGGGACATCGAACTGGCCGAGGGAAGCCTGCTGAGCCTGTACAGCAATGGGATCATCGGCGAGCGCCACATCGATGCCGACATCGGCCTGACCAAGCTGTGCGCGGCGCTCGCCCGCCCCGCTGGCGCGCTGGAGCGCACCTGCCAAGCGGTGGTCGAGGCGCTCGTGCCCTCGCGCCCCAGCGATGACGTCGTACTGCTGATCGCCCGTACCCGCATGCTGCCGCCGGACAGTGTCGCCTCCTGGCGTCTGCCACCGGAGCCTGCCAGCGCCGGCCGGGCCAGGGCTTTGATCTCGGCCAAGCTGACCGAGTGGGGTCTGGAGCACCTGGCGTTCACCACCGAGTTGATCGCCAGCGAACTGGTCACCAACGTCTATCGCTACGCCGGCGGCCCCGCGACCCTGCGACTGATCCGTGAGCAGTGTCTGGTGTGCGAGGTCAGCGACACCAGCCACACCTCACCCCATCTGCGCCACGCCCGTACGACCGACGAGGGCGGGCGCGGCCTGTTCCTGGTGGCCCAGATGACCGAACGCTGGGGTACCCGTTACACCCGCGAGGGCAAGACCGTGTGGACCGAGCAACCGCTGACCGGCACGCCGGTCTGACCGTCTCGGGCCGCGGGCGGCGCGGGAGGCCGCCCGGAGTCGGCCCGCCCGCGCCGCCGTGGTCATTCGGCCGCGGCGAGCAGCCGTGCCTCGCTCTCCTCGTACAGGCGCCGCTGCTCACGGCTGTCGGCGGCACGGCGACCGTGGTCCAGACGGCTGCCCAGCCAGCCCGCGAGGTAGCCGAACGGGATGGAGACGAGCCCGGTGGACTGCATGGGGAACAGGTCGAAGTCGGCATGCGGGAAGACGGCGGACGGCGTGCCCGAAACGGCCCTGGAGAAGACCATGAGCAGCAACGCACAGCCCGCACCGCCGTAGAGGGTGGCGAGCAGGCCGGTGCGTGTGAACCCTCGCCAGAACAGCGAGTAGGTGAGCGCGGGTGCCACCGCCGATGCCCCTATGCAGATGGCCAGAGTGGTCAGCACGCCGACGTCCCAGTTCTGCACCATGGTGGCGAGCCCGATGGCGACGATCCCCACGGCCACGCTCGTCCAGGCCGCCACCGTCATCTCGGTACGCGGCTCGGCCTGTCCCCGCCGCACCGCATGGGCGAACAGGTCGTGGGCGAGTGACGAAGCCGCGGCCAGGGTCATCCCCGCGACCGACGACAGCAGGGTGATGAACACCATGCCTGCCACGGCCGAGTACAGGATCGTCGCGCCCGCGGAGCCGGGGGCCCCGCCGAGCACCTGGGGCAGCATGAGCACCGATGTTCTGCCGTGCGGGTCGGCCGCGATGATGTGCTGCGATCCCACCAGGGCCGCCGCGCCCGTACCCATGATGATCACGAGCAGGCAGAACGTGGTGACCGTGCCGACCGCCCATGACATGGAGCGACGCACGGCCGGTACGTCCTGCGCGGAGTACAGGCGCATCGTGATGTGCGGCAGGCAGGCCACGCCGAGAATGACGGTGATCTGGAGACTGACGAAGTCCAGCAGGCCACCGGTGGAAGTGCCGAGCTGCAGGCCCTGCCGAAGGTAGGCGGGGCCCGCGCCGCTGCCGTGCTGGGCTGCCCTGAGGACGTCGCCGGGGTTCCAGCCGAAGCGGTTGAGCACGAGAGCCGCGACGACGGTGCTGGTGCCGAGCAGCAGCACGATCTTGATCATCTGAATGAGTGCGGTGCCCCGCATACCGCCGATCGCCGCATAGATGATCATCAGTGTGCCGACGATGACGATGCACGCCGTCCTGGCGCCCGCGGCGTACGGAATGTCCAGGATGAAGGTGAGCAGCGATCCGGCTCCGGAGAGCTGGACGACCAGGAAGGGCAGGGTCGCCGAGAGGGTCACCAGGCAGGCGGCGATACGCACGGACCGTCCCGACATGTTGCGGGCGAGGACGTCCCCCATGGTGAACTTGCCGGCGTTGCGCAGTGGTTCGGCCAGCAGGAACATCAGCAGCACCAGGGACAGGGCGGTGCTGACCGCAAGGACATAGCCGTCGTATCCGGCGAGCGCGATGATGCCGGTGGTGCTCAGCACGGTGGCCGCGGAGATGTAGTCGCCCGCGATCGCCAGGCCGTTCTTGAGCGGGGTGAGCGACAGGTAGCCGGTGTAGAAGTTCGCCAGGTCGTCGCGGTCCGGTCCCGCCATGACGCACATCATCAGCGTGACGGTGACCAGCGTGGTGAACAGAACCAGGACGAGGGCCTGTGTCCCGGAGCTGAAGTCGTTCATCTCGCCGTCCCCGCGCTCCCGCCGGCGGGAACCGCCCGCTCCCTGACGGCGCGGGCCAGCGGATCCACAGAGCGTCGTGCGCTGCGTCCGTACCAGAAGACCGCCGCGAAGGTGACGACGAGTTGGAAGACGCCCAGGGCCATGCCCAGGCTCCACTCTCCGGTGATCTCGGAGCCCATCAGGCCGGGCGCGTAGCAGGACAGCACGACGTACACCACGAAGGAACCGAGCGCGGTGAGCGTGGAGACCCGGCGGAGCAGACGATAGGCCGAGCGGAGGTCGGCGAGGTCGGCGTCGTCTCGATGGGTCTCGTGAGCGTAGGGGGCGTCCCAAGGGGCTTGCCACCCGTAGGCGTCGTAGCGCGGGGCGTCGTGCCCGTACGACTCCGGCCATCCCGTGGGTGCTGAGGGTGGGTAACGGTTCTCGTCTGCGTAGGTCATCGCCTGGCCTTCCACTACGGCACGGATCCGTGCGGTGAACGGGAAAGGGTGCTTCAGGCGGCGCACCATACCGACTGGTTGGAATGCCTGTAAGCCTGCCGTAGGTCACATTTCGGCGTTGAGCCGGCCGCACTCGGAGGAACCGTGTTACCCCTGCTCGTCGACGGCCATCTCGCCCAGCAGTGACCAGTCGTCCTGCGGAACGTTCGCGTTCACGATGCGGGGTGTCTCGGCCAGATGGGGCGGCAAGGTCTGCTGCGCGGCCCTGAAGTGCGCCGACTGCACGTGAGCAGCGCCTGCTTCGTCATCGCGGAAGGCCTCGACCAGGACGTACTCCGTGGGGTCCGTCAGGCTTCGCGACCAGTCGAACCAGAGGCAGCCGGGCTCTCGGCGCGTGGCTGCGGTGAAGTCGGCTGTGATGTCCGGCCACCGGTCGGCATGCTCGGGGCGGACTCGGAACTTGGCGGTGATGAAGATCATCAGCCTTCCTGTCTCCTCGTGACGCGTGGTGACAAGACCGTACGACGTCAGCCGCGCACAGGCAGTCACCCGCGCCAGGAAGTGCCCTGTGTGAGAGGGAAGCCATGGCCTCCCTCTCACGCAGGATCACCGGGTGGGATCGAGGAGGATCTTGCGCACGCCGTCGGCCCGGTCGGCGAACAGCTCATACGCCGCCGGGCCCTCGGAGAGGGCGAAGCGGTGGGAGACGACCACCTCCGGCTTGATCCGGCCGGCACGGGTGAGGGCGATCAGGGGAGGGAGTTCGTAGTGCACCGAGCACAGCCCGATGGCGAACTCCAGTTCCTTGACCTGTGCCAGCCCCATGTGGAAAGGGAACGCCTTGCTCTGGCTGACCCCGATGACGCTGACCCGGCCGGCCTGCCGGACGGCCTTGAGGGCGAGTTCGATGGTGGCGTCCGAGCCCACGGCCTCCACCACGGCGTCCGGCCCGCGTCCGCCCGTCATCTCCCGAATGGCCGTCCGCGCGTCCTCGCCCTCGACCGGCTCGACACCCAGGGTGGCGGCGAAAGCCCGGCGTTCCGCGACCAGGTCCGCGCCCAGCACCCGCGCGGCGCCCATCGCGAAGGCGCCCTGGGCGGCCATGAGACCGACCGGGCCGAGGCCGACGACCAGGACCGTCTCGCCGGGCTGGATGCGGGCACGGCGGCAGCCGTACCAGGCCGTGGGCGCGTTGTCCGTCAGGACGACTGCGGCTTCGTCGGAGATGTCCTCGGGCAGGTGCACCAGATTGACATCGGCGTACGGCACCGCGAGGGCCCGGGCCTGGCTGCCCTGAAGCTGCGGGCTCACCCCGTAGCAGAGTTCCGTGCTGGACTTGGCGCGCTCGCACCGGGCGGTGAATCCGGCCGCGCACGACCGGCACTCGGCACAGCCGACCGAGGCCGGCACCAGAACCCGGTCGCCGGGCTTGAAGCGGGTGACCTGGTCGCCGGTGTCGGCCACCACGCCGACGCACTCGTGTCCCGGTGTGTAGCCCAGGTCCGGGCTGAACGGGTTGCCGTGGTAGATGTGCAGGTCGCTGCCGCAGATACCGGCCGTGGTGACCTGGATGACCGCATCGGTGGGGTTGGTGACGGCGGGCTCGGGGGCGTCCCCGTAGCGGATGTCGTGACGTCCGTGGTAGCTCAGTGCTTTCACCGGATTCCTCCCTCCCTCCGCCCGGTCAGTCCGCGATCTTCAGTACGAGCTTGCCGTGGTTCTCACCGCGGAAGAGCCGCATCAGGGTGTCGGGGAACGCCGCCACGCCGCCGGACACCACGTCCTCCAGGGACTTCAGCCGGCCCTCTGCCCGCCATGCGGCCAGTTGGGCGATCCCCTCGGCGTACCGGTCGGCGTAGTCGAACACCACCATGCCCGTCATGGAGGCGCGGTTCACCAGCAGCGACAGGTAGTTGCCGGGGCCTTGCGGTGTCGTGCTGTTGTACTGGGAGATCGCGCCGCACACGACGATGCGGGCACCGCGCGCCAGCCGCAGCAGCACGGCGTCCAGAACCTCACCGCCGACGTTGTCGAAGTACACGTCGACGCCGCCCGGGGCGTGCTCGCGCAGCGCCTTGCGGATGTCCTCCTTCTGGTAGTCGATCGCGGCGTCGAAGCCGAACTCGTCGACCACCAGCCGGCACTTGGACTCACCGCCGGCGATGCCGATGACCCGGCAGCCCAGGATCTTGGCGATCTGCCCGACGACACTGCCGACCGCCCCCGCCGCTCCGGAGACGACGACGGTCTGACCGGGCTCGGGACGCCCGATGTCGATCAGGCCGAAGTAGGCCGTCAGGCCCGACATGCCGAGAGTGCCGAGATAGGTCGGCAAAGGGGCGGCCTCCGGGTCGACCTTGGTCACGTCGCGGCCGTCCGACACGCAGTACTCCTGCACGCCGAACGAGCCCGACACATGGTCGCCGACCGCGAACCCGGAATGCCGGGAGGCGATCACCCTTCCCACCGCGCCGGCGCGCATCACCTCGCCGATCTCCACCGGGCGGATGTAGGACCGGCCCGCGTTCATCCAGCCGCGCATCGCCGGGTCGATCGACAGGCAGAGCACCTGCACCAGGAATTCCCCGTCGCCCGGCTCCCCGGCCGGCTCCTCGACGTGCTCCCAGTCGGTGGGCCGCGGCTCGCCCACGGGACGTGCGGCCAGACGCACCTGGTGGTTGGTTCTGCTCATCTCCGGCGGCTCCTTCGACGGTCGCGTGGGATCGGCGGTCAGCGCCCGTTGCGGGCCCGCCGTCGTCGCGTACCGACCCTTCCGTCTGACATACCGGCTGGTCGGTACGAGCGGTGAGCGTACGGTGCCGTCCCGTCGGAGGCAAGAGGGACCCTCAGGCTGGAGACCGGGCCGATCATGGACTATCCGGCAGAAGGCTGCGATGTCCCTGCCGACCGGAGGGTGATACCCCGCCGTGTGGCTGGAGCCGCCGCCGGCCGGACCGTGGGGGCGCTGTGGGGCTTTAGGGTCGAGGCGGCATGGGTTGGCCGGCATGGATGAAGGTGAGGCGGAGCGCGCGTGATCCGGGTAGTGGTGGTGGACGACGAGGCACTGGTCCGCTCGGGCTTCGAACTCATTCTGGGCGCCTCGCAGGACATCGAGGTCGTCGCGACCGCGAGCGGGGGCGACGCCGTGGAGACCGTCCGCCGGGAGCGGCCGGACGTGGTGCTGCTGGACATCCGGATGCCGGACGTCGACGGGCTGACCGTCCTGCGCGAGCTGCGGAAGACGCCGGACGCCCCGGTGGTGGCGATGCTGACCACGTTCGACGCCGACGAGTACATCCTGACCGCGCTGCACTGCGGCGCGGCCGGTTTCCTGCTCAAGGACACCGAGCCGGAGCAGCTCGCGCACCTGGTCCGCACCCTCGCCGCGGGCGGTGTGGTGCTGTCCCCCAAGGCGTCACGGACCCTGCTGCACAGCCACCCCGGCACCCAGACGGCCGTCGACGAGGAGGCGGCCCGGGTGCGGCTGCTCACCCCCCGCGAGCGCGACGTTCTCGTCCTGGTGGCCGAGGGGTTGTCGAACGCCGACATCGGGGTGCGCATCCACCTGGGCGCCGGCACCGTCAAGGACCACGTCAGCGCGATCCTCACCAAGCTGCGGGTGACCAGCCGGGTGCAGGCCGCGCTGCTGGCACAGCGGGCCGGACTGCTCGACGAGCGCCCGCAGTCGCAGGCCGGACGATGAATCGCGCACGCCTCCAGTGGCAGCGGGTTCCCGCGCCGGTCGTCGACATGGCCCTGGTGGCGGTGGCGGCGGTGGACGCATGGCTCAACATGTGGGACCACACGCGGCTCGGCGTCGGACTGGCCGCGGTCGGCTGCGCCGCGCTGGCCTTCCGGCGCAGGTTCCCGCTCGGCGTCTTCCTGCTCACCCTGCCCACCGCGCTGATGCAGGATGTCGCCGTCGCTGTGCTCGTGGCGCTGTTCACTCTGGCCGAACGCTCCCGCAACCGCCGTCTCCTCGCCGTGTGCGTCGCCCTGTCCGCCCTCGCGAGCAGCACGCCGTGGCCCCTGGCCGAGGTCGACCGGACCATGACACTGGTCTTCTTCGTGTACGGCCTCGCGACCGCCGCGGCCCCCGTCCTCTTCGGCCAGCTCCTCCAGGCGCAACGGGACTTGGCGCGGCGGCTGGCCGAGATCGAGGAGGCCAGGGAGCACGAGCGGGCCCTGCACGCGCAGGCCGTGCTCGCCCGCGAACGCGCCCAGCTGGCCCGCGAGATGCACGACGTGGTCTCGCACCAGGTCAGCCTGATCGCCGTACGGGCCGGAGCGCTGCAGGTCGCCACCAAGGACGCGGACGCCAAGGAGGCCGCCCGCACGATCCGTTCGCTGAGCGTCACCACGCTCGACGAACTGCGCACCATGGTCACGCTGCTGCGCGCCTCCGGCGGCCACGCCACGGAGCTGACGCCTCAGCCCACCCTGGCCGACCTGCGCAAACTGGTGGAGTCGAGCGGAACTCACACGGAGCTGACGGGTGAGCTTCCGCCCGCCGTGGGCACACCCGCGCAACGGGCCCTCTACCGCACGGTGCAGGAGGCGCTGACCAACGTCCGCAAGCACGCGCCCGGCGCCACGGCCTGCGTCGAGCTGTGGCAGGACGGCGACGACGTAGGAGTGACCGTCACCAACAGCCCGCCCAGGCGTCCCTCCCTGTCCCTGCCCGGTTCACAGCAGGGCCTGGTCGGTCTGCGGGAACGGGCCGACATCCTGCACGGCACCCTGGAGGCGGGCCCGACCGCGGAGGGCGGCTACCGGGTGCGGCTGCGGATTCCGCTCGGCTCGGACTGACCGACCGCCAGGAGCTGGCCGGCGGCCAGCTGCGCGTACAGCCGGTCCTGGGCCAACAGTTCCTCATGGGTGCCCACCGACCGGACCCGGCCGGCCTCCATGACGACGATCCGGTCGGCGCCTGTCACCGTCGACAGACGGTGGGCCACCACCAGCACGGTGGTCTGCCGGGCCACCTCAGCGACGACGTCCCGCAGCGCCAGCTCGTTGACCGCGTCGAGCTGCGAGGTCGCCTCGTCCAACAGCAGCAGCCGGGGCCGCCGCAACAGGGCGCGGGCGATGGCGATGCGCTGCCGCTCGCCGCCCGACAGCTGCGAACCGCGATGTCCGACCGGGGTGTCCAGGCCGTGGGGCAGGCGCTCGACGAGGGTGTCGAGCTTCGTCCGGGCCAGGACGTCGCGGATGTCGTCGTCCGTTGCCCCGGGCGCAGCGAAGACCAGGTTCTCGCGCAACGTGCCGGCCAGCACAGGAGCGTCCTGCTCCACGTACCCGATGGCAGACCGCAGCTCGGGCAGGGACCAGTCCTGTACGTCCTTGCCGTCGACCAGGACCCGGCCGCCGGTGGCCTCGTAGAACCGCTCGATGAGTGCGAAGACCGTCGACTTGCCCGCACCGGAGGGGCCGACGAAGGCCGTCATCCCGGTGCCCGGCACCTCGAAACTCACCTGCTGATGGATGTACGGCAGACCCGGACGGTAGCGGAAGGACACGTCCTCGAAGCGGACCGACGCCGGGCCCGGCACCGCTGCCCGCTGCCTGGGCAGGACGCCCTTCCGCCGGGCGCTCGGCTCCGTCGACAGGCGTTCCACCTGCGCGATCCGGGAGATCGCGGCCGCCCCCTCCTGATAGTGGGACACGGCGTCGACCAGCTTGGACACCGGCTCGATCAGGTAGAAGAGGTACAGCAGGAAGGCGATGAGGGTGGACACGGGGATCTCCCCGGACGCCACCCGCGCCCCGCCGACCGCGAGCACCGCCAGGAACGCCAGCTGTACGGCGAGTTCGTCCGCCGAGCCTGCCACCGCCTCCCACTTCGCGCTCTTCACGCCGTGCCGCCACGCCCGCCGTGCCGCCGCATCCACCCGGGCGGTCTCCCGCTCCTCGGCACCGGACGCCTTCACCGTGCGGAACGCCCCGAAGACCCGCTCCAGCGCGACGGAGATCTCCCCGACCGCCTCCTGCGCGCGTTCGGTGGCGCGGGCGATCCTCGGCATCACCAGCGCGGCGGCCCCGCCGACCAGCACGACCACGCCGAGCGTCACACCCAGCAGCACGACGTCCAGGAACGCCATCACCACGATCGCCGCTACGAAGGCGACCGCGCCGGTGGCCGCCGAGACGACCGCCTGGGTGCTGACCGCCCGCAGCAGCGTGGTGTCCGAGGTGACCCGGGACATCAGATCACCCGGCGGGATCCGCTCCCACTCCGCGATCCGCAGCCGCAGCAACCGCCCCACAAGGGTGCGCCGCGCGGCCAGGACCACCGACTCCGCCGTCCGCTCCAGCACATACGCGCCGCACGCCTCGACCGCCGTGCCCAGCAGCACCAGCGCGGTGAGCGCGATCAGGATCCCGGCGACGGTCCCACCTGTCGCGAGCCGGTCCACCAGTGCCTTGGTGGCCAGCGGCTGCAGCAGTCCTCCGGCGGACCCGACCAGGGCGCACAGCAGGCCGAGTGCGACGGCCCACCGGTGCGGCCGGACATAAGCGCACAGTGCCTTGACCGTCTCTCGGGCGGACAGGGGCGTTTCATCCGTCGCCGGGGCGGCTGCGGTGTTCACGACGTTCCTTTCCTTCTTGGTCGCGCACGTCTTCTTGTGCCGCGCACGGTGTGTCGTGTCTCCAGCCTGGAAGCCCGGCCGCCGCCCGCCCACCCGGCAACTGTCGGGTCCACCCCCGCCGACCGGCGGGGCCGTTACCGAAGACTGCCGGATGGTCCGCCCCCGGACGGCCGCGCGAGATTCCCTGTATGACAAAACCGCAACTGCCGCAGGAGACATCAGCTCCGCAGGAGATCTCGCCTCCGCAGCCCCGAACCCCGTCCGAGTCCGCAGTGCCGACCTCGCCCGGTCCTTCGATGGGACGCCTCGTCGGGGTGGACCTCGCCCGCGCGCTGGCGGTGTTCGGCATGTACGTCGTGCACATCGGCCCGCCGCTGTCGGCCACGACCGGTGTCGGCAGCTGGGTCCGGTACCTGGCGGACGGTCACTCGTCGGTCCTGTTCGCCACCCTCGCCGGGTTCTCGCTGATGCTGCTCGCCGGCCGCCGCGAGCCGAAGACCGGCCTGGCGGGCAGGCAGGCGAGGGCCAGGATCGCGATCCGCGCCGTGGTCCTGCTGGCGCTGGGCACCGCGCTGGCGATGGAGTACGGGGGAGTGATCATCCTCGGCTTCTACGGGGTCTACTTCCTGCTGGCCCTGCCCCTGGTGCGGCTGAGCGCCAAGACACTCGCGATCCTCGCGGCCGCGTTCGCCCTCGTCACACCGCAGCTGGCGTTCGTCCTGACCTCGCTGCTGACTCCGTCGGTCCAGGAGAGCATCAACGCCTACGACCCGCTCCGCCGCCTCAGCGAGGTGGGAGTGCTCGATCTGCTGCTCACCGGCTTCTACCCGGCGCTCACCTGGATGTCGTTCGTGATCGCAGGTATGGCGCTGGGCCGCCTCGACCTGTCGTCCAGCACGGTCCGGCGGCGCCTGGCCGCGTTCGGTGCCTCCCTCACCGTGGCCGCGTACGGCATGTCCTTGCTGCTCGCCGGCAAGAACGCGCTGAGGAGCACGGCGGAAGACGGGTCGTCGTCCGGCGGCTCCGGTTCGATGCCCCCCGGCAGCGGGTCGTTCCCCGATATGCCGGCGTCGTCGCTCCTGTCGGCCGGGCCGCACAGCGGCACCACGTTCGACATCATCGGCAGCGTCGGAGTCGCGATCCTCGTGATCGTGGGCGCGACGGTGGCGATGGACCGCCTGCCGCGACTGCGCCGCCTGGCCAAACCTGTCATCGCCGTGGGGACCATGTCCCTGACGGCCTACGTCGGCCATTTCGTCGCACAGTCGATGCTGTCCATGCCGACCGGGAAGAGCAGCCAGCAGTCCTGGGCACCGCTGCTCATGTTCGTCCTCGGGGCGATCGTGTTCGCCGCGGTCTGGTCCCGCTTCTTCCGCCGCGGCCCACTGGAGTATCTGCTCCACGCCGCCACCAAGCCGGCGAAGCACATCCGATGAGGCCCGGCCGGCTTGACCGGCCGACATCACATGCTGAGTGCGGTGCGCAAGGTGGTTGCCATCATGTCGATGGCCGCCTTCCCCGCCGGTACCGGACCGGTGTGGGTGAAGTAGTGATCGACTCCCTCGAAGACTCGGTGGATGACCGGAACTCCGGCGGCCTCCAGAGCCTTGGCGTAGGCGTCGCCCTCCTCACGCAGGCGGTCGTGCTCCGCGGTGATGACCAGGGCGGGAGGGAGCCCGCCGAGATCATCGGCCAGCCCGGGTGAGACAAGGGGATCGGCGCGGTGGGCGGGGTCGGGGACGTAGGCGGCCGTGAAGACCCGCATGAGCTGAGGACTGAGCAGCGGCTTGGCGATGGGGGACTGCTTGGTGGCAGGGTCGGCGACCTGATCGAGCGGAGCGGAGTCGATGATCTGAAGCCGGGGCGAGAAGCTTCCGCGGTCCCGGGCCAGGCGGCAGACCGCGGCCGTCAGGCTGGCCCCGGCGCTGTGTCCGCCCACGGCAAGGCGCGAGCCGTCCCAGCCGCCGGCGGGACCGTTCTCGGCGACCCACGCCGTGACGTCGTACGCCTGGGTGACGGGCACCGGAAACTGCCGCTGCGGGGCGACGGCATAGTCCACGTTGATCACGACACAGCCGGCCGTGGCGGCGATGTAACGGCAGATGTGGTCGTCCTGCTCCGGCCGGGCGACCACGAAACCGCCGCCGTGGAAGTTGACGTACACGGGGGCAGGAGTTCCGGTGTCGGCCGGCGGGCGGTAGACGGTGCAGGGCACCGGGCCGGCGCCGGTCTCCACCAGGAGGGCTTCGGTCCGCTTCGGGATGTCCGCGAAGCGCAGGTCCTTGTGGACCCGCGACATCATGCGACCGAGCAGCAGTTGGATCCCTCTGGCCTGGATTCTGGGACTCAATGGCATGCCTCGGCCACCCTTCGCTACAACTTTAAAATAACAGGAATCCTGATAATGGCCGCTCGCTCTTCTGCACGCAATAGGCAGACAGGCGGCGACCCGGTGGGGGAGTGCTTCGACGGACAGCTGGCCTTGTTGGGAACCGCGGGGCGGCAGATATCGTGCGGACATGACGATGGCGAGGAAGCGGCGGGTCCTTTACCGGCAGGGCACCGGGTTCTGGCGGATGACGGCTAAGTGGGTTCTGGTCTTCGGGGCCCTCTACCTGTTGGACGGCGGGCTGTTCCGGTCGTGGGGCGACGCTCTGGTCTGGCCGCCGATCGGGATCCTGCTGTGGGTGCCGTTCGGGATCGGCGGCGTCTGGTATCCGAAGAAGGACCAGCGCGTCGCGCTGACGACGCGTGAACTGCGTGTTCGGCGCAAGCGGCTGCCGATGGAAGAGGTGAACCTGCTGCACGTGGCGCGGCTGTGGCTGGACGGACGGTCGACCGCCGACGACCAGCCGGTGCCGGAGTGGGCACGGATCGACCGGGTGGTGTGGGTGCCGCTGCGGGACGGCCGGGCGTTCGGCGTGGAGTTTCGCGACCCGGCCGCGTTCGCCAAGGTCTTCGGCGCCTTCGCGGTCGAGGCGTGCGGCGGGCCGGAAGTCGTCCGGGCGAGGGCCGCAGCGGCAACATACCCGGAGCCGCGCCCGATGAGGGCACGCCCGTCCGACGACGGTTCCTGGCCGGACCTCCTGGACATCTTCAACTGAGGGCCGATGCCGGTTCCCGCACCGGCAGGCCCCTCACGCCCGGGGCGCGAGGGGCCCTGACCGGTGAACGAATCGACAGTCAGATCGCGTGGGTGGTCATACGGCCTCACCTCCGGGTGCGGCGATGCCTGTCGCGGTCTCGACGGAGAGCAGGGAGTTCTGCCGTCCCGAGCCGAGCCAGCGCACGAGGGCCACGAGGGCGAGGGCGAGGATGGCGAAGGCGATGAGGATCGCGCTGATCGCGGTGACGCTGGGGTCGATGTCGAAGGTCAGGGAGTTGTAGATCTGCACCGGCAGGGTGACGGTGTCGACGGAGGACAGGAACTGGGAGATGTAGAACTCGTCGAAGCTGGTGATGAAGGAGAAGATCGCCGCGGCGATCATGCCGGGGGCGGCCAGGGGGAAGGTGATCCGCCGGGCGATGGTCAGCCGGCCGGCGCCCATGCTGGCGGCGGCGTCCTCCAGCCGTTCGTCGATGCCGCGCAGGGTCGCGATCAGGATCAGCACCGCGATCGGTGAGGCCAGCACGGTGTGGCCGAGGGCGATCGCGATCGGGCTGCCCAGCATCGAGGCGGGTTCGAAGAGCAGGAACAGGCCGAGGGCGGTGACGATCTGGGGGATGAGCAGGGGGCCGAGGACCAGGGCGTAGACCGCGGAGCGCAGCGGGAGTTCGCTGCGGGTCAGCGCGGTCGCCGCGGTCACACCGATGACCAGCGAGAACACGGTGCTCAGGCAGGCGACGAACGCGCTGAGCGTCAGCGCGGCCGGCCATTTGCTGCCGTCGGCGAACAGTGCCTTGTACCAGCCGAGCGTCCAGGAGTCCGGGGGGAAGGCGGCGAAGGCGTTGTTGCTGAAGGAGGTGATGAGGATGACGACGATCGGCAGCGCCAGGAACAGCAGGATCACGGTGGCGATGGCGGTCAGGGCGATCCGTCCGGCGAGTGTCTTGCGCAGCTCCATCATGACGCGCTCCTCTTCTTACGGCTGGCGCCGAGGGAGCTGACGACCTTGACCAGCAGCAGTCCGGCGAGGGTGAGGAGCAGCAGGATGACTCCCTGAGCAGCCGCCCCGTTCCACTGGTTTTCCTTCGTCACCTGCTGGTTGATGAGGGTGGCGATCATCGTCTGCTTCGGGCCGCCCATCAGGGCCGGGGTGATGTAGTAGCCCAGCGACAGGATGAAGCTGAGCAGTCCGGCACTGGCCAGCCCAGGGGTCACCAACGGCAGATAGATCCGGCGGAAGATGGTCACGCGTCCCGCGCCCATGCTCGCCGCGGCAGCCAGCAGCCTGCGGTCCACGCCGCGCATCACGCCGTACAGCAGCAGCACGGTGTAGGGGAGCATCATGGAGGTGGTGCCGATGACCACGCCCAGCTCGTTGTAGAGCAGCTGGTACGGCCCGCCCGGCACCGACTCGTTCACCAGCCCCTTGTCGCCGAGCAGGATGATCCAGCCGTAGGTCCGGACGAGGGCGCTGATGAAGTGCGGGACGACCACGATCAGCATGGCCAGGGCGGCCCACAGGGGCTTCAGCCGGGAGATCGCCTGGGCCAGGAGGAATCCGAAGACGAGGCTGAGCAGCGCCGTCTCCGCGGAGATCCGCAGCGTGGTGAACAGCACCGAGAGGTTGATGCCCGTGAGCGCGTCGACGTACCAGTGCAGCGTCAGTGATCCGTCGGGGTTCTTCAGGCTGAGGAAGAGCGTGCTGAGGATCGGGTAGACGAACAGCACCAGCAGATAGATCACAACGGGCAGGGCGTAGAGGATCCCCACCCTTGTCCGGCGGGAGTTCAGGAGCTTGCCAGGACGGGCAGGAGCCCCCGCGAGAGTGGCAGCCATGACTCACCCGCCCAGTTCGACGGGGAAGAGGTTGACGTCCTCCGGGTCGACGGTGATGCCGACCCGCTCGCCGGTGACGGGTCCTCGGCCGGCCGGTACTTCGAGGCGCAGCAGGGGCGCGTCCCCGCCGTCGGTGCGTACGCCCGCGCGGACCAGGGTGCCGACGTACGTGGCGGTCTCCACCGTGCCGGTGCAGAAACCGTCGTCGGGGGCGCAGGCTCGCAGCCGGCCCGGCTGCACGGCGACCTTGACCGAGGTACCGGAGGCCAGCTCATGGCGTCGCGCCTTCAACAGACCGCCGCTGTGGTCGAGGCGGATCACGGTGTGGTCGTCGGTGTTCTGTTCCACGCGGCCGGGCAGGAAGTTGGCCGCGCCGAGGAAGTCCGCGACGAAGGGGGTCCTGGGCCGTTCGAACAGTTCCCTGGGTGTGTCGAACTGCTCGATCAGGCCGTTGCGCATCACGGCGATGCGGTCCGACAGCACCAGCGCTTCTTCCTGATCGTGTGTCACGTAGATGACAGTTAGGCCGAGTTCCTGCTGGATGGCCTTGATCTCGACTTGGAGCTGGTCGCGGAGCTTTTTGTCCAGGGCGCCCAGCGGCTCGTCCATGAGGATGACCGGTGGGCGGTAGACCAGCGCCCGGCACAGGGCGACGCGCTGCTGCTGGCCGCCGGACAGTTCGCGCGGCTTGCGGCCGCCGAAGCCGGACAGGCCCGCGATCTCCAGGGTCTCTGCGACCCGCCGGCGGATCTCGTCTTTCGGCACTCCGCGGAGCGTGAGGGGGAAGGCGACGTTCTCATGCACGGTCATGTGGGGGAAGAGCAGGTACTGCTGGAAGACGAAGCCGAGGCTGCGTTTCTGCGGGGCGAGCCGGGTGACGTCGCGGCCTCCGACGGTGATGGTGCCGGAGTCGGGTTCGCAGAAACCGGCGATCATCATCAGGGTGGTGGTCTTGCCCGACCCGGAGGCGCCGAGGAAGGTGACGAACTCCCCGGCCGCGATCTCCATGGACGCCTCGTCGACAGCTACGACGTCCCCGTATGTCTTGCGCAGGGCCACCACCGACAGCGCTTTGCCGGTCGAGGTGGGCAGCTTGCCGCCGGCCACCTTCACGGACGGTGTGACCACACCGAATTCAGCCACGAGCCCACTCCAACCAACGCTTGCTGACGGCGGCTTCGTTCTTGATCCACCAGTTGATGTCCGCGTCGAAGCCTTTGTCGTAGTACTGCGGAGCACCCGCGAGTGAGGAACGCTCCTTTTCGCTGAGCTTGTCGTAGGCCACTGGGGAAGAGGGGTTCGAGGGATAGACCTTGGCCACGGCGGCCTGGACCTCGGGACGCAGCGCGTAGTCGAGGAGCTGGTAGGCGGTGTCCATGTGGGCCGCGCCCTTGGGGATACTGAAGCCCGAGAACTGACGGCGGGCACCGTTGAGTTGGGCCGCCACAGGGACGTTCTGCTGAGTCAGGTCGGCGAGCCGGCCGTGCCAGATGGTGGTCATGGTGACCTCCTGGCGGCTGAGTAGCACACCGGGGAGCGGTCCGCTGTCCCAGAACTTCTTGATGTCGGATCGGAGCCGGCTCAGCACCTTGAAGGCACGGTCCACATCCAGCGGGTACAGCTTGTCCATGGGCACGCCGTCGGCCAGCAGCGCGAACTCCAGCTCGGGCAGGTCGGCGTCCGGGTTGCACAGCGAGCGGCTGCCCTTGAACGCCTTGGTGTCCCAGAAGTCCGCCCACGACTTGGGCTTGCGGCCGCCGAAGGCGTCGGTGCGGTACGCCATGCACTGGGCGTAGAAACTGTGCGCGACCGCATACTCGGTGATCTGACTGCCCGGGATCTGCGCGCCCGTCAGGCTCTTGATCCGGTCGCGGTCCAGCTTCTCCAGGCCGTCCTGGTTCGCGTACTTGACGAGTTCCTTCATCGAGTTGTTGATGAGGTCGAACTGGGGGCGGCCCTGCTTGATCTGGGCCAGCATCTGGGTGCCCTGGATGTTGGTCACCTCGACGTTGATGCCGGTTTCCTGAGTGAACGGCGTGTAGATCGCCTTCTGGAGGGCCTGGCCGTAGGCGCCGCCGCTGTCGCGGACGATCACCGTCTTGCCGCCGCCCTTGGCGCTGCCGGACGAGGCCCGGCTGGTGCCGGTGCCGCAGGCGGCGAGGGAGGGGACGGCGGCGAGGGCGGCCAGGCCGCCTGCTCCGCGCAGGAGCGCTCTGCGACCGATCTGGGGATCACTCATGGCAATACTCCTCATCTAGGGACGCGTGGGACCAGCTGTGCGGGGGCTGAGGGGGGAGACCAGCGGTTGCGTGGGGTGGGGCCGGTCTGCCCTGCGGCTGCGCAGGGCGGCGGGCTGTGCAGCACCGGGAGTGGCGGTGCGCCCGTGCAGATCCGGAGGGATGCGTCCGGCGGCTTTGGTGTGACCTCGACCCTGAAGGACGGCGATCACTGTCCGGAGGGGACTTCGGACGCGTTCAGCACGATTTCATGAAACTTCGCGCTAAAAGTGGCAAGAGAATGGCACCGCGCCTTGGGCGAGTCAAGGGGTGCATCCCGCTGACGTGGCCCGAAGAAAGGGCACCCTAACCTCCCTTCTGCTAACTGTTGACAGCCGACAGAGTGCCATCTACGGTCGGGTCGAACAACCCCCGAGAAGGGACCTTCGATGAGCGGCGTGAGATTCGGTCCGGCCAACGTCTCTGGTTCGGGGCGGACTTCCACGCGGTGTACACAGCGGTGCTGCCGGCCCGCCCCGACCGTCCCACAGGAGAAACTCCGATGAAGTTCACCCCCTACTGGCTCGACACCGCCCCGCAAGGCCCTGACCGTTCCCGGACCGAGGTGAGTGGGGATGTGGACGTGGCGGTGGTCGGCGCAGGTCTGACCGGACTGTCCGCGGCCCTCCATCTCGCCCGCAAGGGAGCGAAGGTCGCGGTCCTGGAAAAGGACACCGTGGCCTTCGGCGCGTCGGGCCGCAACGGCGGCATGGCCACCACGGGCCTGGCGATCGGCACCCGCGACGCGATCGCCCGCTACGGCTTCGAGACCGCGAGGCGGTACCTCGAGACCTACCACGACGCGGTCGACACCATCGAGAAACTGGTCGCTGAGGAGAGCATCGACTGCGACTTCGCCCGTTCCGGCAAGCTGATCCTGGCCTCCAAGCCGGCTCACTTCGACGGCCTACGCAAGACCCACGAGCTGTCCGACCGGATCGGGCTCGACAAGACACGCCTGGTGCCCAGGAGCGAACTCCACGCGGAGATCGGCTCCGACCTCTATTACGGCGCGATGGTCGACACCAAGAGCGCCGGACTGCACGTCGGCAAGTACACCCGCGGGCTGGGCGAGGCCGCGGCACGGGCGGGCGCGGAGATCCACGAGAAGGCACCGGTCGAGCAGGTCCGGCGGCTGGGCGGCACCAAGCACGAGGTGGTCACCCCGCGCGGGACCGTCCGGGCCGACCAGGTCCTCGTCGCGACCAGCGGCTACACCGGCCGGCCGTTCCGCTGGCTCCAGGTCAGGATCGCGCCCGTCGGCAGCTTCATCATCGTGACCGAACCACTGGGCAAGGACCTCTGCGACCAGATCATGCCGACCCGGCGGATGGCGTCGACGTCCATGAACCTGCTGAACTACTTCCGGATCACCCCGGACCACCGGTTGCTGTTCGGTGGCCGCGCCCGGTTCGCCATGTCCGGCCCGCAGTCGGACGCGAAGAGCGGCCGCATCCTGCACAAGGCGATGACCGAGGTCTTCCCACAGCTCACCAACGCGCGTGTCGACTACTGCTGGGGCGGCCTGGTCGACATGAGCATGGACCGGATGGTGCACGCCGGCGAGCAGGACGGGCTGTTCTACTCGGTCGGCTACTCCGGCCACGGCGTCCAGATGGCCACCTACATGGGCAAGCAGATGGCGGAGTACATGAACGGGACCACGGCCGCCAACCCCTGGCGCGACCTGTCCTTCCCGCGGATACCCGGCCACTTCGGCCCGCCGTGGTTCCTGCCCTTCGCCGGTGCCTACTACAAGTTCAAGGACCTTGTTAAATAGGCGAGGCGTCGGTAGGCGAGGCGTCAAACAGGCCGGGAATGGTGATCGGTCAAGACAACCTCGGGGGCCGGGCCGGCATCCACCCCCGCCGCGGTCTTTCTCACCGCCCTCGGTATTACCATGATCGGACAGGGCCTGGATGTGAAGAAGAGCCGACGCGAGCGCGCAGACACAGTCCACCCCCTGGCCCCCCGGCCTTCGAAGACCGAGGGGACAGCTGCGAGCGTTCAGCGCGCTGCGCCGCGGACCGTGACCGACGAGAGGGAAGCCCTGTGAGCCAAGAGTCTGCAAGGCCCGTACGCCTGCCTCGCGAGACGTTCGCCTCGATGGTGCTCGACCGCCTCCGTGAGGACATCATCAACGGCACCCTCGCAGCCGGCACACAGCTCAGCGAGGTGGAGCTGGCCACGAGCTTCGGGGTGAGCCGTGGGCCGATCCGGGAGGCGATCCAGCGGCTGATCCAGGAGGGGCTGCTCCGCGGCGAGCCCCACCGGAGGGTCTCCGTCCCGGTGCTCACCAGGGAAGACATCGCTGACATCTACCTGGCTCGTACGGCGCTGGAGTCCGCAGCGGTCCAGTCCATCATCGCTTCCGCCAAGTCGGAGGAGACCTACAAGGAACTGGACAGGAACGTCAGGGCGGAGGCTGCCGCCGAAGAGGCCGGCGACTGGGAAACGGCGAAGAAGTACGACCTGGAGTTCCACACCATCCTGGTCGCCGCCTCCGGCAGCCAGCGACTCCAGCGAATGTTCAGCACGGTGATCTCCGAAACCCGCCTGTGCATGGGGGCCCTCACCACTGAGGAGGCTCGGCACCATCACAAGGTCCAGAGCCCGGGTGAAGTCAATCACCGCAAGATCAGCGAGCTGATCCGGGACGGCGACGCCGCGGGCGCCCTGGCAGCGCTGAAGAAGCACTTCGACGACGCGGTGGCGACCTTGACCAGCCGGGACAGCGAGGACAACCAGACGCCGCCCGTGGGATAGGAACGACCCGCCCGAACAGGGCGTCACGCCCGCTTCAGCCAGTGCCGAAGCGGGCGAACAGGTCGTTCAGCGTCTGCTCCACGACTGGGCGGTGTCGCGGAGGGCGCGGTCAGAAGGCGGTGTAGCCGCCGTCCACGGGGAGAACCGCTCCGGTGATGTAGGACGACTCCGGTGAGGCGAGGAACAGGACCGCGTCCGCTATCTCCTCCGGGGACGCGAGGCGTTGGAGCGGTATCTGGGCCTCGCGCTCACGGCGGTAGGCCTCGGGGTCGGGCCGGCGCTGGAACGACGCCTCGATGACGGGTGTGCTCGTCAGGCCCGGAGCGACGACGTTGACGCGGATGCCCCGCGCAGCCCATTCGATGGCCGCGCCCTTGGCCAGCATGATGAGGCCTCCCTTGGCAGCCGAGTACAGCACCTCTTCGGGCTTGCCCACCATGCCGAGCCGCGAGCCGACGCAGACGAACGAGCCGCCCGCCTCCGGCATCAGCGGCGCGAAGTGCTTCATCACCAGGAACGCGCTGAGCAGGTTGCTGTGCAGCACGTTCTTCGCGTCCTCGTACGCCATCTCGGTGAGCGGGCCGCTGACCTGCAGGCCGTGGTTGAGGACGACGACGTCGACGCTCCCCACGGACTCTGCGGCCCGCTGGGCCAGGCTCGCGACGAACGCCTCGTCGTTGAGGTCGCCGGGGACGTACACGTCGTCGGGCCGGGCGGTGTCCAGCTCCTCCCTGCGGCCGGTGAGGAGCAGCCGTGCGCCCTCGCGGCGGAAGTGGGAACTCACCGCCTCCCCGATTCCGCTGCCGGCTCCGGTCACCAGCGCCGTGAGCTTGTCGAGTCTCATGTTCAGCCACTCTCTTCTGGGTCGGGCAAGGCGTTGGGAGGCAGTGTTGTGAAGCAGCTCAGCTGAGGAGCCCCCGGGCCGCGACCGGCCAGCACCGCGGCATCGTGCCCTGTGAGTCGGTCACGATCAGTTCTTCGAAGTTGTTCACGATCGGGCACACGTGGTTGGGCACCATCGGGAGAACGGTTCCGACAGCGGGCCGCGGCTCCTCGGGGGACACGGCGAGAAAGCCGTGGTACTCGTTGAGCTTCGACAGCACGGCCTTCATGCCGGCGATCTGGCCGTACCCGCGCTGTGGGTTGCCGTCCCGGCCGAGGGCCTTGGTGCCGACGTCGAGGATGACCTGGCCCGGGACCCGGTCGCTGACCACCGTGGCCGCGACGAACAGCGCGATCTGCTCCTCGTCACAGGCGCCGAGCCGGGTGTTGTCCATGTCGCAGAAGACGTACTCGCCCGGACGGATCTCGGTGATCAGGCTGCTGGTGGAGAACGCGACCGTGGGAGTGGAGCCCGCACTGACCACCTCGGCGCTCACCCCGACGCCGGCGAAGCCGCGTACCGCTGTGGCCAGTGCGATCTCCTGGTCCCGCGCGGCGAGCTCGCGAACGTCCGGGCCGGAGCTGCCGTGCCCCGGGTAGGTGTAGACGCCCACGGGTACCAGCCCACGCTTCCGGGCGGCGAGGGCGAGATCACCCGCGGCCTCGGGCGGCGCACCCGAACGGCCGGCTCCACAGTCGACCTCGACCACGATCTCGAGCCGTTCGGGCTCGTCGCCCATCGCGTCGGCGAGGGCCTCGATGGCCGCGACGTTGTCGGCCCCCACCCGGAGTCGGGCGGTCCGGGCGAGCGAGCGGATCCGCTCACCCTTCGTTCCCGCGGGCCAGACCGGATAGGCGAGGAAGATGTCGTCGAATCCCGCGCCGGCGAAGACCTCCGCCTCACCGACATTGCCCGCGGTGATCCCGACGGCCCCCGCCTCGATCTGAAGTCTCCCGACCTCCACGCACTTGTGCGTCTTGACGTGAGGCCTGACCTGCAGGCTGTGCTGGGCAGCGAAGTTCTGCATCCGGTCGATGTTCCGCTGCATGACGTCCAGCAGCACGATGGGCGCGGGTGTGTCCACCCGCTCGACCAGCGCATCGAGTGCTCGTTGAAGCCGGTGCACGCTGCTCTCACTCCTTGGACTGTCGGTCGGAGAATGAAGGGGTGGCGCGGGTCACGACGCCGTCGTGCAAACCATCTGGATCTCGACAGGACTGTTGCGCGGAAGTCCGGCGACACCGATCGCGGTGCGGGCGTGCCGGCCGTTCTCGCCGAGCACCTCGATGAGCAGGTCACTCGCCGCGTTGGCGACACGTGACTGCTCTGCGAACTCCGGCGTGCTCGCGACGAAGACCAGCATCTGCACGATCCGGACCCGGTCCAGGCCGCCCACCGCCTCCGCGGCGACGGCCAGGCAGTTCAACACCGCCTGACGCGCCAGAACCCGCGCCGCTTCCAACTCGACGTCCCGGCCGACGATGCCCTGCCCCAGCAGCGCACCGTCCTTGTACGGCAGCTGCCCCGACACGTAGATGCTGGAACCGACCTGCCGGTGGTTCACGTAGGCCGCGTCACCGCTGACACGGGGAAGCGCGTGGCCGAGGGCATCGAGGCGCTCCATGGCCGTACCGGATGGCGTGTTGGTCTCCACTGGTCCTCCTGTGCGTCCAGGGCGCCTGTGTGAGGCGGTTCGATGACGTGACGGTAAGAGGCCGCTTGAAAACTGTCAACAGTTGTCTGTTCACAGGGGTGGGGGTATGGTCCTCGCAATCGCCAACCGGGCGGCTGCCGGCTGATCGTCAACTGGAGGAACCGTGAGATTCGAGAACAAGCCGAAGTTCGTGACGTTCGACATGAACGGGACGCTGATCAAGTTCAGCATCAACGACGCGATGCGTGAGGTCCTGGGCGACCGGCTGCCGGCCGAGGTCGCCGATGAGTACCTGCGGATCTGCAAGGCGTACCGGATCGACGAGTGCACCGGCGCGTACCAGCCGTTCCACCAGGTCGTCGCGCGTTCCATGGAACGCGCCTCGCGCGGCGTCGGTCTCGAGTACCGCGAGGACGAGGCGCGGGCGGTGTACGACCGCATCCCCACCTGGGGTCCGTACCCCGGCGTCACCGAGGCGCTGAACCGCCTGGCCGAGGAGGTCCCGCTGGTCATCATCACGAACAGCGACACCGCTCACGCCGTGCGCCTCGCGGAGAACCTCAAGGCCCCGTTCGAGGTCGTCATCAGCGCCGAGGAGATGGGCGTCTACAAGCCACGACTCCAGGCCTTCGAGTACCTGTTCGACAAGCTCGGTGTCACACCCGACGAGCTCGTGCACGTCTCCGCGAGCCCGATGTACGACCATCGGTCCGCGGCCGCCATGGGCATCAAGAACAAGGTGTACGTCGACCGCGGCTTCGAGCACGACGAGCACTGGCTCGGCTACGAGCGGATCACCGACATCGCCGACCTCCCCGTCCTCTTCGGCCTGCCCCGCCCTTGACGAGAAAGGCGACCTCGACATCACCGACCGGCCGCTGGGCGGCATCACGTCTGCCAGGGCTCGCAGACCACGGCACTTTCCGGAAGTCAGCCGTGGTCCTGGAAGCGGTCCGGCGGAGAAGGGCATGCCGGCGAGCCCGGCCATCACCGGCGTGGGCCCCGCACGAGCGGCGGGGCCCACGTCGTCAACGGATCAGCAGGTGGAGTTGGTCTGGGTGAGCAGGCCCAGCCGCCACGGCAGGCTGTTGTAGTCACCGCTGGCGTTGGGATCCTTGCCCTGGTACAGGTACTGCAGCTTGCAGGCCGGGATCGTGAGCGTCTGGTCGTTGCTCGCGCGGATCATCTCGCCGTGACTGATGTCCCGGGTCCAGGTACCGGCGGGGAACGTCACGTTGTTCGACTTGGCGAACGGGTTGCCCTCGGACGCGGCCAGCGGGGACCAGGAGCCGGCCAGGCTGTTCGAGGTCCAGGAGCGGAAGTAGCGCCGGCCGTCCGAGGCGATGGCCTCGACGAGCAGCAGGTACTGGTTACTGCCCTGCACCTTGTAGACGTTGCTCGCTTCGAACATGGCGTACTTGGAGTCCCGCGCCGCGATGACGGTGTTGGTGAAGCCGTTCGGGAACCGGCCGACGGTCGTCTGGGAGCGGTACAGGTGCCCGTTGTCGTCGGACGAGAACAGGTAGCAGTTGGCGCTGTCGCAGATCACCCACATGTCGACCCAGTGGCCGTTGCCGATGTTCTGCCTGATGATGTCCGGCATCGACGAGTAGAAGTTGCGCGGGGCGCTCCACCCGTTGGGGTTGCTGATGTCGGGGTTGGTGGAGTACGAGGCGTTGCCGGTCTGGTAGACGAGGTACCACAGGCGCTGCGGCGCGTAGTAGAAGACCTGCGGCGCGGCCCGGTACCCGGCGCCGATGGCGGTGCGGTCGAGGTAGTGGTGTGTGGCCGAACCCGCCTGCGACCAGTCACTGAAGTTCAGGTACACCAGGTTGTACCCGGAGGAGTTCGCGGTGCTCGCGAACACGTGGTACTTGCCGTTGTGGTAGACGACCGACGGGTCCTTGATCCCGGCGACCCTGTGGGTCGCGTCCGACTTGGGGGAGATCAGGGATCCGCTCGAATTCCAGCGGAAGGAGGAGGGGAGTGCGGCGGCGGACCGGGGCGAACGGGCGTCGGCCCGCTGTGCCGCGGCCGATCCGCCCAGTGCGTTGAGCGTTGCCTGGTAGGCCGGTTTCTTGTTGCCGTTGCGGTCGAAGAGCAGGGGGTTCTCGCCGCTGCGCCAGGAGTCGCTGTCGCGGATGCCCCAGACGGTGATGCCGGTGCAGCGCCGCACGTTCATGCAGGCCCGCACCGTGTTCGCGTACGCGTTCGGCGGGGCCTGGGCGATGTCCAGCTCGGTGATCTGGACGTCCACGCCGAGAGCGGCGAAGTTCGACAGCGTCGTCTGGAAGCTGCCGGGGGGACCGCCGGCGCCGAAGTGCGCTTGGAGGCCGACGCAGTCGATGGGAACGCCGCGGGCCTTGAAGTCGCGGACCATGCGGTAGACGCCCTGGGTCTTGGCGTCGCTCCAGTTCTCGATGTTGTAGTCGTTGTAGCAGAGCTTGGCCGCCGGGTCGGCCGACCGTGCGGTGCGGAAGGCCTGCTCCAGGAAGCCGGTGCCCAGGACGTCTCGGAAGACCGAGCCGCGCAGCTGGCCGCTGCCGCCGTCGGCGAAGGCCTCGTTGACCACGTCCCAGGAGTGGATCCGGCCCTTGTAACGGTTCATCACCGTGGTGATGTGGTTGTTCATCACGCCGCGCAGCGTGTTCGCGTCCCTGATGCCCTTGACCCAGTCGGGCAGCTGGGAGTGCCAGACCAGCGTGTGGCCCCGCACGCGTTGACCGCGGGCCGCCGCGCCGTTCACGATCTGGTCGGCGGCGCCGAAGGTGAACTGTCCGCGGGACCGCTCGGTCGCGTCCCACTTCATCTCGTTCTCGGGTGTGACCGAGTTGAACTCGCGGCCCAGGATGCCGGTGTACGTGCCGTCGCCGAGCCGTCCGGCGGCCACGGCGGTCCCGAAGTACCGTCCGGACTGGGCCGCTTGGGCCCCGAGCGTGGAGGCCCGGACGGCGTCGGGTGCGGCGGTCGCGGCGACGGGCGTCACCAGGGTGGCCACGGCCACCAGGGATAACACCGAGGCTCGGCGACGGCCGAGCCGCGTCAGCGGGTTCATGGTTCTCCTCTGCGGTTGGCGGGGGGTTGGGTGGTGCGGTCGGTGGGATCGGGTCAGGGCGTCGACAGCTCGAACCGCGCGACGCGGACCGCGCCGCCGAGCGCCTGCGTGGCGTGGTTGAAGAGGGCGAATCGGTAGCCCATGAAGAACCGCCAGTCGTTGCCCATGGAGAAGGCGGGGCCGAGGCGGGTGAAGGTGGTGCCGTCGGTGCTGTAGGAGAAGGTGCCGGGGCGTGCCGCGCCGGGGCGGATGTCCGCGCTCGCGCGCAGCCAGATCCGTCCGCCGGAGATTGCGGCGCTCGCCACCTCGGTGCCGGTGCCGGTGGTGTTCCAGTTGCCGTCCATGGTCAGCCCGTTGACCATCACCACCCGCGTCACGCCGCCGTCGCGCTTGACACCGATCCAGGCGGAGGAGTCACGCAGCAGCGCGAGTCCGGCCCGGTCGCCGTCCCGCATCGCCGAGAAGTCGAGCAGGGCCGTTGCGGTGGAGGTGGGCCCCTGGATGCGGTGCGTGAGGGTGTTGCGGGCCCAGTACAGGTCGTTGGTGACGGTCGCGGTCCGCAGGGTCAGCCCGTTGTTGACCGACCACTTGGTGTTGTCCGGGTTGTGGTTCCACTCCCACCTCGGCTTGAGGGTCGTACCGTCGAAGGTGTCGACGCCGGTCATGGGGGTGACCTGGCGGGGCGGAGTTGGCACGTCCGGGCTGGGATACGAGGTGCCCCATGCGCCGTTCACCAGCTGCACGACGGGCCAGCCGTCCGGAGTCCAGGTGACCGGCGCCAGGGCAGGCACCCGGCCGCCGGGGTACGCGTCCACGAAGGCCAGGTAGTACCAGGCGCCCTTCTGCGTCTGGACCAGTCCGCCCTGGTGCGGGACGCCACCGCCGGGGATCGGCCCGCGCAGGTCGAGCAAAACCTGCCGCATCGTGTACGGACCGAAGGGCCCGCTCGACGACTTCAGGATGTACTGGCCGTTGGCCGGACGGGTCAGGAAGATGTAGTACTGCCCGTTGATCTTGTAGAAGCGGGCACCTTCGAGGGTGCCGACACTCGGCGGTGTGGTGAACACCTGCTGCGTGCGCACCTGGGTGCGGCCGTCGCGCGACAGCTGGGCCACGCTGATGGTGGTGTTCCCGTACGCCACGTACAGGGTGTCGTCGGTGTCGACGAGAAGTCCCGCGTCGTAGTACGGCGTGCCGATCGTGGTGAGTCTGCTCCACGGTCCCTCGACCGCGGTGGCGGTGTAGACGTACGTCCTGGCGAAGTCGATCTGGCCGAGCCAGTAGAAGGTCCCGTTGCTCGGGCGGTGGGCCAGCGACGACGCCCAGATCCCTCTGACATAGCCACGGCCACCGTTCAGGTCGTACTTGGCACCGAAGTCGAGGGTCGGCACCGAATGGCCGGCGATCTCCCAGTTCACCAGGTCGTACGAACGCAGGACAGGGGCGCCCGGTGAGTAGTGCATCGTGGAGGCCGAGGCGTAGTAGGTGGCGCCGACGCGGATCACGTCGATATCAGCGAAGTCCTGCCAGATGACCGGGTTCGTGTACGCCGGGGCGGCCGCGGCGGCCCGGGAGGCTCCGGCCGGCGGCACGAGGGCACCGGTGACCAAGCCGGTGCCGGCGGCCAACGCCCGGCGGCGGCTCATGGATTGACGAGGGCATGACATATCCATGTGTCGCGCTCCCCCTGTGGTGTTCGGGATGACGGACGGTAATCGACTGGTGAGCATCCTGGATGCTAGGGGGTTCAGAGCTCCCGTCAATACGTCTCGCATGATTCGTTCTTTGAGTCGAAATATTTCGCCAGCAGGAGGCTGAGAAGGCGGCGCCAGTGGAAATCCCGAACGGTCGGTGGAGTTGACAAGCTCCGCTTACTCCCTAGGATCCGTGGCGTCGACGATCCGAAAGCAGGCCGAAATTTCGAATGACTGAATATGTCATGCACCTGCCAAGGAACGGCGACACTGCAGCATCCATCCCCTGTCTCGTGTCGGCCTGCCGACGAAAGGAACCCACGGTGCCCAGACGATCAGGCAGACGACTGTTCCGTCTCCTCACGGCCGCCGCGCTGACGATCACCGCGTCCGTGACGGCCTCCGCTCACTCCACCGCCTCGGCAGCGCCCGGCAGCCCGGCGCTCACCCCGCCATTGGGCTGGAACAGCTGGAACAGCTTCGGATGCGGGATCACCGAGGCTCAGGTTCGTCAGGCCGCCGATGCGATGGTGTCCTCGGGCATGCGGGACGCCGGCTACCGGTACGTGGTGGTCGACGACTGCTGGTTCGACCCGCAACGCGACGCGTCGGGCAACCTGCGGGCCAACCCGACCAAGTTCCCCAGCGGGATGAAGGCGCTCGGGGACTACATCCACAGCAAGGGCCTGAAGTTCGGCATCTACCAGGTGCCGGGCGAACGCACCTGCGCGCAGACCACCGGCGCCTATCCCGGGTCGACGGGCAGCAAGGGGCATGAGGCCCAGGACGCCGCCACCTTCGCCTCGTGGGGCGTCGACTACCTCAAGTACGACTGGTGCTCCTCCAGCGGTACCCGTGACGAGCAGGTCGCGCGTTTCAAGCTCATGCGCGACGCCCTGCGCGCCACCGGACGGCCGATCGTCTACAGCATCAACCCCAACAGCTTCCACGCCATCACCGGAGCCACGTACAACTGGGGCGAGGTCGCCGACCTGTGGCGGACGACCGAGGACCTGCTCGACATCTGGCAGAACGGCAACACCAACAGCTATCCGATGGGCGTCGGCAACGTCTTGGACGTCACGGCGCCGCTGGCGGCGCAGTCGGGGCCGGGGCACTGGAACGACCCCGACATGCTGGTCGTCGGTCGTCCCGGACTGTCGCTGACCGAGTCCCGCTCGCACTTCGCCCTGTGGGCACTGATGAGCGCACCGCTCATGGCCGGCAACGACATCCGCACCATGTCCGCCGACGTGAGCGCGATCCTGCGCAACCCGCGTCTGCTGGCGGTGAACCAGGATGCGCTGGGCGCGGGCGGGCGCAGGGTGCGCGACGACGGCAACACCGAGGTGTTCGCCAAACCCCTTTCCGACGGCTCGGTCGCGGTGGGCCTGTTCAACCGGGGAGGCGGCACGGCGACGGTCACCACCACGGCCGCCCAAGTCGGCCTGTCCGGCGGGCCGTTCACCCTCACCGACCTGTGGACCGGCTCCACGTCGAGCACGTCCGGGCAGATCTCGGCGAGCGTCCCCGCGCACGGCGTGGCCGTGTTCCGGGTGAGCGGGGGCAGCCCGCTGGCCGCCACCACCTCACGGCTGCGCGGCAACGCGTCCGGTCGCTGCCTGGACGTGGACAACGCCTCCACCGCGGCCGGGGCCACGGTGCTGATCTGGGACTGCCACACGGCGGCCAACCAGCTGTGGACCACCTGGGCCGGCGGCGAGATCCGCGTCTTCGGCGACAAGTGCCTGGACGCTTACAACCGGGGCACCGCCAACGGCACCCGTGTCGTCACCTGGCCCTGCAACGGCCAGGACAACCAGAAGTGGACCGTCGGTTCCGACGGGTCGATCCGCAACGTCCACGCCGGTCTGTGCCTCGACGTCGACCGGGCCGGCACCACCAACGGAACCCCGCTGGTCCTGTGGACCTGCAACGGCCAGGCCAACCAGAAGTGGACCCGCGCGTGAGAGACCGTGCCGGTGCCCTGGCCTTTCGGCCGAGCGGTGGGGGAGGGGGTTGGTTCAGCCGTCGAGGGGGTCGTAGTCGAACCAGTCGAAGTGGACGGTGCCCTCGGCGGCGTACATGCCGATGACCCGGCCGGTGAAGCCGCCGGCGACCTCGGTCGACAGGTAGCGGCCGTCGAGGGTCGCGAGTTCGCTGAACGTGCCGTCGGGCTGCTCGATGCCGAGGGAGACGACGTCGGGTCCGGTGCACGGACCGTGCGGAGACGGCGGTGGCGTGATCGTGACGGCGAGGACCACCGGCCCGGCGGACACGGACTCTTCGGCCACGACCGTGCGCAGCGAGCCGACGCGCGCGACCACCCGCACGCGCGTGCCGGACACCTCGATCTCGTAGTGGTGCCGCTCGTCGAGCCGGACGGCGAGGCCGCCGCTTCCCTCCGCGGCATCGACCAGCGTGCGCGCCCGGCAGGACAGATGCTGCTGGCGCCGGCCGGTGAACACCACGTCGGGCTCGTCCAGGGAGCCGCCCCGCGCGCGCAGCGTCAGCCAACCGGGGCGCTCCTTGGTGGTGCAGTGCTCTGCGGGCCGGTCGCGCACGGAGATCCAGTACGGCCGCAGTTCGGCGAGCTCGAAGTCGTCCCGCCGCTCCTCGACAGGGCCGGGGGAGAGCGGCCACGGGAGTTCGGGCAGGTCCAGGGCGACCCCGCCGATGACCGGCCAGTCGTCCACCCAGGTCACGGGGGCCAGGAAGGTTTCGCGGCCCAGCACGTGCCAGCCTGGCGTGCCGCCGCCCGGCCGGACGCCGAGCAGCACCATCCACCAGGAGCCGTCGGGGCCTTGGACCAGGTCGGCGTGCCCGGTGTTCTGGACGGGGTGGTCGGTGCCGCGATGGGTGAGGATCGGGTTGGCCGGGCACGGCTCGAACGGGCCGTTGGGCGTACGGCTGCGGGCGATCGACACGCCGTGGCCGCGCTCGGTGCCGCCCTCGGCGATGAGCAGGTACCAGTGGTCGCCGATCCGGTACAGGTGCGGCGCCTCCGGGGCCTTGGCGCCGGGTGCGCCGGACCAGAGCTTGTGCGGTGTTCCGTGGGTCTGCCCGGTGGACGGGTCGAGACGGACCTGCGAGACCCCGGCGACCGTGCACCAGCAGGTGCCGTCCTCGTCCCAGACCAGGTCGGGATCGATGCCGGGGACACCCGGCGCCCAGATGGGGTCCGACCACGGTCCGGCGGGGTCGGTGGCCGTGACGACCAGGTTGCCGCCGCCCTCGCTGCAGTTGGTGACGATCAGCCAGAAGCGGCCGTCATGGTGGCGCAGGGTGGGGGCGTAGATCCCGCCGGAGGACGGCATGGAGGCGGGCAGACGCAGTTGTTCCGGCCGGTCCAGGACATTGCCGATCTGCGTCCAGTGCACCAAGTCACGGCTGTGGAAGAGAGGCACCCCGGGGAAGTACTCGAAGCTGGAGCAGGCCAGGTAGTAGTCGTCGCCGACGCGGCAGACGCTGGGGTCGGGGTGGAAGCCGGGGACCACGGGGTTGGCGACGCGTCCGTCCGGCTGGCTCAGAGGGGGCACCCGAGAGGTCCTCTCGTCGATTGACATGCCGGCCCTTTCGGCGGCTGTCGAAGCGCTTCGCTGCCAGACGCAAGGTAACGGACAATTTTCATGCGGAACAAGGGGTCGTACCGTGATACCCAAGCTACTGCTTGGTCTATTGACCTCGTCGGGGTGAATGGCATCGTCGAAGCGCTTCGATGAATTGGATGGTCAGTCGGCCGCCGGCGTGGTCCACTTCCTGCCGGCGTGCTTGCCCGCGGCCTGCGCCTCGCTCACGTGCTCGCTCCCTCTCCGTCGCCGACTCCTTAACGTCCCAAGCCTGGGAGCGGCTGGGAGTCGGCGAGGGTCTGCGCGCACCAGATCGTCTTGCCGTCGGGGGTGTGCCGGGTGCCCCACCCCTGGGTGAGCTGGGCGACGAGCAGCAGGCCCCGGCCTCCCTCGTCGAAGGCGCGCGCCCGGCGCAGGTGCGGTGCGGTGTTGCTGGCGTCGGAGACCTCGCAGATCAGGGAGGAGTCGCGAATCAGCCGCAGCCTGATCGGCGGCTCGCCGTATCTGATGGCGTTGGTTACCAGCTCGCTGACCACCAGTTCGGTGACGAACGACGCCTCCTCCAGGCCCCAGGTATCCAGCTGGTCGAGGGCGAACTTCCTGGTGCGCGGCACCTCTGCGGGGTCCGGTACGACGTCCCAGTCGGCGACGTGCTGGGGATCCAGCGCGTGAGTGCGAGCGAGCAGCAGGGCGGCGTCGTCGGTGCGGCGTTCGGGAAGGATGGCGTCCACCACCGTGTCGCAGAGGCCCTCCAGCGAGGGGACCGCATGGTTGAGGACCCGCAGCAGTTCGGTGATCCCCTCGTCGACGTCGCGCTCACGGCTCCCCACCAGTCCGTCGGTGAAGAGGGCGAGCAGGCTGCCCTCGGGCAGCTCGAGTTCGGTGGCCTCGAACGGCAGCCCACCGATGCCGAGCGGTGGTCCCGGATGGGCGGTCGCCGGGGTCCTGGTGCCGTCCGGGGAGATGATCAGCGGCAGCGGATGACCCGCGCTCGCCACAGTGAAGCGGCGGGAGACCGGGTCGTAGACGGTGTAGAGGCAAGTGGCCCCGAATTCGCCGGTCGGCTGGAAGCGGCCGGCGGGCTGGAGGTCGCTGGCGAGGTGGATGACCAGGTCGTCCAGGTGGGTCAGCAACTCGTCCGGTGGCAGGTCCACGTCGGCGAGCGTGCGGACCGCCGTACGCAGCCGGCCCATGCTGGCCGAGGCGTGCAGGCCGTGACCGACCACGTCGCCCACGACCAGGGCGACCCGAGCACCGGAGAGCGGAATGACGTCGAACCAGTCACCACCCACTTCCGAGCCGGTCCCGGCGGGCAGGTAGCGGGATGCCACCTCGACCGCCTCCTGGCTGGGCAGCTGCTGCAGCAGCAGACTGCGCTGCAGGGTCAGCGCGGTCGTGCGTTCGCGCGAGTACCGGCGGGCGTTGTCGATGGCGACGGCTGCCTTGGCGGTCAGCTCTTCGGCGAGGATCAGGTCGTCGGCGGTGAAGGCCTCGGGCCGGTCGCTGCGGGAGAACGCGACGACGCCGAGCAGCGCGCCGCGGGCCCGGAGCGGCACGGTGATCCGGCCGGTCAGCCCGTCCGCGGCGAGGGACTCGTCGATCAACGGGTTGCCCGGCGGCCAGTGGGCCGGGTCGGCGGCGAGCCCGGGCCCGAAGGCCCATTCGCCGCCGGGGCCGGGCTCGGCCGCGAGCTGAACCGTGGACCTGCCGGTGGCCATGCAGCGGGTGGCGACCGAACCGGGAGCGTGACTGACCGGCATCGGGTGCCCGGGAGCCCGGTCGGTGTCATGCTTCGCGCCGTGCTGGGCGGCGCGGCTGAGCGTGATGGCTTCGCCGGAGGCGGGGGCGGGGGCATGAGGCGGCTCCTCTCCGCGCAGCACCTCGTCGAAGAGATCCACGGTGACGGCGTCGACGAACCCCGGCACGGAGGTCCTGGCCAGTTCCTGTGCGGTGCCGATCACGTCGAGTGTCCGGCCGATGCCGCGGCTGGCCTCGTTGAGCATGAGCAGGCGCTGTCTGGCCCAGTACTCCGCGCTCATGTCGAATCCCCAGTTGGCGACCGCGCGGACCCTGCCCTCGGCATCCCGGACGGGCCAGATGCTGGTGGCCCAGGCGTTGGCGTAGTTACTGCCGAGCGGCCGGAAGACGGTGATGAGGCGCGCGGGCTCGCCCGTCCTCGCCACCTCGGCGAGCTGGTCGGTGTAGGGCTTGTCGTCCCTTTCGGGGAACAGCGAGCGGTCGAATTCGGGAAGCACCTCGCGGTACTTCTTACCGAGCACTTGCTCCTCGGAGTGCGCGATCACCCGGCCAGAGGAGGCGTTGATCCACAGAAATCGCAGCTCAGGGTCGTATACGCCCAGAGCGAAGGGGCTCTGCTCGAAGGCCAGGTCGGCGATCACCGGGCGGCGTTCCCAGCGCTGGACGGTCACCGTCTGGCCCAGCGCCCGGCCGTCGGTGCCGAACAGCGGGTGAGCCGACACCAGAGCGTCCACCGTGGATCCGTCGCGGTGGCGCAGGGGGATGAGCACCGGGGGGTCGGGGCCGCTGCCGGAGCTCCCGGGGAAGCCGGGGGGCGGGGGAGCGGCCAGCAGGTCGGTCACGGGGCGCCCGACGACGTCCTCCGCCGTCCAGCCCAGCAGCAGCCGCCCGCTCTCGCTCCAGCCGCTCACCACACCGTCCGGTCCCACCACGAGCGCGGCAGTGCGGGCGTCCTGCTCACCGGCCATGTCCACGCGCCTCGCCTCCGTCGGGACAGCTGGGCCCGTCAGGGCTGGTTTCAGCCGCAGCTTCCAGCGTAGATCGGCTCCTGCTCCACGGCGCCCCGACCGGTACGTACGGAGGCGACTGCGGGCTCCGCCGGCTACAGCGCGGTGAAGGTCCACAGCAGGTTGGTGCTGCTGCCGTAGGTCCACTGCTTGGCGGGGGAGCCCGAGGCGACGCTGCCGCCGCCGTCGAGGACCAGGCCGGTGGTGCGGTTGGCGATCGAATAGCGGTCGCCGCCCCGGTGGGTGATGGTCCACTGCTGGTTGCTGCCGCCGTTCCAGGCGGCCTGCCGGGCGGCGGATCCGTCGGCGGTGGCGCCCCAGCCGTCGGCGACCATGCCGTTCGTGCGGTTGACCAGCCTGTAGTAGCCGCCGCCGACAGCCTCCGCATGCCACTGCAGGTTCGAACTGCCGTCCCAGGTCCACTGCTTGAGGCCGGAGCCGGAGGCCACGTCGCCGCCGCTGTCCAGGGCGAGTCCGTTGGTGGCGTTGGTGATCCGGAAGTACGTCGCCGGGTCGAAGCGGACCCTCAGCGAGGTGATCTGGTCGTTGTTGCCGGTGACCCTGAGGTCGGGGTTGTCGGCGGTGAAGGTCCAGGAAGTACCGGTGAAGTCGTCCCCGGAGTAGCCGATCACCTGATATCCGGGGGCGGGTCGGAGGGAGGAGAGGGTGCGCGGGCCCGGTCCGGCCGCGGACAGGTCGGCCGCGGTGTAGTCGCCGACGGCGAGGACCGCGGAGCGGCCGGTGTAGTTGACGTCCGTGAAGGCGACGGCGCCGGCGAGCGGCCGCAGGCCGGGGATCGTGCCGGAGAAGTTGAGCTTCAGGACATAGGCGTTGGCGCCGTACGGCGCCGAGGACGGCAGGGTGACCCTGAGGCCGGAGGCACTTTGGGTCGGCGTGGGCAGGTCGATGTACGTGCCGGCGGTGGTGCCGAGGAGCTTCATCGAGGTCAGCGAGGAGAGGTTGATCCGGTCCGAGCTGAGCGTCTTGATCGTCAGCGAGCTCCCGGGCCAGCCCAGGACGGTGGCGTACAGGACGTCGTTCGCCTTGTTGCGGGTGAAGCGGATGTCCTGCGGCGTGCCGGCGTGCGGGGTGGTGAACGAGCCGCCGCCCATCTTCGTCGGGCCTTCTCCGTACGCGGTCCAGGCGCGGGTCGCGTACACCGACTCGCCGAAGCGCTTGAGGTGGTCGCCGATGGCGAGCAGGATGTCCTTCTGTGCCTGGGGGATGGTGCCGTCGGCCATCGGCGCGATGTTCAGCAGCACGTTGCCGTTCTTGCTGACCCGGTCGATGAAGGAGTGCAGCATCTGCTGGGTGGTGTAGTAGCCGATGCCCTGCGTGTAGCACCAACTGCTGCTGGAGATGCTGTCGTCGGTCAGCCAGTACGGGGTGGTGAGGTCGGCCGGGCCGCCGCGTTCGTAGTCGAAGACCTCGCCCTTGCCGTTCATGCCGTCCTTGTAGGTGGCGACGACTTCACGCCCCCAGCTGTTCGCCTGGTTGTAGTAGTACGCCAGGAAGTTCAGGCGCTGTTTCTCGTCGACGGCGTCCAGATTGAAGTCCTGCCACAGGATGTCGGGCCGGGCGCGGTCGATGACCTCCTTGAGCTTGTCGAACCAGAGCTGGTTCTGTGCGGCCGGCCCCAGTTGTCCGTAGAGCTTCTTGAGGCTGGGGTCCGTCTGGGCGGGGGCGTACTCGTAGAAGCCGGTGAAGTTGTACGCGTGGTGCATGGCCACCAGCAGTTTGAGGCCCCTGGCGCGGATGGCCGTGGAGAACAGCCGCAGCAGGTCCAGGCCAGGGCCCTTGTTCACCGAGTTCCACTCGTTGACCTGGCTGTCCCACATGGAGAAGCCGTCATGGTGCTCGGCGACCGGGCCGGCGAATCTGGCGCCGGCGTGGACGAACAGCTGAACCCACTCGTCGGGGTCGAACTTCCCGCCGGCCGACTTCAGCTTCGGCGCGAACTTCACGGTGTTGCCCGCCAGGTCCTTCGCTCCGTTGATGAAGTTGTGGTACGGCCATGCCGAGGGCCGGCCGTAGGTCGCGATGTGGTGCTTGTTGGCGTTGCTGCCCGCCTGATACATGCTGCGCGGGTACCACTCGTTGTCGAAGGCGGGGACGCTGAAGGCGCCCCAGTGGAAGTAGATCCCGAACTTCGCGTCCTGGAACCACTCCGGCGCCGGGGGGTGTTGGTCGACCGAGTCCCAGTCGGGCGTGTACGTGCTGGGCGCCGCCGCGGCGACACCGGCACCGAACACATCACCGGCCACGGCCGCCGCGGCCACGCAGGTTGCGGAGGCCACGAACTGGCGTCTGTTGATCGAGCTCGACATGGACACATCCCTGATGCGGAAGGGGCAGGGGGAATGCAGGGCCACGCATGAAGGTCGGTCATGCAGCCATGGGATGTCAACCACTGCGCAGGGATGAAAGTGGCCATTGATGCAGGCGAGTTGACTGGTTTGCCATGGAATGGCGTGCAATTCGATCACCAGACATAGCATGTCTTGCAGTGCTTCATGTCTGGGCTGTCGCCGTCCCGCACCCGCGTCCCAGTATCATCAACGTCACGCTGATCAGGTCGGACGTGCTCACGGGCGCGGTGGGGGGAGGGGCGAGCGGTGTCTCTGACGGACAAGGCCATCGAGCAGATCCGTGAGCTGATCCGGACCGGTGCCCTGCCGCCGGGCTCGAAGCTCCCACCGGAGCCGGACCTGGCCGCCCAGTTGGGACTGTCCCGCAACCTCGCCCGCGAAGCGGTCAAGGCGCTTGCCGTCGCACGGGTCCTGGAAGTCAGGCGGGGCGACGGCACGTACGTGACCAGCCTCCACCCGAGGCTGCTGCTGGAGGGTCTCGGCGGCGCGGTGGAACTGCTGCAGGGTGACGCGGTCGCCCTGCAGGACCTCATGGAGGTACGGCGGCTCCTCGAACCGATGGCCACGGCGCTGGCCGCCACCCGGATCTCCGACGCCCAGCTGGCCGAGGTGAAGCGGCACCTGGACGCCATGCGCGAGGCCCGCGACGACGTCGAACAGCTCAACGCCCACGACGCCGCCTTCCATCGCGCCGTCGTCTCGGCCACGGGCAACGAAAGCCTCCTCACCCTCCTGGAAGGGATCTCCGGCCGCACCCTGCGCGCCCGCATCTGGCGCGGCCTGGTCGACGACAGGGCCGCGGGCCGCACGCTCGCCGAGCACGAGGCGATCTTCAACGCGCTGTCCACCCGTGACACAGCCCTCAGTCAGGCCGCCGCGCTGCTCCACGTGAGCAACACCGAGCAGTGGCTGAGGGAACACCTGCGCTCCGGCGAACCGCTCTCCGTCGGAACGACCGAGCGGAACTGACGGGCGGGCGGCGTCCCGGGGGTCCGGGTCGCCGCCGACCTCGCCGAGCGGAAGACTCGCGCCTGCCGACCGCCCCAATGAACTCCGGCGCCCAGCACTCCTGCTGCCGGGTACGGCCCGGTGCTGTCAGCCGCGGGGGAAGCCGTCGTCGTCGAGCTTGAAGACGAGTTCGGCCTGGTCGCGCTTGGTGGTGTGCAGGTCCCAGTACAGGGGGGTGATCTGCTCGGGCCGGGCCGCCTCCACGCCGGGGATGACGGAGACGCCGATCGAGGAGTCGATGCCGACGTGGGCGGCCTGGATGCCGGTACCGGCGTCGGCCAGCTCCTTGTGCAGGTTCATCACCCAGTTGCGCAGCGCCGCGGCGGCGGCGTTGACGTTGGCGACCCGCGGGTCGGGCCAGATCGAGCCGGCGCCGGTGGTGTAGAGCAGGGTGCCCGCGCCGGCCTCACGCATCCCGGGCAGCACCGCCTGGGTGGCGGCGATGGCCCCGTAGAGCTGGAAGTTCATCTCGAACTCCACATCGGACGGTGTGGTGGTGGCCGGAGCGGTCAGCGTGGTGACGCCGAACGTTCCCACCGGGGAGTACTCCAGGACGTCGATGCCGCCGAACCGGGTGGCGGCGTCCTTGAGGGCCTGGGTGAGCGCGTCGCGGTCGAGGACATCCGCGGGAAACGCGCCGGCGGTGATGCCCTCGGCGGTGAGCTTGCCGACGAGGTCGTCGAGCTTGCGGCGGTTGCGGGAGATCAGGGCGACGTCGAGGCCCTGGGAGCCGAAGGCGCGGGCGATGGCCAGGCCCAGCTGGGGGCCGGCTCCGACGATGGCGATGCTGGTCACGGCAGAGTCCTTTCGGGGAAGGTGGCGCGCGAAGCCGTATCCGGATAGGCCTATCCAGATTTACGGTACGGATAGGCCTATCCGGTTCGCTGTGCCACCGTACCATGGAACCGGATAAGGCGTTCCGATTGCCTGCCGGGTGGAGTGAGTCCTGGGGTCCGCCGGGGCCCGGCCGGCGTCGGGTCGCGCGCCGGTGCCGCTCAGGGATGGGGCGCGGCCTGCTCCCCGGAGCCCCGGACGATCAGCCGGGTGGGAACGGTGATGGTGCGAGCCCGGGAACGGTCGCCGTCGAGGCGGGCCAGGGCGATGGCCGCGGCGCTGCGGCCGAGTTCTTCGGGGTCCTGCGCGACGACGGTCAGGGCCGGTTCGAGCGCCTCGGCCAGTGCCACGTCGTCGAAGGCGACGACGGCCACGTCCTTGCGCTTGCTGCGCGCGAGTTCGGCGACGATGCCGAGCGCCATGATGTTGTTTCCGGCGAACAGGGCGGTCGGGGGATCGGCCAGTTCGAGGAGTTGAGCGGTCGCGGCCTCGGCACCCGGCTGGTCGTGGGTGTTGGCGACGAGCGCGCGGTCGTAGGGGATGTCGGCTTCTTGCAGGGCCGCGCGGTATCCGGCGAGGCGCTCGCGGCGGGTGTACAGCTTGACGGGCAGGTCGCCGACGAATCCGATGCGCCGGTGCCCGTGGGCGATGAGGTGGGCGACGCCTTCCTGGGCCCCGGCTCGGTTGGAGCTGACGATGCTGTCCGTGGGCAGGCCGACTCCCGGGCGGTCGAGAAAGACGATGGGAAGCCCCGCCGTGCGGTGGGACTTGAGGTGGGAGTGGTCGGCGCCGACGGACGGCACGACGACGAGGATGCTGACGCGACGGGCGAGGAACTTGTCCGTCAGAGCGCGTTCGCGGCCGGGGTCGTCCGCGGACGAGCCCATCAGGAGGGTCAGTCCGCGTTCGCGGACCGTGTCCTCGATGGCGCGGGCCACCGCTCCGAAGAAGGGGTTGCCGAGGTCGGGGATGACCAGTCCGATGGTGGTGTCCGGCCCGCCGACGCGCATGTTGCGTGCCATGAGATTCGGCTGGAATCCCAGCTTGGCCACCGCGGCGAGCACCTGCTCCCGCGTCTGCGCCGAGACGGGACCGTCCTCGTTGAGGACGCGCGAAACTGTCTTGGCGCTGACGCCGACTTCTCGTGCGACATCGGCAAGGGTGGGGCGGCGGCTCGCTGCCATGGAGGAAACCGTCTCCTGAGTGCTCCCGGGTTCCGGCCGCGGCCTCGGCCGGAACATGCGAGAGCGGGGTTGAGCTGTCAGGTGGCCTGGACTCCGGCGGCTTTCGCTGCCGCGGAATCCGCTACGACAGTATCTCCGGCCGCGTCCACGGTGAGCGCGCCGGTCATGATGGCGACGACCTCCGCCATGGAGTAGTCGGAGGGCTTGATCACGGCGGCACGCCGGCCCAGCCGGTGGACGTGGATCCGGTCCGCGATCTCGAAGACGTGCGGCATGTTGTGGCTGATCAGGACGACCGGCATGCCCTTGTCGCGGACGCGGCGGATGAGGTCGAGGACCTGTCCGGACTCCTTGACGCCGAGGGCGGCGGTGGGCTCGTCCATGACCACGACACTGCGGGCCCAGGCCACGGCCCGGGCGACCGCGACGGCCTGCCGCTGTCCGCCGGAGAGCGTCTCGACCGACTGGGTCAGCGAGCGCAGCCCGATCTTCAGGTCGGCCATGTGCTCGGCGGCCTCCTGGCGCATGCGCTTCTTGTCGAGCATGCGGAAGGCGCTGCCGAGAACACCGGGGCGGCGCAGTTCGCGGCCGAGGAACATGTTGGAGGCGATGTCCATGGAGGCGGCCACGGCGAGGTCCTGATAGACCGTCTCGATGCCGTGGGCGCGGGCGCTCTGCGGGCCGGAGAAGGTGATGGGCTCGCCGTTCAGGCGGATCTCGCCCGCGTCGGGGACCACCGCGCCGGTGAGGGCCTTGATGAGGCTGGTCTTGCCGGCTCCGTTGTCACCGATGACGGCGAGGACCTCGCCCGGCATCAGGTCGAAGTCGGCTCCGTCGATGGCGGTGACATGGCCGTAGCGCTTGACCAGACCGCGGGCCTGAAGGACAGGGGTGGGGGAGGTCATCGGGCCTTCTTCCGGGAGATCTGGTCGACGGTCACTGCGAGGATCACCAGGACACCGGTGATCAGGGTCTGGTAGATGGAGGCGACGCCCATCAGCTGAAGGCCGTTGCGGAAGACGCCGACGATGAGGACGCCGATGAACGTGCCCAGGACCGAGCCGCGTCCGCCGAAGAGGCTGGTGCCGCCGAGCACCACGGCGGTGATGCTGTCGAGGTTGTCGGTCTGGCCGGCCTGGGGGTCACCGACTCCGGTGCGGGAGATGAGCAGCAGGGCGGCGATGCCGTACATCAGACCGGCCACGGTGTAGACGCCGATGGTCAGCCGCGAGGTGCGGATGCCGTTCAGCCGCGCCGCCTCCGGGCTGTTGCCCAGGGCGTAGACGTGCCGGCCCCAGCTGGTGCTGCTCAGTGCGTACGCGAAGAGGAGGAACAGGGCGATGGTGACCAGCGAGCCGTAGGTGATGTCGGTCCTGCCGAGCGGGAAGGTCTGCCCGAGAGCCGTCAGCGGGCCGGGCAGGCTCGTGACGGTCTGCTCCTCGGAGTAGATGTGGGTCAGCGCGAACGCCACGTTGAGCATGCCGAGGGTGACGATGAAGGGCGGCAGCGGGATCCTCTGCACCAGCGCGCCGTTGAGCAGGCCGAAGCCGCCGCAGACGACCAGGCCCAACGCGATAGCGGCGAGCGGCGGCAGGGAGCCCTCGGCCGCCATCTTGGCGATCACGATGCTGCCGAAGGCCATCACCGCTCCGCAGGACAGGTCGATGCCCGCGGTGAGGATGATCAGCGTCTGGCCGATGGCGAGGGTGCCGACGACCATGACCTGCTGCACGATCAGCGAGAAGTTCCCGCCGGTGAGGAACTGGTCGGTCGAGATGGAGAAGAAGGCACAGGCCAGGAGGAGGGCGACGAGCGGTCCGGTGGTCGGCTGCGTGAGCAGCCTGCGGACCGCCGTCGGTGCTTTGAGCTCGGCGTACGGCGTGGACGTGGACGGTGGCGTGGACGTGGCGGTCATGCGAGGTCCTTGTCGGAAGACAGAAGCCCTTGCCGGTCCTTGTCGGACGGGAAGGTCAGTCCTTGTCGGACGGCAAGAGGACGAGGGGGCGGCCGTACCCGGTCGGGGAGGAGGGGCCGGCCGCCCCGCTGAGGGGTGTCGAACGGTGGCGGCTGGGGGTCGGCGGCTCAGCCCCAGCAGTTCTCCAGGCCGTAGGCGGTGTCCTTGGACGCGACCCCGTCCTGCGCCTTGTCGGTGATCAGCGTGACGCCTGTGTCGGTGTAACCGGACGCCTTCTTGCCGTCCTTGGCGTACGTGGCGACGGCCTTGACGCCCTCGGCGGCCATCTTCAACGGGTACTGCTGCGAAGTCGCGGCGATCTTGCCGTCCTTGACGGCCTGGGTGCCCGTGCAGCCGCCGTCGACGGAGACGATCAGCACGTCCTTCTCCCGGCCCTTGGCCTTCAGCGCGGTGTACGCGCCCAGCGCGGCCGGTTCGTTGATCGTGTAGACGACGTTGATGCCGGGTTCCTTCTGGAGACAGTTCTCCATCGCCGTCTGGCCCTTGGACTGGTCGCCGCCGGTGTCCTGTGCACAGGCGACGTCCTTGTCGGTGGCGCCGAAGCCCTTGAGGAAACCGTTGTGCCGCTGAACGCCGACGGACACACCCGGCGCGAGGTCGAGGGCGGCTATCTTCGCGGTCTTGCCCTTCATCGCGGCCTTGGCGTACTCGCCGATCAGCTCGCCCGCCTTGAGGTTGTCGGTGGCGAAGAGGGCGTCGACCGCGCTCTCCGGCTCGGTCGGGGTGTCCAGGGCGATGACCAGAACGCCCTTGGCCTTGGCCTTCTCGATCGCCGGCACGATCGCCTTGGAGTCGCTCGGGGTGATCAGGATGCCCTTCACCCCGGAGGCGACCATGTTCTCGACGGCGGTGACCTGCCCGGCGTTGTCGCCGTCGAACTTGCCTGCGGCGGTGACGAGTTGGACGCCGTTCTCCTTGGCGGCCTTCTCCGCGCCCTCCTTCATCTTCACGAAGAACGGGTTGGTGTCGGTCTTGGTGATCAGACCGACCTTGACGCTGCCCGACCCGGCGTTCGCCGTGCCCGATCCGGATCCGGATCCGCATGCGGTCAGGGTGAGGGCCGCGATGCCCGTGCACGCGGCGGCTCTGAGCACGGAGGAAGGCAGACGAGAGATACGTGACATGAACGACTCCTGCGGGATTGCGGACGAGCGGCCGGCATCGGGCGCATGCCGCCCGAGGTGTCATCGTTGACTCATGTCAGCGTTGACACTGCTTGGCGAGGATGATGGACTCCGCCTTCAGGCAACGTCAATGCCTTTCACCCGTCACAAATCGGCAACGCCGTGGCCGCCACCCGCCCGAACCGGTCCGGGGACTGCCCGTAATGTGTCCGTTTCTCCGGCGCGTCCCAAGAGAAGAGCCGCCCATGTGCCCGCGTCAGATCACCGTCCTGGGGGAGTGCGTCGCTGACGCGTTCACCCAGTCCACAGGGGCCCGGAACGAACTCGCCCTGCGTGTCCTGCCAGGCGGCGGACCGGCCAACACGGCGGTGGCCCTGGCCCGGCTGGGCACCCCGGCCCGCTTCCTCGCACGGCTGTCCGGCGACGTGTTCGGCCGCCTCTTCCGGAGCCACCTGGAGGCCTCCGGCGTGGACCTGTCGCACGCCGTCGAGGCCGCCGAGCCCAGCACGCTGGCCGTGGCCGAGCTCGACGCCCAGGGGCAGGCCGCGTTCTCCTTCCACGCCCAGTCCACCGCGGACTGGCAGTGGACGAGCGCCGAACTGGCCGGAATTGACCTGGCCGGCACCACCTGCGTCCACACCGGGTCACTGGCCCTGGTCAAGGATCCCGGGGCAGGTGTGGTGGAGGACTTCCTGGCAGCGGCCGCGCCCCGGGCGACGATCAGCATTGACCCCAACGTCCGCCCCCTCCTGGTGCACCCCGAGGTCTACCGCGCCCGGCTGGCGCACTGGTGCGGCCTGGCGGACGTCCTGCGGCTGAGCGAGGACGACCTGGATCTCCTGCTGCCCGGGACGCCGCCCGAGCAGGCGTGCGACACCTGGCACGCGGCGGGGGCACGGCTCGTGGTGATCACGCGCGGCGCCGACGGTGCGCTGGCCTCACTCGACGGGGAACGGGTGCGGGTGCCCGCGGTGGCGACGCCGGTCGTCGACACGGTCGGTGCGGGGGACTCCTTCACCGCGGGACTGCTGCACCACCTCGGCACCCGAGGACTTCTCGGCGGGAGGCTGACGGACCTGAGTCTCGGCGATGTCGAGGCGGCCTGCCAGTTCGCCGCCCAGGTCGCGGCCCTGACCTGCTCGGTCGCCGGCCCGAACCCGCCGTGGCAGGACCAGCTGCCGCCGCTCTCGACGGACGACGGCGTCGTCCGTCACCTCGACTCCACCCGCTGACTCCATCCCCCGGCTCCACCCACCGAAAGGACAGGAAAACGATGACGAAGACCCTGCTCGCCGAGTTCACCGCCCGAGAGGGAGCGGAGGACGAAGTCGCCCGCCTGATCCGGGAGTACGCCCTGAAGGTGCGCGAAGAGGAAGGCAACCTGGCCTTCGACGTCTACACCAAGGCGGCCGACCCGCGCGCCTACTGGATCTTCGAGGTCTACCGTGACGAGGACGCCTTCAAGGCGCACCTGGACGCCCCGTACGGCGCGCCGTTCAATGCCGCCCTCACCCCGCTGATCGAGGAGGACGCCTCGGTACTGACGTTCCTCGATCCGTTGGCCACGCATCCGTAGCGAGCGCTGAACACCGGCGGCGACACGGAGCCGGAGCGCGGGGCGACCGACGGCGAAACCGCTCGCCCGCCCTCGCGCTCACCGCTCACGTGCGCGAGATGATGGCGGCCGACGACGTGTTGTCGCCGGAAGCCGCGACTCGTCACCGCCAGATGGACTTCAGCTGCCACGCCTGCATGTGGTCGAGGGTGGCGGTGCCGCCTTGGGCGAAGGCCTCGATGCCGGTGCTGGAGGGGTCGGGGAAGATCTGGTCGGTGATCACCGCCTCGCCGTTGCCGCCGAAGACCTCGACGGACGACCAGTCGACGAGGATCCGCAGTTTGACCTTGCCGTTCTTGGGCTTCAGGGGTGCGGTCTGGACGCCGGGGAAGGTGCCGTTGAAGTCCCCGGCGCCGGAGCGGGTGCGGTCGACGTACAGCTCCTGGGTCGTGGTGTCGTAGCCGATGACGGTCTCCTCGCCGCCTGCTCCGGTGCGCACCTTCAGGCCGAAGCGGTCGGCGTCCTTGAGGGAGAAGGTCGCCTCGATGTCGAGTGCCCTGCCCTTGGCCGTGGGACTGACCAAGGGCTTGGACGCGCTCGTGAGGGTGACGCCGGACGCCGTCGCCGGGCGCTTGTCCCGGAGGGACTCCAGGCTGCCCACCGGCTTGCTGGTCAGCCGGACGCGGCCGTCGACGGTGCGCAGGGCCATCTCCCTCGGAACGCTCTGCGCGCCGCGCCAAGGGGAGGTGGGGACGGACTGGCCGTAGTCCCAGTTGTTCATCCAGCCGATCATGTAGCGCTTGCCACCCGGCGCGTTCTCCCAGGACACCGCCGCGTAGTAGTCCTTGCCGTAGTCGGCCCAGTCGGCGCGCTGCACGACGGACTTGGCAGGCTTGTCGGCGGCGGTGAACCGGTCGGCCATGACGTGGCCCCAGCCGCCGGTGTTCATGTCGACCACCTGGATCTGCGCCTTCTTGCCGACGTACGGGCGCATGTCGAAGGAGGCCCAGTCCAGGGTCTCGCTGTCGGTGCCCGTCGCGCTGCGGACGACCTTGCCGTCCACGAGCAGGTTGACGGACGTCTCCTGGGAGACGCGCTGGGCCTGGGTGTCGGACAGCATGATGTGGTCGACGTTGAGATGGCCCCAACCGCCGGTGTTGTCGTCGACGATCCTGATCCGCGCCTGCTTGCCGGCGAGGTCGCTGACGTCCCAGGAGGCCCAGTTGAGTGCCTCGGCGTCCCTACCGGTGGCGCTGCGGACGACCTGGCCGTCCACGAGGAGCTCGACGGCGGTCGGGTTGCCGGAGCCGGCCGGGTGATTGCCGCCGCCGATGAGGAAGTTGACGTGCTTCTTGTCGATGGTGAATTCCGGCGACGTGAGGGTGCCGGTGGTGGCGTCACCGTTCAGGAAGGTGTTGGCCAGGCCAGTGCCCAGGAATCCGGAGACCTGTTGCTGGCCGGGGAGGGTGCCGGTGGCCGGTGCGGTGCCGAAGGCGTCCCCGGTCGCCGTCCAATCGCCGTAGGTTCCGCCTTCGAAGTCGGCGAGAACCGTGCCCTCGGGTGGGGCTCCCTGTTCCATGACGGTTCCGGGCTCGTGCGGGTGGCGTCCGCCGCCGATCTTGAAGTTCAGGTAGGGGCTGTCGACGGTGAAGGAGGGTGAGGTGAGGACGCCGGTGGCGCCGTCACCGCCGTGGAAGCTGTTGGCGAGGCCCTTGCCGTCGAAGCCCTCGACGGCCCCCTGTCCGTCCACCGCCCCGGCTGCCGGACCCTGGCCGAACGCGGTACCCGTGGTCGCCCACGTATCGAAGCCGGTGCCCTCGAAGTCCTGCATCACCGTGCCGGTGGGCGGGGTGTACGTGCCCTTGTCGTCCGCGGTGAACTTCTTGCCGTCGAAGTCACCGATGAAGTACTGGGCGGCCGAACCGCCCGCGATGCCCCCGGGGTTGATGTTGACGACCAGGACCCACTTGATCTTCTTCTTGTCCCCGTCGACGGCGAGGGGAAACAGGTCGGGGCACTCCCACACGCCGCCCGTCGCGCCGGCGGGCCCGAACTCGCTGAGCAGATCCCAGTCCTTGAGGTTCTTCGACGAGTAGAACTGCACCTTGTGCTCGGCGGACAGCGACACCGTCATCAGCCAGCTCCTGGTCGGCGCGTACCACTGGACCTTGGGGTCGCGGAAGTTGGTGGAGCCGATGTCGATGACGGGATTGCCCCGGTACTTGGTCCAGGTACGGCCGCGGTCGGTGCTGTACGCGAGCGACTGGGCCTGCTTGCCGCCGTATCTGTACGCGCTGGTGTAGATCGCCACCATGGGCGGGTTCTCCTTCGTGCCGAACCCGGTGGTGTTGTTCCAGTCGACGACCGCGCTGCCGGAGAACACCATCTCCTCGTCGTCGTGCGACAGGGCGAGCGGCAACTCCTCCCAGTGCACGAGGTCCTTGCTCACCGCGTGCCCCCAGGACATGTCGCCCCAGGAGTTGCCGTTCGGGTTGTACTGGTAGAAGAGGTGGTACTCGCCCTCGTAGTAGACGAGGCCGTTGGGGTCGTTCATCCAGTTCTTCTCCGGAGTGAAGTGGAACTGGGGTCTGTAGGTCTCGGTGTACGGCGGGGTGTCGGCCGCGACGGCCCGGGGGGCGAGCGGCGCGGCGGACAGGGCGCAGACCGTCGCCACCGCCGCCATCAATCTCATGCGGCCATGCCGGGATACGCGTGCAGAGCTCATGGTGTCTCCTTGTCCCGCGGGCCGTCCGCGCACCGGTGTTGGCGGCCCCGGCGCGGACGGACCGAAAAGTGACACCCCGGCCGACGCCGACGTCACGCAGCCGACCAGGGGTGTCAACGTTGACTTGTGTCAGCGATGACATCGAGTGCCGATTATGAAGGGCAGCCCGGCCGGTGCGTCAACGGTGCGGGCTCGATTGTTTCCGTAGGCCATGGGTTTCCACGCCACGAAGTCGTCGACACCGAGCAGTTCGAACAAGGCGCGGCGCTGCTCGGGCCAGTCGGCCGCGAGATCCTCGGCTCCTGTGCCGGTACTGATAGGCCCGGCCTATACGGGGCATCGATTTTTGGTCGTGGACCCCTGACCTGGGGCCCGGTTCACTGTGGGCCAAGCCGGCGCGTGCCGATCGGGCCGGTGTCGCGCGATCAGGGAGGCTGCAATGACGCAAACCCCGGACAACGAACGAGCCGCACAGGCCGTACGCATCGCGGCGAAACCGTGGTACCGGCAGTTGTACGTCCAGGTCCTCGTGGCGATCGTGATCGGCATCGTGCTGGGCTGGCGGTGGCCGGATCTCGCCACCGACATGGAGCCGCTCGGCACGACGTTCATCACCGCGATGAAGATGCTGATCGGCCCGATCGTGTTCCTGACCATCATCGGCGGCATAGCGGGCGTCGCCGACCTCAAGAAGGTCGGCCTCACCGGGATCAAGGCGCTGACCTACTTTCAGGTCGGCACGATCGTCGCCATGGCGGCGGGCCTCGTGGCGATCAACATCTTCCGGCTCGGCGACGGTGTACACGCCGACCCGTCGACCCTCGACACCTCCGGCGAAGCGGGCACGTACATAGAGCAGGGCGAGCACCAGCAGTGGTGGGAGTTCCTCACCCACATCGTGCCGAACAGTTTCTTCGGTCCCTTCGTCGAGGGCGACATCCTGCAGGTGATCTTCCTGGCGGTGATCTTCGGCGTCGCGCTGAAGGCGGTGGGGAAGGCGGGTGAGCCGGTCATCGCGAGTGTGCACCGACTGACCGAGGTCGTCTTCAAGGTGCTGTCGTACATCATGAGGGTCGCGCCGCTGGGCGCCTTCGGCGCGATGGCGTACGCGATCGGCAAGTTCGGCCTGTCCACCCTGACCAGCCTGGGTTCGCTGATCCTGCTCTTCTACGTCACCTCCGCCCTGTTCGTCGTGGTGGTGCTCGGCGGTGTGCTGGCCGCGTACGTGAAGCTGAACATCTTCCAGCTCTTCCGCTACTTCAAGGAGGAGTACCTGCTGGTCCTGGGCACGTCCACGGCCGAACCCGCGCTGCCCGGGCTGATGCGCAAGCTCCAGCACATGGGGGTCGAGAGGTCGACGGTCGGTCTGGTCGTGCCCACGGGCTACAGCTTCAACCTCGACGGCGCGGCGATCTACCTCTCCCTCGCCACGCTCTACATCGCCCAGGCCACGGACACTCCGCTGTCCGTCACCCAGCAACTCGGGCTGCTCGCCGTCATGTTGCTGACCTCCAAGGGCGCCGCGGGTGTAGCGGGCGGCGGTTTCATCGCGCTCACCGCGACCCTTTCGACGGTCGGCACCGTTCCCGCCGCCGGCATCATGCTCGTCTTCGGCATCGACAAGTTCATGTCCGAGTGCCGGGCCATGGTGAACTTTTCCGGCAACGCCGTCGCGACCCTTTTCATCGCCCGGTGGGAGAAAACACTTGATCTGGCGCGGGCACGTGAGGTGTTGGCGGGCAAGGTGGCGGAACCGCCGGTGACCGCCGAGGCAGAAGCGGGAACGGCCACGGAGACGGGAACGGAGACGGAAGCGGCGAAGAGCCGGCCGTCCGTGACTCCCAGCGCCGAGGTGGCGTCCTGACGGTTTTCGTCCTGACGGACCTGACCGACCAGAACTGCGCGCAGGACAGCACCCTGTCCGCGCGGCTGCTCGCCCAGTGCGGGCGGACCCTCGCCGACCGCTGGATCGGACGCGGAGGAACGGAAGCCGGCAGGTAGGCTCGCTCCGCCTGTCGTACCAGCACAGAGCGGGGAGGCGCCGTGGACGCCCGGCAGCTGGAGTACTTCCTCGCCATCGTCGAGCACGGTGGTTTCAGCAAGGCCGCCGCCGCCCTCCACGTGGCCCAGCCGTCACTGTCCCAGGCGATGGCGAACCTGGAGGCCGATCTCGGGGTGGCCCTCTTCCACCGGGTGGGGCGGGGCGTCGTACTGAGCGAAGCCGGCCGGGAACTGCTGGAGCCGAGCCGGCGCGTGCTGCGGGACCTGACCGCCGTACGGGACACCGCGGCCGCGCTCGCCGGGCTGCACGGCGGCACCGTCGAGTCGCCACCATGCCCTCGCCCGGCATCGAACCGCTCACCACTATCATCCACCGCTTCACCGAGCTGCATCCGTCGGTGACGGTGAGCACCCAGGCCGCCTTCACCCCGGACGAGGTCATGTCCCTGGTCCGCAGCGGCGCCTGCGAACTGGGCCTGCTGGGCAGCGCCGCCCCCCTGCACCCGTCCGGGCTCGATGTCCTGCACGTCGAGGACCAGCCGTTCGTGGTCGTCGCCGCGCCGGGCGGGGCGATCGAGGACGACGTCACGATCCGGCCCGAGGACCTGGCCGGGCAGAAGCTCATCGCGTCCCGCACCGGCAGCCTGATGCGCAGCATCGTCGACGACATCACCGCGGGCGGCACCGGCACCCAGATCGTGACGGTCGTCGACCACCGCACCTCGATCCTGCCGCTCGTCCTCACCGGCGTGGGCGTCGCGGTCCTGCCGTCCTCCTGGACCCGGCTGGCCCGCCGGTGCGGTGCCGTGGTCGCACCCATCGAGCCGACGGCCCACCTCCACGTGGCGATGGTCAGCCTGCCCGCGCACCTCACGCCGGCGGCGCGGGCGTTCCTCGCTCTCACCAGGTCGCTGGCGCAGCGGCGAGCCGACGCCGCCTGACGCAGGACCGATCGGCCGCGCCTATACGTCGTATCGGAAGCAGGTCTTGGACGCGCGGTGACGCCGGTGTGTTGACTCGAACCGACCGCACGACAGTGAGCCGGAGGCACTCATGACAGCCACACCCCGCACGTTCCGCATCGCCGCCATCCCCGCCGACGGGGTGGGCAAAGAGGTCGTCGCCGCCGGACGAGCCGTCCTGGACGCCCTGGCCGAGACGTCGAAGGGCTCCCCGGCCCCCTTCGCCTTCGCCTGGGAGGAGTTCCCCTGGGGCTGCGAGTTCCACGAGCGCACCGGCAAGATGATCGACGACGACGGTCTGGAGCAGCTCAAGGACTTCGACGCGATCTATTTCGGCGCAGTGGGCTGGCCGACCGTCCCCGACCACGTCAGCCTGTGGGGCCTGCGCCTGAAGATCTGCCAGAACTTCGACCAGTGGGCCAACGTCCGTCCCGTGCACTTCCTGCCCGGTGTCCGGAGCCCGCTGCGCAAGGCCGACGACACGGAGCTGGACTGGGTGGTCGTCCGCGAGAACAGCGAGGGCGAGTACGCGGGCCTCGGCGGCCGCAACCTCTCCGGCCGCGGACCCGGCGGTGAAGTCGCCGTCCAGTCGGCCCTGTTCACCGAGGTCGGCTGCGAACGCATCATGCGCTTCGCCTTCGACCTGGCCCGGACCCGGGCCCACAAGAAGGTCTCCTCCGTGACGAAGAGCAACGCCCAGCAGTACGGAATGGTCCTGTGGGACGACGTCTTCAAGCGGGTCGCCGCCGACTACCCGGACGTCGAGACCGAGAGCGTGCTCGTGGACGCGATATCCGCCAAGTTCGTCCTGCACCCCGAGGATCTCTCGGTCGTCGTCGCCTCCAACCTCAACGCCGACATCCTCTCCGACCTCGGCAGCGCCCTGGCCGGCAGCCTGGGCCTCGCTGCCAGCGCCAACCTCAACCCCGAGCGCCGCTTCCCCAGCATGTTCGAGCCGGTCCACGGCTCCGCCCCGGACATCGCGGGCCAGGGGCTCGCCAACCCGATCGGCGCGGTCGGCAGCGCCGCCCTGATGCTGGAGCACTTCGGCCTGCCCGACCAGGCGGCGCGGCTGCGCAAGGCGATCGAGGCCACGACCGCCGCGGGCGTCCTCACCCGCGACGTCGGCGGCACGGCCACGACGGAGGACGTCACCAAGGCCCTGATCGACGCGCTCGACGCCTGACGGACTTGGCCGAAGAGGATGACCTGCGGCGGCTGCATCACCTCAAGGTGGTGGCCACGTTGCGCCGAAGCAAACCGGTCATGTGTGTGGCTCGTTGACGCGCTGGGGGGCGGGAGTTGACGGAGCAAGGTCCACGAGCCGTTAGTATCACGGCATGATTACGGCCTGGTCACTCCCGCGCCCGGTGCGGGCTCGCGCGTCTGCGGGCCCGTTGCTGCGCGTGTTGGCCATGGTCGTGTTGCTGCTCGGCATCTTGTCCGCCCATGGAATGAGCGCCGAGAGCACCGAAGGACACCTGGTGACCAGCGCGGCGGCCCCCGTGGCCGTGTTGCACGAGGAGATCCTCGCAGCCGAGGACGAGCAGGCCGCGCCGCGGCCCGTCGCGATAGATGAGCCGGGCAGTGGTCACGGCTCCTCGCACACCGGTGAGCACTGCGTCTCCGGCCAGCCGCTACAGGGTCCGGTGCTGACACCGCCCTGCTTCGCAGTGTCGGTCGCCGACTCGACCGGCGCCGGGCGCCGCTCGGGCAGGCCGAGCCTGCACGAGCAGGCGCTGTCCGCCGCGTCGTCGCCCGCACTGAGACTGTCCGTGGTTCAGCAGGTCTAGAAGCAGCAGTCCTCCCCTTCCTACGGCTGCTCCGCCTGCGCCTGAGAACGCGCGTGGGCTCCGCGTAACGAACGCCGTACTTCCCCCACCCTGCCTGCCGTTCCTCTCACCCCTGCCTACCGTTCCTCTCAGCCGTGGCTGCCGCCGTGGCCGAAAGGGGCGAGCGCACGGAGAACCTGTGCCGACACGATCCCGTCCCCCCACGCCTGCCTTTTGCGCCCCGGCCCCCTCGCGTCGGCGGCGCCCGCTTCTCGCTCTGCTGTCCGGAGCTCTTCTCGTGATGCTCGGGCTGTGCGCCCTCCCGCATGGGCAGTTCGAAGAGCAGGAGCGGCTCACACCCGACGTCGCCACGGCCTTCGGACGGCCGGCGGTGGCGGGCGATGTGGTGCCTCATGGGCCGCATCGGCACCATGAGGCCGAGCAGTGCGGTCTGGACGGGGCTGCCCGTACGACGGCGCAGGCCGCTCACCAGCCACCCGCCGAGGCCGGGACGACGGCCTCCGCCGGCCTTCCCGAGGCTCTCGTACGGCCGCAGCCCCGGCGTCGGCAGGTCCGCACCCGCATAAGACGTACAGGCAGAACCGCGCTGGTCCGCACCTCGCGGTGGCGTATCTAGACCTCCCGCTCGCAGCCGGCCCCGCCCGGCTGCCGCGCGAAGGCCCCACGACCTCGGACGGCGCGACCGTCCCCCGTGCGGCCGTCGCGCGAGATGAACGTGCACCGCGTATTCATCGAGCGAGAGCGAAAAGACATGCAGTCCATGACGAACACCGCCGCCATGCCCGAGCGGTCCGCTCTGTCGGCACTGGTGGGCAACACGCCGCTGCTGCGGGTGTCCCAGCCCCTGACGCCCCCGGACCGCGGTTTCTGGGCGAAGCTGGAGGGCTTCAACCCCGGCGGCATCAAGGACCGGCCGGGTCTGCACATGGTGGAACGGGCCCGCGCCCGGGGCGACCTGCGCCCCGGCGCCCGGATCATCGAGTCCACCAGCGGCACGCTCGGACTGGGCCTCGCCCTGGCCGGAATGGTGTACGGCCACCCGGTCACCCTGGTCACCGACCCCGGCCTGGAGATGTCGATGACCCGGCTGCTGACCGCGTACGGCGCCCAGATCAACGTCGTCTCCGAGCCGCACCCCACCGGCGGCTGGCAGCAGGCTCGCCGTGAGCGCGTGGAGCAGCTCATGGCGCGGCGTCCGGGTGCCTGGTGCCCGGATCAGTACAACAACCCGGACAACACCACCGCCTACACCCCGCTCGCCCTGGAACTGGCGTCCGAGCTGGGCCACATCGACGTCCTCGTGTGCAGTGTCGGCACGGGCGGGCACTCCGCCGGCGTCTCCCGCATGCTGAAGCAGCTCTACCCCGAGCTGAAGGTGGTCGGTGTCGACACCATCGGCTCCACGATCTTCGGCCAGCCGGCCCGGCCGCGGCTGATGCGGGGCCTCGGGTCGAGCATCCACCCCCGCAACGTCGCCTACGACAACTTCGCCGAGGTTCACTGGGTGGCCCCGGCCGAGGCGGTGTGGACCTGCCGCCAGTTGGCCGGCTCGCACTACGCCACCGGCGGGTGGAGCGTCGGCGCCGTCGCCCTGGTCGCCGGATGGCTGGCCCGCACCCTGCCCGCCGACAGCCGGATCGCCGCGGTCTTCCCGGATGGTCCGCAGCGTTACCTCGGGTCGGTGTTCGACGACGACTACTGCGGCGCGCACGGCCTCCTCGACGCCCCTCCTGCTCCGGAACCGGAGGTGATCGGGCGCGTGGACGAGAAGGAGGTCGCACGCTGGACCCGGTGCACCACCGTGGTCGACCCGCTCGCCGCCGGGCGCGGTCACGCCGACGCTGTGGAGGAGAACCGGTGAAAGGCACCCTCGCACAGGTACGCGGTCACGAACGCAGCGTCCAGCTGCTGATGGCCAATCAGTTCACCATTAATCTGGGCTTCTACATGCTGATGCCGTACCTGGCCGCTCACCTGTCCGGCACCCTCGGACTGGCCGGCTGGATCGTCGGACTGGTCCTCGGCGTGCGCAACTTCAGCCAGCAGGGCATGTTCCTGGTCGGCGGGACGCTCGCCGACCGGTTCGGCTACAAGCCGATGATCGTGGCCGGATGCGTGCTGCGCACGGCCGGCTTCGCGACGCTCGGGCTGGTCGACTCACTGGCCGCGCTGATTGCCGCCTCCGCGGCCACCGGGCTCGCCGGGGCACTGTTCAACCCGGCCGTCCGGGCGTACCTCGCCGCGGACGCGGGGGAGCGCAGGGTCGAGGCGTTCGCCCTGTTCAACGTCTTCTACCAGGCCGGGATCCTGCTCGGCCCCGTGGTGGGCATGGTGCTGACCGGCGTGGACTTCCGCGTCACCTGCCTGGTCGCGGCCGGGATCTTCGCGCTGCTCAGCATCGTGCAGATCCGTGCTCTGCCGGCGCGACGGGCCGACGACTCCAAGGGCGGCACGGAGGGGGAGCACCGCGACGGCGTACTGGCCCAGTGGCGCGGCATCCTCGCCAACCGGCCGTTCCTGCTCTTCTCCGGCGCCATGATCGGCTCGTACGTCCTGTCCTTCCAGGTCTATCTCGCGCTGCCGCTGGAGGTACGACGGGCCGGCGGTGACGGGGATTTCGGCACGGCAGCGGTGGCCGCGCTCTTCGCCGTGTCCGGACTGAGCACGATCGTCGGCCAGACGCGGGTGACCGCCTGGTGCAAGGCCCGCTACGAGCCGGGCCAGGCGCTGACCCGGGGACTGGCCGCCATGGGCCTGGCCTTCGTCCCTCTGGCGCTGGCCACCGCGGTGCCCGCTGCGGACTCGGGCGTGGGCCTGTGGCTGCCGGCCGCGGTACCGCCCATGCTGGCCGCGCTGCTGCTGGCCGTCGGCACGATGATCGCCTACCCCTTCGAGATGGACACCATCGTCCGCCTCTCCGGTGACCGGCTCGTCGCCACCCACTACGGGCTCTACAACACCATCTGCGGCATCGGCATCGCGCTCGGCAACCTCCTCACCGGTGCGGCGCTCGACGCCGCCCGCGAGGCGGGGGTACCCGCGCTGCCGTGGATCTGCTTGTGCGCTCTCGGCCTCGCGTGCGCGGCCGCTCTGTACGGTCTGCACCGCACTGGCCGTCTGGCCGAGCCGGCGGCCCGGCCGCAGCCCGTCGCCGCCTGACCGACTGACCGCCCGACCGTGTGCGGCTGCATCTCTGACCGGCCGCACACGTGTCGGGCGCGGCGGCTCGGACGCCCGGCCATGGCCGAGTCGACCCGGTTGGCATCAGGCCCTTGACCCTCGGTCCGCTCCTCCTGGATGCTCGGTTGCGTATAGCGGTGCGTGTAGCGAATGAGGCAACGCACTGGCGAGTCTTTCCCGCTTGAGGAGCAGCCCATGGCTCACGAGGTTCGTGCCGTCGTCGCCCGTAAGAAGGGCGCACCGGTCTCCGTCGAAACGATCGTCGTCCCCGACCCCGGTCCGGGTGAGGCGCTGGTCAAGGTCGAGGCCTGCGGCGTCTGTCATACCGATCTCCACTACCGCGAGGGCGGGATCAACGACGAGTTCCCCTTCCTGCTGGGGCACGAGGCGGCAGGGCGCGTCGAGGCGGTCGGGGAGGGAGTCACGGGCGTCGAGCCCGGTGACTTCGTCATCCTCAACTGGCGTGCGGTGTGCGGCCAGTGCCGGGCCTGCAGCAGGGGCAGGCCCTGGTACTGCTTCGCCACCCACAACGCGACACAGCCGATGACGCTGCTCGACGGCACCCCGCTCTCGCCGGCGCTCGGCATCGGCGCGTTCGCGGAGAAGACGCTGGTCGCCGCCGGGCAGTGCACCAAGGTGGACCCGGCGGCCCCCGCGGCGGCGGCCGGTCTGCTCGGGTGCGGCGTCATGGCGGGCTTCGGCGCGGCCGTGAACACCGGTGCCGTCGGCCGGGGCGACTCCGTCGCCGTCATCGGCTGCGGCGGCGTCGGGATGGCCGCCGTCGCGGGGGCGAGGCTGGCCGGAGCGAGCAAGGTCATCGCCGTCGACATCGACCGGCGCAAGCTGGACCGGGCCATGGCCATGGGGGCCACCCACACGGTCGACGGGACGAAGGGCGACGTCGTGGAAGCGGTGCGCGAGCTGACGGGCGGCTTCGGCGCGGACGTCGTCGTGGAGGCGGTCGGCCGCCCCGAGACGTACCGTCAGGCCTTCTACGCCCGCGACCTGGCCGGCACGGTCGTGCTGGTCGGTGTGCCCACCCCGGAGATGAAGGTGGAGCTGCCCCTCCTCGACGTCTTCGGGCGAGGCGGCTCGCTGAAGTCCAGCTGGTACGGCGACTGCCTGCCCTCGCGCGACTTCCCGGCCCTCATCGACCTGTATCTGGGGGGCCGTTTCGACCTGGACGCGTTCGTCTCCGAGACCATCGGCCTCGGTGACGTGGAGGAGGCGTTCGAGAAGATGCACCGCGGCGACGTGCTGCGCTCGGTGGTGGTGCTGTGATGGCCGGCGCGCCGCGCATCGAACACCTCGTCACCAGCGGGACCTTCAGCCTCGACGGCGGGACCTGGGACGTCGACAACAACGTCTGGATCATCGGTGACGACGACGAGGTGGTCGTCGTCGACGCGGCACACGATTCCGATGCCGTCCTGGCGGCCGTCGGTGACCGCCGGCTGTCGGCCATCGTGTGCACCCACGCCCACGACGACCATGTGCGCGCCGCGCCGGACGTCGCCCTGGCCACGGGCGCGCCCATCCTCCTGCACCCTGACGACCAGGTGCTGTGGAAGATGGCGCACCCCGGCCGGCGGCCCGACAGGCCGCTCGCCGACGGTGACGTACTCACGGTGGCGGGCATCGGCCTGCGTGTCCTCCATACGCCCGGACATGCTCCGGGTGCCGTGTGTCTGTACGCACCCGACCTGGGCGCGTTGTTCAGCGGTGACACGCTGTTCGCCGGCGGGCCCGGAGCGACCGGGCGCTCGTACAGCGACTTCGGCACGATCATCGGCTCCATCGGTGACCGGCTGCTGACCCTCCCGGGCGAGACGGTCGTCCACACCGGACACGGTGGGACGACGACCGTCGAGGCGGAAGCACCGCACCTGCAGGAGTGGGCCGCCCGCGGCTGGTGACAGACGCCGCCGAACCGGCCGGGCGATCGAGTGCCCGCGGGTTTCCTCGCTCTGCGAGCCGACCCGCCCCGGCAGCGTGCGCCCGGCCCCGTCCTGCCTGACCTGCGTTTCCTATCGCGCCGAGCGTTTCATATGACGCAACAAAAATTGAGGGCGTCAGGTGTCCCACGAACTCCTTGACAAGCGTTTGAAGGCGCCCTCAAACTGGCGTTGCGTTCACCGCAATCCGTTTCGCTATACGCACCGAGGTGTCATGATGATTGCCGCGTGCCGTCTCGTGGATCTGCCCCGAGGCGAGGCCCACAGGCTCGACATCGACCCGCCGGTCTCGGTGTTCCACACCGACGACGGCGAGCTCTTCGCCATCGACGACACATGCACCCACCAGGACGCCTCGCTCGCCGACGGCTGGCTGGAGGGCTGCGAGGTCGAATGCCCGCTGCACGCCTCGAAGTTCAACCTCAAGACCGGAGCCGTCGACGCCCCGCCGGCCAAGCTCCCGGTGCGCACGCACGAGGTCTTCGTCGAGGACGGCATGATCTACGTCCGGCTGTCCACGGCAGCCCCGAACCTGCCCCCCTGCATCGCCGCCCGGCTCGCCGGGGGCGTCGCGTGAGGACAGTGGCCGTCGTGGGCGCGTCGCTGGCCGGTCTGTCCGCGGCGCGCTCCTTGCGCAAGCAGGGGTACGACGGACGGCTGGTCGTCATCGGCGAGGAAATCCACCGCCCCTACGACAGGCCGCCCCTGTCCAAGGAGTTCCTGGCCGGCGGCATCGGCGAAGCGGAGCTCGCGCTGGAGCCGGACGACGAGGACCTGCAAGCGGAATGGCTGCTCGGAGCCCGCGCAGCCGGACTCGACACCACGCCTCGCGCCGTGCGGCTCACCGACGGCCGCCAGGTGCGGGCCGACGGCATCGTCATCGCCACCGGCGCCGCCGCCCGGACCCTGCCCGGCATGGACGGACTGGCCGGTGTGCACACCCTGCGCACCCTGGACGACGCCCGCGCCCTGCGGGACGAACTGGCCCGGGGCGGACGCCTGGTCGTGATCGGCGGCGGCTTCATCGGCGCCGAGGTCGCCTCCACCGCCTCCGCTCTCGGTCTCGACGTGACCATCGTCGAGGCGGCGCCCACCCCCCTGGCCGGACCGCTGGGCGCGGCCATGGGACGCATCGTCTCCGCCCTCCACGCGGACCACGGTGTACGCCTGTTGTGCGGCGTGGGCGTCAAGGGGCTGAGCGGCGAGACCCGCGTCGAGTCCGTCCTGATGGAGGACGGCCGCAGCCTCCCCGCCGACATCGTCGTCGTGGGTGTCGGGGCCCGTCCCTGCGTCGACTGGCTGGCCGGATCCGGCATCGAACTCGACGATGGCGTCAAGTGCGGTGCGGACGGCCGCACCAGCCTCGCCGGGGTGGTCGCGGTCGGTGACTGCGCCTCCTGGTACGACCCGCGCGCAGGCACCCACCGCCGCGTCGAGCACTGGACCGGCGCCCGGGAACGCCCCGACGCGGCCGTGGCCGCCCTGCTGTCCTGGGGCGAGAGCGAACCGGGCATACCCCGGCCGCCGTACTTCTGGTCCGACCAGTACGGCGTGAAGATCCAGTTCGCCGGCAACGCGGCCCGCGCCGACAGCGTGACGATCGAGGAAGGCACCGCGGACGACCGCGACGTCCTCGCCGTCTACCGGCGAGCCGGACACCCGGTCGCCGTGCTCGGGATGAACCAGCCGAAGCTGTTCACGCGCTGGCGCAAACAACTCGCGGCCAAGGCGCCCTGACCGGGGCGATCCACCACGCTTCCTCGAGGAGTGCACCGTGACCCCGACCGGCCTGCCGGAAAGCCTGATCGCCACCCTCCCCGGCTCCTCCTACACGGATCCCGGAATCTTCGCCCAGGAGCAGGAACACATCTTCGAGGCGATGTGGTTCTGCGCCGTGCGCTCCGCCGACCTCGCCGGGCCCGGTGCCTTCCGCACCGTCGAGGTGGGCCGCGAGAGTGTCCTGATCACCCGGGCACGGGACAACTCCGTCCGTGCCTTCCTCAACGTCTGCCGGCACCGCGGGGCCAAGCTCTGCACGGCGGAGACCGGCGAGGTCAAACGCGCCTTCCAGTGTCCCTACCACGCCTGGACGTACGACCTGACGGGCAAACTCGTCGCGGCGCCCAACCTCACCAAGATGCCCGACGTCAGCCGCACCGAGTACGGCCTCGCGGCAGTGGCCACGCGCGAATGGCTCGGCTATGTGTGGGTGTGCCTCGCGGCGAACCCGCCCCCCTTCGACGAGGTCGTGGGGGATGTGGTCGCGCGCCTGGGCGACACGGAGTCGATCGAGCACTACGACATCGACAACCTCGAAGTCGGCCGGCGAATCGTCTACGACGTGCGGGCGAACTGGAAACTCATCGTCGAGAACTTCATGGAGTGCTATCACTGCGCGACGATCCACCCCGAACTGACCGAGGTGCTCCCCGAGTTCGCCGACGGGTACGCCGCCCAGTACTACGTGGGCCACGGCGCGGAGTTCGGCTCCGGGGTCAAGGGCTTCACCGTCGACGGCTCGGAAGGCCTCGACCGTATACCGGGCATCACCGAGGACCAGGACCGCCGGTACTACGCGATCACCGTCCGGCCGCAGGTGTTCATCAACCTGGTGCCCGACCATGTGATCTTCCACCGGATGTACCCGGTCGCCGTGGACCGCACCATCGTCGAGTGCGACTGGCTCTACCTCAAGCACGTCGTCGAGAGCGGCAAGGACGTCAGCCGGTCGGTGGAGCTCTTCGACCGGGTCAACCGTCAGGACTTCGACGCGTGCGAGCGCTGCCAGCCCGCGATGAGCTCCCGGCTGTACGCCAAGGGTGGAGTGCTCGTACCCAGCGAGCATCACATCGGCGAGTTCCACGCCTTCGTCCAGGAGCGTCTGGGCGTGGGGCGGCCGCGGTAGCTCAGCCCAGGTAGCCCATGCGGTGGCTGATCTCGTCCGCGCCCTTGACGAGCACAGGGGCGAGCTCGTGCATCCGGTCCTCGGTGAGCCGGTACGCGGGTCCCGAGGCGCTGAGCGCCGCGATGACCTCGCCGTCCCTGTTGCGGACCGGTGCCGCCATGGCGTGCAGTCCCACCTCGAACTCCTCCAGCGTCCAGGAGTAGCCGCGTTCGAGCGCCTCGGCGAGGTTCTTCTCGAGCTTCGTCTTCGCGGTCAGGGTGCGGGGGGTCAGCTTCTTCAGGCCGGTCTCCGACAGCAGCGCGGCACGCTCCTTCGGCGGCATGTGGGCCAGCAGGATCTTGCCGCTGGAGGTGGCGTGCAGCGGCGTCAGCTGGCCGACCCAGTTGAACGCCGTGACAGCGCCCGGACCGCGCACCTGGTACAGGTTGATCGCGTAGTGCTCCTGCATCACGGCGAGGTTCACCGTCTCGCCGATCTCCTCGGCGAGACGCTCGCAGACCGGGCGGCTCTGCTGGGTGATGTCGATGCGGCCGGTGACCGCGCCGGCGAGGCGGACGAGGCCGAAGCCGAGGCGGTACTTGCCGCGCTCGCCCGCCTGTTCCACCAGGCCGCGCACCTCCAGAGCGCCGAGCAGCCGGAACGCCGTGGACTTGTGGACATCGATCTCGGCGGCCACCTCGCTGACTCCGGCTTCACCGCGCAGGGCCAGGATCTCCAGCACGGTGATGGCGCGGTCGACGGACTGGACCCCACCGGTAGGCGCGGTTGTCGTTTCGGCATCTGCATGGTAGTTGCTCACAACGCAACTATACGGGCGTTAAACATAGCGGCCAGCGGTGCAGGTCAAGGCCTTGTGCAGACCTCGGAGAAGTTGCGCGGTTCGCAACCTGGTGCGCATAGCGGTACGAGTACTAGCATGCCGCGCATTCTCAACGGCGCGAGCGAGACGAGGCCCCATGGCTCACGTGCAGTACGACTTCGTCATCGTCGGTGGTGGATCGGCCGGCAGTGCCCTGGCCAACCGGCTCTCCGCGGACCCGGGCAACCAGGTGCTGGTCCTGGAGGCGGGCCGGCCCGACTACCCGTGGGACGTCTTCATCCACATGCCCGCGGCGCTGACCTACCCCATCGGCAGCCGGTTCTACGACTGGAAGTACGAGTCCGAACCGGAGCCCCACATGGGCGGCCGGCGCGTCTACCACGCGCGAGGCAAGGTGCTGGGGGGTTCCAGCAGCATCAACGGCATGATCTTCCAGCGCGGCAACCCCATGGACTACGAACGCTGGGCGGCCGACCCGGGCATGGAGACCTGGGACTACGCGCACTGCCTGCCGTACTTCCGGCGGATGGAGAACTGTCTCGCCGCCGGCCCGGACGACGAGTTCCGCGGTCACGACGGCCCCCTCGTCCTGGAGCGCGGCCCGGGGACCAACCCGCTCTTCGAGGCCTTCCTGAAGGCCACCGAGGAGGCGGGCCACGCTCCCACCGACGATGTGAACGGCTATCGGCAGGAAGGTTTCGCCCGGTTCGATCGCAACGTCCACCGCGGCCGCCGGCTGTCGGCCTCGAAGGCCTATCTCAAGCCGGTGCGCAAGCGCCCCAACCTCACGGTCAGGACGCGCACCCTGGTCACCCGCGTCCTGTTCGAAGGCAAGAAGGCCGTCGGCGTCGAGTACCGGCGTGGTCGTGGCAGACCTCAGCGGGTGCGTGCCCGCGAAGTCATCCTGTGCGGAGGCGCGATCAACTCTCCGCAACTGCTCCAGCTCTCGGGCGTCGGCAACGCCGAGGAACTGCGCGCTCTCGGTATCGACGTCGTACACGATCTGCCGGGCGTCGGGGAGAACCTCCAGGACCACTTGGAGGTGTACATCCAGTACGCCTGCAAGCAGCCCGTCTCCATGCAGCCGTACCTCGCGAAGTGGCGCGCCCCCTTCATCGGCCTCCAGTGGCTCTTGCGCACGGGCCCCGCCGCGACCAACCACTTCGAAGCGGGCGGCTTCGTCCGCGGCAACGAGGACGTGGCCTATCCCAACCTGATGTTCCACTTCCTGCCCGTCGCGGTCCGCTACGACGGCTCCGTGCCCGCCGGCGGACACGGATATCAGGTGCACGTCGGGCCCATGTACTCCGACGCCGTCGGCTCGGTCAAGATCAAGAGCAAGGACCCGGCCGAGCACCCGGCGCTGCGCTTCAATTACCTGTCCACCGAGCAGGACCGCCGCGAGTGGGTCGAGGCCGTCAGGGTCGCCCGCAGGCTGCTCAACCAGCCGGCCATGGCTCCCTACAATGCCGGGGAAATCTCGCCAGGGCCGTCCGTCGAGACCGACGAGGAGATCCTCGCCTGGGTCGCCAAGGACGGCGAGACCGCGCTGCATCCGTCATGCACCTGCAAGATGGGCACAGACGAGATGGCCGTGGTGGATCCGGCCAGTATGCGGGTGCACGGGGTGGAGGGGCTGCGTGTCGTCGACGCGTCGGTGATGCCGTACATTACCAACGGCAACATCTACGCACCGGTGATGATGATCGCGGAGAAGGCGGCCGACCTCATCCTCGGGAAGGATCCGCTGCCCCCGTCCGCCGCCGCCTATTACCGGCACAGTCCCCTGCCGTAACCAGCAGTTTTCAGACCGCCGACCGGCCCGGAGGCGAGGCGCTCCGGGCCTGTCGGTGCTGCGTCCTCGTGGCTGTCTCCTTGGCGAAACCGTCATCACCAACCCCTTGACGTGGGTTGCAGCCTTCTCCAGAGTGTTCCACCACAAGCAATTCGATGCACGATGCGCAACGCGATTCGCTCGAAGGGCCCTCGACGTGGCAGACCTGTACGTGGACGGAAAATGGCGGGATCCCGTGGCCGGCGGCCACCGGGAGATCCGCTGCCCCGCCGACGGCTCGCTCTCCGTCACGGTATCGGAAGGCACCCGCCCCGACGCCGAGGCGGCCATCGCCGCGGCCCGCCGGGCCTTCGACGAAGGGCCCTGGCCGCGCACCCCCGAGCGCGAGCGCGGCGCGCTCCTCCTGCGCACCGCCGACCTCCTCGAACGCGACGCCGACGCCTTCGCCCGCGCCGAATCGCTGGACACCGGCAAACGGCTGGTGGAGAGCGAGTACGACATCGCCGACGTCGTCTCCTGCTTCCGCTACTACGGAGGGCTCGGCGGCACCGACGCGGGCCGGGTGATCGACACCGGCCGCGCCGACGCCGTCAGCCGCGTCGAGTACGAGCCGATCGGCGTGTGCGGCCTGATCACGCCCTGGAACTATCCCTTGCTGCAGGCGAGTTGGAAGGTCGCGCCCGCTCTCCTCGCGGGCAATACGATCGTCCTCAAGCCCAGTGAGCTCACCCCCTCGACGTCCGTCCTGCTGATGAGGGCGCTGGCGGAGGCAGGACTTCCGGCCGGTGCCGCCAACCTCGTCCTGGGGCCCGGGCCCGAGGTGGGCGCACCCCTCGCCGAGGACCCGGCCGTCGACATGGTCTCCTTCACCGGCGGCCTGGACACCGGCAGACGGATCATGGCCACCGCCGCCGCGACCGTGAAGAAGGTCGCGCTGGAACTCGGCGGCAAGAACCCCAATGTCGTTTTCGCCGACGCCGACTTCGAGACGGCCGTGGACTTCGCGCTCACGGCCGTCTTCCTGCATTCGGGCCAGGTCTGCTCGGCCGGCGCCCGGCTGATCGTCGAGGACTCGCTGCACGACCGGTTCGTCGACGAGGTGGTCCGCCGCGCCCGGCGGATCCGGCTCGGCGGCCCCTTCGATCAGCGGGCCGAGACCGGACCGCTGATCTCCGCGCAGCACCTGGCGAAGGTCGAGGCGTATGTCGCGGCCGGCCTCGCCGAGGGCGCCGTCCTGCGCTGCGGTGGCGAACGCCCCGACGACCCGGCCCTGGCCGGTGGCCACTACTACCCGCCCACCGTGCTCGACGAGTGCGGTCAGGACATGCGGGTGGTGCACGAGGAGTCCTTCGGGCCCGTGCTTACCGTGGAGCGCTTCACCGACGAGGACGACGCCGTACGCATCGCCAACGACACCGAGTACGGACTCGCCGGCGCCGTCTGGACGCAGGACGCCGGGAAGGCCCAGCGGGTCGCCCGCCGGCTGCGCCACGGAACGGTGTGGATCAACGACTACCACCCCTATGTGCCGCAGGGGGAATGGGGCGGGTTCGGGCACTCCGGCGTGGGCCGGGAGCTGGGCCCGACCGGCCTGGACGAGTACCGCGAGCCCAAACACATCTGGCAGAACATCCAACCCAGGCCGCAGCACTGGTTCCGCGGCTGAACGCCGAAAGAGGTCGAACATGACCCCAGCAACGACCGAGGTGCCGCAGCGGCGCGGCACACCCCAGGACGCGGCAGGCACGCCGGTCATCTCCGTACGCGAGCTGTGGAAGGTGTTCGGGCCGAAGGCGGACCAGGTACCGGGCTCCGAGGAACTGCGCGGGCTCGCCCGCCGCGAACTGATGGACCGTACCGGATGCACCGCCGCCGTGCGCGACGTGAGCTTCGACGTCGCGCCCGGCGAGGTGTTCGTCGTCATGGGCCTGTCCGGCTCCGGCAAGTCCACCCTGGCGCGCTGTCTGACCCGGCTCATCGAACCCACCGCCGGCGAGATCCTCTTCGAGGGCGAGAACATCCGCGACGCGGACGCGGGCCGCCTGCGAGAACTGCGCCGGAGCAAGTTCTCCATGGTCTTCCAGCACTTCGGGCTGCTGCCGCACCGGCGGGTCGTCGACAACGTGGCGTTCGGGCTGGAGATACGCGGCATGGGCCGGGCCGAGCGCACCAAGCGGGCCCTGGAGGTCGTCGAGCTCGTCGGCCTCTCGGGGTACGAGAGCTCCTACCCCGACCAGCTCTCCGGCGGTATGCAGCAGCGCGTCGGTCTCGCCCGCGCACTGGCCGGCGACCCGGACGTGCTCCTCTTCGACGAGCCGTTCTCGGCGCTCGACCCGCTGATCCGCCGCGACATGCAGAACGAGGTCATCCGTCTGCACCACGAGGTCGGCAAGACGATGGTGTTCATCACCCACGACCTGTCCGAGGCGCTCAAGCTGGGCGACCGCATCCTCATCATGCGCGACGGCAAGACGGTCCAGTGCGGCACCGGCGACGAACTGGTCGGCGCCCCCGCCGACGACTACGTACGCGACTTCGTCAGGGACGTGCCCCGCGGTGACGTACTGACCCTGCGGTGGATCATGCGCCCGGCGGAGCCCGACGACCCCCTGGACGGTCCCGAGCTCGGCCCCGACGTCGTGGTGAAGGAGGCCACCAGGGCGGTGCTCGCCGCCGAGAAGCCGGTGAAGGTCGTCGAGGACGGCAAGCTGCTCGGCATCGTCGGCGACGAGGAGATCCTCGCGGTGGTCGCCGGGCAGGAAGGCGACGCGTGATGACCGTCGCGATGGAGAAACCGGAGAAGACCGGGACCGTGGAGCCACCTGCTCCCGCCCGGCGCGTGCGTAGGGTCAACCGCGCCGTGGTGGTGGCCGCGATCCTGCTCCTCTGGCTGGTGCTCTTCGCCGTGCTGCGCGGCAAGCAGACCCTGTCCCTCGCGGCGGCCGACCTGACCGATCTGCACCGGTGGTTCAACGACGTCAACGACTCGATCGGCGCCGACCGCAACTCCAACCCCCTCTTCCTCTACTTCTTCAACGAGATCCGCCTGGTCATCGACACTCTGGTGACCTTCGTCCAGGAGCTGATCTCGCAGCCGTCCGCGGACCGCCCGGTTCCGCAGATCGGCTGGCTCGGCGTCGTCGGCATCGCCGGCTATGTCTCCTGGGCTGTGGGCAACTGGCGGGTGGCGCTGCTGGCCGTGGCCGGCTTCACCTTCCTCGGCCTGCAAGGGCTCTGGCAGGAGAGCATGGACACGCTGGCGCTGACCCTCTCCGCGGTCTTCGTCGCGCTGCTGTTCGCCATTCCGCTGGGCGTGTGGGCCGGGCTGTCGGAACGCTTCCACCGGATCGTCACGCCGTTCCTGGACTTCATGCAGACGATGCCGACCTTCGTCTATCTGGCGCCGCTGACGCTGTTCTTCCTGATCGGTCCCGCCTCGGCCACGATCGCCACCGCCATCTACGCGGCGCCACCGGCGATCCGCATCACCGCGCACGCCATCCGCTCCGTACCGGAGACCACGGTGGAGGCGGCGGACTCGATGGGCGCGACGCGGCGGCAGGCGCTGCTCAAGGTCCTGCTGCCGATGTCCAAGCGGACCGTGGTGATGGGCGTCAACCAGACCATCATGGCCGCCCTGGCCATGGTGACCATCGCCGCGCTGATCGACGCTCCCGGCCTCGGCAAGACCGTCGTCCAGGCACTCCAGTCACTGGACGTCGGCACGGCCTTCAACGCCGGTCTCGCCATCGTCGTCATGGCCATCGTGCTCGACCGGGTCACCACCGCGGCGAGCGCGCGGGCGGAGACGGCCCGGGGCTCGGACAGCCCCTTCCTCAAGTGGCGGCGGCAACTGCTCGCGGCCGGTGCGGTGGTGGCGCTGGTGCTGGCCTACCTGTCGCACACGTACGTATGGGCGGCCGAGTTCCCCGGCGAGGGCGGCATCGGCAGCAGCATCGCCAGGACGACGGCCGATGTGACCACCTGGGCACAGGACAACCTGTCGGGCCTGACCAACGCCTTCCGCGACGCCCTCACCAACGGCCTGCTCAACCCGTTCCAGACCGTCCTGACCGACTCCCCGTGGTGGCTCGTCGGCGCCGCCCTCGTCGCCATCGGCACGGTGCTGGGCGGGTGGCGCGCCGGGATCACCACGGCCGTGTGCGTGGGCCTGCTGGTCGGTACCGGTGTCTGGTCGGACGGCATGACGACGCTGGCGTCCACCGCGGTGGCGACGGTGCTGGTGATGCTGCTCGGCGTCGTCCTCGGGGTGTGGATGGGACGCAGCGCGCTCGTGGACCGGCTGCTGCGGCCCACCCTGGACGCGGCCCAGGTCATGCCGCCGTTCGTCTACCTCGTGCCGTTCCTCGCGCTGTTCGGCGCGACACGGTTCACGGCCATCGTCGCCGCCGTCGTCTACGCGGCGCCGGTCGCCATCAAGATCATCGCGGACGGGGTGCGGGCCGTGCCCGAGACCACCGTCGAGGCGGCCACGTCCACCGGGTGCAACACCTGGCAGATCATCACCAAGGTCCAACTGCCCATGTCCCGGGGTGCCCTGACCCTCGCGACCAACCAGGGCCTGATCTACGTGCTGTCGATGGTCGTGGTGGGCGGCCTGGTGGGTGCGGGCGCACTCGGCTACGACGTCGTGGCCGGGTTCTCACAGGGCCAGCTGTACGGCAAGGGACTCGCGGCAGGGCTCGCCATCGTCCTGCTCGGAGTCATGTTCGACCGGATCACTCAGGCAGCGGCTCGCCGCGCCGGCGCATAAGGAGCAGCACACCATGGCACGACACTGGAGAGCCGGCGCGACCGGCCTGGCCGTCCTCGGCCTCACCCTCACGGCCTGCGGCGGCGCGAAGGTCGGTGACGACAGCGCCGGCGGCTCGGGCGGCTCGGGCAGCTCGGGCAAATGCGGCACCTTCAACCTCGCGATCAACCCGTGGGTGGGCTATGAGGCGAACGCGGCGGTCCTCGCCTACGTCGCCGAGCACGACCTCGGCTGCAAGGTCGAGCAGAAGAACCTGAAGGAGGAGATCGCCTGGCAGGGCTTCGGGACGGGCGAGGTCGACGCCGTCGTCGAGAACTGGGGCCACGACGATCTGAAGAAGAAGTACATCACCCAGCAGAAGACCGCTGTCGAGGCGGGCCCGACCGGCAACGAGGGCCTCATCGGCTGGTACGTGCCGCCGTGGCTGGCGAAGGCGCACCCGGACATCCTGGACTGGAAGAACCTGAACAAGTACGCGTCGAAGTTCAAGACCTCCGAGTCGGGTGGCAAGGGCCAGCTCCTCGACGGCGATCCGTCGTTCGTCACCAACGACGAGGCGCTGGTGAAGAACCTGAAGCTGGACTACAAGGTGGTGTACGCGGGCAGCGAGACCGCGCTCATCCAGGCGTACCGCAACGCCGAGAAGAACAAGGAATGGGTGATCGGCTACTTCTACGAGCCGCAGTGGTTCATGTCCGAGGTGCCCTTGAAGAAGGTCAGCCTGCCCGAGTACAAGACGGGCTGTGACGCCGACGCCGAGAAGGTCGCCTGCGACTACCCCGTGTACAAACTCGACAAGATAGTCAGCGCCAAGTTCGCCAAGTCGGGCAGCCCGGCCTATGACCTGGTGAAGAAGTTCAGCTGGACCAACGACGACCAGAACACCGTCGCCAAGTACATCGCGGTGGACAAGATGGCGCCCGAGGCCGCGGCGAAGAAGTGGGTCGAGGCCAACCGCGACAAGGTCGACGCCTGGATCAAGTAGGGCGCACGACTACCCGTGTGAACCCCGCCGGAAAGGCCCGGCAGGCTGTGACGTCAGCCTGCCGGGCCTCGTCGTTTTCTGGTGATTCCTCCCCGCCGCTTCCGGGGTTTTTCCGGCGTCGCGGACCCCTTGACACGCCTGTCCACGGCGGGCACATTGAGTTGCGCAACCTGAACTCTGTTGCGCACACAGCAACTGCATCGCTTTCAATGTCGGAGGTGCGGCGATGGCGGGACCCCGGGTGGTCATCATCGGAGCGGGCGTCGTGGGGGCAGCGCTCGCCGATGAGATCTCCGCGCGAGGCTGGACCAATGTGACCGTCGTCGACCAGGGCCTGCTGCCCGCCACCGGGGGATCGTCGTCACACGCCCCGGGCCTGGTCTTCCAGACCAACCCCTCCAAGACCATGACCGAGATGGCCCGCTACACCGTCGAGAAGTTCTGCTCGCTCGACGTCGACGGTGAGCCCTGCTTCCTCCAGGTCGGCGGCCTGGAAGTGGCGACCAGCCCGGAGCGCGTCACGGAGCTCCAGCGGCGCCACGGCTGGCTCACCTCCTGGGGCATCGAGTCCCGGCTGCTGACCACCGAGGAGTGCGTCGCACAGCACCCGCTCGTCAACCCGGACAAGGTCCTCGCCGGCCTCCATGTGCCCACGGACGGCCTCGCGAAGGCGGTCCCCGCCGTCGAGGCGCAGATCCGCCGGGCCACCGAGCGCGGCGTGCGCTTCCTCGCCCGCCACGAAGTCCTCGACGTCCAGCAGGCCGACGGCGAGGTGACCGGCGTCCTCACCGACCAGGGCGAGATCCCCGCCGACATCGTCGTGTGCTGCGCCGGCATCTGGGGCCCGAGGATCGCCCGCATGGCCGGTATGAACCTCCCGCTCACGCCGCTCGCCCACCAGCTCGCCTGGACGGGCCCGGTACCGGCCCTGGCGGGCCAGACGCAGGAGGCGGTCCGCCCGATCCTGCGCCACCAGGACGCCGACCTCTACTACCGCGACCGCTTCGACGGCCTGGGCATCGGCTACTACGGCCACCGCCCGATGCCGGTCTCCGCCGACGACATCCTCTCCGTGGACGAGGCCGACGAGATGCCGTCCGTCCTGAAGTTCACCGAGGAGGACTTCGAGGAGGCCTGGAGCGAGACCCAGTCGCTGCTCCCCGCGACGAAGGACGCCAAGGTCGAGGAAGGCATCAACGGCCTGTTCTCCTTCACCACCGACGGCCTGCCGCTGCTCGGCGAATCCCCGGACGTCAAGGGCTTCTGGGTCGCCGAGGCCGTCTGGGTCACCCACTCGGCGGGCGTCGGACGGGCCATGGCCGAGTGGCTGGTCGACGGCCACTGCTCCTCGTTCGACCTGCACGAGTGCGACGTCAACCGCTTCGAGCCGCACCAGCTCTCGCCGGAGTACGTGCTGGCCCGCGACTGCCAGAACTTCGTGGAGGTCTACGACATCCTCCACCCCCTCCAGCCGTCGGGAGACCCGCGCCCGATCCGCACGAGCCCGTTCCACGCCCGCCAGCAGGAGCTCGGCGCCTTCTTCCTGGAGGCCAACGGCTGGGAGCGCCCCCAGTGGTACGAGGCCAACGCGGGCCTGGTCGAAGGCCGTTCCGTCCCGACCCCCAACGACTGGGCCGCACGGTACTGGTCGCCCATCGTCGGCGCCGAGGCCCAGGTCACGCGCGAGACCGTCGCGATGTACGACATGACGGCCCTCAAGCGCCTGGAGGTGAGCGGCCCCGGCGCCGCCGCCTTCCTGGAGCGGCTGTGCACCGGCAAGGTCGCCAAGTCCGTCGGCTCGGTGACGTACACGCTGCTGCTCGACCACGACGGCGGCATCCGCAGCGACATCACCGTCGCCCGGCTGGCCCCCGACCGCTTCCAGGTCGGCGCAAACGGCAACCTGGACCTCGACTGGTTCACGCGTCACCTCCCCGCCGACGGCACGGTCCAGGTCCGTGACATCACGCCCGGCACGTGCTGCATCGGCCTGTGGGGGCCGCGCGCCCGCGAGGTCCTGCAGCCCCTGACGGACGCGGACTTCTCCAAGGACGGTCTCAAGTACTTCCGCGCCAAGCGCGCCCACATCGGCTCGGTCCCGGTGACGGCCATGCGTCTGTCGTACGTCGGTGAGCTCGGCTGGGAGCTGTACACCACCGCCGATCTGGGCCAGAAGCTGTGGGACACCCTCTGGCAGGCGGCCGAACCGCTCGGCGGCATCGTCGCCGGCCGCGGCGCCTTCAACAGCCTGCGTCTCGAGAAGGGCTACCGCTCCTTCGGTACCGACATGACCTACGAGCACGACCCCTACGAGGCCGGGGTCGGGTTCGCCGTCAAGCTCGACAAGGACGACTTCATCGGCAAGGCGGCGCTGGAGCGGCGGAAGGCCGACGTACGGCGGAAGCTGACCTGCCTCACGATCGACGACCCCAGGGCGGTCGTGATGGGCAAGGAGCCGGTGTACGACGGTGACTGTGCCGTCGGGTACGTCACGAGTGCGGCGTACGGCTACACGATCGGCAAGGGGATCGCCTACGCGTGGCTGCCGGCTGAGCTTGCCGTTCCGGGGACGGTGGTGCACATCGGCTACTTCGACCAGAGCGTTGAGGCGATCGTCGCCGAAGAGCCGCTGTTCGATCCGGCGATGTCCCGTCTTCGCAGCTGAGTCCTCGGCGTTGGAAGGAACTCCAGGTGACCGCACAACTCCTGGACGGCAAGGCGACCGCCGCCGCCGTCCGGCTCGAACTCGCCGAGCGCGTGGCCAAGTTGACCGCGACCACCGGACGCGCGCCGGGGCTCGGTACCGTGCTGGTCGGCGACGATCCAGGCAGTCGCGCCTACGTCGGCGGCAAGCACCGCGACTGCGCCCAGGTGGGCATCGCCTCCATCCGTCGGGAGCTGCCCGCCGGCGCCTCGGCGCAGCAGGTCGAGGAGACGATCGACGAACTCAACGCCGACCCGGCCTGCACCGGCTACATCGTCCAGCTCCCGCTGCCGCGCCACATCGACGCGGGCGCCGTACTGGAACGCATGGACCCGGCCAAGGACGCCGACGGACTGCACCCCGTCAACCTCGGCCGGCTCGTCCTCGGCACGGACGCCCCGCTGCCGTGCACCCCGCGTGGCATCGTCGAACTGCTCCGCCGCCACGACGTGCCGCTCGCGGGAGCGCGGGTGTGCGTGATCGGCCGGGGCGTCACCGTCGGACGGCCCCTCGGACTGCTGCTCACCCGCAGGTCGGAGAACGCCACCGTGACCCTGTGCCACACCGGCACCAAGGGCCTGGCCTGGCACGTACGCGAGGCGGACGTCGTCGTCGCGGCCGCCGGCTCGCCCGGACTGATCACCAAGGACATGCTGCGCCCCGGCGCGGCCGTCCTCGACGTCGGCATCACCCGCACCGACCAGGGCCTGGTGGGTGACATCCACCCGGACACCGCCCAGGTCGCCGGATGGCTGGCGCCGATGCCCGGGGGCGTGGGCCCCATGACCCGGGCCATGCTGCTCGCCAACGTCGTCGAGGCCGCCGAAAGGAACGCGAACGCCGTATGAACGCGCTGAACACCCCCCTGGCGGAGCTGGACCCCGAGGTCCACGCCGCGCTCCGCGCCGAACTGCACCGCCAGCAGTCCACCCTGGAGATGATCGCCTCCGAGAACTTCGCGCCCTCGGCCGTGATGGAGGCCCAGGGCTCGGTCGCGACCAACAAGTACGCCGAGGGCTACCCGGGCCGCCGCTACTACGGCGGCTGCGAACACGTCGACGTCACCGAACGGCTGGCCATCGAGCGAGTCAAGTCCCTCTTCGGCGCGGGCTTCGCCAACGTGCAGCCGCACTCGGGCGCCCAGGCCAACACCGCTGTCTTCTTCGCCCTGCTCCAGCCCGGCGACACCATCCTCGGCCTCGACCTCGCGCACGGCGGGCACCTCACGCACGGCATGCGCATCAACTACAGCGGCAAGATGCTGAACGTCGTGCCGTACCACGTGTCCGAGGGGGACAACCTCGTCGACATGGACGAGGTCGAGCACCTCGCCAAGGAACACCGCCCCAAGATGATCATCGCGGGCTGGTCGGCGTACCCGAGGCAGCTGGACTTCGCGGCCTTCCGCAGGATCGCCGACGAGGTGGGCGCCCTGCTGATGGTCGACATGGCGCACTTCGCGGGACTGGTCGCGGCGGGACTGCACCCCAACCCCGTACCGCACGCCCACGTCACGACCACCACGACCCACAAGACACTCGGCGGCCCGCGCGGCGGCGTCATCCTCACCAACGAGGCCGGCCTCGCCAAGAAGATCAACTCCGCGGTCTTCCCCGGCATGCAGGGCGGCCCCCTGGAGCACGTCATCGCCGCGAAGGCGGTCTCGTTCAAGGTCGCCGCGTCACCCGAGTTCGCCGAACGCCAGGCGCGCACGCTCGCCGGCTCCCGCATCCTCGCCGAACGCCTCACCCGGGCGGACGCGGCGGCGGCCGGGGTACGGGTCCTGACCGGAGGCACGGACGTCCACCTCGTCCTGGTCGACCTGCGCGACTCGGAGCTGGACGGCCGGCAGGCCGAGGACCTGCTCCACGAGATCGGCATCACCGTCAACCGCAACGCCGTGCCCTTCGACCCGCGCCCGCCCATGGTCACCTCGGGCCTGCGCATCGGCACCCCGGCGCTGGCCACCCGCGGCTTCACCGAGGAGGACTTCGCCGAGGTCGCGGACGTGATCGCCCTCGCACTCCAGCCGCAGCCCGACGTGGCCGCCCTGCGCGCCCGCACGGAGGCCCTGGCCGCCAAGCACCCGCTCTACCCCCACCTGTCCGAGGACGGAGACGCCCGATGAGCCCCCGCACCCCCGGCGCCGAGCTCCCCGAACACCCCGACTGGCTGTGGCGCAACCCCGAGCCGAAGCGCTCGTACGACGTCGTCGTCGTGGGCGGCGGCGGGCACGGCCTGGCCACCGCCCACTACCTGGCCAGGAACCACGGCATCACCAACGTCGCCGTGCTGGAGAAGGGCTGGCTGGCGGGCGGCAACATGGCCCGGAACACCACGATCATCCGCTCCAATTACCTCTGGGACGAGAGCGCCGGTATCTACGAGCACGCGCTCAAGCTGTGGGAGGGACTGGCCGAGGAGCTCGACTACCCGATCCTCTTCTCCCAGCGTGGCGTGCTGAACCTCGCCCACAGCCTCCAGGACGTCCGCGACAGCGTGCGCCGCGTCGAGGCCAACCGCCTCAACGGCGTGGACGCCGAGTGGCTCGACGCGGACGGCGTCAAGGAGGTCTGCCCGATCGTCAACATCTCCCAGGACGTGCGCTATCCCGTGCTGGGCGCCACCTACCAGCCGCGCGCGGGCATCGCCAAGCACGACCACGTGGCGTGGGGCCTGGCCCGCTCCGCCGACGCCGCCGGGATCGACATCATCCAGAACTGCGAGGTGACCGGCCTCGACGTGGTCGGCAACCGCGTGGTGGGAGTACAGACCACCCGCGGTCCGATCGCCGCGGGCAAGGTCGCGCTCTGCTCGGCGGGACACACCTCGGTCCTGGCGGCCATGGCGGGCATCGAACTGCCCGTCCAGAGCCACCCCTTGCAGGCGCTGGTGTCGGAGCTGCTGGAACCGGTACACCCGACGGTCGTCATGTCCAACGCGGTCCACGTGTACGTCAGCCAGGCGCACAAGGGCGAGCTGGTGATGGGCGCGGGCATCGACGCGTACAACTCCTACACCCAGCGCGGTGCCTTCCACATCATCGAAGAGCAGATGTCGGCGGCCCTGGAGCTCTTCCCGGTCTTCGCCCGCGCCCACGTCCTGCGCACCTGGGGCGGCATCGTCGACGTCAGCCCCGACGCCTCACCGATCATCGGCCTCAGCCCGGTGGACAACCTCTACCTCAACTGCGGCTGGGGAACCGGCGGTTTCAAGGCCACCCCGGGCGTCGGCTGGGTCTACGCCCACACCATCGCCCACGACACACCGCATCCGCTGAACGCCCCCTTCTCGCTCGACCGTTTCACCACCGGCGCGCTCGTCGACGAGCACGGCGCGGCCGCGGTGGCCCACTAGGACCACTGGACCCTTTGGGAGCCGAACCATGCTGCTCATCCCCTGCCCGTGGTGCGGGCCCCGCGACGAGGCCGAGTTCCACTACGGCGGCCAGGCCCATGTGCCGTACCCGCAGGACCCGGCGTCGCTCACCGACGAGGAGTGGGCCCGCTACCTCTTCTTCCGCGACAACCCCAGGGGCCCCTTCGCCGAGCGCTGGAGCCACGCGGCAGGCTGCCGCCGCTGGTTCAACGCGGTGCGGGACACGTCCACGAACGAGATCCTGACGGTGTACCGGGCGGGGGAGGAGCGCCCGGAAACGGTGGAATCGCGTGCGGGCTCTGTTGAGTCGCCTCCGGCCACTTTCCAGCCGAGTCCGGCACCACCAGCCCGTCCGGCGCTTGAGGACGAGGCCGTTCAGGCCGAAGGGGGGTCCGGGGCGGCAGCCTCGGTGGGGGTGCAGGGGGCGAAGCCCCCGCGCGGGTCTGGGGGCACAGCCCCCAGCGGGGTCGAAGGGGCGGAGCCCCTTCAGGACGGGACGGGTAGGGGCGGCGGGGGCGAGGAAACCCAGCCGTTCCGCCACCCCACCCACGGCCGCATCCACCGCGACACCCCGATCACCTTCACCTTCGACGGCACCGAATACCAGGGCTACAAGGGCGACACCCTCGCCTCCGCCCTCCTCGCCAACGGCGTCATCCAGACCGGCACCAGCATCAAGCTCGGCCGCCCCCGCGGCATCTTCTCGGCCGGCGCCGAGGAACCCAACGCGGTCGTCCAGATCGAGGCCCCGTTCCCCGAGCCCATGCTCCCCGCCACCACCGTCGAGCTCTACGACGGCCTCGTCGCGACCGGCCTCCCCGGCCAGGGCCGCCTCGCCACAGACCCGGACCCGGCTCGCTACGACGCCGTACACGCCCACTGCGACCTCCTGGTCGTAGGCGCGGGACCGGCCGGCATCGCCGCAGCGGCAGCCGCCGCCCATTCAGGTGCCCGCGTCATCCTCGCCGACGACCAGCCCGAACCGGGCGGCAGCCTCCTCGGCACCGGCGAACTCCTCGACTGGGTGGACGAGAACACGGCCCGACTCGACGCGGCCCCCGACGTACGCGTACTGCGCCGCACCACCGTATTCGGCTACTACGACGACAACCACCTCCTCGCCGTGGAGCGCCGCACCAACCACCTCGGCGCCCAGGCCCCGGAGCACGTCTCCCGCGAACGCGTCTGGCGCATCCGCGCCCGCCGGGTCGTCCTCGCCACCGGCGCGCACGAACGCTCGCTGGCCTTCGCGGACAACGACCGCCCCGGCGTGATGCTGGCCGCCTCGGCTCGCGCCTACGTCAACCGCCACGGCGTCCTACCCGGCCGCCACGCGGTCGTCTTCACCACCAACGACAGCGCCTACGCGGCAGCACTGGACCTCACGGCGGCGGGCGTGCCCATCGAGGCTGTCGTCGACACCCGCACCGATCCGGGGGAATGGGCGACACGGGCCCGCGAGGCCGGCATCGAGGTGCTGACGGGCCACGCGGTCACCGCCACGGAAGGCGCCCCCCGGCTCACTTCCGTGACCGTCGCCCCGTACGGACAGACAACAGGACGACGGGAGTTCGCCGCCGACCTGCTCCTGGTCTCCGGCGGCTGGAACCCGGTCGCGCACCTGTTCAGCCAGGCGGGAGGCAAGCTCCGCCACGACGAGGAACTCGGCACCTTCGTCCCCGACACCTGCCGCCAAGCGGTCGAGGTCGCGGGCGCCGCGAGCGGCGTCTTCGACCTGGCGCGAGTTCTCGCACAAGGGGCCGCCGCCGGCGCCCGCGCGATCGAGGCCGAGGGCTACACCCCGGAAGAGGTCCACCTGCCACGGGTGGCCACCATGCCGCAGACGCCGCCCATGCGGGTCTTCACCGTCCCGGGCCGGGAAGGCGCCCCGCGCTTCGTCGACCTGCAACGCGACGTCACCGTCGACGACCTGGCCCGGGCGACCGGAGCCGGTCTGCGCTCCGTGGAGCACACCAAGCGCTACACCACGGCCGGCACGGCGAACGACCAGGGCAAAACCTCCGGCGTCCTGGCCAGCGGCGTCGTCGCCGAACTGCTCGGCGTGGACATCTCCGCGCTCGGCACCACCACCTTCAGGCCGCCGTACACCCCCGTCTCCTTCGCCGCCCTCGCCGGCCGAGACCGTGGTGCCCTGCTCGACCCGATCCGCACCACCGCCCTGCACGCCTGGCATGTCGCGCACGGCGCCCTGTTCGAGAACGTCGGCCAGTGGAAGCGGCCCTGGTACTACCCGCAGGACGGCGAGGACATGGAGACGGCCGTACTGCGCGAGTGCGCCGCCGCCCGCGAGGGCGTCGCCTTCATGGACGCCTCCACCCTCGGCAAGATCGACGTCCAGGGCCCGGACGCCGGCGTCTTCCTCGACCTGCTCTACACCAACATGATGAGCACCCTGAAGGTCGGCATGATCCGCTACGGCGTGATGTGCCGCCCGGACGGGATGGTCTTCGACGACGGCACGGTGATCCGCCTCGCCCAGGACCGCTACCTGGTCACCACCACGACGGGCAACGCCGCGGCCGTGCTGGACTGGATGGAGGAGTGGCTCCAGACCGAGTGGCCCGAACTGCGCGTCCACTGCACGTCGGTGACCGAGCAGTGGGCCACCGTCGCCCTGGTCGGCCCGCGCTCCCGCGAGGTCCTCGGCTCGCTCGCGCCCCGACTCGCCGTCGCAGCCGAGGACTTCCCGTTCATGGCGTGGCGCGAGACGACCGTCGCCGGCATCGAGGCGCGCGTGTGCCGGATCAGCTTCTCCGGTGAACTCGCCTATGAGATCAACGTGTCACCGTGGGAGGCCCTCGCCCTGTGGGAGGCGCTGTACGAGGCCGGCGCCCCGTACGGCATCACCCCGTACGGCACGGAGACCATGCACGTCCTGCGCGCGGAGAAGGGCTATCCGATCGTCGGCCAGGACACCGACGGCACCGTGACGCCGCAGGACCTCGGCATGGGCTGGGCGGTGTCCAAGAAGAAGAAGGACTTCATCGGCAAGCGTTCCTTCGCCCGTGCCGACACCGCCCGCCCCGACCGCAAGCACCTGGTCGGGCTGCTTCCCGAGGACCCGGGCACGTTCCTCCCCGAGGGCACGCACCTGGTCGCCGGCGGTGTGCTGCCCGCGCCGCCCGTCCCGATGCTCGGTCACGTCACGTCCAGCTACCGCAGCGCGGCCCTCGGCCGGACCTTCGCCCTCGCGCTGATCAAAGGCGGCCGGGACCGCATCGGTGAGCGCCTCTACGCCCCCGTGGGCGACCGGCTGGTCCCGGTGACCGTCGCCAGCCCCGTCCTCTACGACCCCGAGGGAGCCCGCCGCGATGGCTGACACCGCCGTTACCACTCCGCTCCGCAGCCCCCTGGAGCATGCCGCCGACCGGCTGGCCGCCGCGACCCGCGCCTCCGGCGGCGCGATCCGGCTGGCGGAACTGCCCTTCCTGACCCAGGTCAATGTGCGTCTCGACCCCAAGGGAGCGGCGGCGGACGCCGTGGGGCTGGCGCTGGGCCTGCAACTTCCCGTCGAACCCGGCACCGTGGTCCGCGCGGGGGAGCTGACCGCGCTGTGGCTCGGCCCCGACGAGTGGCTCGTGGTGGGCCCGCCGGGCGGCGGGCAGGTCCTGGAGAGCCGGATCCGTGAGGCTGCGGGCGACGAGCCCGTGTCCGTCATCGATGTCTCGGCTCAGCGCACCACGCTCCTCGTCGCCGGCCCCCGGGCCCGGGACCTGCTGGCCCACGGCTGCTCGCTCGATCTTCACCCGCGGCTCTTCGGCCCGGGGCGCTGCGCCCAGACGAACCTGGCCCGCGCCCAGGTCGTCCTGGTCGCCCGTGACGAGCCCAGGGCCGGGTTCTGGGTGCTGGTCCGTTCGTCCTTCGGCGGCTATCTGACGGACTGGTTGCTGGACGCGGCGGTGGAGTGGACGGGCTGACGCGGGCAGCGTGAAGCGGCGGTCGGTGGTCCGGACACCGGATCACCGACCCCCGCTTGTCGTGAGGGGGCCTGTTCCGCGCTTGTCGTGAACCTCAGTCCGCACGGGCGAGACGGCGGCCGAGCTCGTCCGCTCCCGCGACCAGCAGGGGCGCGAGTTCGTGCATCCGCTCCACCGTGAGCCGGAAGGCCGGCCCCGACGCGCTGAGGGCGGCGACGACCTCGCCGCCGTCCGAACGCACGGGGACGGACAGGGCGTTGAGGCCCTCCTCGTATTCCTCCAGCGTGATGGCATAGCCCTGGTCACGGGCTTCGGACAGGTCCGCCTCCAGTTTCTTCCTGGAGGTCACCGTGTGCGGTGTCAGACGGGGGAGTCCGGCCTCGGCGAGGAGCGCGTCGCGTTCCTCGCGGGCGAGATGGGCCAGGAGGATCTTGCCGCTCGACGTGCAGTGCAGCGGCGTCAGCCGTCCCACCCAGTTCTGCGCGGCGATGGCCGACGAGCCGCGCACCTGGTAGAGGTTGATCGCGTGGTGGGCCTCGAGCACGGCGATGTTCATCGTCTCGCCCACGTCGTCGACGAGACGCTCACAGATCCCGCGCCCGTGTCTGGTGACGGCGATACGGCCCGTCACGGCGCCGGCCAGGCGCACGACGCCGAAGCCGAGACGGTACTTACCGCGTTCGCTCTCCTGCTCGACCATTCCATGCGCTTCGAGCGCGCCGAGTAGACGGAACGCGGTGGACTTGTGGACGTCGATCGCCGCGGCCACCTCGCTCACGCCCGCCTCGCCGTGCTGGGCGAGGATCTCCAGCACGGCGACAGCACGGTCGACGGACTGCACTCCGCCACTGGGAGCGCCTGCGGAATCAGCGCCGTAGTTGCTCATGGCGAAACCCTAAGCGAAAGGGTCAACAGACGTGAGGGGGCGGAGGCCATTATTCCTCAGCGGAAGACAACCGTGCGGTTGCCGTTGACCATGATGCGGCTCTGGCTGTGCCATTCCACCGCCCGTGCCAGGACCTGAGCCTCGACGTCCCGCCCTTGGGCGACCATGCTGTCGGGGCCCTGCGAGTGGTTCACGCGGATGACGTCCTGCTCGATGATGGGGCCCTCGTCGAGGTCCGGAGTGACGTAGTGGGCCGTCGCTCCGACGAGCTTGACGCCGCGCTCGTACGCCTGGACATAGGGGCGGGCGCCCTTGAAGCTCGGCAGGAACGAGTGGTGGATGTTGATCGCCCGGCCTTCGAGCTGCTTGCACAGGTCGTTGGACAGGATCTGCATGTAACGGGCGAGGACCACCAGGTCGATGTCCAGCTCGTCGACGAGCTCCAGCAGCCGCGCCTCCGCCTGGGGCTTGGTCTCCCGGGTGACGGGCACGTGGTGGAAGGGGATCCCGTAGCTCTCGGCGAGCGGTTCGAAGTCCCGGTGGTTGGAGACGATCGCCGGCACCTCGATGTTCAGCGCGCCGGTCCGCCGGCGGAAGAGCAGGTCGTTCAGGCAGTGCCCGAACTTCGACACCATGATCAGCGTGCGCGTGGGCGTCGATGCCTCGTACAGCTGCCAGGAGATCCGGTATGCCTCCGCCACCTGCGCGAAGCCGGACTTCAGGTCCTCCAGCGAGGTGCCCGGGTCCGAGACGTCGAAGTGCACCCGCATGAAGAAGCGGTCCTGCAGCCGGTCGTCGAACTGCTGGCTCTCCTGGATGTTCCCGGAGTGCCGGACCAGGAAGCCGGTGACGGCGTGGACGAGACCCGAGCGGTCGGGACACGACAAGGTGAGGACGAACTCGCGGCCGGTGGTGGGTCGAAGAGACACGGAGCCCTCCCGGAGGGAAGTGCGTATTACGCAACGAGCTGACTGATACGCAACATGGTCCTGGCTGTGACGGCCTGCGGTCAAGGGCTTGACACCGCTCCGGCCGGACTGCACCGTGAGTTGCGTAGCAAGAAGCACGTTGCACATGAGGCAACCACTCGCCCGCCCCGAGGCGCTTCACTCCGAGGTGAACCATGACGACGACCGGCCTGCCGGAGAGCCTGATCGCGACCCTCCCCGGTGACCACTACACGGACCCGGAGATCTTCCGCCTGGAGCAGGAGCACATCTTCGAATCCATGTGGTTCTGCGCGGCACGCGCGTCGGAGCTGGCGAAGCCGGGTGCCTTCCGCACCGTGGACGTCGGGCGGGAGAGCATCCTGCTGACCCGGTCGCGGGACGGCTCCGTCCGGGCCTTCTTCAACGTGTGCCGGCACCGGGGCGCGAAGCTGTGCACGCAGGAGTCCGGCGAAGTGAAGCGGGCCTTCCAGTGCCCGTACCACGCCTGGACGTACGACCTCAACGGCAAGCTGGTCGCGGCACCGAACCTGACGAAGATGCCGGACGTCGGCCGCACGGAGTACGGCCTGGCGAGCGTGGCGGTACGCGAGTGGCTCGGCTACGTGTGGGTGTGCCTGGCCGAGAACCCGCCCTCGTTCGAGCAGTCGGTGATCGCGGACGTGGTCGCCCGCCTGGGCGACGTGGAGTCCATCGAGCGGTACGACGTCGAGAGCCTGGAGGTCGGCCGGCGGATCGTCTACGACGTCAAGGCCAACTGGAAGCTCATCATCGAGAACTTCATGGAGTGCTACCACTGCGCGACGATCCACCCCGAACTGACGGAGGTCCTCCCGGAGTTCGCCGACGGCTACGCGGCGCAGTTCTACGTGGGGCACGGCGCCGAGTTCGGCTCGGACGTCCAGGGCTTCACCGTGGACGGCTCGCAGGGCCTGGACCGCATCCCGACGGTCTCCGAGGAGCAGGACCGCCGGTACTACGCGGTCACGGTGCGCCCGCAGGTGTTCATCAACCTGGTCCCCGACCACGTGATCTTCCACCGGATGTTCCCGGTGTCGGTCGACCGCACGATCGTGGAGTGCGACTGGCTGTACCTGAAGGGCGTGGTGGCGAGCGGCCGGGACGTCAGCCGGTCGGTCGAGCTGTTCGACCGCGTCAACCGGCAGGACTTCGACGCCTGTGAGCGCTGCCAGCCCGCGATGAGCTCCCGGCTGTACGCCAAGGGCGGCGTCCTGGTGCCCAGCGAGCACCACATCGGCGAATTCCACGACTGGGTCCAGGGCGCACTGTCGGGGTAGCCCGGCTTGGCTCGTGACGCCGGCCCGCTCGCTGTCAGGGAGTCGTGCCCAGATCCACGGCCAGGTCCTCGGTCTCCGTCCAGAAGCTGTCGTCGGCGTCCTGGAGCCGGCCGGCGGCGTGTTTCATGTGGCGGCGTGCGGCGGCGCGTGCCGCTTCGGGGTCACCTGCCTCGATGGCGGCGAGGATGGCGTGGTGCTCGTCCCGGACCGCTTCGATGAAGTCGTTCCGGCGGGCCTCGTTCGCGCGCGTGACGCGGATGCCGCTGCGCGACACGTCGCCCAGGTATCGCACCGTCGAGACCATCACGGCGTTTCCGGTCGACTCGGCGATGGACCGGTGGAAGGCGAGGTCCTCGTCCACGCCGTCGCCGCCGGCCGCGACCGCCGAGTCGATGGTGTCCAGTGCCTGGCGCATCCGCGCCAAGTCCTGCGGTGTGGCCCGGGTCGCGGCGAGGCTGGCTGCCTCGCCCTCCATGGCCCGGCGTACTTCCACGATCTGCAGCACCTTCGCCTTGGTGTCGGCGGCGTCGAGGTCGAGCGGGCGGGTGCGCCGCGGCAGGACGAACACGCCGATGCCCTGCCGCGGTTCGATCAGGCCCGCGTTGCGGAGCCTCGACAGGGCCTCGCGCACCACCGTGCGGCTGACGCCCAGCTGCTTGACCAGCTCCACCTCTGTCGGCAGTCGGTCGCCCTCGGCGAGCCGCCCCGACTCGATCTCCTCGGAGAGCGTCGCGGCGACCTGGTCGGCGAGCCGGACGGGGCCGGGCACCTTGGAAAACATGGTTTTCAGTCTATAGACCCCCGCTCGGCTGCTCCGCTGTGAGCGGCGAGTCGACCAGGACCGCCTCACGGTGGTCGGCGACGTAGTCCCGTACCACCGCTGCGAAGTCCGGATCGGGCCGGAGCCCGAGTGCCGCGGCCCGCGTGGTGTCGAAGACGGAAGGCCACGAACCCACGATGGCCTCGACATCGGGGTCGGGCGCGATCGTCACCAGGTCGGCGACGGCGTCGCCGGCCAGCTGCCGCAGCGTGGCCAGCATCTCGGCGACCGAGACCGTGAGCCCCGGAAGGTTGACCGGCAACCCGCCCTCGAACCGGCCCCTTCCGGTACCGCGCTCGGCCTCCGCGACGCGGAGGATGCCCTCGACCGTGCGCCGGGGCGACGCCAGGGCCACCCGCAGGTCGGGACGGACGGGGCAGACCGCGGGCAGGCCCGCGAGCGGCTCCCGGATGATGCCGGACAGGAAGCCGGAGGCGGCCGCGTTCGGCTTGCCGGGGCGTACCGACACGGTCATCAGGCGGGCCACGCGCCCGTCGAGGAAGCCCCGGCGGGTGTAGTCCGCGACGAGCTGTTCGCACACGAGTTTCTGGATGCCGTAGCTCGACCGGGGCGTGGGCAGCGTCGACTCGCTGACCACCGGCGGGAGCGGCAGCGCCGGGTCGGAGCCGTAGACCGCCACGCTGCTGGCGAACACCAGGAGCGGTGCGGGACCGCCGGCGGACGACTGGGCCCGAGCGGCTTCGAGGAGCGCGCGGGTGGTGTCCAGGTTGGCGCTCATGCCCAGGTCGAAGTCGGCCTCGCACTCGGCCGAGACGGCGGCGGCGAGGTGGATCAGCACGTCCACCGGCTCGGCGAACACGTCGTCGAGGCGGTCGGCCAGGTCACCCCGCACCGTCTCCACGAGCGGGTCGGCCGTCTCCGGAGCACCGGGCGGCACGATCCGGTCGGCGAGCACCAGCCGGTCGATCGGGGTACCGCGGAAGGTCCGCGTCCTGAGCAGGGCGCCGGTGACCTGTCGTCCCAGGAAGCCGAAGCCGCCCGTGATGACGATCCTCATGCGGTGTCTCCTTGGTCGTCGTTCATCGGTCGTCGTTCATCCGTGGTCGTTCATCGGTGGTCGTTCAGCCAGCCGAGGCCTTCGCGCGTCCCCGCGCGGGGGTTGTACTCGCAGCCGATCCACCCGTCGAAGCCCAGGTCGTCGACGACTCGGAACAGGTGGCTCACGTCGAGTTCGCCCTGGTCGGGCTCGTTGCGGTCGGGTACGCCCGCGATCTGCAGATGACCGACCCGGCCGGTCGGCAGGTCGCGGCGCAGGGTGGTGGTGAGGTCGCCCTCGACGATCTGGCAGTGGTAGAGGTCGAGTTGCACCTTGAGGTTCGGGGCGCCCACCTCCTGCACGATCGCGTGCGCCTCCGCCTGCCGGGACAGGAAGTAGCCCGGCATGTCGCGGCCGTTGATCGGCTCGATGAGGATGTCGACGCCCACCGCGGCGGCTCGCTCGGTGGCCCAGCCGAGGTTGGCCAGGTAGGTGTCGCGGTGCTCGGCCCGTTCCTTCGGCGTGGCGTCGGGCGGTACGAGCCCGGCCATCACGTGCAGCCGCGGGCAGTCCAGTGCGGCGGCGTACTCCAGCGCCCGGGCGATCCCGGAACGGAGCTCCGCCTCCCGGCCGGGCAGCGCCGCCGTCCCGCGTTCTCCGGACTCCCAGTCTCCGGGAGGCGCGTTGAACAGCACCTGCTTGAGGCCGTGGTCGTCGAGCCGGTGGCGCAGCTCGGCGGCGTCGTAGGCGTAGGGGAAGAGGTATTCGACGGCGGTGAAGCCGTCCGCCGAGGCCGCGGCGAAGCGGTCGGGGAAATCGTGCTCGGTGTACATCATGGACAGGTTCGCTGCGAACCTCGGCATGCTGGCTCCTGTGTGGGGACCGGGAGGCCCGGTCAGCGGTTGACGACGTGTTTGTCGGTGGTGAGCACGGCGGCGGCGCCGACGACGAGGCTGAGCGCCAGGACGTACATCGGGAGTGACGTCGAGCCGGTGGCGTCCTTCAGCGCACCGATCATGTAGGGACTGACGAAGCCGGCGAGGTTGCCGACCGAGTTGATCGCGGCGAGGCCGACGGCGGCGGCGGTACCGCCGAGGAACGCGGTGGGCAGGGACCAGAACAGCGGCGCGCAGGTCAGCACGCCCGCCGCGGCGACGGACAGCGCGGCCAGGGACAGTGCGGTCGACCCGGCCCAGCCCGCCGCCAGCGAGAAGCCGACCGCACCCATGAGACTGGGCACCACCAGATGCCAGCGGCGCTCACGGCGCTTGTCCGCCGAACGCCCGAACAGATTCATCGTGACGAGTGCGGCCAGGAACGGCACCGCGCTGAGCAGGCCGATCGCCAGGTTGCCCTCGATCCCGGTGGTCTCGATGAACGTGGGCATCCAGAAGGTCAGCGCGTACTGGCCCATCACGAAGCAGAAGTAGATGAGGCACATCAGCCACACCTTGGGCTCACGGAAGGCGTCCCAGACCCGGCCGTGCACGGTCTGGTGCGCGGCGTCCTCGGCGATCGCCCGCTCGACGACGGCCTTCTCCTCGTCGGTGAGCCACTTCGCGGCGCGCACGCTGTTGTCGAGGTAGAACAGCGTGGCCACACCGATGAGGAGGGCCGGGATCGCCTCCAGCAGGAACATCCACTGCCAGCCCTCCCAGCCGTTCACGCCCTGGAACCGGTCCATGATCCAGCCGGAGAGCGGGTTGCCGAAGATGCCGGCCACCGGGATGGCGGACATGAAGAGCGCGATCACCCGGGCCCGGCGGTGGGAGGGGAACCAGTAGGTGCAGTACAGGATCACCCCCGGGTAGAAACCCGCCTCCGCGGCTCCGAGGAGGAACCTCAGCACGTAGAACATCGCCTCGTTGTGGACGAACATGAACGCCGCCGAGACGAGGCCCCAGCTGATCATGATCCGGGCGATCCAGGTACGGGCGCCGACGCGCTGGAGCATCAGGTTCGACGGCACCTCGAAGAGGAAGTAGCCGATGAAGAACAGTCCGGCACCGAGGCCGTACGCCGCCTCGCTGAAGCCGAGGTCGTCGGCCATCTGGAGCTTGGCGAAGCCGACGTTGACCCGGTCCAGGTAGGAGACGACGTAGCACAGGACGAGGAAGGGGACGATGCGTCGCACGACTTTGCGGAAGACGGCGTTCTCACGGGCGGCTTCGGCGGATGTGGACGCCGTTATGGGCATGGACATGGCTGATCCCTTGTGCGGCTCAGGGGAATTCTCTGACGGGTGCGGAGCGGGTCACCACGCGGCGTCGAACGTGGACCTCAGTTCGTCGAGCGCGGGGGACGGGAGCGGCTCGGGGCGACGGTCGGTCAGGAGCCAGAGACGTGCCGTCTCCTCGAGTTCTTCGAGGACGGCGAGGGCGGTGGCCGCGTCGGGTCCCCAGACGACGGGGCCCAGCCTGTCGAGCAGCACGGCCCTGATGGGCGTACGGCTCGCCGCGTGTGCGGCGATGCGGGCGGTCACCAGGTCGGCCACGCGCGGGTCGCCGGGCCGGTGGTAGGGGATGAGCGGGACGTGCCCGACCTTCATCACGTAGTACGGCGTGAGGGGCGGAAGCACGTCGGCGTCGCTCCACACGCCGGCCAGGGTGAGCGCGACCAGGTGCGTGGAGTGGGTGTGGATGACGAACCGGGCCGTGGGGTCGGCGGAGCAGATGCGGCGGTGCAGGGTCAGGGTCTTGCTGGCGCGGTCGCCGGCGATCTGCTCACCGCGGATGTCGACCAGGGCGAGGCGGTCGGGTTCGAGGAACCCCAGGGCGGCGTCGGTGGGGGTGATCAGGTGGTGGTCGCCGGCCTTGGCGCTGATGTTGCCGGCGCAGGCATGAACGTAGCCCCGGGCGAACAGGCTGGTGCCCACCCGGACGATTTCGTTGCGCGCCTCGTCGACGGCCTCGTCGTGGCCTGTCCCGGCGGTGGTGCCCGGCTGCTGGGTCATGCGGCCTCCTCGTCCAGGAGGCCGAAGGCGGAGGTGAAGAAGTCGGGGCCGCCGAAGTTGCCGGACTTGAGCGTGATGTGGAGCGTGTTCCCGCCGGGAAGGGTGGCCGCGCACCAGGGCACACCGGGGTCGATCTGCGGTCCGATCCGCAGCCCGGTGACACCGAGCGCCTGGACGACCGCTCCCGAGGTCTCGCCGCCCGCGACGACGAGCCGGCGGACGCCCCGTTCCACTAGCCCCTGTGCGACGCGGGCCAGCGTCCGCTCCACGAGCTCACCGGCCTCGGCGGCACCGATCCGGCTCTGGACGGAGCGGACCGTGTCGGCCGGCTCGGTGGAGTAGACCAGGACAGGTCCGTCGTCCAGACGGGACTCGGCGAAGGCCAGGGCCTGCCCGACCACGTCCTCACCGGCCGCCACGCGCAGCGGATCCACGCTGAACGCGGGCCGGCCGCCGCGCAGGTACCGGAGGACCTGGCCGTTGGTGGCGGCGGAGACCGATCCCGAGACGATGGCGCGGTGGCCGCCGGGAGGCGGCAGCTGCGCGGCGGCACGGGACGGCTCGAAACCCCAGTTCGCGGGCAGTCCGATCGCCAGACCCGAACCGGCGGTCACCAGCGCAAGCCCCCGGACCGCCGCACCCAGGCGCAGGAGGTCGTCGTTGGAGACGGCGTCGGCGACGGCGATCCCGAAGCCGTCCTCGCGCAGGGCGTCGATGCGGGCGCGGATCGCCTCGGCGCCGCCGGCGACGACCGCGTGGTCGATGAGGCCGACCGCCCGCGTGGTCTGCGCGCCGAGGACGGAGACCAGGTTGGAGTCGGTCATCGGGGTGAGCGGGTGGTGACGCATGCCGCTGTCGCCGAGCAGCACGTCACCGACGAACAGATGGCCCTTGAAGACCGTGCGCCCGTTGTCGGGGAACGCGGGCGTCGCGACCGTGAAGTCGGTGCCCAGCGCGTCCATCAGCGCCTCGGTGACCGGTCCGATGTTGCCGGCCGGTGTCGAGTCGAAGGTGGAGCAGTACTTGAAGTAGATCTGCTCGGCGCCCATGGACCGCAGCCAGGCGAGTGCCCGCAGCGATGACTCGACGGCGTCGGCGGCCGGCACGGTCCGCGACTTGAGGGCGATGACCACGGCGTCCGCGTCCAGCGCCGGTTCGGCGCCGGCCGGCGGCACGTCGATCAACTGGACGACGCGCATGCCCGCGCGCACCAGGTTGTTGGCCAGGTCGGTGGCGCCGGTGAAGTCGTCGGCGATGCATCCGAGGCGGATTCCCATGTCAGGCCTCCACCGGCTCGGGCAGGTCGATCCCCGGGAAGATCTTGATGACCGCGCTGTCGTCCTCGGCCCCCAGGCCGGACGCCGATGCCTGGAGGAACATCTGGTGGGCGGTGGCGGCGAGGGGGAGCGGGAACCGTTCCGGGCGGGCGGCGTCCAGCACGAGCCCGAGGTCCTTGACGAAGATGTCGACGGCGGAGAGGGGCGTGTAATCGCCGGCGAGCACGTGGGCCATGCGGTTCTCGAACATCCAGGAGTTGCCGGCGCTGTGCGTGATCACCTCGTAGAGCGCCTCGGCGGGAACGCCGGCCTTGATGCCGAGCGCCATCGCCTCGGCCGCGGCGGCGATGTGCACGCCCGCGAGGAGCTGGTTCACGATCTTGACCTTGGAGCCGAGTCCGGCACGGTCGCCCAGGCGGTAGACGGTGCTGCTCATGGCTTCCAGCACCGGGTCGGCGACGGAGTACGCCGCGGCGGAGCCCGACGTCATCATCGTGAGCTCACCGGCCGCCGCACGGGCGGCGCCACCGGAGATGGGAGCGTCCAGGTAGAGCACACCCGACTCGGCCAGGCGGCCTTCGAGCCGCGCGGACCAGCCCGGGTCGACCGTGGAGCACATGACGAAGACGGAGCCCGGGCGGAGGGTGCCGACCGCGCCGTCGGCACCGAAGAGCACGGACTCGACCTGCTCCGCGTTGACCACCACGGCGACCAGGACGTCCACCGCGCCTGCCAGCTCACCGCAGGAGGCGAACGCCGTGCCGCCGTCGCGGGCGAAGGCTGCGGCCACTTCGGGCCGCAGGTCGTGGACCCCCACGTCGTAGCCCGCGTTCCGCAGACTGCGGGCCATCCCGAGGCCCATGGCTCCCAGTCCCACCACGCCCACACGCGGTCGTGCGGGCTTGTTCTCGTCGTCCATGCCCATCCTCGTCTTGCTGTGTTGTCCAAGGGGTCGGCTCCGACTCCCCGGGAGGAGATCAGGTCATATGATGACCTGAGGACGCGGATTTGCATGGTGTGATGTCGGTCACATGAATAGAGGGCCTGGTTGGGGGCGCCGGTCAGCGGTACGGAGAGCGCCGGACGGTCAGGACGGCGACGTCGTCGTGCTGGTTGACGTCCCCGGCGAAGGCGCGGGCGTCCTCGTACAGAGCGCGGGGCAGTTCGGTGGGGGAGAGGGCGAGGTGTTCCGTCAGCCGTTCGTCGACCGGGTAGAACGTGCCGTCCGGGGCACGGGTCTCGGTGAGGCCGTCGGTGGTCAGCAGCAGTGTGGAACCGGCCGGGAAGTCGAACCAGCCCACGGTCGTCGGCTCGGAGGCCAGCTCGGCGAGACCGAGCGGCACACCCGACTCCAGCGGCGGTGCCGCGACGACGCCGTCGTGCATCAAGCGGGGCGGGATGTGCCCGCAGTTGACGATCTGTGCCTCGGTGTGGGCGTCGACGGAGATGACGAGCGCGGTGACGAACCGCTCGTCGTCGCCGTGCTGTTCGGCGTAGGAGTTGTGCCGGACCACCGCGGCATCCAGGGTGTCCACGAGCGTGGTGAGCGTGGGTTCCCGGTGGGCCGCCTCGCGGAAGGCGCCGATGACGGCGAACGCGGCCCCCACGGCGGCCAGCCCCTTGCCCTGCACGTCACCGATCAGCACCCGTGTCCCGAAGGGCGAGGCGATGACCTCGTAGATGTCACCGCCGACGAGCCGGTCCTCCTGTACGGGTTCGTAGACGCCGTTGACCAGGACGTCGTCGGTGACCAGGGGCAGGGGGTGCAGGATGTGGCGCTGCATGGCGGCGGCGGTGGAGCGCAGGCGGAGCATCTCGTGCTCGCGCCTGATGCGGCGGTGGCAGGCGTAGACGGAGGTCACCCCTAGGGCGAGGGTGAGCAGGACCAGCAGGGCGCGGTCGAGCGAGCGCCCCACCTCGCTGCCGCGCAGCAGCACGGTGAGGGTGACGATGACCGTGGTCCAGGCGGCGACGAACCTCGTCTGCTGGACGGTGCACAGCGCCGATGCCGTACCCGGCAGGAAGACCAGGAGGCCGAGGAGCCACACCGCGGACCCGGACAGGGTGCCGAGGATCTCCACCAGGGCCGTCACCGAGACCACTCCGCCGGCCAGTTCGAGGTTGCCCGGCGGCTCGATCGCCTCAAGGGCGTCCGACGGCCTTCTTCGGCGGGTACCGATCATGGGGACTCCCGGGCAGATCGTGATCTTTCCCGTACGTTATGCAGGCCCGGCCGTCCTGGTCGAGAACCCACTGCACTGTCCAGCGGCTCCCTGGGCCGCATCTCAGGCCGGCGGAGATTGCGCGAGATGGGTCGAAAACGTAGCTTGAACGCCTGTTCATGGAGCTGCGTGTGTGAAAGGTGTCCCGGTGGGACGACGCGAGAAGCCGGTCGACCCCGACGCCGGTCCCATACAGCGGCTTGCGCACGATCTGCGTGGGCTCCGGGAGAAGGCCGGGAAGCCCCCGTACCGGGAGATCGCCAAGCGGGCCGGCTACTCGATCACCGCGGTGTCCCAGGCGGCGGCCGGTGAGCAGTTGCCGTCCCTGGCCGTGGTGCGCGCGTACGCCGAGGCGCTGGACGGAGACCCGGACGAGTGGGAAGTGCGCTGGCGGGAGGCGGACGCCGAGGTCCGTGCGCCCGCGCCGGACGAGAGGCCGCCGTACCGGGGGCTGGCCCGCTTCGAGCCGGACGACAGCGATCTGTTCTTCGGCCGGGAGGCGCTCGTCACCGACCTGAGGGAGCTGGTGCGCGAGCACCGGTTCGCGGCGGTGTTCGGAGCGTCCGGCAGCGGGAAGTCCTCGTTGCTGCGGGCGGGGCTGATCCCGCGGTTGCGGCAGGCGACAGGGGCGGAGCGGCCGGCGGTGATCCGCGTGCTCACACCGGGGGAGCGCCCCGCGCGCACGCACCAGCAGGCGCTCGTCGCGCGTGACGGCGACGCGGAGACCTGGGTGATCGTCGACCAGTTCGAGGAAGTGTTCACCCTGTGCCACGACCGCGAGGAACGCGACCGGTTCCTCGGCCTGCTGCTGGCTGCCCAGCGGCCGGAGAGCCGACTGAGGGTGGTGGTCGCGGTCCGCGGCGACTTCTACGGTCACTGCGCCGACCACCGTGAGCTGGCCGAGACCGTCCGCCGCGCCAACCTGCTGGTCGGGTCGCTGGGCCGGGACGAACTGCGCGAGGTGATCACCGGCCCGGCCGCCTCCGCCGGGCTGAACGTGGAGCGTGCTCTCACCGCCCGGATCATCGACGAAGTCGTCGACCAGCCGGGCGCGCTGCCCATGCTCTCGCACGCCCTGCTGGAGACCTGGCGCCGGCGACGCGGCCGGATGCTGACTCTGGCGGCGTACGAGGAGACAGGCGGCGTACGCGGCGCGATCGCCGCCACCGCCGAGGCGGTGTACGGCGGGCTGTCGGCGGAGCAGGGGCGTGTCGCCCGGCGGATTCTGCTGCGGTTGATCGCGCCGGGTGACGGCACGGCCGACACGCGCCGCCCGGCCTCCCGGACCGAACTCGGCAGCGGTGCGCGGGACGTGCTGGAACGCCTCGTCGTCGCCCGTCTGGTCACCCTGGACGGCGACACGGTGGAGCTTGCGCACGAGGCGCTGATCACCGGGTGGCCGCGCCTGGCCGGCTGGATCGAGGAGGGCCGCGAGCGTCTGCGCGCACAACGCCGCCTCGGCGAGGCGGCTCGCGGCTGGGAGGAACTGGCACGCGACCCGGGCTCGCTGTACCGGGGGGCACGGCTGGCCCGGGCCGAGGAACTGTTCGCGCGGCAGCCGGACGGCGACCCGACTGGGCGGGTCCGGCCGGAAGGCGGCCCTACCTGGTCGGTTCGCATGGACGGCGGCCTCACCCGGCTGCTTCGGCGGAACGGTGGCTTCACCGGGGTGGTTCGGCGGGGCGGTGGCTTCACCGGGGTGGTTCGGCGGGGCGGTGGTCCCACCTGGTCGGTTCGGCGGGACGGCGGCCTCACCCGGCGGGTTCGACCGGACGGCGACCGGAGCCGGTCGGCTGGGTCGGACGACGGCCTTACCCGGCTGGCTGGGCTGGATGGCGACCGCGCTCGGTGGGCTGAGTCGGACGGCGGCCTCACGCGGGGGGTTCAGCCGGACGACGGTGCTACCTGGTCGGTTCGGTCGGACGGCGACCCGACTGGGCGGGTTCAGCCGGACGGCGACCGGAGCCGGTCGGCTGGGTCGGACGACGGCCTTACCCGGCTGGCTGGGCCGGATGGCGACCGCGCTCGGTCGGCTGAGTCGGACAGCGGTCTCACCCGGGGGGTTCAGCCGGTTGACGGTGCTACCTGGTCGGTTCGGTCGCGCGGCGGCCTCACTCGGCGGGTTCGGCCGGACGGCGACCGCACGCGGTCGGCTGAGTCGGAGGACGGTCCCGTCGGGCTGGCTGGGCCGGACGGCGACCCCAGCCGGTCGGCTGAGTTGGAGGACGGCCCCGTCCGGCTGGCTGGGCCAGACGACGCCCCCACCCTGTCAGCTGAGTCCGACGACACCCCCACCCGGCCGACCCAGCCGAGCGACGCCCCCACCCTGTCGGCTGAGTCCGACGGCACCCCCACCCGCCCCTCCGAACCGCACGACGCCCCCACCCGCCCGACCCAGCCGGACGACGACGACCTCACACCCCTGGAGCGGGCCTTCCTCACCGCTTCCGTCGCCGCACGGGACGCCGAGGAGGAGGCCGAGGGCCGTACCGCGCGGCGGACTCGGTTCCTGGTCGTCGGCCTGGCCGTGGGCCTCGTGCTGGCGCTGGCCGCCGGCCTGGTCGCCTGGCAGCGCGACCGGGTGAGTGAGGAGGAGGCCGCCAAGGCCACCGCCCGCCGCCTGGCCTCGGTGGCCGACAGTCTCCGCTCCACCGATCCGCGCACCGCCGCCCTGCTCGGGGCAGCCGCGTGGAAGACGGCCCCGCTGACCGAGTCCCGCTCGGCGCTGCTCGGTGCTCTGGCGCAACCGGAACGTGACACCTTCACCGACCCCCGGGTCGGGAGAGACGTCCGGCGCTTCCTCGCTGACGGCGGCCGGACCCTGCTCAGCGTCGACGCCGGCACGGTGACCGTCCGGAACGTGGCAGACCACAAGGTCATCGCCACCCACCACCTGCCGAGCGGTACGGAAGTGGCCGCCGCCGGTCCCGGCTCCCGCTTCCTCGACGTCATCGGGCCCGACGGGGACGAGAAACTGTGGAACCTCCCCCGGGGCAGGTCCGCCGCCGATCTGGGCGATGTGTCGTTGCAGGACAGCGCGGCCGACGGGAGCGCGTACCTCACTGGGCCGCCGGACGGCCCGGGCACGGTCCGGCTGCACCGGGCGAACGACGGCAAGGTCCTTTTCAGCACCGGCATCCCGCGCACCCTCTCCTCGGCAGCCGTCGGCCCCGGCGGACGCCTGCTCGCCCTCTGCCCCGCCGACGGGCCGCTCCAGCTGTGGGACGCAGCCGGTGGCGAGCGACTGCCGGGAGAGTGGGAGAAGGCCGACAAGACCTTGTGCGGAACCGGCACCGGCGCGGACGGCGGGTCACGCCTACTGCGGTTCAGTCAGGACGGCAAGCGGCTGGCCGCCGTCTACGGCACGACGGCCGTGGTCTGGGACGTCGCCAGTGGACGCACACTCGACGACTTCACCAGTGGTGGTGACGCCGGCTTCACGCAGGCCGGTCTCTCTCCCGACGGGGCGTTCCTGGCCACGGCGGACGGCCACGAGCTCGCCGTATGGCGGCTGGCCACCGGCGGCACCCAGGTTTTCCACCGGCCGCTGTCCGGGGCGGACATGAGCGGGCTGACCTGGGACGCGGGCAGCCGTCGCCTCCTGCGCTACCTCGACGGCGCCACGGTCAACACCCTCGACCTGACCGACCGTCTCACCCCCCGGTGGCAGAGCACGCCGGCCGACGGAAGCCTGCTCAGCCCGGACGGCGCCGCCCTGGCCACCGTCACCCGGTCCGGCGGCGGCTACCGGTTCGAGTTGCGTTCCACGCGCACCGGCACGGTCCGCGCCCACGCGGAACTCGGCCCGCTGCCGAACCAGACCGACGAGGAAACCCCGCTGCTGGCGTTCAGCCCGGACGGCCGTGCGCTGGCCGTCGCCGAAACCGTGTCGTCGCACGGCTCACTGCGGCTGCGCTTCACCGTGTGGGACGTGGGCGGGCACCGGGTGCGTACGGTCCTCGACACGCCCGGCGCGGCGGACCGCCCGGCCACGGCCCTCGCCCTGGGGCCCGGCGGCCGCACGATGCTGGCCGTCCGCGACGCGGTCGGCAGCTACGCGACGGAGGTCTGGGACACCCGGACCCATCGGCGGTCGCGGACCGTGCCCGGTCCTTCCGGGGCGGCGCTGGCGGTGCGGCCGGACGGAGGTCTGCTCGTGGGCTCCGACGACGAGTACGCCGATCCGGAGTCCGGAAAGGTCACCGGGCGGGCGCTCGCCGACGGCCGTGAGATCACCGCGCTGGCCTTCAGCCCCGACGGCTCCCGGCTCGCCGTAGGCGACGCCACCGGACACGTCACGCTGTGGGACGGCGACCTCCGCCACCGCGCGGGTGCGCTGACGGGCACCTCCGACACGGTCTTTGAGGGCGAGCCGGAGGCGGTGGAGGCGCTCGCCTTCACGTCCGACGGCAGCACGCTGGCCGTGGGCGGCGCGAACGGGACCCTGCGGCTGTGGGACACCGAGGGGCAACAGCTCCTCGGGTCGGACCTGCCCACGCCCGGCGACGAGATCCGGTCCCTCGCCTTCGCCGAGGACGGCGGCACGGTGTACGCGAGCGGCCCGTACGTGCCGCTCCAGCGTCTTCCCGTCGCCCCGGACCAGGCCGTCCGGACCATCTGCGCCCGCACCGGCGGCGGACTGACCGAGGCGCAGTGGCGCACCTATGTCCCTGACGCGCCCTACGAGCCGGTCTGTGGGGACTGATTTTTTTCAGAGGCCCTTCCGGGTCGCTGAAAAATGCCTCTGACCTGCACGCTCCATGACCAGAACGACCGCGGCGTCCCGTCGTCGGTGTCCGCGAATCCCCTCAGTCAGGTTCTGGTCTCACTCATGCGCATTCGCCCTCTGGCCCCCTCCCTTCTGCTGCTCGGCGCGCTGTCCTTCACGGCGGCCTGCTCGTCCGGACCGGGCGGACCGTCCGGGGCCGCCGACGCTTCCTCCGCGCAGCCCGGCTCCACCCCCGGCCCCTCACCCGTCCGCAGCGTCGACCCGTCCAGGATCAAGGGCCTGGAGATCGTCAGCGACAGCAGCGAGAACAAGGCGTGCCCCTTCGCGACGAGCTACCCCGACGTGCCCGGAGCCGAGGCGATGACGGCCGCGATGAAGAAATATGTGGAGCGTCGCCTGGCCGACTTCCGCTCGGACTCGGCGATCTGCCAGGACGGCACGGGCGGCGAGGACAGCGGCGAGCTCAACATCAGTCACCAGTTCCTGGTCGCCTCCGGCGACGTCCTCGGCGTCCGGCTCAGCACACATGACCCCAGCAGCGCCGGGTCCGGGCAGTCGGCGACGACGTACTGGTACGACGGCAAGGCGGGCGCCTACCGTACGGCCCTCGGACTCGTCGCCGAAAGCTCCCGGAGTGCTTTCCTCAGCGCCTTGAAGGACCGGCTCAAGGGACGCGAAGGCGTGGACGCCGACTCCCTCGACGGCACGTTCTCCGACCCGGCCTCCCGCGGCGCCGCCCTGGACGACGTGGCGTTCACCGCCGACGGCGGACTGCGGGTGGACTTCGACCGCGGCGACGTGGCCGTACCGGCCGCCGGTGCCGTCACGGTGACTCTCCCCAGGGCGACGGTCACCCCCTTGCTGTCGGTGTTCGGGAAGCGTGTCCAGCGGCAGACGCTGACGCCCAGCCGCTCCCTCGACCTGGGCGCGCCGCACGTCCCCCCGCAGGCCGTCCCCACCCACACCGCTGCCGGCGACGACGACACCGACTGCAAGAAGGTCAGGTGCCTCGCGCTGACCTTCGACGACGGACCGGCAGTGCCGGAGACCGCGACCCTGCTGACCCATCTGGCGAAGTACAAGGCGCGCGCCACCTTCTTCACCGTCGGACAGAACGTCGCCGCCCACCCCGCCCTGGTCCGCGCCGCAGCCCGCGCCGGGAACGAGATCGGCAACCACTCCTGGAACCACCCCGATCTCACCAAACTCGACCGCGGACAGGTCGTCTCCCAGCTCAACCGCACGAGCGCCGCGATCGAGGCCGCCACCGGCAAGGCCCCCACCCTCTTCCGCCCGCCCTACGGTGCCGTCAATAACCGGGTCCGGGCCGCCACCCGCCTCTCCCCGGTGCTCTGGGACGTGGACACCGAGGACTGGAAGTACCGCGACGCCGACAAGGTCGCGCGCAGCGTCATCGACAAGGCGCGGCGCAACGACGTCGTACTGATGCACGACATCCACCCCACGTCGGTCGCCGCGGTCCCGCAGATCTTGCGCACCCTGACCGCCCGCGGCTACCACTTCGTCACCGTCAGCCATCTGCGCGCCACCCTCTGACGGTGCCTGCTCGGCCTTGACGGCCTCGCATTGCAGGCCATCCAGGCGGCGGCGGAGACTGAAGGCAAACGTCGGCATCCCGGAAAGGTCCGGAGCGATGGGTGACTACGTGGAGCTCCCCGGCGTCAGGACGTGGTACGAGACCGATGGCGCCGGTGACCCGTTGCTCCTCCTCCACGGCGGCCTCTGCACGAACGAGACATGGCAGGCCCAGCGAGCCGACTTCGCGGCGAACTTCCGTGTGCTGCTCCCCGAGCGTCGCGGGCACGGGCACACTCCCGACGTCGACGGGCCGCTCTCCTACCAGGACATGGCCGACGACACCGTCGCCTTCATCGAAGAGGTCGTCGGCGGTCCCGCCCATCTCGTCGGGTGGAGCGACGGCGGGGTCATCGCCCTGCTCGTCGCCATCGCCCGCCCCGACCTGGTCCGGAAGGTCGTGGCCATCGGGGCCAACTTCCTGCCGGGCCCACAGTGCGGCGCGGCTCCGGAGATGCTGGACCAGATGGCGCCCGACGCACCCGACCTGACCATGTTCCGCGAGGCGTACGAAGCCGTGTCGCCCGACGGCGCCGCCCACTGGCCGGTCGTCGTGGGCAAGCTGGCCGCCATGTTCCGCACCGAACCGACCATCCGCACCGAGGACCTGGCTCGTATCACGGCGCCCACGCTCGTCCTGGTCGGGGACGACGACCTGATGACCCTGGAACACACGATCGCCCTGTATCGCGCGATCCCCGGATCCCAACTGGCCGTCGTACCGGGAACGTCGCATGCGCTGCTCATGGAGAAGCCCCGGGAGGTCAACCGGATCATCCTCGACTTCCTCGCCACGGAGCCGATCCTCACGATGCTTCCCATACGGCGATCCCCGGCGGCAACCACCGGCGGCAGCGGGGACACCGCTCCGGTGGACGCTACTCGTCGGAGAGCGTGAGGTCGGGGACCCGCCAGGCCGCCAGCGCGAAGGCGGCCAGGGACACCGCGGCGCCGGTGAGGAAGACCAGGCGCATCGAGGTGACGTAGCCCTCCAGGAACGGCAGTGCCGCGCTCGGGTCGAGGCCGCGCAGGAAGGCGGAGTCCTCCAGGTCGACGCCGCCGTCGGAGCGCAGGACGCCCGTCAGCGCGTGCGCGTTGTCGGGCTGGGCCAGGAGGTGGCGGAAGGCCGGGTCGCGGCGAGCCTCGGCCAGCCGCTCGGCGATGCTGCCGGCCGCCGTGGTGAACAGGATCGACAGAAACGCCGCAGTGCCGACCGTGCCGCCGTTGGAGCGGAAGAAGTTGACGGACGCCGTCGCCGCGCCCATGTCCGTGCGGGGCACCTCGCTCTGCGCGAGCGTGGTCAGCGTCTGCATCGACGCGCCGAGTCCCGCGCCCATCAGGGCCATGCCGAGCGCCGGGTGCCACAGCGGGCTGTCCACGCGCAGCGTGGCGAACACGAGCATCGCGGCGGTGAACGAGCCGGCACCGGCGACGAGATGGACCTTGAACCGGCCGGTCCGGGCGATCATCCGGCCCGTCAGCAGAGTCACCGCGAGGTTCGCGGCAACCGTGGGCAGGGTGGCCAGGCCCGCCTCGATGGGGCTCATGCCGCGCACGAGCTGGAGATAGAGCGGCAGCGTCGTCATCGCGCCGAACATGCCGATGCCGACGACGAAGTGCAGCCCGACGCCCAGCCGGAAGGTCCGGATGCGGAACAGGCGCGGCGGCAGCAGCGCGGCGTCGCCCGACCGCTGCTCCACCACGACGAACACCGCGAGCCCTGCCACGCCGATCGCGTACATCAGCAGGGCCGAGGGCGAGCCCCACCCCCAGATGCGGCCCTGCTCGGCGACGGTGAGCAGCGGCACCAGGCCCACGGCCAGGGCGAGCGCCCCGGCATGGTCGAGACGGTGCCGCACCCGCCGGTGCGGGAAGCGCAGCACGCGCATGATCGCCACCGCGGCCCCGGCGGCGAGCGGCACGTTGATCAGGAAGATCCAGCGCCAGCCGGCTATGCCGAGCAGCTCGGCCCGGTCCGCGAACGCTCCGCCCACCAGCGGGCCGACAATACTGGCGCCGCCGAACACGGCCATGAAGTAGCCCTGGTAGCGGCCCCTTTCGCGCGGGGTGGTGATGTCGGCGACGATCGTCATCGCCAGCGACATCAGTCCACCGCCGCCGAGACCCTGCACGGCGCGGAACGCCGCGAGTTCGTAGATCGAGGTGGCGCATCCGCACAGCAGCGAGCCGACGGTGAACAGGGCGATCGCCGCGAGGTAGACGGGCCTGCGGCCGTGGATGTCGGAGAGCTTGCCGTAGAGCGGCGTCGCGATGGTGGCGGTGATGAGGTACGCGGTGGTCACCCATGCCTGGGCGGTCAGCCCGTGCAGGTCGTCGGCGATGGTCCGCAGCGCGGACGAGACCACCGTCTGGTCCAGCGCCCCCAGGAACATGCCGAGCACCAGCCCGGACATGACGGTGGTGATCTGCCGGTGACTGAGCCGCGGGGGCATGTCCCCGGCCGCGCCCTGTTCTTGGGTGTCGGAGAAGGTCACGTGTCGTCCTCGAGGTGGGGGCGGGTACGGCGTGCGGGCGCGGGCCGCCCCGGTGTTCCGGAGCGGCCCGCGCCGGGGCCGGGGCGGCCGACGATGCCGGACGTCTGGCCGATGGTGCCGGGACGGCTAGCCGGCGAGGCCGGCCAGGTCGTCGACCGCCTGCTCGACATCCGGCAGCGTCAGCATCGCCAGCTGGGCCGACCGGGCCCGCGCCCGGGGCACCGGATCGGCGAGGAGCTTGCGGCACACGTCCGCGATGCCGGCCGCGCTGCGGTCCGCGATGTGCCGGCCCAGGCCCAGCTCCTCCACGCGTTCCGCGTTGGCGGGCTGGTCCCCGAAGTGCGGCAGGACCGCCAGCGGCGTGCCCGTGCGCATGGCCTCGCGGATGCTGTTGAAGCCGCCGTGGGTGATGAACAGGTCGACCGACTCCAGCAGCAGCGGCTGAGGCACCCGCTCGGCGACGTGGACGTGTCCGGGCAGCCCCTCGGTGTCCACCGCCAGCCCGGACGTCGACACGACCACCGTGCAGTCGTCCAGCTCGGCCGCCGCTGTCACGATCGCGCGCAGGCTCTCGGTGGCGTCCGGCAGCTTCACGGGCAGGGGCGTTTCCGCGTCCTCCATGCGCGCACGCATCTTCGGAAGGGCAGTACCGATCGCGGCGTACACAAGCGGCCGGTCCGTGGGCAGTTCGGCGGCCCACTCCGGCAGGACCATGCCGCGCTCGACGTCCACCGTCTGCCGGTACGCCCAGGTGTGGGGCAGGTGCCGGGCGAACGAGAAGACGGGCGGTACGTAGTCGACGCGGCCGTGCGGCACGAGGGACAGCGGGTCGTCCCGTACGGGCAGTCCCAGCTCCTCGCGCCGCTCGTTCAGCTGCGGCAGAGCCTCGGCGGGGTCCAGGACGTTGCTGAACCCGGAAGGCGTCGGCAACTGCGGCACGCCGAGGAGTTCGGCGGTGAGCACCGCGCCCATGTCCATGCCGTCCCGCAGGATCACGTCGGGCCGGAAGTCCCGGGCGAGGGGGAGCAGGACGTCCAGGTGCGGCTTGACCCCCGGCCCGGCCACGTTGCGCATCAGCAGCCGTGCCAGCGCATCCGTCGGCTCCGTCAGGTCGGGGGTGTCGCCGAGCTCGGCCAGGTACGGGCCCATCGCGGCGAGCGGGTCGAACTCCGGTAAAGCGGCGTTCACTTGTACGTCGTCGGCACGGAAGACGGGGACGAGTGCCTCGGTGGTGACCACCAGCACCTGATGCCCGGCCTTGGCGAGGGCGCGCAGCAAGGGCAGCTGAGCGCGCCCGTGGGAGGGACTGCCGAGCGTGGTGCACAGAACCCGCATGGCATGAGCCTTTCTCTCTGGAATCTTCTCGGACTCGTCTTCTCGGACTCGTCTTCTTGGGTTCGTCTACGAAGCGGGGAGGAGGTGTCACGCCACCCGTGTCGGCGCCTCGGCGCGCCCGATGCCCTGCCAGCGCAGCCCGGCCCGCGCGAGCCGGTCCGCGTCCAGCAGGTTGCGGAAGTCGTGGACCTCCTGGCCGGACATGCGCGCGGCGATCGCCGCCCAGTCGAGGTCGCGCAGCTCCGGCCACTCCGTGAGGACGAGACAGGCCGCCGCACCCTCCGCCGCCCGCACCGGATCGTCGACGAGGTCGACCAGATCGCTCAGGTCGGGCCGCTCCTGACGCAACGCGGGGTCGTACGCCGTGAGTTCGGCGCCGCGCTCGCGCAGCAGCCGGGCGACGGAGAGTGCGGGGGAGTCGCGCAGATCGGAGGTGCCGGCCTTGAAGGTCAGGCCGTACAGGGCGAGTCGTACGCCGTGCAGCGAGCCGTCGCCGCCGCGTCCGCACGCGGCGGCGACCCGCTCGACGAGCTGCTGCTGGTGGGTGACGTTGGTCTCGATGGTGGCGCGCAGCAGGGGGAAGTCCACGCCGGCCAGTTCGCACACGGTCAGCAGGGCGTGGGTGTCCTTGGGCAGGCAGGAACCGCCCCAGCCGGGCCCGGGCCGCAGGAACGCGGAACCGATGCGCGGGTCCCGGCCGATGCCCTCGGTGACATCGTTGATGTCGGCGCCGAAGCGATCGCAGACGGTGGCGAGGTTGTTGGCGAAGGACAGCTTCATCGCGAGGAAGAAGTTCGCCGCGTACTTGGTCAGTTCGGCGCTGGCGGGGTCGGTGAGCACCAGCGGCGCGTCCAGTCCGGCGTACAGGCCGGCCACGCGCCGGGCGGCGTCCCGGTCCGCGGCGCCGATGACGATCCGGTCGGGGTGCAGGAAGTCCTGGACGGCGCGGCCCTCGCGCAGGAACTCCGGGTTGCTCACCACGGCCACGTCGTCCCGGCCGAGCAGCGCGGCGACGCGCTCGCACGTTCCGACGGGCACGGTCGACTTGTTGACGACGACACAGCCGGGCGGCAGCACGTCGCGGATCTGGGCGGCGACGGCCTCCACGGCGGCCAGATCGGCGGCCCCGCCCGCCCCCATGGGCGTGGGCAGGCACAGGAACACGACCTCGGCCTCGGCGACGGCGGCCGCGGTGTCGCCGGTGAAGTCGAGCCGGGCCGCGTCCAGGGCGTCCCGGACGGTCTCGGGCAGACCGGGCTCCAGGATGTCCACACGGGCCTCGCGCAGCCGCTCGACCTTGTTCGGGTCGGCGTCCGCGCACACCACGGAGTGCCCGAGGGAGGCCAGGCAGGCGCCGGTTGTCAGTCCGACGTAGCCGGTTCCGATCACGGCGACGCGTCGAGCAGACACAGAAGATCACCTTTTCCGGTCGGTGGGGGTGCCCGCGTGCGACGGCCGAAGGGCGCGAGGGCGCGCTCGATCGCGTCGTAGGGGCGGACCTGGAAGGGCCGACTCCGTCGTACGGCCCGGGCGCAGCGGGGACTCAAGTCACCAATCGTTGACCTGAGTCAGGTATCGCATGCGGCGAGAACGTAAGTCAACGGTTGATGACATAGGTCGGTGACTTTGAGACAGTCGCCGCAGACTGGAACATGGGCGGATGGCCAGAGGGCCGTGGACCACGGAGGTGCGGTACGTGACCGGAGTACAGAACGGCGAGGCGGCCGAGGCGGCCGCCCGTCGGCCCACCCATAAACGCTCGGCCTCGGCGACGCGCACCGCGTTGCGGGCCGCCGCGGCCTTCCGCTTCGGCAAGTACGGCTACGACGGCACCAGCGTGCGCGACATCGCGGGCGACGTGGGTGTGGACGCGGCCCTCGTCTACCGCTACTTCGGCTCGAAAGAAGCGCTGTTCAACGACGTATCGGGTACGGGCAAGATGTTCGAGCCGCTGCTGGACGAGCCGGTCGAGTCGATCCCCGACTGGTTCTGCGCGCTGCTCACGGGACCGCCGAGGGAAGGCGACTTCCCTCACCCGGTGCTCTCCGTGCTGCGGTCGTCCGGCCGGGACGAGGCGGTGGCGCGGCTGCGGGCGGACTTCACGGAAGTGTTCTCGCAGCGTCTGGCCGCCCGTCTCGACGGCCCCGACGCCGACCTGAGGGCGGAACTCCTCGCGGCCTGGATGCTCGGCACCAGCCTGATGCGCACGGAGATACGCCCACCCGCACTCGTCTCGGTGCCGGACGCCACGCTGGAGCGGTTCCTGCGCGCGGGTATCGAGGTCCTGCTGGGCCCGCCGCCGGAAGACGACCGCAGGACGGCCGGGGACGAGGAGCGCGCCGTCGGCGACGACTGACCCGGGAGGCGACACGTCGACGGCCTGTCAGGCGGCAGGCCGGGTCACAACGTTGATGTTGAACACGTGAGACCCCAGTCCGCCCGCGATGCCCATGAAGAGCAGGGCGAAGTGCTCCTGGCCGCGGGCTGTGGTGATGCCGCCGATGTCGAGCTGGGACGACGGGGGCCAGCCGAGGTCGGTGAGCAGCCGGCCGGTGGTCCGCTTGGCCTCGGCGTCGTCACCGGAGAGGAAGACGGTGCTCGGGCCGGCCAGATCGCCCGGGGCGACCATCACCGTCGAGTCCATGGTGCACAGCGTCTTCACGACGGGTGTCCGGGGAAAGGCTTCCTGGATCTGCTCTCCCAGGCTGCTGTTGGGGTGCGAGAGCTCGGCGAAGTCGTCGGAGAGACCGACCCCGACGTCGATCAGCAGGGTGCCGGCCAGCGCCGGTGCCCCGATGGAGTGCAGGAGTTCAACGGAGACGGTCCCCGGGGTGGCATTGACGAGTACCTCCGCGTGGGCGGCTGTGTCCTTCAGGCCCGCTACGGGGAGACCGAGGTCCGCCCGTTCCTCGGGTCGGCGTGAACCGAGGAGCACGTCGTGCCCCGCGGCGCTCCAGCCGTGGGCCAGTGCTCGGGCGACGTTGCCGGTGCCAAGTAGTCCTAAGCGCATGGGTGGGACGCTAGCTGCTGCCGGGGAGCGGCGAATCGGCCCTCGGGCCGAGTGGACCGGGCACCAAAGACCTAGGCCCCGCGACGAGGAGGCCGCAGGCCTGGCGGCGTTACTGGGGGTTGCATGGTGACTACCCTCAGAGAACCGGTCAGAATGGCGAGCTGACGGAGCATCTGGAACGCGCAGGGCTACAGCGAGGATCCATCCCAGGGCGCGCGGGTCGGGTTGTTGTCCACTTTCGAAAGAGTCCCCTGTTTCCAAGGGTGTTCCCTGCCTGGCGTGATCGCCTGATCGCACTCAGTGATGGAACATCGACCGCATATCGGATTTGTTTCTGCAGTCTGAATATTTCTGACACGGGGCCCGCGGGGGTAAGCCGGTCGTAGGTTCCTCTGAATGTTTCACGCCGTTCGGGTGCGGACCTCGTGCGATCACCCGGCTACAGTCCTCTGGTCCCTGCCACACAAATGCCCTCCGTTCCGTGTGTGGCAATGGCCTCTCGGCGGGGCGGCGTGGCGTCCGTGGTGCGGTTGGATCGGAAAGTGATGACAGGAACAATTCATGGGGTGTCGCGGGATCGCACTGCCCGAATTCCCGCTGATTTTCGATTAATAGCTTCGCCGTCGGAATACATTCCGGACGGTATCTACCTCGACCTCTCGCAGTCCCTTGGCCGGCGGGTGCATCTGAAGTGCGAGGGTCTCAATCTCACCGGTTCCGTGAAGATCAAGGCCGCGGCCGAGATGGTTGATGCCGCGGAGCGGTCCGCGCTTCTGCAGCCGGGTGGCCGCATCGTCGAGTCGTCCTCGGGCAGCCTCGGTGTGGCACTCGCCATGATCTCCGCAGATCGTGGTTACGACTTCACCTGTGTCACCGACAACCGCTGCAACGAACGCAACCTCCGTCTCATGCGGGTGTACGGGGCCGATGTCGTCGTCATCGAGGAGCCAGATCCTGTCGAAGGCCTGCTCGGGGCCCGCCTGCGGTATGTCGCCGACCTCTGCGCCCGCGAACCGGACGTGCTGTGGCTCAACCAGTACGCCAACGACAGCAATTGGCTCGCCCACTACAAGACCACCGGCCCGTCGATCGCGAGGGCCTGCCCCGACGCGGAGATGGTGTTCATCGGAGCCGGCACGACCGGCACGCTCACCGGGTGCGCACGGTATCTGAAGCAGGTCGGGCATCCGGCCAAGATAATCGCCGTCGACAGCGTCGGTTCCGTGACGTTCGGTGGACCGCCCGGCCCCAGACATATTCCGGGGCTCGGAACGGGCCGACGCCCGGAGATCGTCGATGAAAGCGTCATCGACGAGATCATCATGGTTCCGGAAGTGGACACCATCCGCATGTGCCGGACCATGGCGGGGCGCGGTTATCTCTTCGGCGGATCCACGGGAACCGTACTCGCGGGAATGATGCATCGATTATCCATGGAACGGGCCGATATGCCGGTCGTCGCGATTTCCCCGGATCTCGGTGAACGATACCTGGATTCCATCTACGACGACGAATGGGTCAAGGACCGGTTCGATCTGGGTGGCGGCACCGCACAGATCACTCGCCGCCAGGTGGCGCTACCGGTGACAGACGGCCAGGGAGGCATCTGATGGCCGAACAGCACAACCTCATCGGGCTGTTCGAGAAGCAGGCACAGCTGTCGCCGGACAGCACAGCGGTCGTCTTCGGCGACGACCGGCTGACCTACCGGGAGCTGCGCGAGGAGGCACGTCGTGTGGCAGCTCGCCTGCGGGGGCTCGGGGTCGGTCCCGAGACCCTTGTCGGCATGGCGTTCCCGCGGTCCGCGGACGCTGTGGTCTGCATGCTCGGGATCGTCCTGGCAGGCGGCGCCTACCTCCCCGTGAACCCGGACTTCCCCGCCGAGCGGCTCGAGCGTGTGCTCGGCGATGCGCGTCCACCCCTGGTGGTGTGCGCCCCCGAGGCCGCCGAGGTCATGCGCGGAACCCTCCCGGAGGGCACCGTTCTGTGCACGCTCCCGGACCTGTTCGCCCACGACGCCCGGCCGGCGGACGGCGAACTGCCGCAGGCCGTCCCCGCGGACGCCCTCGCGTACGTGATGTACACCTCCGGCAGCACCGGGCGCCCCAAGGGCGTCATGGTGGAACACCGAGGGGTGGTGCGCCTGGTCAAGGACACCGACTACTTCGCGTTCTCACCGGACGAGCGTTTCCTGCTGACCGGGGCCCTGGAGTTCGACGCGTCGACCTTCGAGATCTGGGGCGCGCTCCTGAACGGGGCCGTCCTGCACATCGTCGACCAGGAGACACTGGTCGTCCCGCAGCGTCTGAAGCGGGCACTGAAGCAGGCGCAGGCGACGGTCCTCTGGCTGACCGCACCGCTGTTCAACCAGCTCGTCGACGAGGACGTCACGCTGTTCGAGGGCCTCCGCACCCTCCTGGTGGGGGGCGACGCCCTTTCCTGCCCCCACGTGAACCGGGTGCTCCAGGCCTGCCCGGGCCTGCGGCTGCTCAATGGCTACGGCCCCACCGAGAACACCACCTTCACGACCGTCTTTCCTGTCGAGCGCCCCTACGAGTCGGCCATTCCCATCGGCCGCCCGATCGCCGGGACCACCACCCGCGTTCTCGACGGCGACCTGCGTCCGGTGCCGACCGGACAGATCGGCGAGCTGTTCACCGGAGGCCTGGGGCTGGCGCGCGGCTACCTGCACAACCCCGAGGCGACGGCGAAAGCTTTCCTCACGCTCGACGGCGAGCGCTGCTACCGCACCGGCGACCTGGTCAGCGCGGACTCCACGGGCGTGCTGTCGTTCCACGGCCGCAGCGACGACCAGGTGAAGATCCGCGGCCACCGGGTGGAGGTGAAGGAGGTCAACAGTGCCCTCCTTGACGTCCCGGGCGTACGCGACGCGCACACCGCCGTCCAGGACTCCGCTACGGGAAAGAAGCTGATCGGCTACGTCGTCACGGAGGGCGACGAGGACGGCGTGCTCAGCGAGCTGAGGCGCCGTCTGCCCTCGTACATGTGCCCGGAGCGGATCGTGCGGATCCCCCGGTTGCCGCTCAATGCCAACGGCAAGGTGGACACCGCCCGGCTGCCCGCTCCGGCTGCCTCCGTACGCCCCCCTTCCGGGCTGCTGAGCCCCGACGAGGAGAAGCTGGCCGCCCTCTGGGCGCAGGTGCTGCACCGCGAACCCGAGCTGATCGGCCCGGACAGTGACTTCTTCGAGCTGGGCGGGACATCCATCACCGCCGGAGCCCTCATCGGCAGGATCGGGCGCGAGCTGGGGGTGGTGCTGAGCTTCCAGGAGCTGTTCGCCACGCGCACGCTGCGCGGCATGGCCCGCAGCGTGGCGGAGGGCGAGCCCCAGGGCTTCGCCCCCATCGCGGAGATACCGGCCGGCGATGACCTGCCCCTGCATCCTCAGCAGCGCGGCCTGTACGCCCTGTGGCAGGTCGACGAGGAGTCGCTCGCGTACAACGTCCCGGCGCGTCTGGACGTGAGCGGGCACCTGGACCCGGAGCAGCTGCGGACCGCCCTGCGGCAGCTGGCGGGACGTCATGACGCTCTGCGGACGCACTTCGTCACCGAGGTGGACGCTCAGGGCAGGCCCCAGGTGCGGCAGGTCGTCCAGGACGCGGTGAACGTGCCGCTCGAGGTCCTGTCCGGTTCCCGGGCGCGCACGGACGAGGAGGTAGTCGCCCGGTTCGTCCGCCCCTTCGACCTGGGGAACGGCCCGCTGCTACGGGCTCTGCTCGTGCCGGACGAGGATGGTGACGACCGCCTTTACCTGGACGTTCACCACATCGTCTTCGACGGGGTGTCGCTCGCTCTCCTGGTCGACGAACTCCTCGACCTCTACGTCGGCGTCCGGCCCGAGGAACCGGCCACCACCTACGCCGCGGTCGGCCGGTGGCTGGACGGGGAGCTGGAGACCGGACGGTTCGCGCGGGACGGTGCGTACTGGCTGGAGCGGTTCCGGGACGCCCCGCCGCCCCTGGACCTGCCGACGGACCACCCGCGCCCGGCCATCCGCAGCACCCGGGGTGCCGTGGTGCGGCACGAGCTGGGGACGGAGTGTCAGGACGCGGTGCGTCGGTGCGCAGCCGCTCACTCGGTCACCGACTTCTCCGTCCTGCTGATCGCCTACGCCGCCGTACTGGCCCGGCTCAGCGGACAACGCGACATTGTCGTCGGTTGTCCGATGAGCGGGCGGGTGCATCCCGATCTGGACCGTGTGATCGGCATGTTCGTCAACACGGTTGCGCTGCGCCTGCAGATCGACGACGGCGCGACTCTGGGCGACCTGCTGGCCCAGGCCGGCCGTGAGCACCGCAGCGGACTGACCCACCAGGTCTATCCGTTCGACCGGCTGGTCGAACAGGTGGCGCCCCAGCGGGACCTGAGCCGCAACGCGCTCTTCGACGCCTTCTTCGCACTCCAGAACATCGACTTTCACGTCTTCCGCAAGCACGGGCGTCGCGTCACGGTCTCGCTGTTGCATCCCGGCACCAGCCGCTTCGACCTCAACCTGCAGGCGTACCAGCGCCCGCAGGGGCTGCGCCTCGAACTCGAGTACTCAACCGCTCTGTTCACGCGGCAGTCGGCTCAGTCACTGCTGGAGCAGGTCGTGGCCGCCCTCGACGAGGTACTGCACCGCCCCGGCCTTTCCGTGTTCCCGCCGGCGTCCGGGCCCGCCGCGCCGCCGACGGGCGCGCTCACCGCACCTGCCACCGACTTCGCTTTCTAGGGACCGCTACATGAGTAACGTCATCGCACTTCAGCAGGCGCTGCGCGCCCACCCCGGGCAGGCCGCGTACTGGCGGGCACAGCGGCAGGCGTGGACCGAACCGACCGTTCTGGTCCGGGACCATCTGTGCCGGCACCCGGAGGCCGGCCCACGGGCGCAGGCCGCGATTCCGCCCGCGGCGGTCGCGGCCGCCGGCAAGCTCACCGGCGGCGACCCGATGCTGCAGCGTGTGCTGGCCGGCGCGGTGCTCGCGCTGCTGGCCGCCCGCGCCACCGACCGGCAGGACGTGACCGTCTTCGTTCCGGTCGCGGACACAGCCGTCCCGCTCTCGGTTCCGGTCGCGGCCGATCAGACCGGCCGCGGCCTGCTCACCGAGCTGCGGGCGCGCTACCTGGAGGCGGCCGCGCACCTCGACATCCCCGTACAGGCGCTCCTGCGGCACGAGCAGCAGCAACCGAGCGACATGATGCTGACGCTGGATTCCCAGCTCACGCCGGACCACGCCGAACAGGCGGGCTGCCCGGTCCTGTTCGATGTGCGGGCCGACACGGTCGCCGTGCACGCCGACCCCCGGCTGTTCAGCTCCGGCACCGCCCAGCGGCTCGCCGACACCTACGCCGAGCTGTACGCCGTGTTGCTCGCCGACCCCGCCGCCCCTCTCGGGCCACAGCTCGCGGCCGACGAGGCCGAAATCGCCGCGATCACCGGAGAGTTCAACGACACCGCCGCGCCGTTCCCCGACACCCGGACGCTGCACAGCTTCCTGGAGGAGCGGTCCTGCGGCGACCCGTCGGCGATCGCCGTCGCCGACGACGGAACGACCTACGGCGAGCTGAACGCGGCCGCCAACCGCCTCGCCCGTGTGCTGCGCTCTCGCGGCGTACAGGCCGGCACCGTCGTGGGCGTGTGCGTGCCGCGCTCCAAGAACATGCTGGTCGCGATCTACGCGATCCTCAAGGCGGGCGGCGCCTATCTGCCGGTCGACCCGACCCTGCCGCGCAACCGCGTCGACTACATCCTCGACCACAGCGGAACCGCCCTGGTGGTGACCACGGACGAGACCCGCGAGGTCGTCACCGGCCGCGGGACGGTCGAGGTGACGGCCGCCTACGACGACACCGTCGACGCGGATGATCTCGAACCCCTCAGCGGGCCCGACGACCTGGCGTACGTGATCTACACGTCCGGCTCCACGGGCAGGCCGAAGGGCGTCATGGTCGAACACCGCGCCATCGTGAACCGCCTCTGGTGGATGCAGCGGGCCTATCCGCTGGGCGGCGACGACGTCGTCCTGCACAAGACGCCCTTCACCTTCGACGTCTCCGTCTGGGAGATCTTCTGGTGGTCCCTCGCGGGCGCCTCCGTGGTCACCCTGCCGGGCGGCGAGGAGAAGAACCCGGAGCGGATCGTGGAGCGCATCGCCACGGCCGGTGTGACCACGCTGCACTTCGTGCCGCCCATGCTCAACGCGTTCCTCCAGTACGTCTCGGCGACCGGCACCGAAGGCCGTTTGGGCAGCGTGCGCCGGGTCTTCGCCAGCGGTGAGGCGCTCGCCGTCGCGCACGCCGAACTCTTCCAGAAGGTCATCGGCGCCCATGCCCGGCTGGTGAACCTGTACGGCCCCACCGAGGCCGCCGTCGATGTCACCCACCAGCCGTGCGACACGGTGGACAGCACCCGGTCGATCCCCATCGGGCGCCCCATCGACAACATCCGTCTCTACGTCCTTACGCGCTACGGGGCACACGCCCCACTGGGCACCCCGGGCGAGCTGTGCATCGCCGGAGTGGGTCTGGCGCGCGGCTACCTCAACGCACCGGAGCTGACCGAGGAGCGTTTCCCACTCCACCCGTTCGAGCCGACCGGCCGTATCTACCGCACGGGTGACCTGGCGCGCCGGCTGTCCGACGGGACGATCGAGTACCTCGGCCGCATCGACACCCAGGTCAAGATCCGCGGATACCGCATCGAGCTGGGCGAGATCGAGCACGTCGCGGGCCTCTGCCCCGGCGTCAATTCCTGCGCCGTCACCGCTGTGGAGGACACCTCCGGGGAGAAATCCCTGGCCGCCTACGTGGTCGCCGCAGTCGGCTTCGACACCGACGCGCTGCGCCGGCACCTCGCCGCGGAACTGCCGTCGTACATGGTTCCGCAGCACATCGTCGAGATCGACGCCATCCCGACCAACCACAACGGCAAGCGCGACCTCAAGGCGCTGCCGCGGCCCACGGCCACGGGCACCGGCTCGGACGCCGCTGCTCCCGTCGTGGCGCCGCGCACCACCACCGAGCAGGCGCTCGCCGCCATCTGGAGCGAGGTCCTCGGCCTGGAGACGGTCGGCGTCCACGACAACTTCTTCGCCCTCGGTGGCGACTCGATCAAGTTCATCGGTGTCCTGGCCCGGGCTCGTGCCGCCGGTCTGCGGTTCTCCTTCCAGGACCTGTTCGCCCACCCCACCGTGGGTGAACTCGCCGGCGTCGCCGAGACCGGTGAAGCCGCCGGGGCCGGAAGCGAGGCCCCGATCCCGGTCGAGCCGTTCGCGCTGCTCTCCCCGGCGGACCGTGCGGCCCTGCCACCGGGTTCGGTCGACGCCTACCCGATGTCCCAGTTGCAGATCGGCCTGATCTACGAGGCCGCCCGCAGCGACGCCGAAGGCCTCTACCACGACATCCTCAGCTACCCCATCGGCGAGAGCGTCGACGTCGGCCTGTTCGAGCGGGCCGTCGCCCATGTCGCGGGCCTTCATGCGGTGTTCCGCACCTCGTTCCACCTGCACGGGTTCAGCGAGCCGATTCAGGTCGTGCACGCCCAGGTCCCGCCCCCGCTCACTGTGCACGACCTGCGCGCGCTCTCCGCCGCCGAACGCCGGGCAGCCCTGGAAGACTTCTCGCGGCAGGAGCTGCGCGCCGGCTTCGGCGACGGCACCCCCGACCTGGTCCGCGTTCACCTGCACCTGCTGGGACCCGAGGAGTTCCAGTACTCACTCAGCTACCACGACGCCGCCCTCGACGGCTGGAGCGTCAACACCATCCACCGCGACCTCTTCACCGCCTACTTCGCCCTGCTCGACGGCCGCGAGCCCGAGGCTCCCACGTACGACGTGTCCTACCGCGACTTCATCTCTCTGGAGCGACAGGCACTGGACTCCGGTGAGCAGCGTGCCTTCTGGCTGGACCTGATGACGGACGCACAGAGTACCCAGCTGCCGCGCCACCGGGCCCAGACCCCGCCGGGCGAGGACCTTCCCGAGGTCGTCATCCATGACGTCGGCCTCCCCGAGGGGCTGTCCGCGCGGTTGATCGAGCGTGCCCACCAGCTGCGCCTTCCGGTCAAGTCGCTGCTGCTCGCCGCGCACACCGCGGTGCTCGGTTTCGTCGCCGGCACGAACGACGTCCTGACCGGCTACGAGCACTCCGGACGCCCGGAGACGGAGGGCGGCGAGACCGTCCCCGGCCTGTTCCTCAACACCGTGCCGTTCCGGCTGCGTCTGCCCGACGACGGCACCTGGGCCGACCTGGCGCGTTCGGCGTACGAGGCGGAGAGCGACATGCTGCCGCACCGCCGCTTCCCCATGGCGGAGATCAAGCGCGCGGTCGGCAGTCGGGACATGCTCTTCGAAACGGTCTTCAACTTCACCCACTTCCACGTGCTGAAGAGCCTGGGGGAGCGCGACGGGTTCGCTCTGGTCCGCTCCGTCGTCAATGCCCAGACGGAATTCCCCTTCCGTGCCGAGTTCTCCCAGGACGCGGTCTCCGACGAGGTGCTGCTGAGCATCCACTACCACCCGGACGTCCTCGACGCGGCCCAGACGGCACGCATGGCGAGCTACTACACCAAGGCCCTCACCCTGCTGGCGAACGAGCCCGGCCAGCCGCTCCGCGCGACCTCACTGATGAGCGCGGAGGAGCAGGCCCTGCTGCGGGAGTTCGGTGGCGGGCCCCGGACGGAGCTGCCCGATGGCACCTTCGTCGACGCGTTCGCCGCTTCGGTCCGGCGCACCCCCGACGCCGTCGCCGTGCGGCATGGCGAGCAGGGCCTGACCTACGCCCAGCTGGACGAGGAGTCCGACCGGTTCTGCGCCTTCCTCGCCGGGCGGGGTGTGCGCGCCGGTGACGTGGTGACGACCATGCTGCCGCGTGGCACGGCCTGGGCGGTGACCGTCCTCGCCCTGCTGAAGAGCGGCGCCGTGTATCTGCCGCAGGAGCGCGCCCATCCCGCCGAACGCGTCGCCTCCGTGCTCCGCCGCAGTGGCTGCCGCCATGTCGTCGCGGCCGACCAGGATGCCGCCCGTCTGCAGAGCGCGCTGGACGAACGGCTCGACGGCGTCGAGGTCCTCGCCTATGAGCAGGCCGCCTCGGTCACTCCGGCCGCACCCGCCGGCCGGCCGGCGCCGGACGACCTCGCCTACATCATCTTCACCTCCGGTTCCACCGGTGAGCCCAAGGGCGCGATGATCCGCCACTCGGGCATGCTGAACCACCTGCTGGCCAAGGAACTCGACCTCAAGCTCGCCGAGTCCGACCGGGTGGCGCAGATCGCCACCCAGTGCTTCGACATCTCGGTGTGGCAGTTGCTCGTCGCCTGGATGTGCGGCGGCAGCACCGTGATCTACGGGCAGGACGAGATCGTCGAGGCGGGCACGTTCCTCGCGGCACTGCGCGAGGACGGCATCACCATCCTCGAAGTCGTGCCCTCCTACCTGGACGCGCTGCTCACCGAGGTCGAGCAGCGCCCGGTCGGCCTGCCCGACCTGCGGTTCAACATGGTGACGGGCGAGCCCCTGCCGCCCGCCCTGACACGCCGATGGTTCGCGCGGTACGACGTCCCGCTCGTCAACGCCTACGGCCCCACAGAGGCGTCCGACGACGTCACACACCACGTCATCGAGCACCCGGTGCAGGACACCCGGACCCCCGTCGGACGGCCGGTCGTCAACACCGGCATCCATGTCGTGGGCTTCGATGACACGCCGCGTCCCATCGGCGCTTACGGCGAGATCTGTGTGACCGGTGCGGGTGTGGGACTCGGCTACGTGAACGACGAGGAGCGCACCGCAGCGGTCTTCGTCGCCAACACCCTCGATGACCGGTCGCAGGTCATGTACCGCACCGGCGACGTGGGGCGCTGGCTGCCCGACGGCAGCCTGGACTGCGCGGGCCGCGTCGACCACCAGGTCAAGGTGCGCGGCCACCGCATCGAGCTGTCCGAGATCGACAGCGCCCTGGAACGGCTGACCGGAGTGGACGGCGCTGTCACCCTGGCCCGGGAACTGCACGGCGAGAAGCGGCTCGTGGCGTTCTACTGCGGTACGGCAGAACCCGACCTGCCAACGTTCCACGCCGGTCTGTCGGCTTCGCTGCCTGCCTACATGCACCCCGAGCTCCTGGTGCGCATGACGGAGTTCCCGCTCACCGGGAACGGCAAGGTCGACCGCAAGGCCCTCGCCCGCCACGATCTGGACGCCGTCGGCCGCACCGATGTGGTGCCCCCGGAGGACGAGGACGAGCGGCTGGTACGGGACCTGTTCGCCGAGGTGCTGGGCCACGACCCGGAGACCGTCGGCGTCACCGACAACTTCTTCGAGATCGGCGGCCACTCACTGGCCGCGATGAAGGTCGCGGCGGCCACCGAGGGCCGTGTCTCGCTGCGGGACCTGCTCGCCCGCCCCACGGCACGGCAGCTGGCGCGAGGGCTCGTGCGGCGGGCCGGCACCCGGCGCGACCTCCTGGTCGACCTCACCGCGGCCGCGGGCGGCGCGGGCGCCCGGCCGCGGGCGACCGTGGTGTGTGTGCCCTTCGCGGGAGGCAGCGCGGTCAGCTATGTCGCCCTCGCCAGGGAACTCGCCCAGGCAGGGGCTCCGATCCGGGTGCTCGGAGTGGAACTGCCCGGACGCACCCGCGACGACAGTGCCGCTCCCGTCCCGGTGGAACAGCTCGCGGAACAACTCGCCGAGGAGATACAGCGCTCGGCGGGCACCCCCGTCCTGCTGCTGGGCCACTGCGCCGGATCCGCGCTCGGCCTCGCCACCGTGCCCCGGCTGCGCGAGCGCCAGGTGGACGTGCGAGGACTGTTCGTGGTCGCCAAGCTCCTGAAGTCCGTGGACCCTTCCGCGCACGCCTCGAACGAGGTGGTCGACATGTCGGAGGAGGAGATCCTGGCCTGGCTGGTGGACAACACCGGCCTGCAGGACATCGCGGGCCTCGGGGCCAAGGAGCGCACGGACCTGGCCCGCGCCTTCCAGTACGACACGGCCCAGGCCACGCGCGCCTTCCACCAGGCCCTGTCCACGCTGCCCGCGAGCCGTCTCGACTGCCCGCTCACCGTCCTGCTGGCCGAGGACGACCCGCTGGCGCGGGGCCACGAGGAGACGGCACGCAACTGGGAGCTGTTCAGCGACGCCGTACGCGTCGATGTCGGCGCCGACGGCGGCCACTACCTCAACGCGACCCGCCCCGAGCGGATCGCCGCCGCCCTCCGCGCGGGCCTGGGGATGTGACCCTGTGGCCACCGTGACCATCGTGCTCATGGGCGTCGTGACATTCGCCCTGCGCTTCTGCTTCTTCGGACCGCTCAAGCCGGAGCGGCTACCGGGCGGCGTCGAGCGGGCCCTGCCCTACGTGATGCCCGCCGTCCTGATGGCGATCATCGTGCCGTCCGTCGTCCTCGCCCCGGCCCCGGACGACGGCCCCGGCTGGCTCTCGCCCTATCTGGTGGGCGCGCTGGCCGGGTTCGGAGTCGGCGTCTTCAAGAAGGACAACTTCTTCCTGGTCTTCGCCTCCGCCGTCGCCGCGTTCGCCCTGGCCAAGTTCCTGCTGTGACGGAGTCCACCATGAGCACATCCTCCACCCCCGCCCGGCCGGTGAGCCGCGGGCGGGAGATCCGCACCGGACTCCGCGACGCGACCCCCCTCGCGCTCGGTGCCCTGCCCTTCGGGCTGCTGTTCGGCGCTGTCGGACAGCAGGCCGACCTCAGCCTGCTCGACACCATGCTGATGAGCGCCCTCGTCAACGGCGGCTCCGCCCAGATGATCGCCACGGGCCTCATGGCGTCCGGCACCGCCTGGTTCCTCGTCGTCGCGACCTGCCTGGTCGTGAACATGCGGCACGTGTTCTACTCGGCCGCCCTGTCGGCGAAGGTCCGGCATCTGCCGACGCTGTGGCGGGCCGTACTGGCCTACGGCATGATCGACGCGATCTACGTGCTGGCCGCCAAGCGGTACGAGGACGCCACCGACGACCGGCGGGGCCAGGAGCACTGGTACGTCCTGGCCGCGTCGGTCCTGATGTACGCCGGCTGGCTCTCGAGCACGCTGGTCGGCTACGTGTTCGGCAAGGACGTCACAGCCATCGACGGCCTGGGACTCGACTTCGCGATCTATGCCACGTACATCGGCCTGGTCGTCTCCTGCTTCACCAGCAAGCGCGCGGTGGCAGCCGGCCTGATGGGCGGCGTGCTGGCCCTGGCCCTGCACCGACTGCCGTACCAGAGCGGCCTGTTCTTCGCCACGCTGGCAGCAACCGTCGCCCTGGCGGTGTGGGAGGGCCGGGTGCGTGCCGAGGACGGCACGCCCAAGACCGCCGAGCAGGAGCCGACCGCGGGGGACTGAGCCCCGCCCCGACCACCCCGTTCGTTTTCCGTTCTCTTCGAGGAGCCAAACCGCTGTGTCCAGTGTCCCTCCCTTCTCCGTCGTCAGCGGTGCCACCGTGCACGACGTCCTCGTCGGCCGTGAGCAGGAGGTCGTCGACCTCGTCGCCCGGGCCTACACGGCCCACGGCCGGCAGCAGACCGTCAATCCGCCCAGCTACTTCCTTCGCTTCCCGGACCGGCCGGACTCCCGCATCATCGCGCTGCCCGCGTCCCTGGGCGCCGAGTTCGCAGTGGACGGCATCAAGTGGATCTCCAGCTTCCCGGCCAACATCGCCTCCGGGCTGCCCCGTGCATCGGCTGTCCTGATCCTCAATGACCACGACACCGGCTACCCGTTCGCGTGCCTGGAGAGTTCCATCATCAGCGCCACGCGCACCGCGGCGTCCGCCGCGCTCGCCGCGGACCGGCTGCACGCCGGCCGGGAGCGCCCGCGTCGCGTCACCTTCGTCGGCACCGGACTGATCGCCCGCTATATCCACCGGTACCTGTCCGGCACCGGCTGGGACTTCGACACCGTCAACATCTACGACCACGCGCCGGAATACGCCCGCAGTTTCGCCGACTACGTCTCGGGCACGGGACACCGCGGCACCGTGAACGTCCTGGACGACGCCGAGACCGCCGTCCGCGCCTCCGAGCTGGTCGTCTTCGCCACCACGGCGGCAGAACCCCACATCAAGGACGTGGACTGGTTCGCGCACAATCCGACGGTGCTTCACATCTCCCTGCGGGACCTCTCACCGGAGATCATCCTGTCCGCCACCAACATCGTGGACGACGTCGAACACTGCCTGAAGGCGCAGACCTCACCCCACCTCGCCGAACAGGCCACGGGAGACCGGTCGTTCATCGACGGCACCCTCTACGACGTGCTGGAGGAGAAGGCCGAGATCCGCGCCGACCGCCCGGTGGTCTTCTCGCCGTTCGGACTCGGCGTGCTCGACCTGGCCGTGGGCGCGCACGTCTACAGCGAGGCGACCCGCCGTGGCCTGGTGACGCCCGTCCCGGGTTTCTTCCACGACCTGAACCGCTACGCCTGATCCTCACCGGTGACCGTCTGGACGGCGGCGCCGGGTCGGCCGCCGGTGATCCGGGCGTTCATCCGCCGCATCCAGTCCCCGTCGGTGTGCCACATGGGGTGGTGGGGTGCGGCGTTGGACGTCAGGACGACACCGTGGAAACCCGCCGCGAGGCAGCGGTCGACCACGAACTCGGCGATGTCCTTGCCGACGGCGTCCTCCTCGAAGCGCGTCAGGAGAGGGGTGTAGCCCACCACCCCTTCCCCGAGCACGGCGGGGATGCCGCGGCGCCGGGCGAAGCCGGCGACGGAGTCGACCCACCCGGCCAGGGTCTCCCGCATGGCCTGCCGGTGTGCCGCGTAGTTCTCGTAGAGCCACAGGTCCCAGCGGTCGGGGTCGACCCAGTCGTGCGCGTAGAAGAGTTCGCGCGGGATTCCGGTGGCCGCCAGCCGCCAGGGTTCGTCGGGCCGGTGGTCGGCGAAGGCGGGCGCGTCGGGGCGCAGCATGCCGGCCAGTTCGGGAGTGGGCCACGCGGCCGTCCGGGGCGCCGGTTCCGTGCCGTGGCCGAGTCCCACCGCCCGGTACAGCGCGCCGAGCACGCCGTAGACGTAGAAGTGGAAGTGCGCGATCTGCGCCTGCTCCGGCAGGTCGTCGAGCTCGTCCGGCCAGGGCTCACCGAGCGAGTAGGTGACGGGGACGGCGGGGTGGCGCGACCGCAGCAGCTTCACGGCACGGTCGAGGGGGCCGCGCAGCCGGGCGTAGTGGGTGACGCCGTCGTCCGGTACCAGGGAGCAGTTGTCGACCTCGTTGTGTACTTCGACGTAGGCGACGCGGTCGGCGAGACCGCGCTCGGTGAGGAAGTCCAGCAGGTCGGCGAGGGCCTCGGCCACCACCTCCGCCCGGTCCGGGCCGGGAACCGCGGCCAGGGCGCGGTGCCAGGTGTCGGTGTCGGCGAAGCTGGGGGACTGCTGGTACTCCCACGAGGACACGATCACCTTGCAGTCGTGGCGGGCGGCCGCCTCGAACAGCTCGACGAGCCGCCTGCGGCCGTCCAGCGGATAGCCGCCGCGCACGTTGTACCAGCGGGTGCGCTGCCCGAACTCGCCGCCCAGTCCCTGGACCTGCGTCGATTCCGGGGCCTGGACCCGCCCGGAGAACAGCAGGAAGGGCATGGCGCAGACGCGCACGGTGTTGAAGCCCCGCTCCACCGTCTCGGCAAAGGCCCGGTCGAGGTCGGCGAAAGGCTCGCCGGGACCCGCCTGGGTGTACCAGCTGAAGTCCCACAGGGTGATGGCGAGCCGGCCCGTGGGCTCACCCGTCGTCGCTTGCTGCTGCGTGGTCATGAGGCCACGCTAGCTCACAATTCATTATTTATGAATAATCCTTGACAGGGTGGGGGCGGCTCCCCAGGCTTCTGCCATGACCGAACCCCTCCACCTGTCCCGGCGTACCGTCGTCACGGCACTCGGCGCGGCCGGCTTCACAGCTCTGCCGGCCTGGCCGGACGCGGCACGAGCCGCGGACGGCCCGGCACGAACCGCGGACGGCCCGGTGCTCGACACCCACCCGGCCACCGAACCCTCCGGCACTCATGTGCGCGAGGTCGGCGGCACCCATGTCGTCTTCCAGTACGGCGCCGTGCTCCCCGCCTTCGACGGCTGGCGCACCCGGGAACCCACCCGCGAGTACCTGTCCCTGGACCGGAAATGGCGTTTCCGCTTCGACCCCGGCAATCAGGGGCTCGGCGACGGCTGGCAGTCCCCGGACCTCGACGACCGGTCGTGGGGCCTCATCGACGTACCGTCGGCCTGGGACCTGCTGGACACGCCCGGATTCGGCTCGGAGGACAGCCCCTTCGGCAAGGGCACGGCGTTCGCCGACGGCTACGCCTGGTACCGCACCGTCGTCGACGTCCCCGGATCCTGGCGTGCCCGGCACGTGCGCATCGCCTTCCTGGCCGTCGGCTACAGCGCCGAGGTCTGGCTCGACGGCGTGCGTCTCGGCAAGCACGAGGGCGCCAACTCGCCCTTCGCGCTGCCGGTGGCGGGGGCGCTCCGGCCCGGTAAGCGCCAGACGATCGCCGTACGGGTCTTCCGCCGCGCGAGCTACACCGACTACACGGCCCCGACTCCGCAGCCGGTCACCGACGACCACGAGATCCCGTACAAGCCCGTCGACTACTGGCCCTACGCGGGCCTGACCCGGTCGGCCTGGATCGAGGCGGTCCCACAGGTCACCATCGCCAAACTGCTCGTGGCCGCCGCGAACGGACGCGTCGAGGCGCACGCCGTCGTCGAGAACCACGGGGCCGTTGACTTCGACGGCCGGCTCACCCTGGACCCCGGCCGGGGGAGCGGCGGCCGGCCCACCTCGGTACCGGCCCGGGTCCCCGCCCGATCGGCCGGCGTCGTCCGCGTCCCGGTCCGCGTGCCCGACGCGCCCAAGTGGAGCCCGGCAACGCCGCATACGCTCACCGCCCGCGCCACCCTGACCGCCGGCAGGACCCCGGGGCCGCGGGTGGACACGCTGTCCACCGTCTACGGCGTACGTGAACTGGCCATCCAGCACGCGCAGTTGCGGCTGAACGGCAAGCCCCTCTTCCTCAAGGGCCTCAATTGGCACGAGGAGACGGCCGCACACGGCAGGGCGATGACGCGCGCCGAGTACGACCGGGAACTCGGCCACATCACCGACCTGGGCGCCAACTTCATCCGCAACTGCGTCTACAACCGCCACCCGTACGTCTACGACTGGGCGGACGAGCACGGCGTCATGGTCATGGACGACATCGACACCATGTGGCTCAACACCGCCCAGGAGAAGCTCCAGACCGAACGCTACGGTCTGGCCCGGGCTCTGGCCCTGACCATGGCGTGGAACCAGCACAACCACCCGTCGGTGATCCTCTGGGGGCTCCAGAACGAGTCGGAGATCGACGCCGGCGGCGCGCCGGTCTACCGGGCCTGGCTCGCCGATCTCAAGGCGGCCGTGAAGGCGGTCGACCTCACCGCCCGTCCGGTGACCTGGGCTTCGAACACCAGCGACGACCCCGCCTTCGACATCGCGGACGTCATCGGCTTCAACGAGTACTTCGGCTACTTCTACGGCAAGGACGCCGACCTCGGCCCCACCCTGGACGCGGTGCACGCGAAGTATCCCGGCAAGCCGATCCTGATCACCGAGAACGGCACCTGGTCCCTGGCCCGCAATCACGGCCCCGACACCACGGAGGGTACGGAGGAGTGGCAGGCGGCCCGCTTCACCGCCCACTGGACGCAGGTCGTCGAACGCGGCGAGTTCGTCGCCGGGTTCACCTACTGGGTCCTCAAGGACTACAAGCAGCGGGCCGGGTACAACCAGTCCTACAACGGCATCTCGGTCATGGGCCTGCTCACCTTCGCCGAGGAGCGGCCCAAGCTGGTCCACGAGGCGTTCCGCAAGGCGGCCGGACCAGGAGCGAGCGCCCCGCCCCTCAGCCCTTGACGCTGCCCTGGGTCAGACCGGATCGCCAGTAGCGCTGCAGTACGAGCATCGCGGCGGCCAGCGGGAGGACCGAGAGGAACGCGCCGCCCACCGTGAGCTGGTTGAGCTCGGGAATGCGGTTGGCCGCCGCCTGCCAGGTCGTCAGGCCCAGGGTGATCGGGTACTTGCGTTCGTCCGAAAGCATGACCAGCGGCAGGAAGTAGTTGTTCCAGATGCCGACGAACTGGAAGAGGAACACGGTGACGAGCGCGGGTGTCATGGTGCGCAGCACCAGGGTGCCGAAGATCCGCCACTCGCCCGCGCCGTCCACGCGGGCCGCCTCCAGCATCTCGGCCGGTACCGCGGCCTCCGCGTAGATCCGGCACAGATACACCCCGAACGGGCTGACGATGCTGGGAATCAGCACCGCCCAGTACGTGTTGGCCAGGCCCACCTTGCTGAACAGCAGGTACAGCGGCAGAGCGAGCGCGGTACTGGGGAGCAGCACACCGGCGAGTACGGCCTTGAAGACCGCCTCCCGGCCGCGGAAGCGGTACACGGCGAGGGCGTACCCGGCGGCGCCCGCGAGCAGAGTGGCCAGCGCCCCGCCCACCCCCGCGTACAGGACGCTGTTGAAGGTCCAGCTCCAGAAGATGCCGTCGCCATAGGAGAAGACCTCCGACAGGTTGTCCAGCCACCGCGGGTCGGAGAACCACAGTCCGAAGGTGCCGAAGAGGTCGCCGCTGCTCTTGGTGGAGGCCACCACCAGCCAGTAGACGGGCAGCAGGAAGTAGAGCGCCGCGACGGTCAGCAGGGCCACCAGCAGGATGCGCGAGGGCTGCACGCGACGGCGCGGACCGCTGTCGGGGCCTCGCCCGGCCCCCTGTGGACCGTGGGCGGAGGCGGCTGTCGGTTCCTCGGTGTGGGGTGCGGACACGCTCACCGTGCATCCCTTCCTTCCCTGCGGTTCACCAGGCTGAGGAAGCCGAAGGACAGCACGCTCGCCACCAGGGCGAGGATCACCGACTCGGCCGCGGCGAGGTAGATGTTGTTGTTGGCGAACGCCTCGTTGTACGCGCTCAGGTTCGGTGTGTACGAGTTGGTGACCGCCGGGGTCAGCGGCTTGATGACCAGCGGTTCGGCGAACAACTGCAGCGTTCCGATGATGGAGAACACGCCGGTGAGCACCAGGGCCGGCCGGGCGAGCGGCAGCTTGATCCGGATCGCCGTCTGCCACGCACCGGCCCCGTCGATGCGGGCGGCCTCGTAGAGCTCCTGGGGGATCGCCTTGAGCTGGGCGACGATCACCAGCATGTTGTAACCGGCGAACTCCCAGATCACGATGTTGGCGATGGACCACAGTGCGGTGTCGTAGCCGAGGAAGTCGGGCGCGAGCCCGATCCTGCCGAGCAGATCGGTGATCGGGCTGACGCCCGGCACGTACAGGAAGCCCCACAGGATCGAGGCGATGACGCCGGGGACGCCGTACGGCAGGAAGTAGGCGGCACGCAGGATGCCCGCCCAGCGGTGGGAGAGCGTGTCGAGGGCCAGTGCCAGCGTGGTGGCCAGCAGCAGCATCACCGGGATCTGCACCACGCCGAAGAGCAGCACCCGCGCGAAGCTCTCCAGGAAGGCCGACTGCTGCAGGGCGAGGGCGTAGTTGTCCGGTCCGGCGAAGCCGAGGGTGGCCGGGCCCAGGCCCAGAGCGCCGGAACGCACCGGTGTCAGCAGGCTCTGGTAGACCGCGTAGCCGAGGGGGAGGACGAAGGTGAACAGGAAGAGAGCGACGAAGGGGAGCAGGAACCCCCATGCCGCCCGGTCGGGGCGAGCCGAGCGCCGGCCGGCCGGCGGGGACTTCTTCGTCCGGTCGATGGCGGTACTCATCGCGCGCTCCTTGCCTTCAGGCCCTTCGCCTTCAGGTTGTCCACGGTGCTGTTCTGGGCGTCGGCCAGCGCACCGGCGAGGCTGCCTGCTCCGTCGATGGCGGCGCCGAAGGCGTCCTGGAGCTGGGCGAAGTCGGCGTCCGTGGTGGGCGACCACTTCCAGGAGGTGTCGATCGCCCGGTCGGACTCCGTGAACACGTCGTTGTAGCGCTGCCCGCCGAAGAACGGGTCGGGCTTGTCGAGCGCCGATCCGCGGAAGACGCCGGCTGCAGCGGGCCAGCCGTAGCCGACGGAGACGTTCAGGTCGACGGCCCGGCGGTCGGTGTTGATCCAGTGCGCGAACCGCAGGGCCTCGCGCGGGTGCCGGGTGCCCTGGAGGATCGCGGTGGACGATCCGCCCCAGTTGGCGGAGGCCTTCTGTCCTTCCTGCCACTGGGGCAGCAGGGCGACCCGCCACTTCCCCGCGGTGCCCGGTGCGTTGCCGCGCAGCAGGGCGTCGCCCCACTGCGGACCGACCCAGGCGGAGATCTGGCCGGTCTGGACATGCTTGTACCAGGCGTTGGACATGTCGGGCTCGACGAAGACGAGGTCGTCGCGGACCATCCGCTCCCAGTACTCCGCGACCTCGCGGGAGAGATCGTCGTTCATGTCGACGACCCAGGTGTCACCCTCGGTGCGCACCCACCGTGCGCCGCGCTGCCAGCACATGGCGGCGAACCAGCTGGGCTGGTTGGGTGCGAACGCGCACAGCCTGGCCCCGTTGCCGCGGGCCTTGACCGCGCGGGCCGCCTTCTCGAACTCGGCCCAGGTGGCGGGGGTTTCGATGCCCCACTTCGCGAAGAGGTCCCGGCGGTAGAAGAGTCCCATCGGGCCGGACGCCTGCGGGATGGTGTAGACCCGGCCGTCGAAGACGCCCTGCTTCCACTGCCACGGCACATAGCTGTCGCGCAGCTCGTCGGCACCGTACTCGCTCAGGTTCGTCAGGCCGTTGACCAGCATGAAGCCGGGAAGCTCGTGGTACTCGACCTGGGCCAGGTCGGGAGGGTTCCCGGCCGTCAGCGAGGCGTGCATCTTCTGGTAGCCACCCGTCACGTTCTGCGGGATGGTCTGCATCTCGACCTGGATGTCCGGGTGGGTCCGGTTCCACAGGTCGACGGTCTTCTGCATCGGCACCCAGGTCCAGAAGACGAGCTTGACCTTCTGACCGCGGCGGGTGGGTGCCTGTCTGGTGGTGCGGGCGGCTCCGACGGTCTGGCCGCAGGCGGTGAGCGCCGCAGGCGCGGCCAGTGCCCCGGCCGCCCCGGCACCCCACCGCAGCACAGACCTCCGCGAGGGTGGTGAGCTGTTCATGTACGTCCCTTTGTTCTGGAGCTCGGTTCGTCTAGGGCTCGACCAGTACGGCCACTCCGGCCGCGGGCAGCGTGAGGCGGTCCGCGGGAGTCGACCCCTGGATCAAGGCATCGGTCATCGGCTCGGGGAGCTGGACCTCGGCCGCGTCCCGGCCGTGGTTCAGCAGGAAGAGGAACCGTCCGCCGTCGCCCTCGCGCACGGTCGCCTGGACGTGCTCGGGCAGCCCGGGCAGCACGGGTCCGGCGGACGCCGCACGGCACACGTCCTCCGTCAGCGCTCGCATGGCCTCCGGTGCGAGACGTGTCGCGACGTACCACGCGCTTCCCTCGCCGAAGGAGTGCCGGGTGACGGCCGGTTGCCCGGCCAGCGGCCCGGAACCGAAGTCCGCCACCGCCTGGGCGCCCTCGGACACGACGACCTCCGACCACAGGTCGGCGCGGCTGACCGTGCCGTCCGCGTGCCGGACGTCCACCGTCTCGTTCTCCGCGAGCGGCCAGAACTCCTCGACGCGCAGGCCCAGTACCTCGCGCAGGGGCGCGGGGTACCCGCCCAGGTGCACCCGGTCGCAGTCGTCGACGATGCCGGAGAAGAACGACACCAGCAGATGGCCGCCACCGCGCACGAACTCGGTGAGGCGTTCGGCGTCCGGCTCCTTCAGCAGGTACAGGTTGGGCACGACCACGAGGCGGTAGCCGGACAGGTCGCGGTCGGGGGTACGACGTCGCAGGCGACACCGGCTTCGAACAGCGGCCGGTAGTGGGCGAGCGCGATCTCCATCTGGTTCAGCGCCGTCGACGGGTGCGAGTCCAGCTCCAGCGCCCACCAGCTGTTCCAGTCCAGTACGAGGGCGACCCCGGCGGTGGACCGGGTGCCGGCGATCTGCGGCACGGCGGCTAACTCGCGGCCCAGCTCGCTCACTTCACGGAAGGTGCGGGTGTCGGTGCCGCCGTGCGGGACCATCGCCGAGTGGTACTTCTCGGCGCCGCCCCGGGACTGCCGCCACTGGAAGTACAGCACCGCGTCCGCGCCCTGGGCGACCGCCTGCCAGCTCCACAGCCGCATCCGCCCGGGCGGCTTGGGCCCGTTGCGGTCACGCCAGTTGACCGCGCTCGGGGCCTGCTCCATCAGCATCCACGGCTGCCCGGCGCGCGCGGAGCGGGTGACGTCGAAGATGAACCCGGCCGCGATGTGCGTGCCGTCGTCGTGCGGGTCCTGGTAGACGTCGACCGACACGACGTCCTCCTCGGCGGCCCAGCGGAAGGCGTCGACGGGCTTGTGCACGCCGATGAAGTTCGTCGTGACCGGCACGTCCGGGGTGATCCGCCGCAGCACCTCCTTCTCCGCCAGGTAGCACTGGAGCAGCGCGTCGTCGGAGAACCGGGCGAAGTCGAGCTGCTGGGCGGGGTTGGGGAAGGTCGGCGCGAGCCGGGGTGGCAGCACCTCGTCGAAACTGTCGTAGCGCTGTGCCCAGAAGGCCGTCGACCAGGCGTCGTTGAGCGCCTCGACGTCGCCGTACCGCTCGGCCAGCCAGCGCCGGAAGTCGGCGGCCGACTCGTCGCACCAGCACATCGGGGTGTGGCAGCCGTACTCGTTGCCGATGTGCCACATCTCCAGCGCCGGGTGGTCGGCGTACCGGGTGGCCAGCCGCTCGACCAGGCGCGCGGCGTGTTCGCGGTGGACCCGGCTGGAGGGGCAGTAGTGCTGGCGTCCGCCGGGCCACACGCGCCGGCCGTCGGCGGTCTCGGGGAGGATCTCGGGGTGCAGCCGGGACAGCCACGGGGGCGGGGACGCCGTCATGGTGGCAAGGCACACGGCCACGCCCGCTCCGGCGAGCTGGTCCATGACCCGGTCGAACCAGCCGAAGTCGTACTCGCCCGGCCTCGGCTCCACCTTCGCCCAGGAGAAGATCCCGGCCGTCACCAGGGAGACGCCCGCCTCCTTCATCAGCGCGACGTCCTCGGCCCACACCTCCTCGGGCCACTGCTCGGGGTTGTAGTCGCCGCCGAAGGCGATCCCGGCCGGGCGCAGGCGCCGCCGGGCGTGGATCGCACTTGAGTCTGCCTGTCGCATGGCGGTCAGTCTCGGAGCGTCATCACCGCCCCGTCAAGATATATTCATTATTAATTGAAAGAGCTAGGCTGGGTGGAGCACGTCGAGTGCAGCAGGCAGTCGAGGGGAGAGGCGCGGAATGACGGAATGCCGCAGGATGGCGGGGCGCGTGGCGGTGATCACCGGTGCCGCGCACGGAATCGGCGCGGCCACCGCCCGCAGGCTCGCCGACGAGGGCGCGACGGTCGTGGTCACGGACGTCGACGACGCGGCCGGCAAGACGGTCGCGGAGGACATCGAGGCCCGGGGAGGGCGCGCGGAGTACGTGCGCTGCGACGTGACCTCGGCCGCCGACTGGGAGAACCTGGCCCGCCACGTCGAGGAGCGGCACGGCCGGCTGGACGTGCTGCACAGCAACGCCTTCGCCCAGCTCAGCAAGCCCGCCCACGAACTGGCCGAGGCCGAGTGGGACGGCCAGATGGCCGTGTTGCTCAAGCCTGCCTGGCGGGCGATGAAGACCTTCGCGGCCCTGCTGCGCGAGGCGCGGGGCTCCGTGGTGCTCACCTCCTCGGTGCACGCGGTCATCGGCCTGCCCGGCCATGCCGCCTACGCCGCGGCGAAGGGCGCGCTGTGCTCGCTGGGGCGACAACTGGCCGTCGAGTACGGTCCGGACATCCGGGTCAACACGGTGCTGCCCGGCCCCATCCTCACCGCCGCCTGGGAGGGGATCCCGGAGGCCGACCGGGCGCGCAGCGTGGCGGCCACGGCGGCCAAGCGGTTCGGGCAGCCGGAGGAGGTGGCCGCCGCCGTCGCCTTCCTGGCATCGGCGGACGCCTCCTTCGTGACCGGAGCGAGCCTCGTGGTCGATGGAGGATGGAGCGTCATGAAGGAGTCCTCGTGAGCGGCGCGCACCGTGCGCGGCGGCAGCGAAGAGGACCGGAGCGGAAACGGAGAACGTGGTGACCCATCCCGGTAAGGGCCTGCACGGCCAGGCCGTGGAGGAGCTGGGCCGGCGCATCATCCGCGGCGACTACCCCCCGGGCTCCGTGGTGGACCCGGTCAAGTTCGAGACGGAGCTCGGCGTCAGCAAGACCGTCGTCCGCGAGGCGATGCGCGTGCTGGCGTCCAAGGGCCTGCTCGAATCGAAGCAGAAGCGCGGGACGACCATCCGGCCCCGCGCCGACTGGAACCTGCTCGACAGCGACCTGCTGCGCTGGCAGGGCAGCAGCGCGCCGACCGACGCCTTCCTGGAGGACCTCGCCGAGGTCCGCGCGATCGTCGAGCCCGCCGGAGCCCGGCTCGCCGCGGCCCGCCGCACCCCGTCCGACCTGGACGCGATGCGGCAGGCACTCGACGCCATGGCGGCGGCGGGCACGGACGCGGACGCCATGGTCGAGGCGGACCTGGCCTTCCACCGCGCGCTGCTGGACGCCGCCCACAACGAACTGCTCAGCCGCATGGAGGTCGTCATCGAAGCCGGTCTGCGCGTCCGCGACCGGATCGTGCACGGCGCCCAGCACCACTCCGACTCCATACCCGTGCACCAGGAACTGCTGGACGCGGTCGAGGCGGGCGACCCGGAGGCCGCCGTGGCCGCCGTCGAGTCACTGCTGGCCCAGGCCTCCGACGACCTGGCGGCCGTACGGGCGCGGGACGGCCAGGACGAGGCACACGACACGCAGCCGAAGGAAGTCCCTTGAAGATAACCGCACTCGAGACGTTCCTGGTGGCTCCGCGCTGGCTGTTCCTGCGCGTGGCCACCGACGAGGGCATCACCGGCTGGGGCGAGCCCGTGATCGAGGGCCGCGCCGAGACGGTGCGCGCCGCGGTCCATGAACTGGCCGATCACCTCGTCGGCCGGGACCCGCTGCGCATCGAGGACCACTGGCAGGTGCTCACCAAGGGCGGCTTCTACCGCGGCGGCCCCATCCTCTCCAGCGCCGTCGCCGGCATCGACCAGGCCCTGTGGGACATCGCCGGCAAGACCTACGGCGTCCCGGTGCACCGCCTCCTCGGCGGCCAGGTACGGGACCGCGTCCGGATGTACGCCTGGATCGGCGGAGACCGTCCGAGCGACGTGGCGGAGCTGGCCCGGGAGCAGGTGAAGGCGGGCTTCACCGCCGTGAAGATGAACGCCTCGGCCGAACTCGCCCCGATCGACACCCCGGCCCGCACCGCCGAGGTCGTCGAGCGCGTCACGGCCGTCCGCGAGGTGCTGGGCGACGAGCGGGACATCGCCGTCGACTTCCACGGCCGCGTCTCCACCGCCATGTCGCGCCGCCTGCTGCCCCTGCTGGAACCACTGCACCCGCTGTTCGTCGAAGAGCCCGTCCTGCCCGAACACTCGGGCCACCTGCGCAGCCTCGTGGAGTCCACCGCCATCCCGCTCGCCACCGGCGAACGCCTCTACTCCCGCTGGGACTTCCGCGAGGTCATGACCAGCGGCATCGCCGTCGCCCAGCCCGACCTCTCGCACGCCGGGGGCATCTCCGAGGTCCGCCGCATCGCGGCCATGGCCGAAACGTACGACGTCGCCATGGCACCCCACTGCCCGCTCGGCCCGATCGCCCTGGCCGCCAGCCTGCAGATCGCCTTCTCGGTGCCGAACTTCCTCATCCAGGAACAGAGCATGGGCATCCACTACAACCAGCAGTGCGACCTGCTGGAGTACGTGATGGACCCCGAACCCTTCCGTTTCGACGGCGGCTACGCCGTCCGCGGGTCCCGCCCGGGTCTCGGCGTCGACATCGACGAGAAGGCCGTACGCCGTGCCGCCGAGACCGGACACCGCTGGCGCAACCCCGTATGGCGAGGAGCCGACGGGGCTTTCACCGAATGGTGAGCACCCGCCCGGCCCCCTCGCACCCCACGCCCAAGGAGAGCCCCCTTCCATGAACCTGGTGGAATCGCTGCGCGCCCACCGCCTGCTGGCGATCGTGCGCGGCAAGGACCCCGCCGCGGCACTGCGCACCGTACGCACCCTCGCCGAGGAGGGCATCGCGGCCGTCGAGGTCTCGCTGACCACCGCGGACGCCCTGACCGTGATCCGGCAGGCACGCGCCGAACTCGGCCCCGACGCACTCCTCGGCGCCGGAACGGTCCGCTCGGCCGCCGACGCCGAGCGCGCCGTGGACGCCGGTGCCTCGTACCTCGTCACCCCCGCGCTGGTCGACGGACTGGAGCCCTACGGCATACCCGTGCTGATGGGCGCCCTGACACCGACCGAGATCGAACTCGCCCTGGCCCGGGGTGCCGCCGCGATCAAACTCTTCCCCGGTTCCCTCGGCGGCCCCGGCTATCTGCGGGCCCTGCGCGACCCGTTCCCCGAGGTGCCGTTCGTGCCCGTGGGCGGAGTGGACGCGACGGCCGCCCGCGATTTTCTGGATCGGGGAGCCCTCGCCGTCGGCGTCGGCTCACCGCTCGTCGGGGACGCGGCCGACGGCGGCGACCTGGACCAACTCCGAGTCCGCGCGGGAGCGTTCCGCATGGTGGCCGCGGGGGAGACGCCGTGACGACATCGGACCGCCCGGCCCCGCCCGACGTGGTGACCTTCGGCGAGACGATGGCGGCGCTCCGGGCCCAGGGCGCCCTGCGTCTCGGCGGCAGTCTCGGCCTGTCCGTGGCGGGAGCCGAGTCCAACGTCGCCATCGGCCTGGCCCGGCTCGGACACCGGGTGCGCTGGGCCGGCCGGGTCGGTGCGGACGAACTCGGGGCGCTGGTCCTGCGCACGCTCCGCGCCGAGGGCGTCGACACCGGCCACGCGGTCACCGACGACACCGGCCGCACCACGGGCCTGCTCCTGACCGAACCCCGCCTGGGCACGCTCACCCGCGTCAGCTACTACCGTGCGGGATCCGCCGGTTCGGCCGTCTCACCGGCCGACGTACTGCCCGCGCTGGCCCCCGGATCCCGCGTCCTGCATCTGACCGGCATCACCCCGGCGCTCGGCCCCTCGGCGGCCGAGGCCACCCTGGCCGCCGCCACCGCAGCGCACGAGTCCGGCATCACGGTGTGCCTCGACGTCAACCACCGCTCCCGGCTGTGGTCCGCCGACCGGGCCCGCACGGCCCTGCGGCCGATCCTGGCCCACGTCGACCTGCTCATCGCCTCCGAGGACGAACTGCCGCTGGTGCTGGAACGGCCCGACGTGGCGGAGCGGGAGGCCGCCGGCATCCTCCTGTCCGCAGGGGTCCGCGAGGTGGTCGTCAAGCGGGGCGCACGCGGCGCGACGAGCTTCACCGCCGGCGGGGCGACCGACTGCGCCGCCCGGCGGGTCGACGCGGTCGATCTGGTCGGCGCGGGCGACGCCTTCGTGGCCGGATACCTGTCCGGACTCCTCGACGGCGCGGACATCCCCGCCCGTCTGCACCGGGCCGTCACCACCGCCGCCTTCGCCGTCGCCACCCGGGGCGACTGGGAGGGCCTCCCGACGCGGGACGAACTCGGCCTGTTCGACGAGCCCGACGGCACGACCATCCGCTGAGCCAGGAGGCCGGACATGACATCAACAGCAGTACCGGCGACGGTCCTCGTGGACGGCGGGTACGAACTCGCCGAGGGCGGCCGCTGGGTCGACGGCCGGTATGTCTACGTCGACATCCTCAGCGGGCGGCTCTTCGAACTGCGTGACAGCACGGGTTCGGCCCGACTCGCCGGCCTGGACGTGCCGTTGGGGGCCGTCGCGCCGGTGGCGGACCGGCCGGGCACCTGGATCGCCGCCGCGGGCACGGGCATCGCACTGCTCTCGGCCGACGGCACACCGGACTGGCTCGACCGTCCCGAGGACCGCACCCCGCTCCCCAGCCGGATGAACGACGGCGTCGCGGACCCCGCCGGCCGATTCTGGGCCGGCAGCATGGCCTACGACGGCACCCGCGGCGCCGGCTCGCTCTACCGGACGGACCCCGACGGCACGGTCGTACGCGTCCTCGACGGCCTGACCATCGCCAACGGCCCGGCCTTCACCGCCGACGGCACGGCCATGTACCTCGCCGACACGGCCGTCGGCACGATCCTCCGCTGCCGGGTCGATCCCGTCTCGGGCGACCTCATCGGCGGCCCGGAGACCTTCGCCCGCCTGCGCGAGGACGAAGGAAGCCCCGACGGGATGACCGTCGACGAGGAGGGCTGCCTCTGGGTCGCTGTGTGGGGCGCCGGCGCGGTCCGCCGGTACCACCCCGACGGCCGCCTGCTCCACACCCTGACCGTGCCCGCCCCGCACCCCACGTCGGTCTGCCTGCACCCCGACGACAACCGCCTCCTCGTCACCACGGCCCGGTACGGCGTGAAGAACCCGACCGCCGCCTCCGGCGCGGTGCTCGGCGTCCCCGTGCCGGCCAGGGGAGTGGCTGCCTGCCCCTGGCGGGGCCGGCCTTGAAGGGCGCCGGTTGATGTGGCCGCCGAGTTCGGACCAGTGCTGTCCTGAGAGTCCGGCCGCGGCGCGGGCGTCGCCGCTGGCGCAGACGTCGACGAGCCGGCCGTGGTGTTCGATGGTGTCGCGGCCGCCGAGGAGGGTGGAGAACTTCTGTCCCGATTGGCCCGGCCGCATGAGCTGCAGGTCCTGCTCGGTCATGGCCGGCACGGCCGTTGCGACGGCGAGCTGGTCGAGGGAGCGCAGCACGGCGAGGGTCTTCTCGACGTCACGGCGGTTGAGGGTGGTGACGCGCGTGTAGACGCCGGGCTTCGCCTCGACCAGGCCGATGTCCGCGAGCCGGGCGAGCGCCTCGCGCACCGGGGTGCGGCTGAGACCCGGGCCAACCGCGACTCCACGGGACGCGGCATCAAGGAGCTGGCCACGGAGGCGGGTCTGCTCACGACGGAGCAACTCGACACGATCCTGCGCCCGGAGAACCTCACCGGCCGGACACCGCTGCCGGAGGCGCTGACCATGCCGTGAAGGAGGGGAACCGGACAGGGTGGTGTGATCGCTACAGTGGCCGGTATGAGTCCTGGCGCCCAGCATTCCGACGGTCCCGCCGCCCAGCCGCTGCGCAAGGACGCCGAGCGCAACCGGGAGCGGATCATCGCCGCCGCGCGCACGGTGTTCGCGCGCGACGGTCTGAGCGCCTCGATGGCGTCCGTGGCCCGTGAGGCGGGAGTGGGGATCGCCACCATGTTCCGCCGCTTCCCCACCAAGGAGGAGCTGGTCGACGCCGTCTTCTCCGACCGCATGGACGCCTACGCCGACGCGGTCGCGGCCGCCCTGGAGGATCCGGATCCCTGGAACGGATTCGTCGGTTACATCGAGGCGGCCTGCGCGATGCAGGCAGCCGACTACGGCTTCGCCGACGTGCTGACCATGACCTTCCCCACCGCGAAGGCCCTGGAGCAGCGCCGCGACGAGGCGTACGAGGCCATGGTCCGGCTCATCGACCGCGCCAAGGCCGCCGGCCGGCTGCGCGAGGACTTCGACCCCTCTGACCTGGTACTGCTCCACATGGCCAACGCGGGTGTCGTCAACGGCACCGGCGACGCCGCCCCCGACGCCTGGCGACGCGTCGTCGCCCTGATGATCCAGTCGTTGGAGGCCCCGGCCCGCGGCCCCCTGCCCGACCCGCCCGAGCACGACGCCCTCTACAAGGCGATGCTCCGCGCCGGTCCGGAGGGCGGCCCCGCCGCGTCGGCGCCGGACCGGAGGAGCTGACGAACGGCGCGCCACCAAGGTGCTCCTCACCCGCTGACGAGCTCCCGACGACGACACGAGAGGGGACCGACATGGCATTGGTTCTGGTGACCGGGGCGGCCGGCGGGCTCGGTCGCGACACGGCGGACGCGCTGGCCGACGAAGGGCACGACGTGGTCGTCCACGTCCGCAACCGGGCCCGCCTCGCCGACGCGGACGACACCGCCCGGTGGAAAGGCGTCGTCACCGGGAACCTGGCCGACCTGGACGAGATCCGCGATGTCGCCCGGCAGGCCGCCGGGTTCGGCCGCTTCGACGCCGTCATCCACAACGCCGGCGTCATGAACCGCCCGGAAGACGTCACCGTCAACACGGTCGCGCCGTACATGCTGACGGCGCTGATGGACAAGCCGGCCCGGCTCGTCTACCTCAGCAGCTCCATGCACCACAGCGGCTCCACCGACCTGCGACGACTGGCCGTCGGATCCGCTTCCTACGCCGACACCAAACTGTGGGTCACCACCCTCGCGCTCGCCTTCGCCTCCCGCTGGGAAGGAACCTCCAGCCACGCGGTCGACCCCGGGTGGGTCCCGACCCGTATGGGGGGTCGCGGCGCCCCCGACGATCTGACCGCCGGGCACGAGACCCAGGCATGGCTCGCCACCCACGACGACGTGACCCCGAGCACCGGCGGCTACTGGTACCACCGGCAGACCCGGGCACCACACCCCGCCACGCAGGACGAACAGTTCCAGGCACAGCTCGTCCGAGCCCTGGAGAGGCACACGGGCGTCGCGCTCGACTGACCCCGCTACGCCTTCCCGGCCGGCCCGGCCTGTGGGGTGCCGTCGGCCGAAGTGACCGTGGTGGCGGTGGTGCGGCCGTCCGGGGTGATCCGCGGGACGGGGATCGCCTTGTCCTGGGCGGCGCCGTCGTTGCCGAGGTCGATCCAGCCGCTCGCGCCCGGCAGCGGCCCCTCCTGCCGCAGCCGGGCCGGCGTCCGATGCACGTCGGTGACCGTCGGATCCGGCACCGCGGGGGTCACCCGCACCGCCCGCACCGCGGTGAGCAGGGCGGCGTGCATCATGACGGCCCTGCCGTCCTCCAGGTCGCTGTGGCCACGATCCGCTGGGCACGCCGGGCCCCGAGCACCTGTCCGACCGTGTGGTTGCGCTGCTCGGCGGAGCCTCCGGTCTGCCCGAACAGCAGCCGGACCGGGGCGCCTTCGGCCGGGCCGGTGAGTCGCCCGTTGGTCCTGAGCTGGGCGAAGTAGGCACCCTCCAGATCGCGCCGCACCGCCTCGATCGAGGCGACACCTTCGAACTCCACCGAGGCGCCGCTCCACGGTGAACTCCCCGATCCGCCGCACCGTGCCAACGTACCGGCGCCGGGAGTCCCGGGTTTCCGGGTCGGCGCCTCGCGTGCAGCAGGAGCTACTTCGCCGCCAGCGGCGTGACGGCGAGCCGGTCGATCACCGGTGCGTAGGGGGACCGCTGGTCGTACTGGTTGTAGGTGTCGCCGTTGAAGTCGGGGAGTTCCTCGGCGGTGAAGGTGAGCCGGTTCGTGCCCTTCTTCAGGGTGACCGGGACGGTCAGGTCCCAGAAGTTGTTGAAGTGGAAGGTGGTCGGGAACAGCACCCGGCGGGCCGGGCCGCCGTTGACGGAGAGGTCGGCGTGGCGGGCGATCGGGTCGGGGTTGTAGTGGGTGGCGGGTGCCTGCTCGGCGTTGGAGTAGCGGATGGTCAGCGCGTGCCGTCCGGCCCTGGCGGCCACCACGTCGACGGTGAGGGCGTTGGCCCTGCCGTCGCCGATGTCCGTGACGGCCTTGCCGTTCGCGGCGAACGGGTAGGCATCGGTGACCTTCGCCGCGCCGGTGAGCGTGCCGTTCTCGGCCTGGTAGACGGTGGGCACGAGGGTGCCCTCCGACGGGGCGACCCGCAGCCGGTCGAGGACCAGCTGGCGTGCCGTACCGGTGACGGTGATCTTGTTGATGCCGCCGGACAGGAACAGCCGGACCGTGTCCGTGCCCTTCCCGGCCCCGCCGGCCTTGGGCAGGTCGAGCTGCTCGCCGTTGAGTGCCAGGCTCGCATGTCCGCCGCCCAAGTGGTCGACCGACACGGTCGATTCACCGTCGGCGGGGGAGTGGACCCAGAAGGTCGCGGAGGCGCCCTTCGGCAGCGGAACCGCGCCCGGCCCCGAGGCACCGCGGTACGTGTAGCGCGGCTCGGTGCCGGTGAGGGTGGCGTACTCGGCCTCGTAGATCGCCGGCGCGGTCACCTTCTCGTCGCGCAGGGACAGGTCGATCTTGTCGATGATGGCGTCACCCTTGGTGACCCCGAGGTCGGGGTCCTGAGCGGCCAGCGTGATCCGGTGCTTGCCCGCGGTGAGCTTCACCGTCGTGTCGGTGTGACCCCAGACCACCCACTTGTAGCCCAGCGGCAGCCGCAGTTCCTGTGGCTCTTTGCCGTCGACCCGCAGGAAGACGTTGGTCGGGCCCTGCTCCTTCACCAGGTCGTACAGGTTGTAGGAGTTGGCGAAGACGCTCAGATCGTAGGTGCCGTCCTGCGGGACCTCGACGTCGAAGGCGAGGACCCCGTCGGAGCCGGTGCGCAGACCGCCCACGTTGTAGGCGCCCGACGTGGCGAACTTGCCGACGTCGGAGGGCGTGCCCTCGGGGCCGTTCCTGGAGTAGCCCTTGCCGGTGTAGGTGGCGTTCTCCGCCTCGTACGTCTTGCGCCAGCTGACCGAAGGCGCGGCCGGCTTCGCGCCGTTGCCGCCGGGGGAGAGGATGACCTGGTAGGCGGACATCTCGTTCATGCCGGTCATCGGCAGCGTCACCGAGCCGTCCGCGCCGACCGGCAGCTCCTGGTCCGCGAGCCGCAACGGCTGTGCCGAGTCGCCGACCTGACCGGTCCAGGGGATCTCCTGGACGGTGGCGCGCACGGTCTTCCCGAACAGCTTCGGGTCGACGTGGTCGAAGACGATGTCGGCGTCGCCGCTCTTGCCGCCGAAGAGGGCGCGGGACTGCTTCTTGTCCTCGTCGAGGGTCGCCACGCCCTGGAGGGTGTACTGCTGGTTGGGGTGCGGGGCGGTCACCTCGACCGTGTGGCCGGACATCTGCCCGTAGGCGTTGAACAGCCACCACTGGCCGTTGCCCTTGTTGGCCTCCACGGCCGAGTCGTTGAGGTTGCCGTCGATGTTCCAGTACGCCAGGTCGGCGTCGATCTTCGACTCCTCGATGGCTGAGACCCACTGGACGACCTGGCCGGGCACGGACAGGTGGTAGTTGTGCCCGTACTCGTTCACGTTGACCGGCAGCGGGCCGACCCCGACGTCCTTCTCCATCTGCCGGTACCTCGCCACGTTCGTGCGGACCGCGGCGGGCGACGACAGCTCGTGCCAGGTCATCACGTCCGGCACCACGTCGTTGGCCTTGGCGTACTGGAGGAAGTCCTTGACCTGGCTGTAGAGGACGCTGGTGTTGGGGCCGGCGATGCGGGCGTCCGGGTCGAGGCCCTTGATGAGGTGGTAGACCTCCTTCCAGGCCGCGAAGTAGTGCTGGGGGTCCTTCAGCCAGGAGACCTTGTTGTAGCTCCACTCGCCGGTCCCGAACATGTTCCCTTCGGGCTCGTTGAAGGGCACGTAGACGACGTTGTCCTTGTACTCGCCCATGGTCAGGACCTGCTGGACCTGCTTCTTGATCTTCTGCTTGAAGTCGGCGAGCCGCGCCGGGCCGTCCGCGCCCGGCCACTGGTACGGGAAGCCGCGGTAGATGTCGGTCATGTAGATGTAGACGTCCTTGCCGCCCGAGTCCACGAACGGCGGCAGCATCTCCAGCGCGTCCGCTCCCGGGTGCTGCGGACCGTCCTGCGCCTTGGTCGACACCGTGCGCAGACGCATGCCCTCGATGAGGTTGCGGCTCGGCACGCCGTCGCCGTACACGCCGTACAGCGAGCCGGCGGCACCGCCGTGGAAGGCGCCGGTGTCGGTGGCGAGGTCGATGACGAGCCGTTCCCGCTCCGCGGCCCCGGCGGTGCCCGCGGAAGGGCCGGCCAGGAGCGTGGCGAGGGCGGCCGTCGCGACGGCTCCGGCCACAGTCGTTCTGCTTCGTCGCACTGAGGTCTCCGTGGGTTCCGTCCTGCTTCGGACGCTGCTTCGGACACTGAATCGGACACTGAAGGAGTCGAACCGGTTCGACTGATCGCTGGCAAACGAGCTGCGACCCGTCCGTCGTCCCTTGCGGCGCGCAGGGCCGGGCGCTCGTCGAACCGGTTCGCAGGAAGCTAGCACCGGCGAAATCTCCCAGCAATACCCGTGTCGCAGGACAACAAGTGCTGTGCGGGGTGTTGACAGCCGTCCGGGCAGTTCTTAGCTTCACTTCACGCGAACCGGTTCGACACTCGCCGGTTCGACAGCCCACGCAAGGAGTTGCCCGTGAACATCGGTGAGATCGCCCGGCGGGCCGGTGTCTCGCGGAGCACCGTGTCGTACGCGCTGAGCGGCAAGCGTCCGGTGTCGGACGAGACCCGCCGGAAGATCCAGGACGTCATCGACGAGCTGGGCTACCGGCCCAACGCCAGCGCACGCGCCCTGGCCAACGGCCGGACCAGTACGATCGGCCTGGTCTTCCCGCCCGCCGGGAACCACTACACCGGCATGCAGCTGGACTTCATCGGCAGTGTCGTCGAGGCCGCCGCGGCCCATGACTACGACGTGCTGCTCTCCCCGAGCGGCGTGGACAGCGACCGCTCGTTCCAGCGGCTGCTGGGGGAGCGGCGGGTCGACGGCGCGATCCTGATGGAGATCAGACTGGAGGACGACCGGGCCGACCACCTGGCCGCGCTGGACTTCCCCGCCGTCGCCATCGGCCGCACCGCGCATCCCGAGAGCGGCTGGTGGGTCGGCCTGGACCACACCGCGCTGGCGGCGGCATGCGTCCACCACCTCGCGGACCTCGGTCATCGCCGGGTCGCCTTCGTCAACCGGCCGGAGCAGCTCCTGCGGGCGGGGTACGAGTCCGCGCACCGGGGACTGGACGGCTTCACCAAGGCGGCGGCCGAGCGCGGGCTGACGGTGCGGACGTACTGCTGCGGGGACGACGCCGCGTCCGGCCAGGCCTGCCTGGAACAGATCCTGCACGACGATCCGGCGACGACGGCCCTGGTCACGCTGAACGAGGCCGCCCTGGGCGGCCTCTACCGAGGACTCTCCCAGGCGGGCCGCCATGTGCCGCGTGACTTCTCCGTCACCGGAGTCGTCGCCGGCCGGTGGGCGGAGACGGTGACCCCGCAGCTCACCGCGGCGGACGTACCGGCCGAGGAGATGGGCCGCCGCGCCGTCGACCTGCTCATCGAACGGCTCGACCACCCCGGTGCGCCGCCTCGGCACCACCTCCTCGCACCGCCCATCTCGCTGCGGGCGAGCACCGGGCCCGCCGGCGCTACGCCCACGCCCTCCGCCTGACCACCGCCTTACCCCCGCCTGACCCTCGAACCACCTCGGACTCTTCTCACCACACCCGGCACGCCGCCGCCGTTCGGCGTGCCCGCACACCCTCGTCACCCCGCCCACGGCACCCGTATGCCAAGAACGAAGGACCCGCCATGCACAGCTCCTCCAGACGGCTCTTCGCCGCCGTGGCCCTGTCGACCGCAGTCGTCGTCGGCGGCACCGCCTGTTCCTCCGGTACGGGCAGCACCGACGCCAAGGACGCCGACAGCGGCACCTACACGATCTGGGACCCGTACCCGCAGTTCGCCAAGGGCTCGGCCTGGACGAAGCTGCTGGACAAGTGCGGCACCCAGGCCGGCGTGAAGATCCAGCGGACCGGCTTCGACACCAGCGACCTGGCCAACAAGACGCTGCTCGCGGCCCAGCAGGGCAACTCCCCGGACGTCCTGATCGTCGACAATCCGGTCGTCTCGACCCTGGCCGAGGCGGGCGTGCTCACCACGACCGACGAGAACAAGCTGGACACCTCCAAGGTGGACCCCAACCTGCTCGCGGCCGGCCAGTCGGGCGGCAAGACGTACGGCACACCCATCGGCGCCAACACCCTCGCCCTCTACTACAACAAGGAGGTGCTGAAGGAGGCCGGGGTGGACATCGCCTCGGTCAAGGACTGGACGTCGCTGACGGCGGCGCTGGAGAAGGTCAAGAAGGCGGGCAAGAAGGGCATCACGTTCTCGGCGATCGGCACCGAGGAGGGCAGCTTCCAGTTCCTGCCCTGGTTCTGGGGCGCGGGCGCCGAACTGACCGGACTCGACTCCGCGCGGGCCGTCTCCGCGCTGTCGCTGTGGCAGGACTGGCTGAAGAAGGGCTACGCCCCCAACTCGGTCATCAACAACACCCAGACGACCAGCTGGCAGGAGTTCGCCGGCGGCGACTACGCCTTCGCCGAGAACGGCACCTGGCAGCTCGCAGGCGCCGAGAAGGCCGGCTTCGAGTACGGCGTCCTGCCGATCCCGGGCTCCGGCGGGGGCCAGGCCGCCGCCCCGACCGGCGGCGAGTTCGTCACCCTCCCGGTCCAGGACGACACCGGCCGGTACACCACTTCGCAGAAGCTGGCGACCTGCCTGACCAGCACCCAGAACCTGTACGACACCGACACCACCCTGTCCTACGTGGCCCCCACCGGTGAGGTCCAGGACAAGCAGGTGGCGGCGAACCCCGCGCTGAAGCCCTGGGTCGACGCGGTCAAGTCGGCCAAGGGACGCACCAGCGGCGACCTCGGCACCAAGTACCCCAAGATCTCGGAGCAGTTGTGGAAGGCGGTCCAGTCCGCGCTCAGCGGGGCGAAGTCCCCGAAGGACGCTCTCACTTCGGCGCAGTCCGCAGTCAAGTGACGTGGGCCCGATGAAGCAGACGACCTTTCCACCGGCCCGCCGGCCGGCGCTCGACCGGGACGGCGGGGCGGCGACCGCCGCCCCGCTCCCGGCCGGCCGCGCGCCACGACGCCGCCCGGCCTCCCAGCAGTGGGCCGCCTGGGCCTTCCTCACCCCCGTCACCCTCTACCTCGTCCTCTTCTACGCCTATCCCCTCTACCGCAACCTCGACCTGAGCCTGCGCGACTACACGGTCCGCTCCTTCGTCCAGGGCAACGCGCCCTTCACGGGCCTGGAGAACTACGGGAAGGTCCTCGACGACCCGACCTTCGCCCCGGCCCTGCTCCACACCGTGGTGTTCACCGCCGTGTGCCTGGTCTTCCAGTACGCGATCGGCCTGGCCCTCGCGGTCTTCTTTCACCAGCACTTCCGGCTGTCGGCTACCCTGCGGGCTCTGTTCCTGGTGCCCTGGCTGCTCCCGCTGATCGTGTCGGCCTCCACCTGGTCGTGGATGCTCAACAGCGACTCCGGCATCGTCAACACCCTGCTGAGCACCGTCGGAATCGACCCGGTGAACTGGCTGACCTCACCGTCCTGGTCGCTCACCTCGGTGATCATCGCCAACATCTGGATCGGCGTCCCCTTCAACCTGGTCGTGCTCCACAGCGGCCTCCAGTCCATCCCCGCCAGCCTGTACGAGGCCGCGGCACTGGACGGGGCGAACGCCTGGCACCGCTTCTGGCGCATCACGTTCCCGCTGCTGCGCCCCGTGTCCGCGATCACCCTGCTCCTGGGCCTCGTCTACACACTCAAGGTCTTCGACATCATCTGGATCATGACCAAGGGCGGCCCGGCGGACTCGTCCACCACCTTCGCCACCTGGTCCTACCAGCTCGGCTTCGGCAACCTCCTGCCCGCCTTCGGCCCCGGAGCGGCCGTCGGGAACCTGCTCGTCGTCGCCGCACTGGTGTTCGGCCTCGTCTACATCCGGGTCCAGCGAAAGCAGGCGCTGTCATGAACCGAAGCACCAGCCGCACGTGGTGGAAGACGGCCATCGGCCTGCTGCTGACCGGGATCATGCTCTTCCCGGTCTACTGGATGCTCAACGTCTCCCTCACCCGTGACCAGGACATGCGCAAGAGCCCGCCGGACCTGCTGCCGCTGCACGGCACCCTGGCCGGCTACCGCACCGTCCTGGACGAGCAGTTGCCCTACCTCGCGACCAGCCTGGTCATCGGCCTGGGCACGGTCGTCCTGACCGTGGCGCTGGCCGCCCCCGCCGGCTACGCCCTGGCGAAACTGCGCCCGCGCGGCGGCGGTCTGCTCGGCTTCCTCCTCCTGGTCGCCCAGATGATCCCCGGCATCATCATGGCGATGGGCTTCTACGCGATCTACCTCCAGCTCGGCCTGCTCCGGTCCGTGCCCGGCCTGATCGTCGCGGACTCCACGCTGGCCGTCCCGTTCGCGGTGCTCATCTTCACGGCGTTCATGTCCGGCATCCCCGGCGAACTGCTCCAGGCCGCGACGATGGACGGCGCCGGGCCGTTGACCACCTTCCGGTCCGTCGTCCTGCCGATGAGCCGCAACGCCGTCGTCACGGTGTCGCTGTTCGCGTTCCTGTGGTCGTGGTCCGACTTCGTATTCGCCGGCACCCTCGTCAACGGCGGCGCCCATGAGCCGATCACCCTGGGCATCTACCACTACATCGGCAACAACAACCAGGAGTGGAACGCCATCATGGCCACCGCCGTCGTGGCCTCGCTGCCCGCCGCGGTGATCCTCGTCCTGGCCCAGCGCTACGTCGCCGCCGGCGTGACCGCCGGTGCCGTCAAGGACTGACCTCCGGCGGACCTTCCCCTCCGACGACGATCCCTGCTCGAGAAACGAGTCACGCCTTCATGACCGCCGCCCCGTCGTCCGGACCGGCCTTCTCGGTCCACGACATCCCGTTCAGCACGTTCGGATCCTGGTTCGGCATCTCACCCGTGGTGGCGGAGAAGACGTACGCCGAGGACCTCCACCTCGTCTCGCACCAGAACGGCATGCACGCCGTCCTCCGCCTCGTCCCGCTGGACCCGGCGACGGGCGAGCGCACCGGCACCCGTGTCGAGGCGACCCCGGGACTGCTCAGCTGGGTCGGCCCGGCCGGGCGCATCGACCTGGCCTACGAGTCGCCGGACACCGTACGCCTGCGGGGGAGCGGACTGGACCTCGGCGTCCGTGCGGCCGCTCAGGTCCTGACGCCGTTCAGCGGGACGTACTTCTTCCACGACCCGGCGGCGGACGCGCACGTGTTCACGTCGTACGAGACGGGACGCCGCTACCGCGTCACCGTCCTGTCCGGCCGTATCGCCCACACCGACGGAGCCCAGGCCCTGGGCGGCGGCGACCGCGGCCTCGCCCTGGCCGCCGCGGCGGACGGCGGGTGGGAGATCGCCGTCGAGGAACTCGACACCGCTCGCCCGCCGTACGCGTCCTCGGCGGCCTTCGGAGAGATCGCGGCGGCGGCCCGCAGATCCTTCGCTGACTTCGCCGACGCGGTGGCCCCCTGGCGCTCGTCCGCCACCCCGGCCGCCGAACTCGCCGCCTACGTCCTCTGGTCGGCGACCGTACGCCCGACCGGACTCGTCACCCGGCCCGCCGTTCTCATGTCCAAGCACTGGATGGACAAGGTGTGGAGCTGGGACCACTGTTTCAACGCCCTGGCCCTGGCTCCGGGCCGGCCCGAACTGGCCGTGGACCAGTTCGCCCTGCCCTTCGACCACCAGGACGGCAGCGGAGCCCTGCCCGACTCCGTCACCCACTCCGAGGTCCTCCACAACTTCGTCAAACCACCCATCCACGGCTGGGCGTCGGGCCTGCTGCGCCGTCGGCTGCCGGTGCCTCCCGGCCGGGCGGAACTGGCCGGGACGTACGACCGGCTGGCACGCTGGACCGACTTCTGGCTCACCCGGCGCCGCGCACCCGGCGCCGCCCTGCCCCACTACCAGCACGGCAACGACAGCGGCTGGGACAACGCCACCACCTTCGACCCCGAGCGGGTGGTCGTCACCGCCGACCTGGCCGCCTTCCTCGTCCTCCAGCTCCATGAACTCGCCGCACTGGCGACGGACTTGGACAAGCCGGACGAAGCGAGCCGGTGGACGCGCACGGCACACCAGACTCAGTCGGCGCTGCTGGACGAGCTCTGGACCGGCGAACGGTTCGTCGCCAGGGGAGCCGCCACCGGGCACACGTGGAGCAGCTCCAGCCTCCTCGACCTGATGCCCATCGTGCTGGGCGAGCACCTGCCCGGCGAGATCGGCAGCGCGCTGGCCGACCACATCAAGGCCCATCTGACCCCGTACGGCCTCGCCACCGAACTGCCCACCTCACCGCACTACCTCTCCGACGGCTACTGGCGCGGCCCCGTCTGGGCCCCCGCCACCGTCCTCATCGAGGACGGCCTGCGCCGCGCCGGACACGACCGGCTCGCCGACGACATCAGCGCCCGCTTCCGCGCCCTGTGCGAGACCCACGGCTTCGCCGAGAACTTCGACGCCCTCACGGGCACGGGGCTGCGCGACCGCGCCTACACCTGGACCGCCGCCGGCTACCTCCTCCTCGCCGAAGCACACGCACACCGAGGCGGTCACTGACAGTGCGTCACCGCAGCGGATGCAGCGCCGTCAACTCGGCGGCCCCACGGCCCGTGACGATCGACTCCGCCAGCAGCTTGCCGCTGAGGGGGCCCAGGGCGATGCCCCACATGCCGTGGCCGCCGCAGACATGGACCCGGGGGGAGCGGGTCGGGCCGACCAGGGGCAGGCCGTCCGCCGTGCACGGCCTCGGGCCGGCCCACTCGTCGGTGCGGTGGGTGAGGTCGGCCGAAGGGAGCAGATCGCGGACCGAGTCGACGATCGCCTCGATGCGGCGGGGATCCGCGGGGCGGTCGGGTGCCGTGAACTCCATCATTCCCGCCACCCGCACCCGGTCCCCGAGCGGTGTGCAGACCACCCTCCGCTCGGCGAAGTACGTGGGCCGGGTGGGCAGCCCCGCCGGAGGCAGCGAGAAGCTGTAGCCGCGTCCGGACTGCACCGGGACGCGCACCCCGAAGGGCGCGGCGAGTCGGCCGAGCCACGCCCCGGGGGCGAGGACGGCCGCATCGGCCCGCACGGACGTGCCGTCCGGGGCGAGGGCGACCACCCCGGTGCCCAGGTCCCGTACCCGGGTGACCTCCAGGCCGGTGACGATCTTTCCGCCCCGGTCGCGGACCGCGTCGGCCAGCGCGGCGACGAAGGCCCCGGGGTCGAGGTGACGCTGGCCGTGCAGTCGTACGGCAGCGTCGACGCGCGACGACAGGGCGGGTTCCCACGCGTGTGCCTCGGCCCCCGTGAGCAGGTCGTAGTCGACTTCCTGTCCCGACGCGCGCACCGCGTCCAGTTCCGCCACGAGCGGGGCACGGCCGGCCGTGGAGGTGAAGGCGAGCAGGCACGCCTCGCCCGAGCGCGTCGGCTCGGTGACCCCGCCCCGGGCCAGCTCGTCGTACGCCCGCAGTGCCCGGCGGTTCAGCGCGGCGAGTGCCGCCATCCCCACCTGCCAGCGCTGGTGCGTGCAGTTCCGGGTGAATGCCAGCAGGAAGCGGGCCAGCCGCGGATCCGGGCGGGGCGGGATGTAGAGCGGGGAGGTGGGGGACAGGAGCGTGCGCAACCCCAGCTTCAGGGCGGCCGGTTCGGGCAGGGGCACGGTCAGGGCGGGGGACAGCCAGCCCGCGTTGCCCCAGGACGCGCCGGCCGCGACGCCCCGCCGGTCGACCACGGTGACCTCGACACCGGCCTCCTGCAGGAACCAGGCCGTCGCCAGCCCGGCCATGCCCGCACCCACCACCACGACACTGCGCGGGCTCATGACCGGCCGCCTTCCGCCGTTTCCGTTCCCACCGCGACGTCCGGTCGCCGTTCGCCGAACCGCGTCGCCTGCTCGAACGCGTGTCCCGCCCTCAGCACGGCCGCGTCCCCCCGGTGCGGCCCGACCACCTGGAGCCCGACCGGCAGCCCGGCCGCGGTGAAGCCGGCCGGGACCGACAGGGCCGGGCAGCCGGTCATCGTGATCAGGCTGGCCGAGCGCATCCAGTCCAGGTACGTCTCCATGGCGATGCCGTCCACCGACGCCGGGTAGGGGAGACGGACGTCGAAGGGCGCGACCTGACTCACCGGCAGCAGCAGGACGTCGTACCTCCCGAAGAACTCGCGCACCCGGTGGAAGAGCGCGGCCTGGAGCAGCTGGGCGCGGCCCAGGTCCGGGCCGGTGAGCTTGCGGCCCTCCTCGATGTTCCAGACGACGTCCGGGGCCATGCGGTGCCGGTGCTCGTCCAGCAGGGGCCCGTAGGCGAGCTCCATCTGCCAGGCGCGCTGGACGAGGAACGCCTCGTCGGCGCCGGACAGGTCGGGGCAGGCCTCCTCGACCTCGCAGCCCAGCGCGGCGAACACCTCCACCGCGCCGCGCACCACGTCCCGGACCTCCGGGTCGACGGGCACGCTCCCGCCGAGGTCGGGCGACCACGCGACCCGCCGGCCGCGCACATCGTCGTCGAGCCGGCCGGCGAAGAGGGAACCCGGCGTCTCCAGGGCGAGCGGGCTGCGCGGGTCCGGTCCGGCCAGCACCGACAGGGTCAGGGCGACGTCCTGCACGGTGCGCGCCATGGGGCCCTTGACCGACAGCTGCCCCCACGGGGCCTTGTCGGGCCAGGAGGGGACCCGGCCGGGGGAGGGGCGCAGGCCGACCACGTTGTTGAAGGACGCCGGGTTGCGCAGCGAGCCGCCGGTGTCGCTGCCGTCGGCGATCGGCTGCATGCCACAGGCGAGGGCGGCCCCGGCTCCGCCGCTGCTGCCGCCCGCGCTGCGCGAGAGGTCGTAGGGGTTGCGGGTCGCGCCGAAGACGGGGTTGACGGTGTGGGAACCCATGCCGAGTTCGGGCACGTTGGTCTTGCCGATTGTGATGGCCCCGGCCCGCTTGAGGCGCTCGACGACCAGGTGGTCCCGGGCCGGGACGTGGTCGGCGAGGACGGGTGAGCCGTACGTCGTACGGATGCCCGCGGTGTCGTGGAGGTCCTTGTGGGCGACGGGCAGCCCGTGCAGCGGCCCCAACTCCGCCTGGGACGCGGCCTGTTCGTCCGCCTCGGCCGCCGCCTCCAGAGCCCGGTCGGCGACGAGGGTGACGATCGCGTTCACCGACGGGTTCACCCGGTCGATGAGTTCGAGATGGGCGGTGACGACCTCGCGGGCGGAGATCTCACGGCGCCGCAGGGCCGCGGCGAGCTCGGTGGCGGTGGCGAAGCACAGGTCGGCGGGGTTCACAGTCCTCCCAGGGTTTCCTTGAGCTGCACGACGGCGAGCACCCCGAACAGGACGAAGGAGCCCGACAGCAGCACGTTCGAAACGGTCTTGTTGCGGTACGGCGGCCCGAGGCCGCGCCGGTTGAGAAGGACCAGCAGCGCCCCGGACAGCAGCGGCAGGACGAGGGAGCCCACGGCGGCGTAGGTGAGCAGCAGGGGGACCGGCTTCCCGGCGAAGGTCACCGCCACGGACGTGGCCGCGCAGTAGAGCACGAACAGGCGGAACGGACGGCTGCGCTGGCCCATGTGCCGCTCGGCCTCGTCGTCCGGCACCCCGCGCAGGGTGCGCAGCGAGTCGGCCAGCAGGTAGCACAGGGCGTTGAAGCCGCCGACCAGGGCGCTCAGGGTGACGAGGAAGAAGGTGCCCAGGAACAGCACCCGGGCCGCCGACCCCAGATCCGCGCCGAGCGGTTCGGCCAGCGCGGCGAGTCCGTCGTTGCCGGTGATCGTCCGGCCGCTGCCGTACAGCAGGCCGGTGCCCACGATCGAGGTGCACACCACGAACAGGAACGTGACCGTGTAGCTCATCGCCGTGTCGGCCCGCATGACGGGCAGCCAGCTCGCATGCCGCCAGCGCTTCTCCCGCACCCAGTAGCTGTACGAGGCCACTCCGGCCGTGCCGCCCACCCCGCCGACCAGCGCCAGCACGGTGATGACGTCGCCCTCCGGCAGTCGCGGCCACAGCGAGGACACCAGTCCCGACGGGTCGTCCATGGTGGCCAGCGTGACCGCGGCCAGCACGACCATGCCGACGAACTTGGCCAGCATGAACCCGCTCATCACCCGCTCGAACAGCGTGTACCGGCCCACGTACACGATCGCGGCCGACGCCAGCGCGATCACCAGGGCCAGTGGTCTGACCGGCAGCGCGGGGAACAGCGTCGACAGCGCGAGCGACGCCACCGAGCTCAGGGCCGCCCCGTACAGCAGCCCGATGACCAGGACGAATCCGAAGAAGGCGTACGGGAGCCAGCGGGCGGCCGAACGCAGGCTCGCGATCACCGTCAGCCCGGTCGCCAGATACAGGCGTCCCACCGCCTCGGTCAGCGCGTACTTGAGCACGACGCCGATGAGGATCGCCCACAGCAGGGCCATGCCGTAGCCGGCGGCGCCCGCCAGCGACGTCACCATGTCGCCGGCGCCGACGCTGGCGGCTGCCAGGACCAGCCCCGGCCCGAGGACGGCCAGGCGTCCGCGCCGGGTGGTGGGGGCGGGGAAGGAGTCGGAGGACGGGACAGCCGTGGGGGGATGAGGGGGACTTCCGGGTGTCGCGGTCACGTCGGCCACCTCCGGAGATAGGGAAAGCGTGGTCCGGCTTCCCGGCAGAGTCGGCCAGGCCGACGGATGGGAACAAGATTCCCTGGGAAATCGACGGAATCGGCCATACGCTCAGGCCGATGGACGCACCGCACACCGGCTTCGTGGCCGATTCGCTGGACCGGCGCATCATCAGCGCGCTGCAGATCGACGGCCGTGCCTCGTGGCACGCCATCGCGACGGCCCTCGGCGAACCGGAGAGGACCGTCGTCCGCCGGGGCACCCGGCTGCTGGACTCCGGGCTGGTACGGATCGGCGCCATGGCGGTGCGCGGGCGCAGCACGGTGATCGGAGTGCGCTGCGCACCCGGCCAGGCCCGGGTGGTCGCCACCGCGCTGGCGCGCCGGTCCGACTGTGCCTTCGCCCATGTCCTGACCGGGACATGGGACTGCGTCGCGGAGGTGCAGTGCCCGCGCGACCGTCTCGCCGGTCTCGTCATGGACGAACTCCCGGGTCTGCCGGGGGTCGTACGGACGCTGACGCTCCCGGTACTGCGGCACGTGCGGACGATTCGCGAGTGGCATGCGGGTCTGCTCACCGAGGCCGAGATCGACGCACTGACCGACGGCACGCCGACCGGTGCCGTCCCCGCCTCGGCGGACGTGTCGCCCCCGCTCGACGGTGCCGGTGAACTCTCGCGCGCCGACCGGCTGCTGGTGAACGCCCTGGCCGGGGACGGGCGGTGCACCTTCGACGAACTGGCCCGGGTGGCGGGCGTGTCCGAGGCCACCGCCCGGCGCCGGCTGGGCGCCCTGCGCAGGGCGGGGCGGGTCCGCGTCCGTGCCGTGATCGAACCGGTGCTCCTCGGGCTGCCGGTGGAGGCGGTGCTCTGGGTGCGGACGGTGCCGTCGGAGGTCGACGCGGTGACGTCGGGGCTCGCCGCGTCCCCGCACGTCCGGTACGTCAGCTTCGTCACCGGCGAACGCCAGCTGCTGGTCCTGACCGCGTTTCCGGACGAGGCGGCGCTCCACGACTTCGTCACGCGTTCGCCGTGGCTGCGCGAGGCGGTGTCGGTGGATGTGTCGATGGTCCTCGGCACGGTGAAAAGGGGCGGGATGCTCGCGCCGTGGCTGCGTGACTGACGTCCTGTTCAGGACCGGGCAACGAGGCCGTATCCCCTCAATACATCGGAGGGGTCGCCTACTTGGACTGGTTCACTCCCATTGACAGGTGCATGAGGCCTGCTTAGGTTCGCCGATACACCCGATGTATCGATGATCCGTCAGGTCTGGAGGACACGATGACCTCACAGCCGGAGCAACGTTCGAAGGTGGCCCGCAGAGCCGTACTCGGCACCGCCCTCTCCGGCGCCGCGGCGGCGGCCCTGCCCGGCACGGCCCAAGCCCAGGAACCCAACCGGACGGTGCCGTCCGACGCCGGCGGCGGCAGACGCCCCTGGAAGCTCCGCGACACCATGACCACCGACAGCGCCTGGTCGACGTTCCTGCGCGGCCAGGACCTGCTGTGGACCAGGATGCCCACCCGCTGGTACGAGGGCCCCTTCCTCGGCGACGGGCTGCTCGGCAGCATGATCTACCGGGAGCCGGACGCCGACCAGGTCCGCTTCACCGTCCAGCACGGCCGGGTGCAGGACCACCGCCCCGAGTTCGGCAGCGGCTGGGGCACCTGCCGGCTGCCGGTGGGGCACCTCACGCTCGAACCGGCCGGCACCATCACCGCCGTCGACTGGCGGCTGAGCCTGTGGAACGCCGAACTCACCGGCACCGTCACCACCACCGCCGGCCGGCTCACCCTGTCCGCCCTCATCCACGACGAGGTACTCGCCGTCCGGGTGCGGGCCTCCGGCGGCGAGCGCGCCGTCTGGACCTTCCACCCCGAGGAGGCCATCAGCCCCCGGAAGATCCAGGAGGCCCCGCCCGCCGACTACATCCCCAATCCGCCCTGGACCACGAAGACCGCCGCCGACGGCACCGAGCAGGTGCTCCAGCCCCTCACCGGCGCCCAGACCGCCACCGCCTACCGGCGCGACGGCGACGAACTGCTGCTCAGCGTCGGGCACAGCGCCCCCTCCACCACCGCGGCCGAGGCCGACTCGCTGCGCAACCTGCGGCGCGCCGGGTCGTACGGCACCCTCCGGCGACGGCACACCCGCTGGTGGCACGACTTCTACAAGAAGAGCTTCGTCTCGTTCCCCGACCAGCGTCTCCAGAGCTTCCACTGGATCCAGCTCTACAAGGTCGCCTCCGCCAGCCGGGCCGGCGGCCCCGTCATGGCCACCTCCGGGCCGTGGCTGGAGCCCACCCCCTGGCCCGCGGTCTGGTGGAACCTCAACGTCCAGCTGGAGTACTGGCTCATCCACGGCTCCAACCACCTGGAACTCGACGCGCTCGCCACCACCCTGCGCCAGAACCAGGAACAGCTCATCGCGAACGTGCCCACCGCCTACCGCGCCGACAGCTCGGGCGTCGGCCGCAGCTCCGACATGTTCGCCAACCGGGGAGTGGGCAGGCCCGGCAGCGGCACCGAGGTCGGCAACCTCACCTGGGCGCTGCACAACGTGTGGCTGTCCTACCGGCACTCCATGGACAAGATCCTCCTGCGCGACACGGTCTTCCCGGTACTGCGCCGGGCCGTCAACTACTACCTGCACTTCCTCACCCCGGGCAGCGACGGCAAGCTCCACCTGCCGAGCACGCTCTCGCCCGAGTACCCCGTCGTACCGCCGCAGGACACCAACTACGACCTGGCCCTGATCCGCTGGGCCTGTCAGACGCTCATCGAGTCCGCCGAAGTCCTCGGCATCGACGACGAACTGGCCCCGCGCTGGCGGGAGGTGCTGGCCGAGCTGACGCCGTACCCGGTCGACGACAACGGCTTCATGATCGGCGCCGAGACCCCGTACGAGCGGTCCCACCGGCACTACTCGCACCTGCTGATGGTCTACCCGCTGTACCTCGTCAACTGGGACCAGCCCGAAAGCCGCGACCTGATCACCAAGTCGGTGGAGCACTGGCACGCGCTGACCGGCGCCCACCGCGGCTACAGCTACACCGGCGCCGCCTCGATCTACGCCATGACCGGCGACGGTGACACGGCGATCGGCTACTTACGGAAGTTCTTCGACACCTCCACCCGCTACCCCTGCCAGGCCAACACCCACTACACCGAGGCCGGTCCGGTCATCGAGACGCCGCTGTCCGCCTCGCAGTCCCTGCACGACATGTTCTGCCAGAGCTGGGGCGGCGTGATCCGCGTCTTCCCGGCCGTCCCGACCGCATGGCCGGACGTCACCCTGCACGACTTCCGCACCCAGGGCGCCTTCCTGGTCAGCGCCGTCCGCAAGAAGGGGGCCACCCGGTTCATCCGGATCAAGAGCCTGGCCGGCGAGCCGCTCGAAGTCCGGCACGGCCTCACCGGCACCCTCACCGTGCTGCTCGACGACGGCACCCCGGCCCGCAGCCGCGACCTGGGCGGCGGCACCCTCGCCATCGACCTGCCCAAGGGCCGCGAGGTGCTCCTCCACTCCGGACCGCGCCCCGACCTCGTCATCGCGCCCGTCGCCGTCGGCGAACCGGGTCCGGCCTGGGGACTGCCGTAACCGCCACACACCTCGGAGGCTTCACATGGCTGTTCCGATCAGAACCATGGTCGCCGCGCTGTGCACCGGACTGGCGGCCACACTCCTCACGACCGCTCCCGCCGGGGCCGAGCAGCGGGAGCACGCCTGGACGGTCACCGTCGCCGCGGACGCACCCCGCGCACGGATCGCCCTGGACGACAGCACCGGCACACTGAGCCTGTCGGTGACCCGTGGCGGCCGTACGGTCATCGAGCCGTCGCCCGTCGGCCTCGTCACCGAACGGGCCGACTTCTCCAAGGACCTGCGCTTCCTGCACGGCAAGAAGCGGACGGTCGAGGAGCGCTACCGCACCAAGTCGGGCAAGCGGCTCGACCGCCGCGTCCGCATGAACGAGACCCGCCTGTCCTTCGCCACCCCCGCCGGCGCCCGGCTCGACCTGCTGGTCCGCGCCGCCGCCGACGGCGTCGCCTACCGGTACGTCCTGCCCGCCGGACACGGCGACGTACTCGGCGAGACCTCCGCCTTCACCCTGCCCCCGGACGCAGGCGCCTGGCTGGGCACCTACCGGCCCGACAACGAGGGCCAGTTCACCGAGTACACCGCCGCCACGGCACCCACCGGCGCGTACTCGCCCCAGGCGCTGTTCGCGACCGACGGCGGATACACCCTGCTCGCCGAGTCCGACCTCACCGGCGCCTACTCCGGAGCCCGGCTCGCCCACGACAAGGGCACCGGCACCTACCGCGTCCAACTGGCCGACGACCGGGTGAAGACCGACGGTCCGCTGACCACCCCCTGGCGCGCCATGGTCACCGGCAACCTGGCCACCGTCACCCGCTCGACCTTCACCGACGACCTCGCTCCCGCCTCCAAGGTCGCCGACCCGTCCTGGATCAGGCCCGGGACCGTGCTGTGGACCTGGCTCGCGGGCGGCCGCCCGGCCGGGCAGAGCCTCGCCGCCCAGAAGGCCTACGTCGACTACGCCGCCGAACGGAACTGGCCCTACGAGGCCGTCGACGCGGGCTGGTACTTCAAGGCCGACGAGTGGGACGTCACCGACCCGGACTGGCAGAGCAACAGCTGGATGCCGGAACTCGTCGACCACGCCCGAGCCAAGGGCGTCGGGATCATCGTCTGGATCCACCACCGCGACCTCGACACGCCCGAGGAACGCGCACAGTGGCTGCCCACCCTGGAACGGTGGGGCGTCAAGGGAGTCAAGATCGACTTCATGGACTCCGAGGCGCAGGCCACGCTCCGGTGGTACGACGCCATCCTCCGGGAGACGGCCGCCCACCACCTCATGGTGAACTTCCACGGCTCGACCGTCCCCAAGGGCATGCAGCGCACCTGGCCCCACGTCATGACCCTGGAGGGCGTCGCCGGAGAGGAGAAGCGGACCAACACCGCCGCCCACCTCACCACCCTGCCGTTCACCCGCAACGTCATCGGCTCCATGGACTTCACCCCCGGCGCCTTCCAGCGCGTCGGTATGCGGCCCAACTCCGATGCAGCAGAGGTCGGGCTAACCGTCGCCTACGAGTCGGGCCTGCAGATGTTCGCGGGCACCCCCGAGTCGTACGACGCCCGGCCGCTCGCCCGGGACTACTTCGACCAGGTCCCCGCCGCATGGGACGACACCCGGCTGCTCGCCGGCCGGCCAGGCCGGGAAGCCGTGCTCGCCCGCCGCAGCGGCGACCGCTGGTTCCTGGGCGGGGTGTACGCCGGGCCCGCCCGCAGGGCCGAGGTGCCGCTGACCATCGGGGCGGGACGGTGGCTGGTCGAGACGGTCCAGGACGGTGCAGACGGGCTCGTCAGGAACCGGCAGGTACTGCGCGGCGGCGACACGTTCGGCGTGGACGTGGTCGCGAACGGCGGCTTCGCCGGGATCGCCTGTCCCTGGCGTGCGGGTGTCACCACCTGCCACCGCTGAGCCTGTTCACCGTGCGTGCATACCGAGTTGGAGGGATCAGCATGAGTGTTTCCCGGCGTACCGCGCTGGCCGCAGCGGCCGGAGCCACGGCGTTATGCGCTTCCCCGGCAGCTGCCGCGGCCGCGGACACGATCGCCGGCCGGACACCGGCGGCCACCCTGCGCACGCTCCGCGCGGCGGCCGACTACGCCGTCGAGAAGGTCGCCGCCGTCGCACCGGACGTGACCGCCTTCCCCGTCGGCACGAAGTTCGAGAAGTGGGTCTACTCGCAGAACGGCGACTGGGTCGGCGGATTCTGGCCGGGCACGCTGTGGATGGCCTGGCTCCACAGCAAGGACGAGGCCTTCCGCACGCAGGCATTGGACTCGGCGCGGAAGCTGGCGCCGCGCCAGTACGACACCGGCACGCACGACCTCGGCTTCCTCTTCTACCCGTCCTGGGTCACCGCCTGGCGGCTGACCGGCGACGAAGCCTGGCGGGCGGGCGCCGTGCGGGCGGCCGACTCGCTCATCCAGCGGTACAACCCGCGCGGGCGCTTCATCAGGGCGTGGGGCGCGCTGAACGAACCGAAGAACGCCGGCCGCGTCATCATCGACACGATGATGAACCTCGACCTGCTGGCGTTCGCGAGCCGGCAGACGGGGGACGACACATACCTGGACATCGCCGTGGAGCACGCGAAGACCACCCGGCGGGTCTTCCCCCGCCCGGACGGATCGACGCCGCACGTCTACGACTTCGACCCGGACAGCGGCGCCCCCGTCGGACCGAACACCGTGCAGGGATACAGCCCCACGTCCTGCTGGTCGCGCGGGCAGGCGTGGGGGCTGTACGGCTTCACCACCATGTACCGAAGGACCGGGAACCGGGACTTCCTGACCACCGCCCGCGCACTCGCGGACTACGCGGTCGGAGCCCTCACCCCGGACCACGTCCCGGTGTGGGACTACCGCGCGCCGCAGCAGCCCCACGACATCAAGGACGCGTCGGCCGGAGCGATCACCGCCTGCGGGCTCCTCGACCTGTCCGCCGCCACCGGCAGGCAGGCCTACCGTGAGGTGGCGCTCCGGCTGCTCACCGCACTGGCGCAGACGTGCCTGACGAGGAACTCGGCCCGCGCGGAAGCCGTGGTGGCCCGCTGCACCCGCAACCGCCCGGCCGAGGACGGCATCGAGATCTCCCTCCCTTACGCCGACTACTACCTGCTGGAAGGCATCCTGCGCGTCCTCCGGCCGCAGGACGTCGACCGGGCGATCGACCTCTCGACGGTCTGACCGGCGGGCCGGCTGTCACAGACCCGGTCCCTGCCCTGTCTCTCTGGTGAGTCAACCCCTCAGCGAAACGGAGACAGTGATGAAGATCGTGGTCGTCGGCGGAACCGGACTCATCGGCTCGCAGGTGGTCGCGCTGCTGCGCGACCAGGGGCACGAGGCCGTGGCCGCCGCTCCCTCCACGGGTGTCGACACCCTCACCGGCGAGGGACTGGACGAAGCCCTCAAGGGCGCGGACGTGGTCGTGGACGTGTCGAACTCGCCGTCCTTCGACACCGAGCCTGCGCTGGACTTCTTCACCCGCTCGGCACGGAACCTGTTCGCCGCCGAGAGGGAGGCCGGCGTCCGCCACCACGTCGGCCTCTCCATCGTCGGCGTCGACCAGGTGCCCGGCTACGGCTACTACGAGGCCAAGGTCGCCCAGGAGAACGCCGTGCGCGGCAGCGGTGTGCCCTACAGCATCGTGCGCGCCACCCAGTTCTTCGAGTTCGTCGCCCCGGTGATGAACATGTCCACCGAGGGCACGCAGGTGCGGCTGCCGTCCACGCGACTGCGCCCGATCGCCTCGGCCGATGTCGCGGCGGCCGTCGCCGAGGCGGCCCAGGGCGAACCGTCGAACGGCATCCGGAACGTCGCGGGACCCGAAGTGCACCGGCTCGACCGGCTCGGTGAGCTCACCCTGGCGGCGAGGCCGGACGGCCGCACCGTCGTCACCGACGAGACCGCCGGCCTGTTCGCGGGCATGCCCGACGTGCTCACCGGCGACGGCACGGCACACCTCGCGTCCACCCGCTACGAGGAGTGGGTCACGCAGAACTGACGACGTCCGTCGTCGGACAGGCCCTATGGGCGGTCGGTGAGCCTGCGCGCCGACCGCTCGTACGCCCTCAGCTTGTCCGGCGTCAGGACCCAGTACAGCCCGTCGATGCCGTCAGGCCCCACGGTGGCGCTCACCAGGGCGACGGCGGCCCCGTCCCGGGCGAGCAGCAGGCTGGGCCGTCCGTTGGCCTCGACGATGCCGTACTCGGCCCCGGGGAAGAACTTGCGGGCGAAGGCGGTGACCCTGGCCACCCGCTCGGGCCCCACGATCTCCAGCCGTGCCACGCCGCGCATGCCGTTGCCGTCCGCGTAGGCGACGACGTCGGCCGACAGCACGTTCTCCAGCGCCGCCACGTCACCCTGCCGCGCGGCGGCGACGAAGGCTTCGAGCAGGCGCCGGTGCTGTGCCGAGTCGACCGGTTCACGGCGCTCTGCGGACAGCCGCTTGCGGGCCCGGCTGACGATCTGCCGTGTGTTGGCCTGGCTCAGCTGGAGCATGCCCGCGATCTCGTCGTACGCGTAGTCGAACGCCTCCCTCAACACATAGGCCGCCCGCTCCACGGGGTTCAGCCGCTCCAGGACCAGCAGCACGGCCAGCTCCAGCGCCTCTCCCCGCTCCGCGCCGACCTGCGGATCCACACTCGTGTCCACCGGCTCCGGCAGCCAGGGCCCCACATACGCCTCACGACGGACCCGCGCCGACTGGGCCACGTTGATCGCCAGCCGTGTGGTGATCTTCGCGAGGAACGCCCCGTGATCCAGCACGGCGCTCCGGTCGGCACCCTGCCAGCGCAGCCACACGTCCTGCACCACGTCCTCGGCCTCGGACACGCTGCCCAGAACGCGGTAGGCGATACCGAACAGCCGTGGACGCAGGCGCTCGAACGCGTCCGCGGCCGCGTCCAGCGCGCCGTCGGTGAGGGGCTGTCCCTGGTCCATGTTGCCGATGCCTCCGCGGTCGACCGTCTTGCCTCAGACAGTACGACCCTCGGAGCCGGCGCACGTGCCGGCGCTCAGCCCTCGTAACGAGGTGTCCACTGCGCCTGCGCGACCGCCTTGCGCAATTCCTCCTCCGTCGCCTGCGGAGCGACCCCGTCCTCGACCGCGGCGAGAGCCGCGGCCAGGGCGATCTCGCGGGCGGACTCGCGCATCCCGCTCAGGGGCGGCAGCAGCGGTACGGGACCGTTGTTGCCGTGCGCCGCCCGTACCGCGCAGTCGGCGACGGCCCGGGCGGCGGCCACCATCATGCGGTCGGTGACGCGCGTGGCCCGGCTCGCCGTCACCGCGAGGCCCATGGCCGGGAAGACGTACACGTTGTTCGACTGCGCCACCGGCACCTCGTGCCCGTCCACCGTGAGCGGAGGGAAGGGCGAGCCGGTGGCGATCAGCGCCCGGCCGTCGGTCCAGCGGGTGAGGTCCGCCGGCTCGGCCTCGGAGTGGGAGGTGGGGTTGGAGAGCGGGAAGATGACCGGCCGTTCGCAGGTCGAGCCCATCTGCCGCACGATCTCCTCGGTGAACGCGCCGTGAGCCGTCGACAGCCCGATGAGCGCCGTCGGCTCGACACGGCGCACCACCTCGGCGAGGCCGGTGCCGGACCAGTCGGTCACCTCGTCGTCGTCGCGCGCGAACATCCGCTGCTGCGGCGTCAGTTCAGTGCGCGACCGCACCAGCAGGCCGTCGACGTCGAGGATCCAGAACCGTGCCGTGGCCTCGTCCTCGGACAGGCCCTCCTCGATCATGGCCGTCCGGATCATGTCGGCGACACCGATGGCGGCCGACCCCGCCCCCAGGATCACCAGGCGCTGCTCGGACAGCGCGGTGCCGGACACGTTCGCAGCGGTGGACAGGGCGCCGAGCGTGACGGCCGCCGTGCCCTGGATGTCGTCGTTGAAGGTGAGCAGCCGGTCCCGGTAGCGCGAGAGGATGGGATGGGCGTGGGCGGTGGCGAAGTCCTCCCACTGGAGCAGCGTGCCGGGCAGCTCCGCCTCCACCGCCGAGACGAACGCCTCGATCATCTCGTCGTAGTCGGCGCCGGTCAGCCTGCGGGCGCGCCGGCCGAGGTAGCGCGGGTTGCCGAGCAGGTCCTCGTTGTCGGTGCCGACGTCCAGCAGGATCGGCAGGGTGCGGGCGGGGTGGATGCCGCCGATCGCCGTGTAGAGGCTGAGCTTGCCGATCGGGATGCCCATCCCGCCCACGCCCTGGTCGCCCAGGCCGAGGATGCGCTGACCGTCGGTCACGACGATGACGTCCACGTCCTTGTCGCGGTGCGGGCGGTTGCGCAGGATGTCCCGGAAACGGTGCCGGTCCTCCCACGTCAGGAACAGTCCGCGCGGCCGCCGGTAGATCTCGCTGAAGCGCTGGCAGGCCTCACCCACCGTCGGCGTGTAGACGACCGGCAGCAACTCCTCCAGGTACTCGGTGACCAGACGGTAGAAGAGCACCTCGTTGGTGTCCTGGAGCTGGCGCAGGTAGATGTGCCGGTTGAGGGGCTTGTCGTAGCCGTGGAACGCCTCGTAGGCGCGGGCGACCTGCTCGTCCAGGGTCTCCACGGCGGGCGGCAGCAGCCCGTCGAGGCCGAGCTCGGCGCGCTCCTGCCGGCTGAAGGCGGTGCCCTTGTTGACGAGCGGGTCGGCCAGGGTCGTGACGCCGGGGCTGGTGTTCGTGCGGGGGTGCTGGGTCTTCGGCTGGTCCATGGGGTGACGCCTTCCCTGGACTCGCCGGTTCGTGCAGGCGACTTGCGCCGCTCGGCCGAACGGTCTGCCGGTCCCTCGGTCCACCGATGAGTTCCGGCGCGTCGCCCGGTCTACATCTCCGTAAGGCGAACCGAGCCCAACACCGAGCAGGAGATGGCGACATGAGCGTGACGACCCCTCAGACGCAGGCCCGCACCGACTCCCGGCACACCACCGGCTTCCTTTCCACGCGCCCCGTATGGCTGGTCGGCGTCCTGGCGACGCTCGCCGGTGCCGTCGTCACGGAGGCGTTCGCGCTCGTCGCCCGGGCTGCGGGCGTCCCGATGGAGGCGGCCAGTCCCGGCGCCGCGGAGGCCGCGGAGATCCCCGTCGGCGGCTTCGCCGGCGGCGTGCTGTTCTGGTCGGTCGCCGGGATCGTCCTGGCGGTGGTGCTCGCCCGCTGGGCGAAGCGGCCCGCCCGCACGTTCACCGTGACCACCGTCGTCCTCACCGCACTGTCCCTCGCCGGCCCGGCCGTCGCCCCGCACACGGCCACGTCCACCCAGATCGTCCTCGCCGTGTCGCATGTGGTGGCCGCCGCGGTGATCATCCCCCTGGTGGCACGTCGGCTCTCCCACGTGCGGAGGTGACGCCCTCGACTCCCATTGCTCCCGACACCGGCCCGTCGCGCTCATCGCGGACGGGCCGTCGTCGTACACCACGGGACAGCCCCGAACGGCCCAATAACACTGCGCCGTAGGAGGCGACCGTGGATGAGCGGTGTGACCGTGGTGGAAGGGATGCGCGTGCACCCCTGACTGCGTGTGCACACCCGGACGAGGAGACGCGATGGCGGAGGGACTGGCCGAGGGCGGCACGGCGTGCGCTGCCACGAGAGGCGGCGAGGATCCGCTCCCCGACCGTTCCCCGGACGCCTTCGAGCAGGTGAGCGCCGTCGCCGACGCCGTCCTCTACGAGGGCTACCTCCTCTACCCCTACCGCCGGTCCTCGGCCAAGAACCGCGTCCGATGGCAGTTCGGGGTCCTGTTCCCGCGGGACTGGGTGGAGGCGGACGGCCCCGTGGTCCCCGGTGTCTCCGGCTCCGCCGACTCCTGGTACCAGCAGACCGAGTGCCTGCTGCGGATCCGGCGGCCCGGCAGCGCATCCGTACGGGTGCGGATCCGTCACCTCCAGATGCAGCGCAAGCAGGTGGAGGAGACGCGGGACGGCCGTCATCACGCCGTCGAGTCGCTGCGCACCGCCGACGGCACGGCGCAGCTGACCTTCGACGAGGCCGTGCCGTGTGAGCGCGAGGTCGAGGTCCCGCTCGACGAGCTCCTTCAGGGCGGACGCACCGTTCCCGTGGTGGCGCCGGCCGGCGTGGACGTCGAGCCGCTGCCCGGTGACGCCGGGCGGGTGGTGCGGCACCGTGACGAGGTACGGGCCGACATCACCGTCACCGCCGAGCGACTCCCGGACGACCTCTGCCGGCTCCGTGTGCGCACCACGAACACCGGGCCCGCACCGGCACCGCGGACCGCTCGTGACGAGGCGCTGCGCCGCGCCCTCATCGCCACCCACACCCTCATCGGCGGGGAGGGCGTGGAGTTCGTCTCGCTGACCGACCCGCCGACGGAGCTGCGCACAGTCGCCCGCGCGTGCCGGAACGAGTTCACCTTCCCCGTTCTCGGCGGCGCCGACGGCCACGTCCTGCTCTCCGCACCGATCATCCTGCCCGACCACCCCCAGGTGGCCCCCGAGAGCCCGGGCGACCTGCACGACGCCGCGGAGATCGACGAGATCCTCACGCTGCGCACGATGCTGCTGACCGACGAGGAGAAGCGCGAGGCACGGGCCACCGACCCGCGAGCGGCGGCGATCCTCGACCGCGTCGACACGATGCCGCAGGAGATCTTCGAACGCCTGCACGGCGCCGTCCGCTCCCTGGCACCGACCGCGCCCGCGACCCCGGCGCCCGCGGGTGCCGCGCCCCCCGCCCCCACCGACCGTCCCGCCTGGTGGCAGGAGGGTGCTGACGACGGTCTCTGCCCGGTCACCGACACCGTGCTCGTCGACGGCGTTCCGATCGGCGGGGGCAGCCGTGTCCGGCTTCGCCCCCGGGGGCGCGGCGCCGACGCCCAGGACATGTTCCTGGCCGGTCGCACCGCCGAGGTCGCCGCCGTCTTCCACGACGTGGACGGCAGCGTCCACCTGGCCGTCACCCTCGACGACGACCCCGCGTCCGAACTGCACACCTGGTACGGCCGCTTCCACTACTTCCGGCCCGACGAGCTCGAACCGCTCGAGCCCGCCGGATCCCCGGACGAGCCGTCGGCACCGGCTCCCGCCGCAGCCCCCTCGCGGCACACGACCGACTCCGAGACCCCCGCAGCGGAGGCCGAGTGACATGACAACGCACAGCAGCACCACCGAAGTCAGCAAGGAACCCGACCGGTCCGAGGACCGGCAGGGCTTCGACGAGATCACCATCCTCTGGATCTCCGAGGGCATGAGCTGCGACGGCGACACCGTCTCCCTCACCGCCGCCGACCAGCCCTCCATCGAGGACCTGGTGCTCGGACTGATCCCGGGCCTGCCCAAGGTGAACCTCGTCAACAAGGTCCTCTCACCGAGCCTGGGCGGCGAGGACTTCCTCGCCCCCTACCGGGCGGCCGTACGCGGCGAACTCGCCCCGTTCATCCTCGTCATCGAGGGCTCGGTCCCCAACCAGAACATCATCGAGGGCGACGGCTACTGGACGTCCTTCGGCAACGACCCGGAGACCGGCGAGCCGCAGCCCCTCAACTGGTGGATCGACCAACTGGCCCCCAAGGCCTGGGCGGTGGTCGCCGCCGGCACCTGCGCCACCTTCGGCGGCATCCACGCCATGTCCGGCAACCCGACCGGCTGCATGGGCCTGGCCGACTACCTGGGCTGGGACTTCACCTCCCAGGGCGGCCTGCCGATCGTCAACGTGCCCGGCTGCCCGATCCAGCCCGAGAACTTCATGGAGACCCTGGTCTGGGTCCTGTACCACGCGGCCGGCTCCGCGCCCCCGCCGCCCCTGGACCACATGCTGCGCCCGCAGTGGCTGTTCGGGAAGACGGTCCACGAGGGCTGTGACCGCGGCTCGTACTACGAGCAGGCCAGCTTCGCCAAGGACTACAACTCGCCCAAGTGCCTGGTCAAGACGGGCTGCTGGGGTCCGGTCGTCAACTGCAACGTGCCCAAGCGCGGCTGGATGGCCGGCCTCGGCGGCTGCCCGAACGTCGGCGGCATCTGCATCGGCTGCACGATGCCCGGCTTCCCCGACGCGTTCATGCCGTTCATGGACGAACCCCCCGGCGGAACCCTGTCGTCCCTGGCCATCAAGCCGTACGGAGCCGTCATCCGCCGCCTGCGCGGCATGACCAACGAGCTGGTCAACCACGAGCCCAGGTGGCGCCACAACAAGCGCAAGCTGACCAGCGGCTACGACCCGCGCTGGCGCCCCTGATGCCGGGCGAGAAGCCCTCCACCACCCACCCCCACACCACCGACAGCGAGGGGCAGTACCGCAGATGACCACCACCGAGGCCCGGCCCACCGAGCGCAAACCACCCCAGCTCGTGGACATGTCCTGGGATCCCATCACCCGGATCATCGGGAACCTGGGCATCTACACGAAGATCGACTTCGCCAACCGGGAAGTCGTGGAATGCCACAGCACCTCGTCGCTCTTCCGCGGCTACTCGGTGTTCATGAAGGGCAAGGACCCGCGCGACGCGGGCTTCATCACGTCCCGGATCTGCGGCATCTGCGGCGACAACCACACCACCTGCTCCGACTACGCCCAGCAGATGGCCTACGGCGTCAAGCCGCCCCCGCTGGCCGAGCACATCGTCAACCTCGGCGAGGCCGCCGAGTACATGTTCGACCACACGATCTTCCAGGACAACCTGGTCTTCGTGGACTTCTGCGAGGCGATGGTCAAGGCCACCAACCCCGGGGTGCTGGCCCGCGCCGAACGCACCGAGGCGCCCCGCGGCGACATCCACGGCTACCGCACGATCGCCGACATCATGAAGGCCTTCAACCCCTTCGAGGGCGAGGTCTACAAGGAGGCCCTGAAGGTCAGCCGGGTCACCCGCGAGATGTTCTGCCTGATGGAGGGGCGGCACGTCCACCCGTCCACGCTGTACCCGGGCGGCGTCGGCACGATGCCGCAACCGACCGCCTTCACCGACTACCTCAGCCGGCTCATGCGGGTCATCGACTTCGTGAAGAAGGCCGTCGCCATGAACGACGACGTCTTCGACTTCTTCTACGAGGCACTGCCCGGCTACGAGGAGGTCGGCCGCCGCCGCACCCTGCTGGGCTGCTGGGGCGCCTTCCAGGACCCCAAGGTCGTCGACTACCGCTACGAGTCGATGAACACCTGGGGCAAGGCGATGTACGTCACCCCGGGCATCGTCGTCGACGGTGAGCTGGTCACCAACAACCTCGTCGACATCAACCTCGGCCTGCGGATCATGCTCGGCAGCTCGTACTACGAGGACTGGGTGAACGAGGATCCCTTCGTCACGCACGACCCGCTCGGCAACCCCGTCGACATGCGCCACCCCTGGAACCAGACCACCGTCCCGGTGCCGCAGAAGCGCGACTTCGACGACAAGTACAGCTGGGTGATGAGCCCCCGCTGGTACGACCAGCGCACCGGCGACCACCTCGCCCTGGACACCGGCGGCGGCCCGCTGGCCCGCCTGTGGACGACCGCGCTGAGCGGCCTGGTCGACACCCCGTACGTCAAGTCCACCGGTCACAGCGTGCGCATCTCCCTGCCCAAGGGCGAGTCCCTGCCGGAGACCACCCTGGAGTGGCGCATCCCGCGGTGGAGCAACACCATCGAACGCGACCGCGCCCGGCCGTACTTCGTCGCCTACGCCGCCGCCATGGCCCTGCAGTTCCTCGAAGAGGCCATGGGGATGGTGCGCGCGGGCGAGACCAAGGTGTTCGAGAACTACGAGGTGCCCGACGAGGCGATCGGCTGCGGCTTCCACGAGGCGGTGCGCGGTGTCCTCTCCCACCACCTGGTCATCAAGGACAAGAAGATCGCCAACTACCACCCGTACCCGCCCACCCCGTGGAACGCCAGCCCCCGCGACATGTACGGCACCCCGGGCCCGTACGAGGACGCCGTACAAGGCCAGCCCATCTTCGAGGAGAACGGGCCGGACGACTTCAAGGGCGTCGACATCATGCGCACGGTCCGCAGCTTCGACCCCTGCCTGCCGTGCGGTGTGCACATGTACGTCGGCAAGGGCAAGACCCTGACCACTCTGCACTCGCCGACGTACGGGGCGAACCATGGCTGAGGCCGTGGGCACCAGGCTGGCCGACCCGGACGTCGAGGCCCGGCTCGCCCGGCTCGACGAGGTGCTGGAAAACCTCGAGCCCCTGCCCGGCGCGGCCACGGAGGCGGTCCGGCTGCTGACCGAGATCTACGGCGAGGCCCTGGCCCGCGTCCTGGACCGGGCGGACGAGCAGCTGGCGGAACGCCTGGCCGAAGACGAGCTGCTGGGCCACCTGCTGGTGCTGCACGACATCCACCCCGAGCCCCCCGAGCGCCGGGCGGCCCGCGCGGTCGAGCGGCTGCGGCCCGCCGTACGGGAACGGGGCGGGGACGTGGAGTGGGCCGGTGTGGAAGGCGAGATCGGCCGGGTGCGTCTGAAGACGGGCGGCGGCTGCGGCTCCGGCTGCGGCGGTGGAGGCTCCGACGTCACCGACGCGGTCCGGGAGGCGGTGCTCGCCGTCGCTCCCGAGCTGACGGCGGTGGAGCCCCTGCCGAGCACACCGGCTCCCGCGTTCGTGCCCCTGACCACACTGACGCACCGAGGCGCACGGTGACCACCGACGGGGCACTGGCCCGCCTGATCCGCTCCTCGGCCGACCGCCCGACGGCGGCCGAGGCGGAGGTGTGCGACCTGTGCGCCGCGCCCGTCGCCGACGAGCACGCCCACCTCTACGACACCGGGCAGGAGGAGGTGCGCTGCGTCTGCGGCCCCTGCTCGGTGCTGTTCGCCGGTGCCGGGGCGGGCGACGGGCACTACCGGCTCGTGCCCCGGCGCCGGGTCCGGCTGCCCCACCTCGACACGGCCGTGCTGGGCGTACCCGTCGGCCTGGTCTTCTTCGTGCCCCGGACGGACGGCACGGTCACGGCGCAGGGCCCGAGCCCGGCGGGGGCCATGCGGTGGGAGGTGGACGCGGCGGCCTGGCAGGAGCTGGCCGGGACGTGTCCGCAGCTCGCCGGCGTGGAACCCGACGTGGAGGCCCTGCTGGTGAACACCGTCCACGGCCTCGACCACCACTGGATCGTGCCGGTCGACGACTGCTACCGGATGGTCGCCCTCGTGCGCCGGGAGTGGCGCGGCCTGTCCGGCGGAGGCCAGGTCTGGCCGGCCGTCGAGCGGTTCTTCGAGGAGCTGACCGAGCGGCCATGAACACGCACTCCGCAGGTCGGAGGCGAGGAAGGAGAGCACCCATGGGCAGCATCAGAGTGGGTCGTGCCCAGGCGAAGCCCGATACGCCCGGACACGTCGCCGGCATGCACCAGGGCAACAAGGGACGGTACGACGAGCAGAAGGGACACCACGAGGACGGCACCGCGGACGCGCGCCGCTCCACGGGGATCCACTGGAAGCGGCATGACGCCCTCGCCGAGACCATGCCGAACATCTCGCCGGGATGAGAGCCGTGATGAGAGAGCAGGGAGTTGCCGCAATGAAGGTCCGACGAGCACGCAGACCCGTCATGCGCAGGCGAGGCGGGATGAGCGGACAGCGGGTGCTGAAGGCCGAGGCCGCCCTGGTGGGCGGTGTGGCCCTGGCACTGTTGTGCTGGGAGATTCCCAGCCTGAGGCGGGAGATGCGGCTCTGGCGGATGGCTGGCGGGTTCCGCGCCGGTCACCGCTACCCGTGAGCCGGCAGTGCACGAACTGTCGGTCGCGACCGCGATCATCGAGCGGGCCGGAGAGCTGGCCCGGGCGGACGGGACGGAAGCCGTCTCGGCGGTGACCGTCCGGGTCGGCGAGCTGGCGGGCGTCGTCCCCGACGCCCTGGACTTCGCCTTCGAGGTGGCCCGCGACGGCACCGCCCTCGCCGGGGCCCGGCTCGTGGTCGAGCAGGTCCCCGCGCAGGCCTGGTGCGGTCCGTGCGCCGAGGAGTTCCCGGTGGGCATGCCGCCGTTCTTCTGGTGCCCGCGCTGCGACCAGCCCTCCAACGACCTGCGCAGCGGCCGGGAGCTGGAGATCGCCGGGATCGAGCCGTCACCGGCCCCGGCATAGCGCGAACGGGCCCCGCCGACAAGTTCGGCGGGGCCCGTTCGCGTCCGGACCGGATCAGCAGATGCGCGGCAACTGCTCGCCGAGCGGCAGATCCACCACCCGCGTGCCGCCGAGGCCGGTGGCGGCCACGACCATGCCGGGATGATCGGCGACGCACTCGCCGATCAGCGTGGCCCCGGCACCCTGCGGGTGGTCGCGCATCGCCGCGAGGACCTCGTCCGCCGCCGAGGGGGGCACGAAGGCGACCAGCCGGCCCTCGTTGGCGACGTAGAGGGGGTCGAGCCCGAGGAACCCGCAGGCGTTCGCCACCGCGTCCGGTACCGGAACAGCGCGCTCCTGAAGCCGGACCCCGGTCCCCGAGGCACGGGCGATCTCGTTGAGGGACGCAGCCAGGCCGCCCCTGGTGGGGTCGCGCAGCACATGGATGTCGGAGGTGACGGCCAGCATCGCCGCCACGAGATCCGTGAGGGGCGCGGTGTCGCTGGCGACCTCCACCCCGAACTCCAGCCCCTCCCGCACGCTCATGATCGCCACCCCGTGCAGGCCGATCGGCCCGCTGACGATCACGGCGTCCCCGGGTCGCGCACGCTGGGGCCGGATGTCCACCCCGTCCGGGACGAGTCCGACACCGGCGGTGGTGACGTACACACCGTCGCCGTGCCCGGACTCCACCACCTTGGTGTCACCCGTGGCGATGGTGACCCCGGCCGTCTCGGCCGCCGCCCCCATGGCGCGTGCGATCCGCTCGACGACCGTCAGCTGCACGCCCTCTTCCAGGACGAACGCGGCGGAGAGGTACGCGGGCCGCGCACCGCTCATCGCCAGGTCGTTGACGGTGCCGTTGACCGCGAGCTCGCCCAGGCAGCCGCCGGGGAAGAACAGCGGCCGGACCACGTAGGAGTCGGTGGAGAAGGCCAGTCGCGCGCCGCCCAGTTCGAGGACGGCGGAGTCGGCGAGACCGGCGAGGGTGGCGTTGCCGTAGGCGGGGGTGAAGACCTGCTCCATCAGCTCCGCCGACAGGGCTCCGCCGCCGCCGTGGCCCATCACCACGACACCCTGGTCGCGCAGCGGGGCGGGGCAGGTCCAGTTGGCCGGGTCGACCACTTCGGCGAGTTGCTCAGGCAACGGGAGCCACCCCCTCCTGCGTGGCCCGGCCCGCCTGCGGCGTCGGGGCGTTCATCCGGCGGTACAGGTAGTAGGCCGCGCAGGCGCCCTCGCTGGAGACCATGGTGGCGCCGAGCGGGGTGCGCGGGGTGCAGGTCGTGCCGAAGGCGGCGCACTCGGTGGGCTTGATCAGGCCCTGGAGCACCTCGCCGCTGCGGCACTCGGCGGGCTCCTCGGTCCGGATCCCGGTGACGTCGAAGCGGTGCTCGGCGTCGTACGCGCGGAAGGCGTCGGTCAGCCGCCAGCCGCTCGCCGGAATGCGCCCGATCCCGCGCCAGTTGCGGTCGGTGACCTCGAACACCTCCTCGATCATGCGCACGGCGGCAGGGTTGCCGTCCTCGCGCACGGCCCGCGGGTAGGCGTTCTCCACCCGGTGCTCACCGCGCTCCAGCTGGCGGACCGCACGGCGGATGCCCTCCAGGATGTCCAGCGGCTCGAAGCCCGTCACCACCATCGGAACGCCGAACCGCTCGGCCAGCTCCGGGTACTCCGCCGTGCCCATCACGCTGCACACGTGCCCGGCGGCCAGGAAGCCCTGCACCCGGCAGGCCGGGGCCGTCATGATCGCCTCGATGGCCGGGGGCACCCGCACATGCGACACCAGCAGGCTGAAGTTGGTCAGGCCCAGACGGCGCGCCTGGTGCACGGCCATCGCGTTGGCCGGGGCCGTGGTCTCGAAGCCGATCGCGAAGAACACCACCTCCCGGTCGGGGTGGCGGCGGGCCAGCTCCAGGGCGTCGAGCGGCGAGTAGACCACGCGGACGTCGCCGCCCTCGCCCTTGACCCGGAACAGGTCGCGGCCGGTGCCCGGCACCCGGAGCATGTCGCCGAAGGAACAGAAGATCACCCCGGGCCGTGAGGCGATCTCCAGCGCCTTGTCGATGACCTCCAGCGGTGTGACGCAGACGGGGCAGCCGGGTCCGTGGATCAACTCGACCTGCTCGGGAAGCAGTTGGTCGATGCCGTGCCGGATGATCGAGTGCGTCTGCCCGCCGCACACCTCCATCAGGGCCCACGGCCGGGTCGCGGTCGCCCGGATCTCGTCCAGCAGCCGCCGGGCCAGATCCGGGTCGTTGAACTCGTCGATGTACTTCATGCCGTTCCCGCCTCCTTCGCCGCCTGCTCCCAGGCGTCGCCGAACTCCTCCTCCAGCAGCCCCAGTTCCTCGAACAGCTTCAGCGAGGCCAGGGCCGACTCCTCGTCCAGGCGCTGGAGCGCGAAACCGACGTGCACGATGACGTACTCGCCCACCCGCACCTCGGGCACGTACTCCAGACACGCCTGTTTCTGCACTCCGCCGAAGTCGATCAGTCCGGTGAGCGGATCCGCGCCGTCGTCGATGGCCACGACCTTGCCGGGCACTGCCAAACACATGGGTCACTCCTCCTGTCGTAGGTGCGCCGCGACCACCAGCTGGCCGAGGGCCAATCCGCCGTCGTTCGGGGGGACTTCGCCGTGGCGGAGCACGGCGAATCCGTCGCCGGTCAGGAGTCGCGTGCACTCCTCCTCCAGCAGCGCGTTGGCGAAGACCCCGCCGCTGAGGGCGACGGTGGCCAGGCCGGTGTCCCGGCGCGCCCGCCGGCAGACCTCCGCGACGGCCCGCGCCACACCGCGGTGGAAGCGGGCGGCGAGCACGGGGGCAGGGGTGCCCCGCCGCAGATCGGTGACCAGTGCGCTGAGCACGGGCGCCGGGTCGAGATCGTCGGCGAAGGCGTATGCCGAGGCGTCGGCGTCCCAGGCCGAAGCGGCCGCCGCCTCCAGTTCCAGGGCGGCCTGTGCCTCGTACCCCGCGCGATGGCACACGCCGACGAGCGACGACACGGCGTCGAAGAGCCGGCCCATGCTGGAGGTCGCCACACAGGCCAGGCCGCGCTCCAACTGCCGGTGGAGCAGCGTCAGTTCATCGGGTGTGCAGGCCTCGACGCAGGACAGGCCCGCGTCCCACGGCAGGCCCGCCGCCCACAGCCGGGCCAGCGCCAGGCGGCACGGATTGGCCACGCCCGCGTCGCCGCCGGGCAGCGGGGCGGGGGCCAGGTGGGCGTAGCGCCGGAAGCCGCGGTAGTCGGCGAGCAGGATCTCGCCGCCCCAGACGGTGCCGTCGTCGCCGTAGCCCGTGCCGTCGAAGGCGACGCCGATCACGGGTGCGGTGCCGTCGAGGCCGTGCCCGGCCATCGCGGAGGCGATGTGCGCGTGGTGGTGCTGGACCAGCACGGGGGCGGTCCCGGCCAGTCGGGCGGCCCACCTCGCCGAGTGGTATCCGGGGTGCCGGTCCGCGGCGACGACTCCGGGGGCGACGCCGGTCAGGCACCGCATGTGCGCCTCCGCCCGCCGGGCCGCCTCCAGACTGCTCAGGTCGCCCATGTCGCCGATGTGCGGGCCGAACCAGGCGTGGTCGCCCTCGCCGAGGCACAGGGCGTTCTTCAGATCGCCGCCCACGGCGAGCGCGGGCCGCACCGGTACCGGCAGCCGCAACGGGCGTGGCACATATCCCCGCGACCGGCGCAGCACCTGCTCGGTGCCGTCGGGGCGCACCCGCAGCAGGGAGTCGTCACAGGGCGAGGCGATGGGCCGGTCGTGGGCGAGCCACGCGTCGGCCAGCCCGGCGAGCCGGACCAGTGCCTCGTCGTCGTCCGTGACGATCGGTTCGCCGGAACGGTTGCCGCTGGTCATGACCAGCACGCGCGGTCCCGGCGGATCGCCGGGCAGGCCGAACAGCAGGGTGTGCAGGGGCGTGTACGGCAGCATGACGCCGAGGTGGGGGCTGCCGGGGCACACGCCGGGCGCGAGGCCCGCACGACCCGCCCGTCGGCGCAGCAGGACGATGGGGCGCCGGGGGCTGGTGAGGGCGGCCAGTTCGCGCGCGGAGAGCACGGCGATCCGCCGTACGGTGTCCGGGTCCGCGCACATCACCGCGAACGGCTTGCCGCCGCGTGCCTTGCGGCTGCGCAGCGTCTCGACGGCCCGCGCGTCGGTCGCGTCGCACGCCAGGTGGTAGCCGCCGAGGCCCTTGACCGCGACGATCCGCCCGGCGGCCAGCAGCGCCCGGGCCGTCACCAGGGCGTCGGCGTCCCGCGCCGGGCGGAGATCGCTGCCGGCGGCGGGCACCAAGCGCAGCCGGGGACCGCAGCCGGGGCAGGCCACGGGCTGGGCGTGGAAGCGGCGGTCGAGGGGATCGCCGTACTCCCGGGCGCAGTCGGAGCACATCGGGAAGCCGGTCATGGTGGTGACCGCCCGGTCGTACGGCATGCCCGTGGCGATGGTGAAGCGGGGCCCGCAGTGGGTGCAGGTGACGAACGGGTGCCGGTGCCGGCGGTCGGCCGGATCGGCCAGGTCCCGCAGACAGTCCGCGCAGGTCGCCGTGTCGGGCGGGAGATGGGTGCGGCCGGGGGAGTCGTCGGTGGCACGGATGGTGAAGCCGTCGTCGACGCCGGTGACGGACAGGTCCTCGCACCCGACACCGGTGACGGCGGCCAACGGGGGAGGCTCGGTCGCCAGCCGGTCGCAGAAGTCGGCGACACGGTCCGGCGGGCCCTCCACCTCGATGAGGACCCCGTTCGCCGTGTTGCTCACGAACCCCGCGAGCGACAGACCGGTGGCCAGTCGGTGCACGAAGGGGCGGAACCCCACGCCCTGCACGGTGCCGCGCACGGTGACGCGGCGGCGCACCGCCTGTGTGGCGGGCGCTGTCACGAGGCGAGGCCGGCTTCGGCGTCGTCATGGGTGTGGGTGTGCGGGCGGGGCGCCAGCGGAGGCCGGTGCGCCGGGGCCCCGTCCCGTACGGCGAGCACCCGCCCCAGAAGCGCGTCGACGCCGGCGCCGGTGCGGGCGCAGGACCGCAACACCTCCACCCCGGGATTGACCCGCTGGACATGGGTGTCGAAGGCGGTCTCGTCGAACCCGGCGGGTCCGGCCAGGTCGGTCTTGGTCAGCACCACCAGATGGGCGGACCCGAACGCCGTCGGGTACTTCAGCGGCTTGTCCTCGCCCTCCGTCACCGCCATCAGCACGATCCGCAGGCTCTCACCGAGGTCGTAGGCCGCGGGGCAGACGAGGTTGCCGACGTTCTCCACGAACAGCAGCGAGACGTCCTCGGGCAGCCAGCTCTCCACGTGCCCGCGCAACTGCCGCGCCTCCAGATGGCACAGCCCGTCCGTCAGCAGCTGCTTCACCGGGGCTCCCGAACGGGCCAGCCGGTCGGCGTCGTTCTCGGTCGCCAGGTCGGCGGTGAGCGCGGCCACCGGAAGGCCTCGTTCCACCGCCCTGGCGAGCACCCGCCCGAGCAGCTCCGTCTTGCCGCTGCCCGGGCTGGACAGCAGATTGACCACGCTCACTCCGCGCCGGGCCAGCTCGTCGCGCAGGCCCGCGGCCAGACCGTCGTTCTTCGCCAGCACGGCCTGAGTGACCTCGTCCACGGAATCGCACATGGGCGCCGCTCCTCGCGGTCGGTGGGGAAACTCGTCCGCTCCCGATCCTCGGCGCCGTCCCTCACGGTGCCCGGCAGCCCGGCGGGGACAGGGCGGGGGATTCGTCCGGGCGGCTCAACGGGGGCGTGGCCGCGGGGTCCGCCAGCAGCACCGGAACCATGGCGTGCAGGGCCGCGACGGCCCGCCCCACCGCTGCGCGTACCGTCGCGCTGACACCCGGGGCGATGTCCTCGTCGGCGGGTGCACGCAGCTCCGGCTCGCAGGCCAGGACGAGGACGCGCGGGAGCGGTTCGTCGCCCAGGTGGGCGGCGAGGGCGAGGACCTTCGCCGGGTCCATGCCGTGCGCCTCGGGCGGAGCGCCGGCCGTGGCGCGGTCGGGCAGGTCCGGCTCGATCAGCGACAGGGTGCCCGGCTCGTGTCCCCGTACGGCCGCGTCGACCAGGACGGCCGTGTCGTAGCCGTCGAGCAGCGCGTACGCCAGGTCCAGGCCGCGGATGCCGAAGTCCCGTACCCGCACCTCGGGCGGCAGCGGACGCTGCTCCAGGGCGCGGACCACCTCGGGGCCGAAGGCGTCGTCCGCGAGGAAGATGTTGCCGACGCCCGCCACGAGCAGCCGCGCACTCATCCCGCGCCCCCGCGGGCCGCCAGCGGCCGGGCGGAGCCGGTCGGGTTCTTGCGGACGAAGGCGGACCGCAGCTCGTGGTACGGGGCCTGCGGATCGAAGAAGACGGCGCGCATGCGGGCGAGTTCGCTCCGCCGGTATTCGGCGAGGGGACGCTGGAGCTCGTCCGCGTGCAGTGCCGTGGCCTTGGCGGTGATCCGGCGTGCGAGATCCGGGTCGCCGGCCACCTCGGCAGCCAGGCGCTCGACCTCCCCGGTGAACTGCTGGGAAGGAACCGGCACCAGACGATCCACCAGCCCGATCCGCTCGGCCGTCGCCGCGCTCACCGGCAAGGCCTCGCTCGTCAGCCGCTCGGCCGTCTCGGCGCCCACGCGGCGCGGCAGCGAGTACGTCCAGTACTCCGATCCGTACAGGCCCATGTTCCGGTAGTGCGGGTTGAGGACGCTGCCCGTGCGGCACCAGACCTCGTCGGCGGCCAGCGCCAGCATGACACCGCCGGCCGCCGCGTTGCCGCCGAGCGCCGCCACCACCAGCCGGTCGGTGGTGCGCAGCACGGCCTCGACCAGGTCGTTCATGGCGACGAGGTTGGTCCAGGACTCGCCCGCCGGGTCGCTCGACGCCTCGATGACGTTGAGGTGGATGCCGTTGGAGAAGAAGTCGCGGGCGCCGCCGAGCACCAGCACCGAGGTGGAGCGGGTGAGCGCGTACCGGTAGGCGGCGAGCAGCCTGCGGCAGTGGTTGGTGCTCATCGCCCCGCTCGGGAACGAGAAGTGCAGGAAGCCGATGTCGTCCCGCTGCCGGTAGCGGATGTCGGACCACGTGGTGCGGTTCGGGGGCAGTTCGAGCGGGACGGCGATCTCCGGCAGCCAGTACGGGCGGTCGTTCGAACCCGGCATGCCCGGACCGCTGCCGGGCGGAGCCGGGAAGGAGGCGAGGACCGAGGCCGCCGGGCGGCGGAAGGGAGCCGGGTCGCCGGAGTTCTTGCGGGGGCGCAGTTCCGGGATCCACACCGCGCCGTCCCGGGTGGCCCGGCACAGAGCGCCGGAACGGGTCGCGAGCAGCTCGCCCGGCTGTCCGCGCAGCCGGTCCTCGGGATGCCCGCCGTGCAGGAACACCTCCCGGCCGCAGAGTTCGTCCAGGACACCAGGCTGCGAGTCGGCTCCGCGGAGCTTGCGCAGCACCGTCGCCGTGTCGTCGTTGTCCCAGTCGATCCGCCGCTGCTCCTGACGGAAGAAGTCCCGCCACACCACACGGGTTCCGGGATCGCTCTGCGGCCGTGGCTTGAACGATCCGTCGGCGTACCGCCGAACGGCCTGCAGTACGGCGGCCGCGGCGGCGTCGGAAGCCTCGCCCCGGTACACGTCGCCCTTGCCGGCCGGCGGCACCGGGAAGGACCCGTCCGCCCAGATGTCCCCGGCGTCCATCGCCGCCTCGGCCTGGAGTACCGTCACGCCCCACTCGGACGCCTCCTCGGCGATCGCCCAGTCCAGCGACGACGGGCCCCGGTCGCCGGGCGGCCCCGGGTGTACGACCAGGCAGGTGTGCTCCTGCCACACGTCCTCCGGCAGGGCCGACTTGAGCATCGGGGCGACGATCAGTTCCGGGCGCACCTCGCGCACGGCGGCCCGGACGGCGTCGGGCCCGTGGGAGGCGAGGACGACGTCCACGCGGTGCCCGTGGTCCGACAGTTCCGCGTACACGCGCTGGGACAGGCTGTTGAACGCGCTGGCGACGAGCAAGATGTCCATGACATCGCATGGTCGCCGGTCAGGGGAGGCCCGAGAAGGACCACGGCGGCGTTTCGCCGGTCTTCCCGGGCCCCTTGCTCCATCCGGATCGCCCGCTGTCCGTTCTCGACGCCCGGGCAGGCTTCCGGTGACCCGGTGCTCCTCTGAGCGCCGTACGGGCCGGTGCGGGCCCGCTGTTCGACCGAGGATCAGGTGCCGCTGCGCGGGCTCCGACTCCGTCGTGTCCCTCAGACAGGCGTCGGCGTCGCTCAGGACAGCCTGACCTCTGGTGGGGACGAGCACGTAGTACCCGTGCCCGGCCGGTTCGCGGGCCATCTCCCGCAGCACGGGGCGGATACCGAAGCCGTCCGCGTACATCAGCACCCCTGGGTGCCACCCCGCCGTGGTCGGGGAAGGCGGCGAAGGCGTCGGCCCGGCCCGTCCGTGGTGGGAATCCGCAGCATCTGGTTCCTCACCACCCGGCCCGAGGTCGGCGCCGGACCGGTCGCGGTGACCGGCTACTGCATAAGCGGCCTCCTCGCGACGCGCACCGCCGCTGCGCACCCCGGTCACGTGGCCGCCGTGCTCGCCATCCCGTCGGCCTGCAACGCCACTGGGACCGCCTGCTCCCCCTCCTCGACCGCGCCCTGGCCGACAGCCGAGGCTCCGGTGACGGACCGAGCGCACGCCCCGCTTCTTGACGCGGCCCGTTTCACTGCGTACGCATGACTGCGCAGTCCGGCAGGACATCAGGACCCAGGGAGAGACGCATGACGCGAGGAGAAGTACGGGCCGGCGGCACCGCGCCGCGCAGCGTGGACGTGGCCCGGCTGGCCGGCGTCTCGCAGAAGACGGTGTCGAGGGTCCTCAACGGGGAGCGGTACGTCTCGGACGAGGTGCGCCGGCGGGTGCTGGAAGCGGCCGGGGAACTCGGCTACCGGCTGAACAGCGCGGCCAGGGCACTGGCCTCCGGGCGGACCCGCGCCATCGGCGTGGTCACGCTCGGGACCGCCCTCTACGGGCCCGCGTCGCTGCTGATCGGCGTCGAGCGGGCCGCGCGGGACGCGGGATACGCGTTGCGGGTGGTCAACACCGTGGAAGGCGACCCGAGGGGTGTCGTCGGCGCCGTGGAGTCTCTGCTGGAGCAGGGCGTGGACGGCATCGTGGTCTCCGAGCCCATCGACGAGGGAACGGTCTCCCTCAGCGTCGACGTGCCGGTCCTCGTCCTCGGAGCGCCGGCGATGTTCGGCGGCACCCGGACCGTCGCCACGGGCGTCGGCGCCGAACTCCTCGCGCGCACGGCCACCGAGCACCTGCTGGACCTCGGCCACAGAACGGTCCACCACGTCGCGGGCCCCGAACGGTGGTTCGCCGCCCGGGACCGCCTGGAGGGCTGGCGCAGCGCCCTCACCGCGCGAGGCGCTCAGCAGCCGGCCGTGCTCGTCGGCGACTGGTCGGCCGCGTCGGGCCACGAGGCGGGCCGCGCGCTCGCCGCCGACGATGACGTCACCGCCGTGTTCGCCGCCAACGACGACATGGCCATCGGCGTGATCCGCGCCCTCACGGAGGCCGGGCGGCGCGTACCGGACGACGTCAGCGTGGTCGGCTTCGACGACATCCCCGTCGCCGCGTACGTGACCCCACCGCTGACCACGGTGCGCCAGCCGTTCGACGCCGTGGCGCGAGAGGGACTCCGGCTCCTGGTGCAGGCCATCGAGAAGCCGGACGTGCAGCTGCCACCGGCGAACGACCCCCCGGTCGAACTCGTGGTCCGCGCCTCGACCGCGCCCGCGCCGCTCCGGTAGCCGCCGGGCGGCAGCCGCGGTCAGTCGGGGCGGCGGCCGTCTCGTCCCCGCCCTGCCCTCGCCGTACTCTGGTCCTATGGGTGCGCAAGACGGCCCTACGCTCATCACCTCGGTCCAGCGGGCCATGCGGCTGCTGGAGGCGGTGAGCGCTCACCAGAACGGCGCGCCGGCCAAGCAGCTGGCGCGTGAGACCGGGCTGCCTCTGGCCACCGCCTATCACCTGCTGCGGACCCTGGTGCACGACGGCTACGTGCGGAAGCTGGACGACGGCGGGTTCATCCTCGGCGACAAGCTGCAGAACCTCCGGACCACGGGCCGTGCGCAGGCGCTGCTCAGCCGCGTCCGGCCCACGCTCGCCGCGCTGCGGGACGAGCTCGCGACCCCCGCCTATCTCACCTTCTACGAGGAGGGTGAGATCCGGGTCGCCGAGATCGTCGACGGCCCCGGGACGCCCCGCGTCGATCTGTGGGTGGGCTTCGAGGACGCGGCACACGCGACCGCCCTGGGCAAGTCCGTGCTCAGGGAACTGGACGAGGAGGCCCGCAAGGACTATCTCTCCCGCCACCACCTCGCCGACCTCACCCCGCGGACGATCACCAGCCCGCCGGAACTGCTCCGGCGGCTGGCCACCTCACCCCTGGCCCCGGCCGTCACGGACCTGGAGGAGTACGCCCTCGGCACGGTCTGCGTCGCCGTCCCGGTCTACAGCGGGGACACACTCGGCTCCCTCGGCGTCTCACTGCCGGCGAACCGGCTCTCCCGGCTGCCGGAGATCAGCTCGCGGCTGCTTCCGACCGCGAACCGCGTGACGCGGAGCCTCTCGCTCACTATCTGAAAATCCGCTCCTTGCCGGTGCCTCAGCCCACCCCGTTTTCTGGATGAAACAGACATTTCCGAGGTGCGGCCCCAGTCCGCGCCCCGCTCACAGGTGAGGACCACGGATACCCACATGAGCCACCCGCGAGACCTTGGTGACGACCACTGGGCCGTGCGGCCGTTCAGCAACCGAGTGGCCGGTGCCGGGAACCCGGCGCGCAGACGTCTCGTCGCGCAGCTGGCCGCCGGTACGCCCGTCCTGCCGGTACTGATCGTCACCGTCATCGTGCTCGTCGACCTCGTCGGCGGAGCCGGGATGATCTGGCTGCCCCTGCTGGCGGCCGGTCCCGCCCTCGCCGCCACGACCAACGGCCCGCGCGGAGTCCTCTGGGTGGGCCTGCTCGCCATCGCGTCCGGCCTGACGCTCGGCCTCCACGACGGTATGCCGGGCGGGGAACTGGCCGCCGTGCTGTCGGGCCTGACAGCCGTCACTCTCGCGAGCGGCCTGGCCGGTGTGCTGCGGGTGCGCCGCGAGCGAGTGCTCGCGGCTGTCCGCTCCGTCGCGGAGACCGCCCAGCACGCCCTGCTCAAGCCCGTGCCGTCGACCGTCGGACCGTTCCAGGCGGCCGTCCGCTACAGCGCCGCGGCGGCCGAGGCCCGTATCGGCGGGGATCTCTACGCCCTGATACCCACGCCGCACGGGGTGCGGCTGATCGTCGGCGATGTGCGCGGCAAGGGGCTGCCCGCCGTGGGGACGGCCGCGCTGGTGCTCGGTGTCTTCCGCGAGGCCGCCCACGACGAGCCCGACCTCCTCGCGGTGGTCGACAGGATCGAGCGGAGCCTGGCGCGCAACCTCGGTCACGACGACTTCGTCACCGCCGTGGTCGCCGGATACCCGCGGGACGGGCACCTGGAGGTGGTGAACTGCGGGCACGCGCCACCGCTGCATGTGCGCTCCTGCGGGAGCGTCACGCCGGTGGAGCCCGCTCATCCGTCCCCGCCCCTCGGGCTGCGCGCCCTGGCCGGTCACGGCCCCAGCCTCCATGAGCTCCCCTTCGCCGACGGTGACCAGCTGCTGCTCTACACCGACGGGGTCACCGAAGCCCGGGACCACGGGCGGGCCTTCTATCAGCTCGCCGAAGGACTGGAGCGGCACGTCTCCCACGAGCCGTCCCGCACCCTCGGCGCGCTCCACGACGAGCTGCTGGACCATGTGGGCGGCCGGCTGCACGACGACGCGGCCCTGCTCCTGATCCGCAAGCCGGCCGCGTCCGAAACCGGCACGCCGGAGAAGATGACCGCTTCCGAGGCGCGGAGCTGCCTGTGAGGGCAGGACTACCGCTCGCCGCGCAGGTCCTTGACCCGGCGGAGCTTGCCGAGGGAGCGCTCCAGGGTCTCCGGTTCGACGATCGACACGTCGACGCTCACGCCGACTCCGTCCTTGACGCCCTTCGCGATCGTGCGGGCGGCGGCGTCGCGCAGGCCGGCGGGCGTGCCGGGGCGGGTCTCGACGCGGACGGTCATGTGGTCCATCCGTCCGCGCCGGGACAGCTCGATCTGGAAGTGCGGAGCGACGCCGGGCGTGCGCAGCACGATCTCCTCGATCTGGCTGGGGAAGACGTTCACCCCACGCAGGATGATCATGTCGTCGCAACGGCCGGTGATCTTCTCGATGCGGCGGAAGGCGGGCCGGGCCGTGCCGGGCAGCAGCCGGGTCAGGTCGCGGGTGCGGTAGCGGACGACCGGCAGGGCCTCCTTGGTGAGGGAGGTGAAGACCAGTTCGCCCTCCTCGCCGTCGGGCAGCACCTCGCCCGTGAGCGGGTCGACGACCTCGGGGTAGAAGTGGTCCTCCCACACGTGCAGGCCGTCCTTGGTCTCCACGCACTCCTGGGCCACGCCGGGGCCGATGACCTCGGACAGGCCGTATATGTCGACGGCGTGGATGTCCATCCGCTCCTCGATCTCGCGGCGCATCTCCTCCGTCCACGGCTCGGCGCCGAAAATCCCTACTTTCAGTGAGGTGGAGCGGGGATCGACGCCCTGACGCTCGAACTCGTCGAGGAGGGTGAGCATGTAGGACGGGGTGACCATGATGATCTCGGGCTGGAAGTCCTGGATGATCTGCACCTGGCGTGCGGTCATGCCTCCTGAGGCGGGGATGACGGTGCACCCGGCCCGCTCGGCCCCGTAGTGCGCTCCGAGGCCGCCGGTGAACAGGCCGTAGCCGTAGGAGATGTGCACCTTGTGCCCGGGGCGCCCGCCGGCGGCGCGGATCGAGCGGGCGACCAGGTCGGCCCACATGGACAGGTCGTTCTCCGTGTAGCCGACGACCGTGGGGCGGCCGGTGGTGCCGCTGGAGGCGTGGACGCGGCGGACCTGGTCCATGGGGACGGCGAACATGCCGAACGGGTAGGTGTCGCGCAGATCCGCCTTGGTCGTGAAGGGGAAGCGCGACAGGTCCGCCAAGGTCCGGCAGTCGTCGGGTCCGACACCGGCCTCGTCGAACTTCTTCCGGTAGGTCTCCACGTTGTCGTAGGCGTGGCGCAGGCTCCGGCGCAGCCGGTCGATCTGGAGCGCGCCCAGCTCTTCGCGCGTCAGGCGCTCGCCGTCGTCCAGCAGGCCGTGGGGGAGGGGATCGCCCCGCCGCTGCCCAGCCGCCGCCGAGGTCGTCGTGGCGGTCGTCTCGCTGGTCATCCCGACTCCTTCGACGTCGTGCTCCGGATGCTGCGGCTGCGGCCCATCATCTTGTCACCCGACCGACCATTCGGTTAGCTTCGGCGTTGCCAAGTAATCCAGCCGCCTCGGGGCCTGTCAAGAGTCGGGGTCTTACCAAGGCGCGAGGGGTCGTTCTATGATGGACCGAACGAATGGTCGGTTGGGAAGTGGGACGGATGGACACGACACACTCCAGCCCCGCGGGGGCGGGCGGCACCGAGCCGGTTCTCCAGGAGCACTTCGACGCGACGATCGCGCGGGACCAGCGGATCGAGCCGCGCGACTGGATGCCGGAGGGCTACCGCAAGACACTCGTCCGGCAGATCGCGCAGCACGCGCACTCGGAGATCATCGGCATGCAGCCGGAGGGTGAGTGGATCACGCGCGCGCCGTCGCTGCGTCGCAAGGCCATTCTGTTCGCGAAGGTCCAGGACGAGGCCGGGCACGGGCTGTATCTGTACTCGGCGGCGGAGACGCTGGGCGCCGACCGCGCGGATCTGACCGAGCGGCTGATCGAGGGCCGCCAGAAGTACTCGTCGATCTTCAACTACCCCACGCTGTCCTTCGCGGACGTGGGGGTGATCGGCTGGTTCGTGGACGGGGCGGCGATCTGCAACCAGGTGCCGCTGTGCCGGTCGTCGTACGGGCCGTACGCGCGGGCGATGGTGCGGATCTGCAAGGAGGAGTCGTTCCACCAGCGGCAGGGATACGAGCTGCTGATGACGATGATGCGCGGCACCGACGAGCAGCGGGAGATGGTGCAGGACGCGGTGGACCGCTGGTGGTGGCCGTCGCTGATGATGTTCGGCCCGCCGGACGACGCCTCGCCCAACTCGGCGCAGTCGATGGCCTGGAAGATCAAGCGGCACAGCAACGACGAGCTGCGTCAGCGGTTCGTCGACATGACCGTCCCGCAGGCCGAGAAGCTCGGCGTGACGCTGCCCGACCCGGAGCTGCGCTGGAACGAGGAGCGCGGGCGCCACGACTTCGGCACGCCCGACTGGGACGAGCTGATGCGGGTCATCAAGGGCGACGGCCCGTGCAACGCCCAGCGGATGGAGCGGCGCCGGACGGCCCACGAGGAGGGCGCCTGGGTGCGTGAGGCGGCCACCGCGCACGCGGCCAAGCAGGCCGCCCGCGCGCAGAAGGGAGCGGTGGCATGACCGACGGGAAGCAGAACTGGCCGCTGTACGAGGTGTTCGTGCGGGGCAAGCGCGGACTGAACCACGTCCACGTGGGCTCGCTGCACGCCGCCGACGACCGCATGGCGCTCACGCACGCCCGCGATCTGTACACGCGGCGCAACGAGGGCGTGAGCATCTGGGTGGTGCGCTCCGAGCACATCGCCGCCTCGACCCGCGACGAGAAGGACCCGTTCTTCGAGCCCAGCGCGGACAAGGTCTACCGGCATCCGACCTTCTACGACATCCCCGACGACGTCCCGCACATCTGAGGAGAGGGCATGAGCGACGACCACGTCTACATGACCCTCGCCGAGGGGCACGAGGACGACACCCGCTGGGCCTACGGCACCGGCTTCGAGGACCCCCTGCACGGCGTGGACACCGCTGTCCCCGAGGGCGTGGACGCCGGGGCACTGGCCGCCCTCTGCGTCACCCTGGCCGACGACGCCCTGGTCTCGGCCCAGCGGCTGGCCGAGTGGACCACCCGGGCGCCCGAGCTGGAGGAGGAGGTGGCGCTGGCCAACATCGGGCTAGATCTGCTCGGCCAGGCCCGCCTGCTGTACTCCCGCGCGGGCCAGGTCGACGGGACCGGGCGCGGCGAGGACGCGTACGCCTACTTCCGCGACGCCGGCGAGTTCCGCAACGTACGCCTGGCCGAACTCCCGGGCGGCGACTTCGCGTTCTCGGTCGTGCGGCTGCTGATGTTCGCGAGCTGGCGCCTCGCGCACTTCGAGCGGCTCACCGCCCACCGTGACCCGGTGCTCGCGGCGATCGCCGCCAAGGGCGTGAAGGAACTGGCCTACCACCGGCAGTACGCGGCCGAGTGGGTGGTGCGGCTGGGCGACGGCACGGAGGAGTCCCACCGCCGGACGCGCAGGGCGTTGGAGCAGGTGGCGCCCTACCTGGGCGAGCTGTTCACGGCGTTCGACGTACGGGACGAGGTCGTCGCGGTCCTGCGCCAGGTCACCGAGGCGGCCGGGCTGCCCATGCCCGTCTACCGGCCGCTGCCAGGCTCGGGCCGCGCCGGCGAGCACACCGGGCACCTCGCCCCGCTGCTGGCCGAGTTGCAGGGCGTGGCCCGCGCCCACCCGGAGGCGACATGGTGACGACGGCCCTGGACGCGCGACGGGCCCGGCGCATCGCCGAGCAGGTGCCCGACCCCGAACTGCCCATGCTCACGCTGGCCGACCTCGGGGTGCTGCGCGAGGTGTCCCTGACCGAGGACGGGACGGTGGTCGCGAGCCTGACCCCGACCTACTCGGGCTGCCCGGCCATGGCCGAGATGCGCGCCGGCGTGGCCGCCCGGCTCAAGGACGCCGGCTACCCGCGCGTGGCGATCCGCACCGTCCTCGACCCGCCGTGGACCAGCGACTGGATCACGCCGGACGGCCGTCGCAAGCTCGCCGAGCACGGCATCGCCCCGCCCGGGGCCGCGCCCGCGCGCGCCGCCGGAGCGGTCCCGCTCGTGCTGTCGCCGACCCGCCGCTCGGTGCCCTGCCCCCGCTGCGGCAGCGCGGACACCGAAGAGACCTCCCGCTTCGCCGCCACGTCCTGCAAGGCGCTGTGGCGCTGCCTCGCCTGCCGCGAGCCGTTCGAGTACGTCAAGGAGATCTGATGGAGGACCTGATGCAGCCGGCCCCCGCCCCGGGGCCGCGCGCGCGAGCCCGCCGACGTCCGGTCTTCCACCCCCTGCGGGTCGCCGCCGTGCAGCCGCTGTGCGAGGACGCGGTGGCCGTCAGTTTCGACATCCCGGCCGAGCTGGCCGAGGAGTTCGCCTTCGCGCCCGGTCAGTCGCTCACCCTGCGGCGCGAGGTCGACGGCCGGGACGAGCGCCGCTCCTACTCGATCTGCTCACCCGCCGGCACGGCACCGCGCATCGGTGTCCGGGTCGTACCCGGCGGGCTGTTCTCCTCGTGGCTGGTGCACGAGGTACGTCCCGGCGACACCGTCGAGGTGATGGCCCCCACCGGCGCCTTCACACCCGACCTCACCACCCCCGGCCACCACGTCCTGATCGCGGCCGGTTCCGGCATCACGCCCATGGTCTCCATCGCCGAGTCCGTCCTGGCCGCCGACTCCCGCTCGACCGTCACTCTCCTCTACGGCAACCGCCGCACCGGCACGGTGATGTTCGCCGACGACCTGGCCGACCTGAAGGACCTCTACCCGACGCGCTTCCAGCTCGCCCACGTCCTCTCCCGTGAGCCCCGCGAGGCCGAGGTGCTCTCCGGCCGTCTCGACGCCGAGCGGCTGTCGGCACTCGTCGACGCGCTGGTCGACGTGGAGTCCGCCGACCACTGGTGGCTGTGCGGCCCGCACGGCATGGTCCGTGCCGCCCAAGAGGTGCTGGCCGGCCTCGGCGTCCCCGGCGACCGCGTCCACCAGGAGCTGTTCTACGCCGACGACGAACCCGTACGCGAGGTCCACCACGCCGAGGCAGGCCCCTCCGGACCGGTCAGCCAGGTCACCGTCACTCTCGACGGCCGCTCCACCACCTCCGCCCTGCCCCGCGAACGGACCATCCTCGAAGGCGCCCAGCAGACCCGCCCCGACCTGCCGTTCGCCTGCAAGGGCGGGGTCTGCGGCACCTGCCGCGCCCTGGTCACCGACGGCAAGGCCGACATGCGCCGCAACTTCGCCCTCGAACCGGCGGAGGTCGACGCGGGCTACGTCCTCACCTGCCAGTCGTTCCCGGTCTCCGACGCGCTGACGGTGGACTTCGACACCTGAGCCTGGGTCACGCTCACTCGGCGCGCAGCACGCGCAACGCCGTGAGCGCCACGTGGAGTTCGGTGCGCCGTTCACCGGATTCGAGGTCGGTGTCGAGGAGGCGTTCGATGGTGCGCAGACGCTGGTACATGGTCTCCCTGGACAGGCCGCCGCGGCGGGCCGCGGTGGTCTTGTTGCCGGCGGCGTCGAGGTAGTGGCCCAGCGTCGTCAGCAGGTCGGTGCCGTGCCGGGTGTCGTGGTCGATGAGCCGGCCGAGCCGCCGTTCGGTGTAGTCCTGGACGCGGGTGTCCTCGCGCAGGGCGTACAGCAGGCGGCGCAGGTCGATGTCCGGCAGCTCGTGGAAGGAGCGGTCCGGGGGAAGGGGCTGGCCGGGCGGGGTGGCCTCTATGACGCGGGCCGCCTCCCGGAAGGAACGGGGGATGTCGGCGAGGTCCGCCACCTCCGAGCCGGCACTCACGAGCGCCTGCGGGGACAGCCCCAGCGCGGCGCGGCTCAGGCGCTCGGCCACCGGACGCCAGGGCTGGGCGGCGCGCAGGGCCGGCAGGACACCGAGGCGGCCGGGGAAGAGCTCCCCGACGAGGGCCGGGATCCCCGCCGACCTGAGCTCCCGGTGCAGTCGGGACTCCGGTTCGGTGCCCGACGCACCAGGGCCCAGGTCGACGAGGAGCGCCACGTATCGGCTGTCCTCGGTGGGCAGGCCCAGTGCGGCGCAGCGGGCACGGGCGTCCGCGGGGGAGTGGTGGCGCTGTTCCGCCAGTTCGCGCAGGGCGTTGCGGTGGGCCGTGTGTTCCCACGGAGTGGCGTGGATGAGGCGGGCGACGGTCAGCGCCATCGCCGTCCTCTCCAGGACGGTGACGTGCTCCGCCCCGAAGGCCGGCCCGTCGTCGGCAGCCCGGAGCATGGCCAGACGGCCCCAGCGTTCGCCCTGGTAGGAGACCGGCGCGGTGAGCCAGCCCTCCGGGCCGCCCACCTGTGTGTGGTCGCCGGGCTCGGTGGCCCGGGAGCGCTGTTCCCAGCCGGTGAGCGCCTCCTGCACCGTGCTCCCCGACGGCTCGCAGATCAGCGCCTGGTGCGCCAGGTTCTCCAGGACGACCGTGCGGCCGCTCATCTCCGCCGCCGCGCGCACCACGTCCTCCGGCCCCGCGCCGCGCAGCGTCAGCCCGGTGAACGCCTCGTGGATCCGCTGGGTCCGGCGCATCGCCTCGGCCTGGTTTCCGAGGATGAGCGCGTGGACGACCTGGGTGACCTCCAGGAAGTTGACGTCCCGGGCGAGAGTGACCAGCGGGAGGCCCCGGGCGCGGCAGGCCTGGACAAGGGCGTCGGGCGGACGGTGGTAGCGCCGTACCAGCTCGATGACCAGGGCGGCCGCTCCCACCTCGGTCAGTTCGTCGACGTACCGGCGGACCCCCGCGGCGTCCTCGGGCAGCGGCATGCCCGTCGTCAGGACCAGCTCCCCGCCCTTGAGGAAGGACGCCGGATCCGTCAGCTCGGTGATGTGCACCCAGCGCACCGGCCGGTCCAGAGACGCCAGCCCGGTGACGACCTGGGGCTGTCCGGCGGCCAGGACGGGCAGGGCCAGCACGTCGGCGACGGTCGGCGCGCGACCGGCCGGGGCCTTCGGGTCGTTCTCGTTCACGGTGACTCCCTGCTCGCCCGGTCACTCTGACAAGCGGCACTGACCTGCGCAAGAGCTGTCCACGGCAGGGGCGGGCGGGACCCGAGGGGTCCGGAGGTTGACACAACGTCCGAACAACGCGTTCCGGCTGGACAGATCACGCGTTGTCGCCCCTCGCGGTGGCTTGGATGCTCGGTTACCGGAACTGAGCCAAGCATCCACACCTCGACGTACGGCCGGGAGACATCATGACCGCACTGTCACCGCACCTTCGCCAGGCCACGCCCGTGGTGGCGGCCCGGGGCGAGGGCGTCCACCTCTATGGTGAGGACGGCCGCCGCTACCTCGACTTCACCGCCGGCATCGGCGTCACCAGCACCGGGCACTGTCACCCCAAGGTCGTGGCGGCGGCGCAGGAGCAGGTGGGCACGCTGATCCACGGCCAGTACACCACCGTCATGCACGAGCCGCTGCGCCGCCTCGTCGACAAGCTGGGCGAAGTCCTGCCGGCCGGCCTCGACAGCCTGTTCTTCACCAACTCCGGCAGCGAGGCCGTCGAGGCGGCACTGCGGCTGGCCCGCCAGGCCACCGGCCGGCCCAACGTCATCGTCTGCCACGGCGGTTTCCACGGCCGTACCGTCGCCGCCGCCTCCATGACCACCTCCGGCATCCGCTTCCGGTCCGGCTTCTCCCCGCTGATGAGCGGTGTGGTCGTCACCCCGTTCCCAACGCCCTTCCGGTACGGCTGGGACGAGGAGACCGCCACGCGCTTCGCCCTCAAGGAGCTCGACTACACCCTCCAGACGATCTCGTCGCCCGCCGACACGGCCGCGATCATCGTCGAGCCGGTGCTCGGTGAGGGCGGCTACGTGCCCGCGAACCGCGCCTTCATCGAGGGGCTGCGCGAGCGGGCGGACCGGCACGGCTTCCTGCTGATCTTCGACGAGGTGCAGACCGGCGTCGGCCGCACCGGACGCTTCTGGGGACACGACCACTTCGGCGTCACCCCGGACATCCTCGTCACCGCCAAGGGCCTGGCCAGCGGCTTCCCGCTCTCCGGCATCGCCGCCTCCGAGGAGCTGATGGCCAAGGCGTGGCCCGGCTCGCAGGGCGGCACGTACGGCGCCAACGCCGTCGCCTGCGCCGCGGCCTGCGCGACCCTCGACGTCGTCCGCGACGAGAAGCTCGTCGAGAACGCCGAGGCGATGGGCGAGCGGCTGCGCCACGGCCTGGAGGCGGTGGCCGACCGGACCCCGGGCATCGGCGACGTCCGCGGCCTCGGCCTCATGCTCGCCACCGAGTTCGTCACCGAGGACGGCAGCCCCGACCCGGAGACCGCCGCCCGCGTGCAGCGCGCCGCCATCGACGAGGGCCTGCTCCTGCTGCTGTGCGGCGCCTGGAACCAGGTGGTCCGCATGATCCCGGCGCTCGTCATCGACGAGGCGGGCGTGGACGAGGGTCTCCAGGCCTGGGCGAACGCCGTCGAGGCCGGCACCGCGGGAGCGGCGGACCGATGACCACCGCCACCCGCGACCTGGCGGGTCTGACGGCCCGGATCGCCGAGATCGCGCCCGGTCTGCGGGTGGAGACCGGCCCGGGAGCGACGGGCCCCTACGCCTACGACGCCTCCAACTACCGCGTGCTGCCGAGAGCCGTGGCCTTCCCGCGCACCGCCGACGACGTGGTCGCGGTGCTGCGGGCCTGCCGTGAGGCGGGCGTCCCGGTCACCGCCCGGGGCGGCGGCACCAGCATGGCCGGCAACGCGGTCGGGCTGGGAGTCGTCCTGGACTTCTCCCGGTACATGAACCGGATCCTGGACATCGACGAGGAGGCGCGCACCGCGCGGGTCGAGGCCGGTGTCGTCCTCGACGCGCTGCGCGGCGCGACCGCCCCGCACGGGCTCGACTTCGGGCCGGATCCGTCCTCGCACAGCCGCTGCACCCTCGGCGGCATGATCGGCAACGACGCGTGCGGCAACCGGTCGGTGCGCGACGGGCGCACCAGCGGCCACGTCGAGGCCCTGGAGATCGTGACAGCCGACGGCGTGCGGGCCGTCGCCGACCACTCCGGGCTGCGTGCCGCAGAGCCGGGCGACGCGGAGGCCGTACGGCGCGTCGCCCGGCTCGAATCCGACCTCAGGCGGCTGGTCGAGGACAACCTGGCGCTGATCCGCACCGAGCTGGGCCGGATCCCGCGTCAGGTCTCCGGCTTCCAGCTGCAGCACCTGCTGCCCGAGAACGGCTTCGACATGGCCCGCGCGCTCGTGGGCACCGAAGGCACCTGTGCGGTCGTCACCGCCGCGACGGTCCGCCTGGTGGCGACCGCACAGGCATCCACACTGCTGACGCTCGGCTACGAGGACGTGGTCGAGGCGGCCGAGGACGTGCCGGAGATCCTGCGCTGGTCGCCCAGTGCGGTGGAGGGCATGGACGAGGCGATCGTCGCCACCATGCGTGCCCGCCGCGGCCCGGACTCCGTCACCGGCCTGCCCGAGGGGCGGGCCTGGCTGTACGTCGAACTCGAAGGCGACGACCAGGACGCGGTGAACGCCCGCGCCGCAGAGCTCCTCGACGCTCTCAAGGCCCGGGGGCGGATGACCGGCGGCCGGGTCGTGGAGAGCCCGGCCGAGCGGCGTTCGCTGTGGCGGGTGCGCGAGGACGGGGCGGGGCTGGCCGCCCGGCTCGTGGACGGCGGCGAGTCCTGGCCCGGCTGGGAGGACGCGGCCGTCGCCCCGGAGAACCTGGCCGCCTACCTGCGCGACTTCCGCAAGCTGCTGACCGCGCACCAGCTGACGGGCGTGCTGTACGGGCACTTCGGCGCGGGATGCGTCCACGTGCGCATCGACTTCGACCCGGCGACCGAGGCCGGCCGGACGGTCATGCGGCGCTTCGTCACCGAGGCGGCCGCACTGGTCGTCGGGCACGGCGGCACGCTGTCGGGAGAGCACGGCGACGGACGCGCCCGCAGCGAACTGCTGGAGGTCATGTACAGCCACCGCATGATCGCCGCGTTCGCCGCGTTCAAGAAGACCTTCGACCCCGACGGGCTGCTCAACCCCGGCGTGATCGTCGACCCGGCTCCCTTGGACGCCGACCTCGCGCTGCGGGAACTCCCGCTGCTGGACACGACCTTCGGCTTCCCCCACGACGAGGACGGTTTCGGGGGCGCCGTGCGCCGCTGCGTCGGTGTCGGTCGTTGCCGCAGTGACGCGGGCGGGGTGATGTGCCCGAGCTACCGGGCCACGGGCGAGGAGAACGACTCCACCCGCGGCCGGGCCCGCATGCTCCAGGAGATGGTCCGCGGTGAGGCCGTGCGGGACGGCTGGCGCTCGACCGAGGTCAAGGACGCCCTCGATCTGTGTCTGTCGTGCAAGGCCTGCTCCAGTGACTGTCCGGTCGGCGTCGACATGGCCACGTACAAGGCGGAGTTCCTCCACCAGCACTACAAGGGCCGCCTGCGCCCCCGTTCCCACTACTCGCTCGGCTGGCTGCCCAGGACCTCCGCCCTGGCCGGTTACGCCGCCCGGCCGGTCAACGCACTGCTGCGCGGGCCGGTCGGCCAGCTCCTCGCCCGTCTCGGCGGCGTCACGACCAAGCGGAGGATCCCTGCCTTCGCCTCCCGCCGCGCCCTGCGCAAGATCCTGCGCGCGGCCGGAACCGCAGAGCCGGCGAAGGCCGTGCTCTTCGTCGACAGCTTCACCCGCGCCTTCCGTCCCGAAGTCGCGGGAGCCGCGAGCCGGGTGCTGGCCGACGCCGGTATCCCCTGCGCGCCGCAGGAGGGACTGTGCTGTGGACTGACCTGGGTCAGCACCGGACAGCTGAACGTCGCCCGCAAGATCATGGCCCGCACGGTCGCCGCGCTCGACGACGGTGACGACCGGCCGATCATCGTGGCCGAGCCGAGCTGTGCGGCAGCGTTGAAACGGGACGTCCCCGAACTGCTCGGCACCGAGGCCGCCCAGCGCGTGGCGAGCCGTGTCCAGACCTTCACCGGGGCCCTCACCGATCTCGCCGATCGGGACTGGAGCCCGCCGCCGCTGCCCGAGAACGTCGTCCTGCAGACCCACTGCCACGAGTACGCCACCTTCAAGGGCCGCCGCCCCGCCGACCTGCTGCGCCGGCTCGGCGTACGCGGCGTCGACGAGGCCGAGGGCTGCTGCGGACTCGCAGGGAACTTCGGCTTCGAGGCAGAGCACTACGAAACCTCGATGGCCGTCGCCGACCTCGCCCTCAAACCCCGCATCGACCAGCTCGACGGACGCACCGTCGTCGCCGACGGCTTCAGCTGCGCCACCCAGATCGACCACCTCGCCGACGGCCGGGACGTCCGCGCCCTGCACCTCGCTGAACTCCTCGACCCCGCCGCCGATCAAACAGGAGAGACATCATGACCGACGTACTGCACCAGTTGTTCATCGGCGGTGCCTGGGTGGACGCGGCGGACGGCGCCACCATGCCCGTCGACGACCCCGCGACCGGCGAGATCCTCTGCCACGTCGCCGACGCCGGTCTCAAGGACGCCAAACTCGCTGAGGAAGCGGCCGTTCAGGCCCAGCAGGACTGGGCACGCACCGCGCCCCGCGCCCGCAGCGAAATCCTGCGCCGCGCCTACGAGCTCATCCTCGAGCGCACGGACGAACTCGCCCACCTGATGACGTCCGAGATGGGCAAGCCGCTCGCCGAGGCCAGGGGAGAGGTGGCGTACGCCGCCGAGTTCTTCCGCTGGTTCTCCGAGGAAGCCGTCCGCATCGACGGCGGCTGCGGCACCCTGCCCGACGGGCGCAACCGCATGCTGCTCTCCCGGCGCCCGGTCGGGCCCTGCCTGCTGATCACGCCGTGGAACTTCCCGCTGGCCATGGGCACCCGCAAGATCGGCCCGGCCATCGCGGCGGGCTGCACGATGATCCTCAAGCCGGCCCCGCAGACCCCGCTCTCCAGCCTCGCCCTGGCCGGGATCCTCAAGGAGGCCGGGCTGCCGGACGGTGTGCTGAACGTCGTCACCACCTCCCGCGCCGGCGAGGTCTGCGAACCCCTCCTGCGCGGCGGCCGGATCCGCAAGCTGTCCTTCACCGGCTCCACGGGCGTGGGCCGCATCCTGCTCGCCCAGTGCGCCGACACCGTCGTACGGACGTCGATGGAGCTGGGCGGCAACGCCCCGTTCATCGTCTTCGACGACGCCGACCTGGACGTGGCCGTGGACGGCGCGATGGTCGCCAAGATGCGCAACATGGGCGAGGCGTGCACCGCCGCGAACCGCTTCTTCGTGCACCGGTCGGTGGCCGACGAGTTCGCCCGGCGGCTCGCCGAGCGGATGGGTGCGCTCGTGGTGGGCCCCGGTACGCGCCACGGAGTCGATGTCGGCCCGCTGATCGACAGGAACGGACGCGGCAAGGTCGAGGAACTCGTCGCCGACGCGGTGGAGCGCGGCGCCCGGGTCCTCGTCGGCGGCCGGACGCCCGAAGGGCCGGGCTGCTTCTACCCGCCGACCGTGCTCACCGATGTATCCCCCGAGAGCCGCCTGATGGACACGGAGATCTTCGGCCCCGTCGCGGCGATCCTCACCTTCGACGACGAGGACGAGGTCCTGCGCCGCGCCAATGACACGCCCTGGGGTCTGGTCGGTTACGTCTTCACCCAGGGTCTGGACCGCGGGCTGCGTGTCAGCGAGGGTCTGGAGGTGGGCATGGTGGGCCTGAACACCGGCCTCGTCTCCAATCCGGCCGCGCCGTTCGGCGGGGTCAAGCAGTCGGGCCTCGGCCGCGAGGGCGGCCGGGTCGGGATCGAGGAGTTCCTGGAGTACCAGTACGTCGCAGTGCCTGTGCGATGACCGCGTTCCTGCCCTGAGACCCGCCCCATCGCGCATCGCGCGGACAGCCCCCGCGTGCGATCCCCCCGGCCGCACGCGGGTCACCCCGTGCCCGGCCTCCCCCTCCCCCCGGCCGGGCACGGGGCATGCGGCCGACACGCCCGGCGCGAGGATCTGTGCACGGTGATCCGAACGTGAGAAAGGGCCGTCCCCCACGCTGGCGCGTGAGGGACGGCCCTTTGCCGATGTCGGACTCTCGTTCAGGCGCCCAGGCGGCGCCCCGTGATCTCCGCGGCGGCGTCGGCGACCAGGCGGCCCCACTCGGGCAGCCGGTCCGCGTCGTAGCGCGAGTCGGGCATGGAGATGGCCACGGTGGCCAGTGGCGTGCCCTCCTCGTCGAGGACGGGTGCGGCGATCGCGCAGACGTCCGGCCGGTACTGGTTGCGGTTGACCGCGTAGCCGTCGACGCGGATCCGGTCCAGCTCGGCCCGCAGTTCGTCCGGGTCGGTGGGCGTCGCGTCGCTGTAGCGCTCCAGCCCCTGTGTGACGAGCTCCTCGACGTCCTGCTTCGGCAGATGGGCCAGGACGGCACGCCCGGTCGCGGTGGCGTGCAGGGGCGAGGTGTCGCCGACGGTGTGGAACGTCCGTACGGCGTGAGAGCAGTCCACGCGGTCCACCACGACCATGCACTGCAGGGCGTCCGGCACCGACAGGTGGATCGTCTCGTTCACCGTGTCCCTCAGGCGGACCATGGGCTCGCGCGCTGCGGCGAACAGGCTGGACCCCTGGAGGGCGGCGGGTCGTACGGCCAGGACCCGGGCGCCGATCTCCCAGCGGGTGGTGTCCTTGCGGTTGGCCCGCAGCCAGCCGGCCTCGGCCAACGTGACCAGGGTGCGCTGCACGGTCGACTTCGGAAGGCCGAAGAGCTTCGTCAATTCCCCGACGGTGACCGGCTGATGCTGGGCGACCGCCTCCAGGATGCGCAGCGACCTGGTGACGCTCTTCATTTCCATCCGGTTTCCCCCTGTTAATCCTCGGGATCCCTGGCGAACACCCCTTGACTCCCCTGGGACCCACTGCCATTCTCTGTGCCAGATACTAGCACAGCGTACCACAATGTGGCACGGCTCCACGGAAGGTCCCGAGGGCGCAGCCGGAAGTCCGAGACAGGGCGTTCGTGAGCCGAGGTCCTCCGAAGGACCCGCCCCCTCCGCCCAAACCACCTCGAATCGAACAGCCTCACGCAGGGGCTCAGCTTGCGCCGCTGCGATACGAAAGGAAAGCCCCGTGTCAGCTGCCAGGAAGCGAGTCGCCGTCGTCGGCGTGGGAACCATGGGCAGCCAGGCCGCCTGGCGCCTCGCGGCCCGTGGCGCGGAAGTCGTCGCCTACGACCGCTTCGCCCCCGGCCACGACCGCAGCGCCGCCGGTGGCGAAACCCGTATCTTCCGCAGCGCGCACTTCGAGGACTCCCGGTACGTCCCGCTGCTCAAGCACGCCGACATCCTGTGGGAGCAGCTCCAGCAGGAGACCGGCCGCGAGCTGCGCCGCCTGACCGGATGCCTGCTGATGGGGCCCACCGAGCACCAGCAGATGGCCACCGTGGTCGAGTCCATCGCCGAGCACGGGCTCGACCATGAGGTGCTCGACGCCGAGACGCTGGCCAAGCGCTTCCCGCAGTACCGGCTGGAGGACGGTGACGTGGCCGTGCTGGACCGCCGCGCCGGCTTCATCCGCCCCGAGCTGACCGTCCAGACCGCCGCCCGCCGCGCCGAACAGCTGGGTGCCCGTATCCACCGCTACACCCCGGTCCGCGAGATCGTCCCCGTCGCGAACGGCGTCGAGATCCGCACCGACGCCGGCAGCGAGCACTTCGACACCGTCGTCGTCACCGTCGGCCCCTGGGTGAACGACCTCCTGCCCGACCTGCCGTGGGACGTGGAGATCCGCCGCCTCATCAGCGCCTGGTACGTGCCCACCACGGACGCCTGGTTCGGTGAGGAACGCCCGGCCTTCATCCGCACCGCCCCCACGCACTGTTACGGACTGCCCTCCCCGGACGGCGTCTCCGTCAAGCTCGGCCTGTCCCGCACCCTGCACAAGCCCGTGGGCGACCCCAACGCGCTGGACCGCACCGTCCAGCCGGAGGAACTGGACATCTTCACCGAGCAGATCCGCCGCCACCTGCCGGACCTGCACCCGGACCCGACCCGCCTGGCCGTCTACATGGAGGGCTACACCGAGAGCAGCCGCCCGCTGATCGGCCCGCTGCCCGGCGCCGACGACGTCGTACTGCTCGCCGGCTTCTCCGGCCACGGCTTCAAGCTCTCGCCCGCCTTCGGCGACATCGCCGCCGACCTGGCGCTGGACGGCACCTCATCCCAGCCCATCGACTTCGTCTCGACCATCGGCCGCACCACGGCCTGAACCGGCCCTGACCACCAGCCCACGGGCTTCGCAACCCCTCGCCCGCCCCGGGCGACATCGCCGCGGACCTCGCCCTGGAGGGCCGCACCGCCCAGCCGATCGACTTCATCTCCACGCTCGGCCGCACCACCGCCTGAATGAGGTACGACATGACACTCACCGTAGGCCCGCTGCGGGCCGAGCCGGGCCGCAAGGTCCGTGGGGCGGTCCCCGTGGACCTCGGACGCACGACCGTCGAGATCCCCCTGGTCCTCGTCAACGGCTCCCGTCCCGGACCCAGGGTCGTCATCACCGGCGGCGTCCACGGTGGCGAGTTCGTCGGCATCGACGCGGCGACCCGCCTCAGCGGCTTCCTGGAGCCGGACGACGTCACCGGCCAGGTGGTGATCTGCCCCGTGGCCAACCCGCCGGCCGTGTACGACGGCCGCCTGGGCAAGTCCCCGCTGGACGACGTCAACATCAACCGCGTCTTCCCCGGCGATCCCGCCGGAGGACCGACCGAGCGGCTGGCGGCCTGGCTCTTCGAGAACGTCGTCTCCGGCGCCGACGCCTACGCGGATCTGCACAGCGGCGGCATCGACGAGACCCTGCTCGACTTCGTCGGCTACCGCCTGACCTCCGACGCGGAACTGGACGCGAAGACCCGGGCCATGGCCCACTCCGTCGGCTACGAACGCGTCCTCTTCGGCCGCAACGCCGAAGGCGGCAACAGCCACGCCGCGGCGGCCCGGCAGGGCATCCCGGCCATCCTCATCGAGACCGGCCAGCTCGGCGAACGCGACCCCGCCCAGACACGGGCCCTGCTCGACGGCCTGTACCGGCTCCTGCACCACCTCGGCGTCATCGAGGCACCGCAGCGCGTCGCACCCGTGACCGTGCGGCCGCGTGACTGGGTCTGGACCGGCTCCGTCGTCTCCCCGGCCACCGGCCTGTGGTACCCGGACGCGGCCACCGGCGACGAGGTGACCATGGGTCAGACCATCGGCCGCGTCATCGACCCGGCCGACGGCAGCGAACACAAGGTCACCGCCACCGCCACCGGACAGATCCTCTACGGCATGAACGGGCTCACCGTCGGCCCCGGCGCGGAACTCGCCGCCATCGCGGTGCCGCACGACTGACCGGCACCACCACAGGTCCCCGAACCACCACTCACCCCGAACAGCTGGTCCCCACGCGCCAACTTCAGGAGATTTGTCATGAGTGATCCCCAGATCGGTCGCAGAGCGCTCCTGCGCGGAGCCGGCGGCCTGGCCGCCCTCGCCGCCCTGCCCTCCCTCTCGGCCTGCGGCACCGGCACCAGCCGCGCCTCGTCCGGCGGCGGCAAGAGTGGCGGCAAGACGGTGGTCGTCCGCGACAGCGGCGGCTCCTACGGCGAAGCCCTCCAGAAGGCGATCTACACGCCGTTCACCCAGGAGACCGGCATCAACGTCCAGGTCGTCAACCTCGAGGGCACCCAGATGCTGGCCCAGATCAAGCAGGGCCGCCCCCAGTTCGACCTCATCAACAACTCGATGATGGACCACATCAAGTTCGGGTCCCAGGACGCCCTGGAGACACTGGACAGGGACCGGCTCAAGAGCCTGAAGAGTGCCAGGATCCCGGCGAACCAGATCACCGACCATGCCATCGGCAACAGCTTCTACGGCCAGTGCATGGCGTACCGCACCGACGCCTTCGGCGGCCGCAAGCCCGAGTCCTGGGCGGACTTCTGGGACACCAGGGCGTTCAAGGGCAGCCGCTCGATGTGCAACCCGGACGCCGACCTGCCCGAGCTGGAGTTCGCGCTGCTGGCCGACGGCGTCCCGATGGACAAGCTGTACCCGCTCGACCTGGACCGCGCCTTCAAGGTGCTGACCCGGCTCCGGTCCGACATCAAGAAGTTCTGGGACAGCGGCCCGCTCCCCGGTGTGCTCCTCAGCCGCCAGGAAGTGACGATGTCCACCGTCTGGGACGGCCGGATCGCGGACCTGCAGAAGCAGGGCGTCCCGGTCGCCCGGCAACTGAACGGCATGCGCCGCCAGTTCCAGGGCTACGCCATCGCCAAGGGCGCGGCCCACGTGGACGGCGCCTACCAGCTCATGGACTTCGCGCTACGGCCCGAGATTCAGGCCGCCCTGGCCAAGGCGTTCCCGTCGAACCCGTCTTCTCCGGTGGCCTACGAGAAGCTCACCGAGGACCAGCGCAACGCACTCGCCGGTGCGCCGCAGTACTACGACAAGGGCTTCGACGCGGACATCAACTGGTGGCTCAAGAACGAAACCGCCGTCACCAAGCGCTGGTTGGAGTGGGCTCGTGGCTGAATTCGGTGTGGTCACACCGTCCGTGAAGGTGGCCGGCGGCAAGCTGCCCACCGCGACCGGCAAAGCGCTGTCGGTGGTGGCCCTGCGCAAGACATATGGGGACGTCGTCGCCGTCGACGAGGCGTCCATGGAGATCGCCGCCGGGGAGTTCGTCACCTTCCTCGGCGCCTCCGGGTCGGGCAAGACCACGACCCTCATGATGATCGCCGGGTTCTGCGAACCCGACTCCGGCACCATCACCGTCGGAGGCCGCGACGTCACCCGGCTCGCCCCGCAGAAACGCAACCTCGGCTTCGTCTTCCAGCAGTACCTGCTCTTCCCGCACATGACGGTCAGTGAGAACGTCGCCTTCCCGCTCACGCTCCGCGGAGTGCCGAAGGACGAGATCCGCAGGCGGGTCGGGGAGACCCTGGAGATCGCGGGCCTGTCCGGCTTCGGCGGCCGCAAGCCGCGCGAACTGTCCGGCGGTCAGCAGCAGCGCGTCGCCCTGTGCCGGGCGCTGGTCTACCGCCCGCCGGTCATCCTCATGGACGAGCCGCTGGGCGCCCTGGACAAAAAGCTCCGTGACCAGCTCCAGGTCGAGATCAAGGCCATCCAGCAGGAACTCGGCCTGACCGTCATCTACGTGACACACGATCAGGAAGAGGCGCTGGTCCTCTCGGACCGCATCGCCGTGATGCGCAACGGCCTGATCGAGCAGTTCGACACACCCAGGGAACTGTTCGAACGGCCGAAGACGCCCTTCGTCGCGGACTTCCTCGGCGCGGCGAACTTCCTGCCCGGCCGCGTGGAACAGAACACCGACGACCACACCGTGGTCCGCCTCGACCACAGCGGCGGTCTGCTGACGGCCAGGCGACACGCCCTGGCCCCCGGAACCCCGGTCAAGGCCGCCGTCCAGCCGGGCCGGCTGCGCGCCGGCGCACCGAACGACGGTTTCTGTACCGGCACGGTCGAGACCGCCACCTATGTGGGCACCTTGGTCCGCGCCGGGGTGCGGGTCGACGGCGGGGACGCGCCCCTGCTTCGTCTGGAGGTACCCGCCGGCCGCGGGCCCGTCACCGGCGAGCGGGTCGGCATCACCGCCGACCCCGAGGACGTCAACCTCTTCCTCTCCGAACAGGGCGGGTGAGCCATGGCCGCCACCCTCGCGGGCGCCCCGGCGCGCCCTCGCAAGCTCCTGGCCTCCCGCAGAACGCGGATCGGCATCCTCTACGCGCTGCCCGTCGTCGTCTACCTGCTCGTGCTGTTCGTCTACCCGATCCTCAGCACGCTCTTCCTGAGCCTGAAGAACCCCGACGGATCACTGACGCTGCACTGGTACGTCGACGCACTCACGGGGATCAACCTCTCCGTGCTGTTCACCACGGTGCGGATCTCCGCGGAGACGGCGCTGTTCAGCCTCGTCTTCGGGTTCGTCCTGGCGAACGCGATCTCCCGGCTGAGGCCCCTGTGGGCCGGACTGGCCATGCTGATCGTGGTCGTCCCGCACTTCATCAGCGCCCTGGTGCGCACCTACGGCTGGATCATCCTGCTCGGTGACAAGGGCCTGGTGAACGAGGCCATGGCCAACCTGTGGGTCCCCGGGGCGCCGTACCAGCTGCTCTACAACGAGATCGGCGTGGTCATCGGCACCACCTCGGTGATGCTGCCCTACACCGTGCTGCTGCTGTACGGCGTGATGCGCGGCGTGGACCGCAGGCTGCTGGCTGCCGCGGCCAGCATGGGCGCGGGACGCGTGACCATCTTCCGCCGGATCTACCTGCCCCTGGTCGCCCCCGGTCTGGCCAGTGCCGGACTGCTCAGCTTCATCCTGTCGCTGGGCTACTACATCACCCCGGCCCTGATGGGCGGCCCCGACCAGACGATGATCGCCTCCCTGATCAACCAGCAGGTGATGAAGCAGAACCAGTGGAACGGGGCGGCCGCCGAGGGCGTCGTCCTGCTGCTGATGACCTTCGCCGGACTGCTGTTGGTCAAGCTCGTCACCTCCCTCGGCGCCAGCCGTAAGAAGAGGAGCGCGTCATGATGGAGCTGCGCAAGACCCTCGCCGGGCGGATCGCCCTGACGGCGGTCGCCACCGTGATCCTGCTGTTCCTGGCGCTGCCGATCGTGGTCATCCTCGTCACTTCGTTCAGCAAGAACGCCTTCGGCTCGTTCCCGCCGGAAGCGTGGACGCTGGGCTGGTACAAGTCGCTGTTCGCCGACGGCAGTAAATGGCTGGCCGCGATGTCGATGAGTGCGCTGGTGGCCTGCCTGAGCACCGTGTTCTCGCTGGTCATCGGTGTGACCGCGGCGACTGCGCTGACCCGCAGCGAACTCCCGCTGCGCTCCGCCGTCTACGCCCTGGTCCTCGGCCCCCTGCTCATCCCCCAGATCGTCACCGCCCTAGGCCTGTTCCTGCTCTTCGAACCCGCCTCGATGCTGGGCAGCCCGATCGCGATCGCCCTCGGCCACACCGTGCTGGCCTCACCGATCGCGGTGCTGATCCTGATCGCGACCCTGCGCGGCATCGACGAACGGCTGGAGGACGCCGCGGCCAGCATGGGCGCCGGCCGGCTGACCATCGCCCGGCGCATCACCTTCCCCCTGGCCGCCCCCGGCATGATCGCGGCAGCGATCTTCTCCTTCATCACCAGCTTCGACGAGTTCTACATCTCCCAGTTCCTGTCCTCCGTCGACACCGTCACCCTGCCGGTGCAGATCTACAACTCCCTGACCTTCGACATCGACCCCAGCGTCACGGCGATCAGCGCGATCCTCATCGCGGGCGCGTTCCTCGCCCTCGCCCTCGTGGCCCTGGTGCGCTGGCTCGGCTCGGGACGGCAGGACTCCCTGCTGTCGGTCGAGACCGCGACAGGGATCGCCACGCCCGGAGGTGAGCCCGTATGACCACCACCGCTCAGCGGCACCTGCTGCTGAACATGACCGCCAACGGATCGCTCGCGAAGCCCGGCAAGGACCTCTTCGTCGTGCGCCACGGTGAGGGCCCCTACGTCGACGACGCGGCCGGCAACCGCTACATCGACGGCCTGTCCGGGCTCTACTGCTGCCAGATCGGCTACTCCTACGCCGACGAGATCGCCGAAGCGGCCCAGAAGCAACTGCGCGAACTCTGCTACAGCCCCCTGTGGTCGGATTCCGCGCACCCCACCGGCCTGGCTCTCGCGGAGCGCCTCGCCGCCCTGGCCCCCGACGGCATCGAGCACGTCTTCTTCAGCGGCGGCGGCGCCGAAGCCGTCGAGACCGCCTGGAAGATCGCCCGCAGGTACCACACCCTGCGCGGCGAAGCGGGCCGGACCAAGGCCATCGCCAGGCGCGGCGCCTACCACGGCCTCACCCTCGGGGCGCTGTCCTTCACCGACGACCCCGGCCTCACCGAGCCGTACGGGCCGCCCGCCGTGGAGACCCACTTCGTCGCCAACACCAACCGGGCCGCCCTGCAACAGCCCCTCGACGAGGCGGCCTTCACCGAGTACCTGCTCGCCGACGTGGAGGCCACGGTCCTCGCGGCCGGACCGGAGAGCGTCGCCATGCTCATCGCCGAGCCGGTGCAGAACCGGGGCGGCTGCATCACCCCGCCGGAGGGCTACTGGCAGGGCCTGCGCCGACTGGCCGACCGCTACGGCTTCCTGCTGGTCGCCGACGAGGTCATCACCGCCTTCGGCCGGCTGGGGGAGTGGTTCGGCGGCGAGTGCTACGGGGCTCGCCCGGACATTGTCACCGTCGCAAAGGGCATTACCGCCGGCTATGCCCCCATGGGCGCGACCCTGGTCTCGGACCGCGTCGCCGAGGCGATCAATCAGCCCGGCGAGGTCCTCAACCACGGCTACACCTTCAGCGGCCACCCGCTGAGCGCGGCCATCGCCCTGCGCAGCCTGGACATCATGGAGCGGGACCGGATCCTGGAGAACGTCCGCGGCCACCAGGGCCACCTCGCCCGGCGCATGGCGTCCCTGGGCGAGCTGCCGATCGTGGGTGACGTCCGCGGCGCCGGATTCTTCTACGCCCTCGAACTCGTCGGCGACCTCGACGGCGGCGGCTTCGGCGACACCGCGCGCGCCGCGCTCGTCGCCGACCTGATCCCGCGCCGGCTGCGCGAGGCCGGGCTGCTCGCCCGCGTCTACAACCGTGCCGCCCCGCTGGTGCAGATCGCGCCCCCGCTGATCAGCGACCGCGGGCTCCTCGACCGTATCGCCGACATCATCGCGGACACCCTCGACGAGGCCTCCGCCCGCCTTTGATCCACCTTTTCGAAAGGAACGACATGTACTCCATCGGCCCCCTGACCGTCGCCCCCGGTGAGCGCGCCCAGGGTCTGATCCCGGTCGGCACCAGCACGTACGGCGTGGAGCTCGGCATCCCGCTGATCGTCGTCAACGGCACCGAGGACGGCCCGGTCCTGTGCGTGGACGCCGGTGTCCACGGCGACGAGTACGACGGCCAGGAGGCCATCCGCCGCGTCCTCGCCTCGATCGACCCGGCCGGCCTGCGCGGCACCCTCGTCGGCATCCCCTGCATGAACACCCCCGCCTTCGAGGCGGCGGCCCGCACCAGCGGCCTGGACCACCTGAACCTCAACCGGATCTTCCCGGGTGACGCGGACGGCTCGTACTCGCTGCGCCTGGCCGCCACCTTCGTCGAGCAGGTCGTCCCCGCCATCGACGCCCTGGTCGACCTGCACACGGGCGGCACGTTCGGTGAGATCGCCCCGCTCGTCATCCTCCAGGGCGGCTACGAGGACCTGGCGACCGACCTCGCCCTCGCGGCCGGGCACGAGCTGGTCTGGAAGGGCGGCAAGTGGGGCGGCACGGTCCGCCACCCCACCCTCGCCGCCGGCAAGCCCGCCGTCACCATCGAGGCGGGCGGCGGCACCTACCGCGAGCAGAACGTCGCCCTGCACGTCCACTCGATCCGCAACATCATGCGACAGCTCGGCATGATCGACGGCGAGGCGGAACTGCGCGACAACTACACGACCGTCTCCGGCACCTTCGCCCGGTCCGCTGCCGGCGGCTTCTTCCTCGGTCACGCGGAGCCCGGCGAGACCTGCAAGGAAGGCGACCTGATCGCCCAGATCACCGACCACTACGGCAACACGCTGGAGGAGGTCCGCGCCCCGCAGGACGGCATCGTGCTCTGGGTGCGCCGGATCCGCACCGTGCGGCCGGGCGACGAGGTGGTCATCTTCGGTGAGGTGCAGGGGGAGATCCAGCCGTGAGCGGCGAAACCCGGTTGCTCCTCGTCGACGGCAAGCAGGTGCCCGCCGCTGACAGCCGCACCTTCACCGTCCTCGACCCGGCTGACGGGACAGCCATCACCGAGGTGGCGCTGGCCGGACCGGTGGACGTGGACCAGGCGGTGGCGGCGGCCCGCGCGGCCCTCACCGCACCCGAGTGGGCCCGGATGCGCCCCGCCGACCGGGGTCGGCTGCTGCACCGCATCGCGGACGCGATCCGCCGCGAGGGCGCATCGCTGGCACGCCTGGAGAGCCAGGACGTCGGAAAGCCGCTCCGCCAGGCCAAGGCCGATGTCGAGTCCGCCGCCCGCTACTTCGAATTCTACGCCGGCATCGCCGACAAGCTCGGCGGCTCCACGGTCCCGCTCGGCCCCGGCCTGATCGACTACACCCTGCGCGAGCCGATCGGCGTCTCCGGCCAGATCATCCCCTTCAACTACCCGCTCCAGAACACCGCGAGGGGTTCCGCCCCGGCACTCGCCGCAGGGTGCACGATCGTGCTCAAGCCCTCCCCGGAGGCGCCGCTCACCCCGCTGGAGATCGGCCGTATCGCGCTGGAGTGCGGACTGCCGCCGGGCGTGCTGAACGTCGTACCCGGCGACGGCGAGACCGGCGCGGCACTCGCCGGGCACCCCGGCATCGACCAGGTCACCTTCACCGGCTCGGTGCCGACCGGCATCAAGGTCGCCCAGGCCGCCGCCGCCAACGTGGTGCCCTCCGTCACGGAGCTGGGCGGCAAGTCGCCGTTCGTCGTCTTCGCCGACGCCGACTTCGACCTGGCGCTGACCGCGATCCTGGGATGGTCATTCAGCAACGCCGGGCAGATGTGCTCGGCGGGCACACGCCTGCTGCTCCAGCGCGGCGCCGAGGAGTTCCTGGACCGGCTGACCGAGAAGATCGCCGCCCTGCGCGTCGGTCCCGGCCTCACGGACCCGGACATCGGCCCGCTGGTCGCCGCCCGGCAGCGCGACCGGGTCCTCGGATACCTGGAACTCGCCCGGCAGGAAGGCGCCGTGGCACGCGTCGGGGGAGGAGCACCGTCCGACCCCGCACTGGCCGACGGCTACTACATCGAGCCGACCGTCCTCACCGGCCTGACCAACGACGCCCGCTGCGCCCGCGAGGAGATCTTCGGGCCCGTGGTCACCGTCATCGAGTTCGACGACGCCGACGAAGCCCTCCGGCTCGCCAACGACAGCCCGTACGGCCTGTCCTCCTACGTCTGGACCCGCGACATCGACAAGGCGATGCGCCTGGCCGAAGGCATCCGGGCCGGACAGGTCTATGTCAACGTCACCAGCGCCGGCACGGGCATCGAGCTGCCCTTCGGCGGCTACAAGCACAGCGGTTGGGGCCGCGAGAAAGGCCTCGAAGCGCTGGCGAGCTACACGCAGACCAAGAACGTCTGCATCGGGTTCGGGAGCCGGTCATGAGGTATCGCACGCTGGGCGAACGCGGCCCCACCGTCTCCGTCGTCGGCGTCGGCGGCAACAACTTCGGCTCCCGCCTGGACGAGGAAGGCACGAAGGCGGTCGTCCACACGGCCCTGGACGCGGGGATCACCCTGTTCGACACCGCCGACATGTACGGCGGGTTCGGCGGGCAGGGCGGGGCGCGCGGCGACGGCGAACGACTGCTGGGCGCCGCACTGAAGGGGCACCGCGACGACATCGTCCTGGCCACGAAATTCGGCATGGAGATGGGCCCGGAGGCCGACAGGTACGGCCGGCGGGGCGCCCGCGCGTACATCCGGTACGCCGTCGAGGCCTCCCTGCGCCGGCTCGGCACCGACCGCATCGACCTGTACCAGTACCACGAGCCGGACGGCGTCACCCCCCTGGCGGAGACGGTCGCCGCCCTGCGGGAACTCGTGACCGAGGGCAAGATCCGCTACCTCGGCTGCTCCGGCCTCCCGCCCGAGCAGCTCACCGACGCCTTCGTGTCGACGCAGGCCCGCTACCACCTGCTCGACCGCGGCGTGGAGAACGACCTGATCCCGGCCTGTCTGCGCCACGGCCTGGGTCTCCTGCCGTACTACCCGCTGGCCAACGGTCTGCTCAGCGGCAAGTACCGGCGCGGCGAGCAGCCCCCGCCCGGCAGCCGGCTGTCGTGGCGGCAGGGCTGGCTCACCGACGCCGCCCTGGACCGCGTCGAGTCGCTCACCGCGTACGGCGCCGAGCGCGGCCTGACCCTCCTCCAGGTCGCCGTCGGCGGGCTGGCCGCACTGCCCGCGGTCGGCTCGGTCATCTGCGGCGCCATGACGCCCGCGCAGGTCACCGCCAACGCGGCGGCGGCCGACTGGATCCCCGACACGGCCGACCTGGCCGCCCTGGACGCGATCGTCACCCCCGGTGAACGGGTCGTCTGACCCCCTGTCACAGTTCTTGAAGCGAGGCTGAACACCATGCGAGAGATCGTCACCTTCGACGCCTACGGCACCCTGGTCGACTTCCAGCTCGGGCCGACCACCCTGAAGGTCCTGTCCGACCGGCTCGACCTGGACAACCTGGACGTCGACGAGTTCCTCGACGACTTCCGCGTCATGCGCTTCCAGGCCGTCCTGGAGGCCTACCGCCCCTACCACGAGATCCTGCACTCCAGCCTGCGCAACGCCATGCGCCTGCACGGCCTGGAGTACCGCACCTCCGACGGCGACGCCCTCGTCGAGGCCGTGCCCACCTTCGGGCCGTTCCCGGAGGTCCCGGACGCCCTGCGCGCCCTGAAGACCAGGTACGAGATCGCCATCATCTCCAACACCGACGACAACCTGATCGCGCGGAACGTCGAGAACATCGGCGTGGAGTTCGACCACGTCATCACCGCCCAGCAGGCCGGCGCCTACAAGCCGGACCGGCAGACCTTCGAGCACGCCTTCACGACGATGGGCGTCGAGCCGTCCCAGGTCATCCACACCGCCCAGGGCTGGGAGTACGACCACATCCCGACCCGCGACCTCGGCCTCAAGCGCCGCGTGTGGATCAACCGCTTCGGCCGCCCGGGCAGCGCCGACTACCAGCCGTACGACGAACTGCCCGACCTGTCGGGCCTGCCGAAGCTCCTCGGCTGCTGACCGACGGCCCCACGGCGACCCGGCACCGAAAGACGGAGGACGCACACCATGAAGCAGATCCCCTACTGGCTCGACACCGCTCCCGCCCTGCCTGATCGTTCCGGAAAGGACCTGCCCGACGAGGCGGACGTGGTGGTGATCGGCGGCGGCCTCACCGGCCTTTCCACCGCCTACCACGCCGCCCGCAAGGGCGCCCGGGTGGTCCTCGTGGAGAAGGACAAGGTCGGCTCGGGCGCCTCCGGGCGCAACGGCAGCATGTGCACCCAGGGCCTCACCATCAGCCCCGCCGAGGCCCGCAAGCGCTACGGGCAGGAGCGGGCACGCGAGTTGTACGACGCGTTCCGCGAAGCGGTCGACGTGGTCGAGGAGATCACACGGACGGAAGAGATCGACTGCGACTTCCACCGCGCCGGGCGGCTCGGAGTCGCCTTCAAGCCGCAGCACTTCGCGTCGATGCGGGCCACCCAGCGCGACCTCGCGGACAACTTCGGCCACGAGACCCGGCTCCTGACCCGCGGTGAACTCAAGGCCGAGCTGGATTCGGACTACTACCACGGCGCCCTGCTCGACCCGCTGAGCGCCGCCCTGCACGTCGGCAAGTACGTGCACGGTCTCGCCGAGGCCGCGGAGCGGGCGGGTGCGGAGATCCACGAGCGCAACGCGGCGACCGGCCTCACCCGGCTGCCGGGCGGCGGCTTCGTGGTCGAGACCCTGCACGGCACGATCCGCGCCAAGCAGGTGATGGCGGCGACCGACGCCTACACCGACAAGTCGATGCCCTGGTTCCGCAAGCGGCTCATCAACGTCGGCAGCTTCATCGTCGTCACCGAACCGCTCGGCGAGGCACGCGCCAAGGCGCTGATCCCGAACGGCCGCCTGGTGGTCGACTCCAAGAACATCGGCCACTACATCCGCCTCACGCCCGACCACCGCCTCGCCTTCGGCGGCCGGGCCCGCTTCGCCCCCTCGAACCCGGCCTCGGACGTCAAGAGCGGCGACGTCCTGAAGCGGGAGATGACCGAGATCTTCCCGCAGCTCGCCGGGGTACGGATCGACTACGTGTGGGGCGGCATGGTCGGTTTCTCCTGGGACCGCCTCCCGCACGCCGGCGAGGCGAACGGCCTGTACTACTCGATGGGTTACTGCGGCCACGGTGTCCAGATGGCCACCTACATGGGCCGTGCGGTCGCCGAGATGATGGACGGCCGCCCGGAGGCCAACCCGCTGCGCGGCCTCGGCTTCCCGAAGGTCCCCGTCCCCTTCTACAACGGCACCCCCTGGTTCCTGCCGTTCGGAGGCGCGTACTACAAGGCGAAGGACCGCCTGCGCTGACCAGGCTCCGACACCAGAAACTGATGACCCATCAGTAGGTCATCAGTCACGGACTCTTGACTCGTGATGTGACAGTTGGTCATCCTCGTTCGCATCTTGGATGAGGTCATGACAACCCGGCCCGTCGCTCCCCGGCCCTCGGGGGCCTCGGGCGGCCGGGACGTCGACCCCGCCATCCCGCCGACCGAGGACGTGGGCCGTGACCAATGCAGGACGCCCGTACCGCCGACGCAAGAACGTCACCGTCGTGTCGCTCCTCCTGCTCGTGCTGGCCGTCGCGCTGGGCCCGACGCCGAGTTCGGCGGCCGGAACCGACTGGTGGAACCCGACCGCACGACCCGCGCCGGACTCCCGGATCAACGTCACGGGTGAGCCCTTCACCGGCACCGACGCCAAGGGTGAAGTGCGCGGCTTCGTCGACGCGCACGACCACATCTTCGCCAACGAGGGCTTCGGTGGCCGTCTGATCTGCGGCAAGCCGTTCTCCGAGCAGGGCGTCGCCGACGCGCTCAAGGACTGCCCCGAGCACTACCCGGACGGCTCGCTCGCGATCTTCGACTTCATCACCAACGGGGGCGACGGCAAACACGACCCGGTCGGCTGGCCCACCTTCAAGGACTGGCCGGCCCACGACTCGCTGACCCACCAGCAGAACTACTACGCCTGGGTGGAGCGGGCCTGGCGCGGCGGTCAGCGGGTGCTGGTCAACGACCTCGTCACCAACGGCGTCATCTGCTCCGTGTACTTCTTCAAGGACCGCGGCTGCGACGAGATGACCTCCATCCGGCTCCAGGCCAAACTGACGTACGACATGCAGTCCTTCGTAGACAAGATGTACGGCGGGCCCGGCAAGGGCTGGTTCCGGATCGTCACCGACAGCGCGCAGGCCCGTGAGGTGATCGAGCAGGGCAAACTGGCGGTCGTCCTCGGCGTCGAGACCTCCGAGCCCTTCGGCTGCAAGCAGGTCCTCGACATCGCGCAGTGCGGCAAGGCGGACATCGACAAGGGCCTGGACGAGTTGTACGCGCTGGGCGTGCGCAGCATGTTCCTGTGCCACAAGTTCGACAACGCCCTGTGCGGGGTCCGCTTCGACTCGGGCACCCTCGGAACGGCCATCAACGTCGGGCAGTTCCTGTCGACGGGCACCTTCTGGAAGACGGAGACGTGCAAGGGCCCGCAGCACGACAACCCCATCGGCAACGCGACGGCGGCCGCGGCCGAGAAGGAACTCCCGGCGGGCGTGGAGGTGCCCTCGTACAAGGCGGACGCCCAGTGCAACGTCCGAGGACTCACCGGACTCGGCGAGTACGCCGTCCGCGGCATGATGCAACGCGGGATGATGCTGGAGATCGACCACATGAGCGTCAAGGCCACCGGCCGGGTGCTCGACATCTTCGAGGCCGAGTCCTACCCCGGCGTGCTCTCCTCGCACAGCTGGATGGACCTGGACTGGACCGAACGGGTCTACGGCCTCGGCGGCTTCATCGCCCAGTACATGCACGGCTCCGAGGGATTCATCGCGGAGGCCGAGCGCACGGAGTCACTGCGCGACAAGTACGGCGTGGGCTACGGCTACGGCACCGACATGAACGGCGTCGGCGGCTGGCCGGCCCCACGTGGCGCGGACGCCCCGAACAAGGTCACCTACCCTTTCAAGAGCGTCGACGGCGGCTCCGTCATCGACCGGCAGACCACCGGCGAGCGCACCTGGGACCTGAACACCGACGGCGCCGCCCACTACGGCCTCGTCCCGGACTGGATCGAGGACATCCGCCGGGTCGGCGGCCAGGACGTGGTGGACGACCTCTTCCGCGGCGCCGAGTCCTACCTCGGCACCTGGGGGGCCTCCGAGAACCACAAGGCCCCAGGCAATCTCGCGAAGGGCGCCACCGCGTCGGCCAGTTCCTCGGAGTGGAGCCTGTTCACGAGCTACAAGCCGGACCGGGCCGTCGACGGCGACGGCGGCACCCGCTGGGCGAGCGACTGGAGCGACGACCAGTGGTACCGGCTCGACCTCGGTTCCACGCGGCTCGTCGAGCGGGTCACCCTCGACTGGGAGCGCGCATACGCGAAGTCGTACCGCGTCGAGCTCTCCACCGACGGTGTGAACTGGCGAACCGCCTGGTCCACGACAGCGGGTGACGGCGGCCTGGACACCGCGAGATTCGCCGGCACACCGGCCAGGTACGTACGCGTCCACGGCCTGGAACGCGGCACCGACCGGGGCTACTCCCTCTACGAGGTCGGCGTCCACGGCGGCTGACGCCCAGGAGAGGGCCTCCACGGCACGGTTGCCGTCCGCCGGTGTCCGGCGGCGTCCGGCCGGAATGAAGATATGAATCAGTCTTCATGTGTTCCTGTATGGTGGAGAGGCACGCGCCCCCGCCTGAAGGACCCTTGATGACCTCCACCCTCACTCCGCAGCCGGTCGACCGGGCGGAGCCCGCGCGCACCGGGACCGTGCCCCGACGGCGGACCCGTGTCCTGGCGCTCCCCGAGGCGCGCTGGGCCGCGGCGGCCACCGTCTTCTTCCTCCTCGCGCTGCCCTTGCAGCTGACCGGCGCCCCGGCCTGGACCTGGGGCCCGCTCTACGCCCTGTCGTACGTCACGGGCGGCTGGGAGCCGGGCTGGGAAGGGCTCAAGGCGCTCAAGGAGCGCACCCTCGACGTCGACCTGCTCATGGTCGTCGCCGCACTGGGCGCGGCGGCGATCGGGCAGGTCATGGACGGCGCCCTGCTCATCGTCATCTTCGCCACCTCCGGCGCGCTGGAGGCACTGGCCACCGCCCGCACCGCCGACTCCGTCCGCGGCCTGCTCGATCTCGCCCCCGCCACGGCCACCCGGCTGACCCCGGACGGCGGCGAACAGACCGTGGCCGTCGAGGAGCTGGCGGTCGGCGACACCGTCCTCGTCCGCCCCGGTGAGCGCGTCGGCGCCGACGGCCGCGTGCTGGACGGGGCCAGCGACGTAGACCAGGCGACCATCACCGGCGAGCCGCTCCCCGTGGCGAAGGAACCGGGCGACGAGGTCTTCGCCGGCACCCTCAACGGAACCGGCGCCCTGCGGGTCCGCGTCGAGCGCGACGCATCCGACTCGGTGATCGCCCGGATCGTCCGGATGGTGGAAGAAGCGTCCGAGACCAAGGCGCCCACGCAACTGTTCATCGAGAAGGTCGAACAGCGTTATTCACTGGGCATGGTGGCCGCGACCCTGGCCGTCTTCCTGGTGCCCCTCGCCTTCGGCGCCCAGCTCACCGACTCACTGCTGCGCGCCATGACGTTCATGATCGTGGCCTCTCCGTGCGCGGTCGTGCTGGCGACCATGCCGCCCCTGCTGTCGGCCATCGCCAACGCCGGACGGCACGGCGTGCTGGTGAAGTCGGCCGTGGTGATGGAGCGGCTCGGCCAGATCGACGCGGTCGCGCTGGACAAGACCGGCACGCTGACGGAGGGCAGCCCGCGCGTCACCGATGTCCGGCCGCTGCCCGGATCCGGCCTGGACGAAGGGGAGTTGCTGACGCTGGCGGCAGCCGCCGAGCGGCCCAGTGAGCATCCGCTGGCCCGGGCGGTCGTGGACGCGGCCCGTGAGCGCGGTCTCGGCCTTCCCGACGCGGAGGACTTCACCTCCGCGCCCGGCGTGGGAGTGACCGCCGTCGTGCAGGGCCGTACGGTCGCCGTCGGCGCCCCGGCCCGTCTCCTGGACGGCACCGGCAGCACGGTCGCCGCCGTCGCCGGGGAACTGGAGGAGTCCGGCCGTACCGCCGTCCTGGTCCTCGTCGACGGCGCCCCCGCCGGACTGCTCGGCATCGCCGACCGGCTGCGCCCGGACGCCGCCGCCACCGTCGCCGCGCTCACCACCCTCACCGGCACCGCGCCGGCACTCCTCACCGGCGACAACCCCCGGGCCGCCGCACACCTCGCCGCCGAGGCCGGCATCGACGACGTGCGCGCCGGGCTGCTGCCCCAGGACAAGCTGACGGCGGTTCAGGAGATGGAGCGCGCGGGCCGCAAGGTGCTGGTCGTCGGGGACGGCGTCAACGACGCACCCGCCCTGGCCGCCGCCCACACCGGGATCGCCATGGGCCGGGCGGGCTCCGACCTCGCGCTGGAGACCGCCGACGCCGTGATCGTGCGCGACGAACTCGCGGCGGTCCCCACCACCGTCGCCCTCTCGCGCCGCGCGCGCAGGCTGGTCGTGCAGAACCTCGTCATCGCCGGGGTGTTCATCACCGGCCTGGTCGTCTGGGACCTGGCCGGGAACCTGCCGCTGCCGCTTGGCGTCGCGGGCCACGAGGGGTCCACGGTCCTGGTCGGCCTGAACGGTCTGCGTCTGCTGCGGGAGACGGCCTGGCAGCGGGCCGCTGCCGAGGGAAGCGACTGACGAACGCCGTCAGGCCACCGGCGGCGGCCCGGTGCTGGCCCGCACCACGAGATCCACGGGGACGAGCGTGTCGACGCGAGGCCGTTCCCCGGGGCCGTCGATGCGGTCCAGGAGGAGCCGCAGGGAACGGGTGCCGATCTCGGCGAAGTCGGTGCGGACGGTGGTCAGGGGCGGCAGGAGATGGGCGGCCTCGGGGATGTCGTCGTAGCCGACGACGCTGACGTCCCCGGGGACCGAGCGCCCGGACTCGTGCAGGGCGTGCAGCAGGCCCAGGGCCATCTGGTCGTTCGAGGCGAACACCGCCGTCACCTCCCTACGCCGGGCCAGCCGGCGGCCCAGGTCGTAACCGGAGCCGGCGCTCCAGTCCCCGACGAGGGGGGCCGGGACATCGGCACCGGCCGCCTGGAGCGTCGCCTGCCAGCTCGCCAGCCGGTGGTCGGCGGAGGTCCAGCCGACCGGGCCCGCGATGTGCCAGACGGTGGCGTGCCCGAGGGCGAGCAGGTGCTCGGTGGCCTTGCGGGCACCGGTGCGGGAGTCGCCGGTGACCGGCGGTGTGCTGTCGTCGAGGGCGCTCTCCAGCACCACCAGGGGAGTTCCGAGGTCGGTCTGCGCCAGGGTCCGGCCGACCCACTGCTGCGGGGCGATCGCGATGACGCCGTCCGCGCCCTCGGCCGACAGCCGGTTCACGGCCTCGACGACGGTGTCGTGGTCGGCCGTGTCGAGCGCGATCGAGCTCACCAGGTAACCGGCCTCCTGGGCCGCGGTGTTGATGGCGGTCAGTATGGAGGCGGGCCCGTACCGGGCGGCGTCGAAGGAGATGACCCCGAGCATCCGGGTCCGGCCGCTGGCCAGCGACCGCGCGCTGCGGCTCGGCCGGTAGCCGAGCGTGCGCATGGCGTCCAGGACCGCCTCGCGCGTCTCCGGGCGGACGGCCGGATGGTCGTTGAGCACCCGGGAGACGGTCTGCTTGGAGACGTCGGCCAGCCGGGCCACGTCGGCCATCACCGGCCGTGCCCCAGCGAAGTTGCGCCTGCTGCGGCCCCTGGGCACGGGGCTGTCGGTGGCGCTCGGTGTCATGGCGGGTGTTTCCTCGACGTCGGTTACGGCGGTCCTGACCCCGCCCGGCAGGAGCACAGCATAGGCCGGGCGGGGCCCGCGGGGATTCTCAGCCGGCCCGCACCCGCCACGAGCGCGAGACCACCCACTCGGCGTGCTGCACACCCGCCGCACGCCACGCTTCGCCCACCTGTCCGGGCACATGAACCCGGGCATCCGCTGCCAACGGCAGCACCTTCAGCCGCAGGCCCTCCGTTCCCAGCGCCTCGACCGGCAGCCGGTCCAGGCCGATGTCCCAGACCCGGCCCGAGTAGAACTGGTCGGCGACCAGGACGTCCCCCACGAAGGCCCGGGCCAGGTCACCCGTCCAGTGCAGCCGCAGCAGGACACCGGCGGGCGCCCGCAGCAGGTCCTCCGGTACGTCGACGCGGTACTCGGCGGCCACCGTCTCCACGTACTTGTCCGCCGGCACACTCGCCCGGCCCTGCACACCGGTCACCGGCTCGGGCGCCGGACCGGCGGGCCTGACCAGGGTGACGGGCACCGCGCTGTCCGCGAGGGGCGGGGCCTCGATCGTGTAGCGGGTGAGCACGCCGTCCGCCGCCTCCCGCACCCGTGTCCCCGCCACCACCGGGGCGGAATCCGGCGCGGGCAGCACCGCGAAGGACGGCTCGGCGGCAGGGCTGTGCAGCCGTACCTCGGCACCGTCGAAGACGACGGCGTCCCCGGACAGCACCAGCCGCTCCGCTCCCCACGCGTCACCCCGGTAGACGGTACGGGCCGTCGCCGCGTCCAGGACCAGCAGCCCGACGCGTGAACCGTCGGCCGCGTCCACCTCGACCAGCGCGTCGGTGCCGGGCCGCACTCCGGTGACCAGGACCCGGCTGGCGACCGGCGTGGCCTCCCCGGACGGTGTGGCGACGGACGTCACCGTGTCGGCGTCCAGGGCGAGTTCGGGCACGATGCCGTCGGTCGCCGCCAGCACCAGGACCGTACGCCCGTCGGCCTCGACGGTGCACACCGGCTGCGCGGTCGCCCACTCCAGCCGCACCCCGGCCACGTCCAGCCGCAGCGGCCAGCAGAAGCAGGCGCCGGAGGGCACCGTGACGGGTACGCTCGGCAGCGTCAGCGCGGGTGCGTCCGGGAAGTCGACCGTGAAGGCCGTGTCCGGGTGGCCGGGCAGCGGCTCGTGCGGCTGGTGGTTGGTCACGAACAGGAAGCCCGACGTGCCGTCGGTACGAACGGCCCAGCGCAGCGTGTCCCGGTCGTGCTGCCCGGTCGGCAGCCGCTCGGGCAGCACGGACTCCATGGGAGCGATCCGGTGCCCGAAGCACTCCAGCAGCAGGTGCTGGAGCCGCAGTTCGTGGTACGAGGGCCGCACCTGGCCGTACTCGCCGAGCGGGGCCTGGAAGTCGTACGTCAGGACCGGCAGGTCGTTGGGGTAGCCGGTGGCGTGCGACTCCTGAAGGGTCGTCAGCTCGCCGCGCGGGTTCGTGCCGCCGTGGAACATGTAGTAGCCCTGCCAGACCGAACCGCAGCCGATCTTGGTGAGCCCCAGCGCGCCCACGTCGGCGGCCTCCACCCGGGGCCGCCGGTGGTAGGCCACCGCCATGCCGCCGCCCAACTCGCAGGTGGCCCAGGGAAATCGGTCCGCCGGGACCGGGTCGGTGCCACGTACCGTCGTGGGCCGCAGGTCGGCGCCGATGCCCTCGTCGTCGCGCTCGTGGGTGAAGAAGAAGTGCTTGCGGCAGGTGTCGGGCCAGCCGCCGTCCGCCTCCGTCCAGAACGCCTCCGGGTAGCCGCCGTACAGCGGCAGCAGTTCGTCGCCCGGGAGCTGGACCCCGCCCCAGGCGGTCGACGTCCACAGCGGCGCGCCGAGTCCGGCCTCCTGGGCCAGGCGCTTCAGGGTCCGCAGATGGCCGGGCTGGTCGTAGAGCTCGTTCTCGATCTGGATCGCGACGATCGGACCCCCGTGCGCCCGGTCCAGGCCGCGCAACTGCCCGGCGATCTCCGTGAACCAGTTGCGTACGGGCTCCAGATAGGCCGGATCGTCGGTGCGCGGCATGCCGGCGCGGGCGAGCAGCCAGTCGGGCAGGCCGCCGTTGCGCACCTCCGCGTGACACCACGGGCCGATCCGCGGGATGAAGTCCAGGCCGTGGCGGGCGCACAGCTCGGCGAAGCGGCGCAGGTCGCGGTCGCCGTCGAAGCGGATCCGCCCCTCGATCTCCTCGTGGTGGATCCAGATGACGTAGGAGGCGACGGCACTCACCCCGCCCGCCTTCAGCTTCAGCAGCTCCTCCTCCCACTCCCGGGCCGGGTAGCGGGAGTAGTGGAACTCGCCCGAGACCGGGAACCAGGGGCGGCCGCCACGGGTGAGCCAGCGGCCGGTGACCTCGATCGGGCCGGGCACGCCAGGCGCGTCCGTGAAGGGCAGGTGGCCGGTCAGCGGGGGAGCGGAGGGCGCGGGAACGCGCAGCCGGTGCGGGGTCACCAGGTGTTCTCCGGGCCGAGGTCGGGCGTGTCGGTGAGCTGCGCGCGGGTGGCGGCGGTGCCGTGCAGTTCCAGCAGGACCAGCTCGTTGGACCCCGGCCGCAGCACCGGCCCGGGGACGTAGAGCGTGTGCTGCGGGCCGCGGTTCCAGTAGCGGCCCAGGTGGAAGCCGTTGACCCAGGCCTGCCCCTTCGTCCAGCCGGGCAGCGAGAGGAAGGAGTCGGCGGGCGCGTCCACCTCGAAGGTGCCGCGATGGAAGGCCGGCACGGTGACCGCCGCCCCGTCGCCCGGGGTGAACGGCACCGCTTCCAGGTCGTCCAGCGACAGCGCGTGGCAGTCCCAGCCGCCCAGGACGGTGCCGTTGAAGGAGACCGGCCCGAGCAGGCCCTTCGGGGCGCCGATGCGGGGCCCGTAGTTGACGCCGCCCATGTTCTCCACGAGCACGTCGAGCGTCGCGCCCGGGCGCGGGACACGCACCGGCAGCGTCTCGTCGTGGCGTTCACGCTCCAGCACACCGACGGGTGCGCCGTCGACGAAGACCTGGGCACGGTCGCCGACACCGCCGGCGAAGTGCAGCAGGCCGTCACCGGAGGCGGGCAGGACGGTGCGGTAGAGCGCGTAGCCGTTGTGCAGCCCGAGTTCGCCCATGGTCACCGGGCCGTCGGTGCGGACGGGAGCGGTGAGCACGTCGGCGAGGGGAAGCAGAGGTGCCCGGCCGTCCAACTCGACCCCGGTCGGCGGCAGTTTGGGGCCGGGCGCCGGGACGGGCTCGTCGGGGACGCCGGCATGGCGGGCGATGACCTCGCGGAAGGCGTGGTACTTCGGGCCCGGGTCGCCGCACTCGGTGAGCGCGGCGTCGTAGTCGTACGACGTGACGGTGGGCTCGTAGGCGTGCTTGTGGTTGGCGCCGTTGGTGAAGCCGAAGTTGGTGCCGCCGTGGAACATGTAGATGTTGACGGACGCCCCGGCGGACAGCAGCCCGTCCAGATCGGCGGCGGCGTCGGCAGCGTCCCGGACGTGGTGCGGCCCGCCCCAGTGGTCGAACCAGCCGATCCAGAACTCCGCGCAGAAGAGCGGGCCTTCACTCTGGTATTCGCGCAGCCGCCCGAGGCACTGCTCGACCCGGCTGCCGAAGGTGGCGGCGGACAGCACGCCCGGCAGGCTCCCGGCGGCCAGGTGTTCGGGGTCGGCCTGGTCGCAGGTGAACAGCAGTTCCTCGACGCCCCGGGAACGGAACGCGTCGGCCAGGTGCTTGAGGTACGCGCCGTCGTCGCCGTAGGCCCCGTACTCGTTCTCCACCTGCACGGCGATGACGGGACCACCCGACGCCGCCAGGTGCGGCCGGAGCGCGGGCAGCAGCAGGTCCAGGTAGCGGTCGACGGCCCCGGTGAAACGCGGATCGCTGGACCGCAGCCGGATGTCCGGGTCCGAGGTCAGCCAGTCGGGCAGGCCGCCGCCGTCCCACTCGGCGCAGATGAACGGGCCGGGACGCAGCAGCACGTGCAGCCCCTCGCCCCGGGCGAGTTCGAGGAACCTGGGCAGGTCGAGGAGGCCGTCGAGCACGAGAGGCCCGTCGGGATCGGGCTGGTGGTGGTTCCACGGAATGTACGTCTCCACCGTGTTGAGGCCCATCAGCCGGGCCTTGCGCAGCCGGTCGGACCACAGGCCCGGGTGGACACGGAAGTAGTGCAGCGCACCGGAGATGATCCGGAACGGCTCGCCGTGCAGCAGGAATCCGTCGGACGTCGTCGTCAGGGCGGGCATGCGGAAGCTTCCCTTCGGGGTACGGGCGGAAGTGGGTGGGAGTCGATGGGAGCTGTCAGTGAGAGCGGGTGGCGCGGATCAGCCAGAGGGTGGCGCCCAGGCACAGCGCGGAGACGCCGCACAGCAGCAGCGGCACCGCGCGGACCCCCGACCACTCGATGGCCTTGCCCAGCGCCGGCCCGGCGGCGACACCGCCGATCATGGAGGCCGCGATGACCAGGGCACCGGCTCTCCGGGCCCGCGGGGCGGCCCGGTTCAGCCAGGGCAGCCCGGTCGGGAAGATCGGCGCGATGAACAGACCGACACCGGCGTACGCGTACGGCGCCAGCGCCGGCACGGACGCGGCCAGCAGACACACCGTCATGCCCGCGCACGAGACGACGATGATCGTCTGGGCGGAGAAACGCAGCGCGAGCGGCGCGACCAGGAAGCGGCCCACGGTCATCATCAGCCAGTACACGGAGGTGGCGGTGGCGGCGACGCCCGCGCCGTAGCCGACGGTCTCCAGATGCGTGGGTTCCCAGCCGCCGACACCGGCCTCGATGCCGACATGAAGGACGTAGAGCGCGACGAAGACGGCGAGCACCGAGGCGAGGCTCCGCCGGAGGACCGCGCCACCGCCGGCGCCGTCACCGGCCGGGACGGGCGCGTCGTTCCGTACTCCCTTCAGACACAGCAGCAAGGGCAGGTTGGCGAGGGCCAAACCGAGAAAGACGGCCGGGTAGTGCTCGGAGCCGACCAGACCGATCACGGCGGGGCTGAGGATGGCGCCGATGCCGAAGTGGGCGTGGAGGATGTTCAGCATCGCGGTCGAACGGTGGCCGAAGCCCACGGCGAACAGCTGGTTGAGCCCGTAGTCGATGCCGCCGAAACCGAGCCCGGCGAGCAGGGCCGCCGCCAGGGCGGTGGGCCAGCCGGGCGCCAGCGCGAAACCCGTCGCGCCGGCCGCCATCAGCAGGTAGGAGCTGCCGAGGATGTACCGGTTGCCGACCCGCCCGTAGAGCCGGTCGAACAGCAGCACACCGGCCACGCCACCGACGAAGTGGGCGCTGAGCCCCAGCCCGGCAGCGGACGGCGAGAGCCCGAACTCGGCACGGAGGCCGGGGATCGCGGGCCCGTACAGGGCCTGTAACGCACCCATGAGCACGAAGCCCGCACAGGAGGCGACCGCGGCGGCCCTGCTGAACACCGGGACCGACGGAGCGGTGGAGAGGGTGACCGCGCGGTGCGCGGTGGGCTGGTCGGTCACGCGGGCTCCGGGGGAGGGCCTGCCGGGTGGGGCGGGCGGAGGACATGTCGCGTTCGGCTCGCAGCGAGGGCGGGCGATGGCGATGTTACCGGTAACATTGGGCTCACGGACACCCCTTGACGGCGCGAATGAGAAGCGGCGCGGACTGGGCGCTGCCGCGCCCCCTCCAGTAATCGCGTGGTCAAGCCCGTACGGCGGCTGATCTAATGCGCGCGTGGGCCGTCTGGGCCCTCGGGTCGGCACAACGGACGGAAGGAAACCCTCGGCATGGCCGTCATCCACCGCACCACGGTCGAACCGACCAAGCTGGAACTGCTCACTTCCTGGCTGCCGTCCCGTCCGTGGTACCGCGGTGGCGCGGCCGGACCGCGGCTGGCCAAGGCCGGCGGGTTCCGGCTGGACGACCCGCAGGGCGAGGTCGGGATCGAGTTCATCGTCGTCACCGACACCTCCGGCCCGCACGCCGTCACCTACCTGGTGCCGCTCACCTATCGCGGCGCCGCGCTCGACGGGGCGGAGCACGCCCTCGTGGGCACCATGGAGCACGGCGTGCTCGGGCGGCGCTGGGCCTACGACGGTTGCCACGACCCTGTTCTGGTCGCCCAGTTGGTCGCCTTGATCGAGGGCCGGGTGCAGGCCCAGGACCAGAACATCAGCGATGTCCCCGACCGGGAGGTCGTCGCCTCGCGCACCGGCGAAGGCTCCCTCCCCACGGACTTCGTCGCCGCCGACGGCGAGGACGGCACCCGACTGACCACGCCGCACGGCACGACCCTCCACCTGCACCGGATCCTGCGACCTGCCCCGGACGGTCCGCTCCCGCCCTCCCAGGGAGCGACCGGCCAGGTCACCGGCTCCTGGGAGCTCCCGGACGGCACCCGTACCCGCGGGGTCTTCGCCGTTCTGCACACCAGCCCGCGGATCTAGTCCTCGGGGGAGAGGGGCCAGGCGACGATGCAGACGTCCGAGGTCCGGCGTGCGGTGGCCGCGGCCATCTCGACCGCCTGTTCACTTGGCCTGACGGCCGACGACGCGATCGTTCTTCAGGACTCGAACAAGCTCACTCTGCGTCTGCTGCCGTGCGACGTCCTGGCCCGGGTGGCGCCCGTAGCGCAGCAGGTCGCACAGTTCGAAGTCGAGCTCGCCCAGCGGCTCGCCGCATCCGGATGCCCGGTGGCTGTTCTCGAGCCTCGAGTGGAACCACGCGTCCATGAGCGTGACGGCTTCGCGGTCACGCTGTGGACGTACTACGAACCCGTGACACCTCGGGAGGTCTCACCAGCCGACTACGCCACCGCGCTCAACCTGCTGCATGCCGGCATGCGCAAGGTCGATGTCCCGACGCCGCACTTCACGGATCGAGTCGAGCAGGCTCAGCGACTCGTGGCGAACCGCGACCGCACCCCGGCGCTCGCCGACGCGGACCGGGAGTTGCTAGGCGACACCCTGCGGAGCCTGAGGCGAGTGATCGACGAGCGCGGCGGCGCCGAGCAACTGCTCCACGGCGAACCGCACCCGGGCAACCTGCTCGCCACGCGGAACGGACTGCTGTTCATCGACCTGGAGACGTGTTGCCGTGGGCCCGTCGAATTCGACCTCGCTCATGCGCCCGAAGAAGTAGGCGAGCACTATCCCGGTGTCGATGAGGACCTGCTGCGCGAATGCCGGATCCTCGTGCTGGCAATGATCACTACGTGGCGCTGGGACCGAGACGACCAACTCCCCGACGGGCGCCGCCTGGCCGGGGAGTGGCTCAGCCGGATCCGGGCAGCACTCGAGCGCAACGGCCTGGATTCCCACGGCTGATCGCGGGACTTCAGAAGGCACAGCCACAAGGTGTGCTTCGTACCCACGGCCGGCCCGGCCCGCGACCGTGAGGTCGTCGGCTCACGAACGGAGGCGGGCGCCCGTTCCCAGCCGGGCGGTGACTTCCCGGGGAGTGAGGGTCGAGTGCTCCGCAGAGCACTCGACGACGACGCGGACCGGGGCGTCACACTCGGTGTGGCGGACGTCCAGTACGGGGCCCTCGGAACCGAGGGCGTATGCCTCGCCCCACTGGCTCAGCGCCATCAGGACGGGCCACAGGTCCCAGCCCTTGCGAGTCAGGCGGTATTCGTTGCGGGAGCGGCTGCCGGGCTCCCGGTAGGGGACGGTCTTCAGGATGCCGGACGAGGTCAGCTTGCGGAGGCGGTCGCTGAGGACGGCCTCCGACAGGCCGATGTGGCGGTGGAAGTCGTCGAAGCGGCGGACGCCGTTGACGGCATCACGCAGGATCAGCAGCGTCCACTTCTCCCCGATCACATCGAGCGTGCGCTGGACGGGGCAGTTCTCCGTGCTCGCCTCAAGCCACTCCATCCCACCATCGTAAGCGAGCTGACTTCACCATTGACAGTCAGGTGAACAAAAGCCTAGCTTCACTTGAAAAAGTCAGCTGACAGGCAGAGGGAAGGGCGCTGGACCGTGGGGCGAACGCGTACGTATCACTGGGACGATCCCGCGATCTCGGCGGAGGCCGCCGGGCAGATGGCCGGCATCGACTTCCTGCGCGAGGTGCAGGCGGGGCGGCTGCCGAGGGCGCCGATCAGCAGCACCGTCGACTTCGCCCTGGACGAGGTGGAGCCCGGCAGGGCGGTCTTCTCTCTGACGCCGGGGGAGGAGCACTACAACCCGATCGGCAGCGTCCACGGCGGCGTCTTCGCCACCCTGCTCGACTCGGCGGCGGGCTGCGCCGTCCAGTCCCTGCTCCCGCAGGGCATGGCGTACACCTCGCTCGACCTGACGGTGAAGTTCCTGCGGCCGATCACCGTGGACACGGGCCCGGTGCGCGCCATCGGCACGGTCGTGAACAAGGGCCGCCAGACCGCCCTCGCCCAGGCCCGATTGGTCGACACGAAGGACCGTCTCCTCGCCCACGCGACCAGCAGCTGCATGCTCTTCCCGGTGCCCGCCCGTCAGGTGTGACTCCGCAGACGGCCGACTCTTTGGATTACGTTCGCAATCCCATAGAATTGCGAAGCTGACGAAGGGCAGACGGGCCCTTCCGGGCGGCGAAGGAGCGTATGCCTTGGTGCGGTACGGAAAAGAGCACAAGGCGGAGACGAGGCGGCGGATCATCGAGACGGCCGGCCGCCGGTTCAAGCAGGACGGTATCGACGGCTCCGGTGTCTCGACGCTCATGAAGGACGCGGGGCTGACCAATGGTGCCTTCTACGCTCACTTCGAATCCAAGGACGACCTCGTCGCCACGGCAATCGCCGACCAGGTGAAGGTGCAGGCCGAGAGCGTCGTCGCGCGGGCCGCGCCGGGCCGTGCCGGACTCGAGCAGATCGTGCGGGGGTACCTGTCGCCCCAGCACCGCGACAGCCTCGGCGACGGCTGCCCCAACGCCGCTCTGCTCGACGAGATCGGGCGCTGTACCGACGCGACCAGGCAGGCGTACACCGACGGCGTGCTGGTCCTGATCGACGGCATTGCCGCCCGCATGGCGCCCGAGGCCCCGTCCTCCGCCCGCGTGAAGGCGCTCAGCCTCCTCGGCCTGATGGCAGGGACACTGCAGCTTTCCCGCGCCTTGACCGACAGGCAACTCGCCGATGAGCTCCTCGAGCAGGGGATCGACAACGCCCTCGCCCTGGTGGACGCCGGGCGGCGCGTCTGACGCACCACGTCCCGAGGGGGTGTCCGCAAGCGAACAAGGCCACCCGGTGGAAGCGAAGGACATCGAGAGCGTTCCCGGCCCGGCCTTTCGGATGAAGCCCGCCCGAGTGAGCTGAGGACTCCTCCGTCAGCCTTGGCGTCGCAGGTGCGTCGTAACCGGACAGCGCGCGATTTCCGCGAGACGCTGCCTCTGGCACCCGCCTCGCCCCAGTCCGCTGTCCCTCCGGAGTCCGCCATGGCAGCACCGCCGGTCCCGTCCACGGAGGACGGATACCGCTTCGACGACCTGCGCGCTCTCTTCATCAACTGCACGCTCAAGCCGTCGCCCCAGCTCAGCCACACCCAGGGGCTCATCGACAAGAGCCGGGCGATCATGGACGCGCAAGGGGTGACCACGGAGCTCGTCCGCGCGGTCGACCAGGACATCGCGCCGGGCGTCTACCCGGACATGACCGAACACGGTTTCGCCACCGACGCCTGGCCCGCGCTGTACGAGCAGGTGATGGCAGCGGACATCCTGGTCCTGGCCGGGCCCATCTGGCTGGGCGACAACAGCTCCGTCACCAAGCAGGTCATCGAGCGTCTGTACAGCTGCTCCAGCCTGCTCAACCCCCAGGGACAGTACGCCTACTACGGACGGGTCGGAGGGTGCCTGATCACCGGCAACGAGGACGGGGTCAAGCACTGCGCCATGAACGTCCTCTACAGCCTTCAGCACCTCGGCTACACCGTCCCGCCGCAGGCGGACGCAGGCTGGATCGGCGCCGCGGGCCCCGGACCCTCGTACCTGGACCCCGGCTCGGGCGGCCCGGAGAACGACTTCACCAACCGCAACACCGCCTTCATGACCTGGAACCTGATGCACTTGGCGGCCCTGCTCAAACGCGCCGGAGGGATCCCGGCCCACGGCAACCAGCGCACGGAGTGGGACGCGGGCTGCCGGCCCGGGGCGGACAACCCGGAGCACCGCTGAGCCGGACCGGGAGCCCACTGCTCTCGGCCCCCTGTTCCCCGTCCCCGTCCCCGTCCCCGTCTTCGTGACCGTCTTCGTGACCGACGGCGCGACGTAAGGATTCCGTCATCAGCCGCGGGGTGCTGCCCGGCCGCCAGTCGCCCGTTGAATGGGCAGGGAGCAGCGGGAACTCTCAGGAAGCGAGCGGGGATGAGGCGCGTGCGAAAGGCATTGACCGGGCCGTTGGTCATCGCGGTGTTGGTGGTGGCGGTCGTCGGAGGCGGCTTCGGGCTGTACTGGTTCCAGCCGTGGAAGCTGTGGCAGGACGAGACCGTCCGAGAGGCCCTTCCTGGGGTCGCGGAGGCCTCCGTCCCTCCTGCCGCGGCGCCATCCGACGAGCCTTCCGCGCCGTCCTCCCCGGCCGCCGGTCCGCAGACGCTGGCCAGCGGTGAGCTGATCAGCCACGAGCACGCGACGTCGGGCACGGTGAAGCTCGTACGGCTGGCCGACGGCTCCCACGTCGTCCGGCTGGAGAACCTCGACACCAGTAACGGGCCGGACCTGCGTGTCTGGCTGACCGACGCGCCGGTGAAGCAGGGGAAGGCCGGGTGGCATGTCTTCGACGACGGGAAGTACGTCAGCCTCGGCAAGCTGAAGGGCAACAAGGGAAGTCAGAACTACGCCCTGCCCCCCGACGTGGATCCGTCGAACTACGGCAGCGTGAGCATCTGGTGCGACCGTTTCGACGTGTCGTTCGGCGCCGCCGGCCTCACTCGAGTCTGACAGCGGTCCGGCCGTGGCCGGGCGCGACAGGTGAGCCAGGCCAGCGCCGACGGAGAACGGTCCATTGCGGCCGGAGGCAGCGTCGGCGCCGCCGCGGCAGGCATGGCGCCGCGCCCGCATCCTCGCCGACACCGTCCGCGGCCCCCACCCCGCCTCCGGCGTCCGGGACGGTGACCGCAGCCGGCGACAGGTCCATCGCAGCGGGCGGTCATATAGGCAGCACCTTGTCGGACGACGCCTGAGTCAAACGAGGCACGATTCCTGGACCGCTCGCGGAGGCGGACGTGGACGATCGAAGAACGCGTCAGCTGACCCGAAGACCGACCGCCAGAGTCAGTTCAAGGACCCGATGCGGTGACCCGAGATCCGGAAACAGCTCCCGCAGCTGGGACATCCGGTACCGGACGGTCTGGGGATGGATGAACAACTCCGCTGCCACCTCCTCCCGCCTGCCCTGGTGCAACAGCCACGCCCGCAACGTCTCTTCCAGCCGCCGCGCCGTCGCGACAGGCAAGGTCTGCAACGGTGCGAGGGCTCGGGCTCGCAGGTCTGCATACGCGTCCGCGTCGGCGCTCAGTACCAGCTCGGGCAGGTGGTCCTCGGTGTCGCGGATATCGCAGGAGAGGGACCGCGCCCGTACGGCTCGTTCGTATGAGGCGGACGCACGCGTCCATGGCCGGGCCGGGCCGACCACGGCGGTGCGGTCGGCCAGCTGCCTCAAGAGATGTGATCGGTCGGCATCGGGGACGAGCAGCACGCCCAATGCGTCCGGCAGATCGTCGAGGACGAGGGTGTTCGGGTCGAGCGCGCGGTAGGCAGGCCGGGCCTGGGCGGCGGGCAGCAGGACCGCGGTCAGCGAAACCGGAGGCTGCCACCCTGCCCGTTGAGCAGAGGCCAGCAGCGCGTCCGGGCTCGCGCCGGTGAGGAGGTCGCGGACCAGTTGTTCCAGGTGGCGCTCATGAACCCGGCCCCGGGCGGCCAGTTCGTCGGCGTGGCCCGCGGCGCTCGCGGCGGATAGCTCGTCGATGTAGGCGAAGGTCAGCTCGGCGAACTTGGCGACCTCGGCGGCGGGCAGACCTGCGGGTACGGCACCCGCGGCCAGGCAACGCCAGGCCACGCGGGCGCCGACGCGGTAGGCGCTGAGCAGGGCGTCCATCGAACGGCCGTCGCGCACCTCGCCGCGGCCCAGCTCGTAGGCTGCGTCACCGGCGTCGCCGCCCGTGGCGTTCCCGCTCGCCACGTCCAGGTAGTGGCCCAGGGCAGTGCGGACGGCTCGGCGGATGGTGCCGCCCATGCTGCCCGAAAGGGCGTTGGCGTAGGGAGGGACCTCGTCGATGATCGCCTGGACGACCTCGTCGGCGGTGGTCTTCAGCGCGGCCCGCAGTACGGTGACCGTCGTCTCATCAAGGGCCAGTTCGGTGGCCCTCTGCTGTACATGGCTCATAGTTTGTTCCCTGCGAACAATCCAGCCGACTAGATTCACATCTTAGGGACAGGACTTTACGCCCTGAGGCGCATCAAGCTGGAGTCATGACGAGTGCAGCCCTCCGCAGCAGGGCGTGGAAACTGCTGGAGATGGTCACGACGCCGCTGCTGCCGTCGGACTACCTCGACCTGGTCAGCCCGCTGCGTGCGGGCGCCGACCTGCGTGGGCGCATCGAGGCCGTGCACCCCGAGACGCGTGACGCCGCGACCATCGTGATCAGGCCGGGACGGGGCTGGCGCGGCCACACAGCTGGTCAGTACGTGCGGATCGGGGTCGACGTCGACGGGGTGCGCCTGTGGCGTGCCTACTCGCTCACCTCGCCGACAAACCGCTTGGACGGCCGCGTCACGATCACCGTGAAGGCGATCCCGGACGGCAAGGTCAGCAACCACCTGGTCCGCAGGGCGAAACCGGGCACGCTGATCCACCTCGACCAGGCGACCGGTGACTTCGTGCTGCCGCAGGCCAAGCCCGCCAAGGTGCTCTACCTGACGGCCGGCAGCGGCATCACGCCCGTGATGGGCATGCTGCGCGACACCGAATTCGACGACGTCGTCATGATCCACTCCGCGCCACAGCCGCACGACGTGATCTTCCGCAACGAACTGCATGACCTGGTCGCGGACAAGAAGCTGCGGCTCACCGAGGTGCACACCGCCACGGACGGCATGCTCGACGTCGCCCGTCTCGACGAGCTCGTGCCCGACTGGGCCGAGCGCGAGACCTGGGCTTGCGGGCCCGCGGGCCTGCTCGACGCCGCCGAAGAGCACTGGAGCGAGCACGGCGTCCGAGAGCGCCTGCACACCGAACGCTTCCGCCCCAGCATCGTCGCCGCCGGCGACGGCGGCGAGGTCACGTTCAGCACCACCGGCAAGACCGTCGACGCGGACGGCGGCACGCCGTTGCTGGACGTCGGCGAGGAGGCCGGCGTGCTCATGCCCTCCGGGTGCCGCATGGGCATCTGCTTCGGCTGCGTCACGCCCCTCAAGGCGGGCGCCGTCCGCGACCTGCGCACCGGCGAGATCACCGAGGCCGAACCGGGCGTCCTCATCCAGACCTGCGTGTCCGCCGCCGCGGGCCCCTGCGACATCGAACGGTAGGAACAGCTTGACCGCCATCGACCCCACCGCCCACCTGACCGCGGAGCAGATCGAGGAGCTCGGCCGCGAGCTGGACGCGATCCGCGACGAGGTGATCGCCGGCCGCGGCGAGAAAGATGCCGCCTACATCCGCAAGGTCATCTCGGCGCAGCGCAAGCTCGAGCTGGTCAGCAGGGGCGTACTGCTGTTCTCGATCTTCCCGCCCGCGTGGCTGATCGGCACCGCCGGTCTGTCCGTGGCGAAGATCATGGACAACATGGAGATCGGCCACAACATCCTGCACGGCCAGTGGGACTGGATGCGGGACCCGAAGATCCACTCCACCACCTGGGAATGGGATCACGTCTCGCCGGCCGACCAGTGGAAGCACTCGCACAACGAGCTGCACCACACGTACACCAACGTGATCGGCAAGGACAACGACCTCGGCTACGGCATCATGCGCGTCGACGAGGACCAGAAGTGGCACCCGTTCCACCTGGGCCAGCCGCTGTGGAACTTCATCAACGCCTGCTTCTTCGAGTACGGCATCGCGGCGTACGACTTGGAGCTCGGCAAGAACCTGCACAAACGCCGCCGCAAGAACCCCGAGTTCCGCGCGCGGGCCAAGGCCGTGGGCCGCAAGATCCGCAAGCAGGTGCTCAAGGACTACGTGATCCACCCGCTCCTGTCGGGACCGTCGTTCCTCCCCACGCTCGCCGCCACGTTCACCGCGAACCTGGTCCGCAATCTCTGGACCCACTCGGTGATCATGTGCGGGCACTTCCCCGAGGGCGTACAGGTCTTCGAGCGCCGGTCGATCAAGGGCGAGACGCGCGGCCAGTGGTACCTGCGCCAGATGATGGGCTCGGCGAACATCAGCGGCAGCAAGGCCATGCACTTCATGACCGGCAACCTGTCACACCAGATCGAGCACCACCTGTTCCCGGACCTGCCGAGCAACCGGTACGCCGAGGTCGCGGTGAAGGTGCGCGCGCTGTTCGAGAAGTACGAGCTGGAGTATGTCACCGGGCCGCTGCCCAAGCAGGTGTTCTCCGCGTGGCGCAAGGTCTTCCGGCTCTCACTGCCGAACAAGAAGCCCAAGGTCAAAACCCCGGACCGCGAGCAGGAGCTCGTCGCGGCCTGATTCCCGGCAGGGGTCCGGTCACCTATCCGGAGCCCATCAAGCCGCGCTTGCTGGTGGAGGTTCCCGAATAAGAGGTTCTCGCCTCAGGGTTGCTGGCGGGACAGGGCCGGCCGACATCGCTGGGGCGGATGCGGGACGGCGCGGTCGAGGGCTCCGACGCGATCTGATGACTCGTCAGTAAAGTCAGCAAGTGGTCAGCATCATGTGTGGCCAACTGTCCCGCGGCGCCCTGCGATGCATCCTGCCCGCTTCCGGTCAATCCCGTTCAACCCCCGCCTACTTCCCTGCACATTCATCTGGAAAATGCCAAAGCCTTCACCTGGGCCGAGTACTTTCCGTAGTGTCGTGCTCACGTTCGCGGGAACGGCCGTGCAGGGGAGGGGGATCCGGCGTGCCCGGAATCGACGAGAGTCTGCTGGAGGCCATGCGGCTGCCCGGTGCGCGAGGGGCGGCGGTGGTCGACTGGATCAGCGGTCTCGCCCTGGGCGCGGTGGGTGACGCGCCGGGCGGCGATCTGGAGGCGGCGGCCGCGGAGACCGCCGAACTCGCCCGTCTCGCCACGGAGAGTGGCGTGCTCGCCCCGGCCGACGGCGACGCGGGCGGAGCGTCCGGCAAGGAACCGCCCGTGCAGGACCTGATCATCACGAACAGCGACTCGTACCACCTGCTCAGGTTCGTCACCACGACCTTCGACAGCACCGTGTTCCTGCACTTATGGCTCGACCGTGGTGAGGGCAACCTCGCCCTGGCCCGCATCCGGCTGGCCGAGATGGCGGACAGACTGGTGCTCGGATGATCACGCCGACCCGGATATCACGCACGGACGAACCGGCCTCGGCCCTGCTCGGCACCCTGGCCGCACAGGGCGCGAGCGGCGCCCTGTCCACCGAGGCGGGGATCGTCTACCTGGCCGCGGGACACGTCGTGCATGTCGAATCCGCCCTCACCCCCGACATCGGCGATCTGCTCACACACAGCGGCGCGCTCGCCCCGGACGGCTGGTGGGAAGCGATCGACCAGGCCGGTCGCCGTTGCCGTGTCGGCCGTCAGCTGGTGGACAGCGGCCGCCTCGCCGTAGGCGCGCTCGAACTGTGCCACCTGGGCGCCCTCTTCGACGCGGCGTACTTCGTCCTCGCCCACGACGGACCGGCCCTCCGCTTCCGCCCCGGAGCCGCGCACTGGCTCGGCGCGGTCCGTGCCGTGCCGGTGGACACCGTCCTGCGCGAGTCGAGACGCCGCCGCGAACTGCTGCACCGCATATGGCCCGAACCCGCCATCGACCTGGCTCCGCTCGCCCGCGTGCCCGGCACCAGCCCGGCGGAGCTGCCGGCCCGCCGCAGCCGCACGCTCGCCCAGGTCGACGGTGTCCGCACGGCCGCCCAGATCGCCACCGTCCTCGCCTGCCGCACCTTCCACACCCTCGTCGAACTCCGCCGCCTGGCCGCCGCAGGGCTCGTCGTGCCCAAAGTCCCCGCCCCTGCTCCAGCCTCTGCCCCCACCCCTGCCCCTGCCCCCGAACCCGTGTCCGCCGAGCCGGGCCCCGCCCCTCGTCCTACGGCACCGGACGAGCCCGACACCGCACTGCTGCGACGGCTCCTGCACGCCTTGGAGGCACTGTGATCCGCGCGCGACGACAGCGTGCCGAAAGGAGACTGCTCATGGCCGTCGAGACCGACGTCCTCGACGAACTGCGTCGGCTCCGCACCCGCATACCCCGCCTGACCGGTTCGCTCGCGGCCACCGTCGACGGACTGGTCCTCGCCCACGACGTCCCGGACACCGAACCGGAGGGGCTCGCGGCGCTCACCGCCGCCGCCCTCGGCGTCGCCCACCGCATGACCGACGCCGCGGCCCGCGGCGACTTCCGTGAACTGCTGGTGCGCGGTTCCACAGGCTATGTCGCCACCTACGCGGCCGGGGCGACCGCCGTTCTCACCCTCCTCGCCGAGGACCGCGTCAACGTCGGCCGCCTCCATCTCGAGGGCCGGCGCGGCGGCGCCCGGATCGCGGACCTGGTGGCCACGCACGTCGGCCCGGGCACCGGCCGCCACGCCGACCGGCCCGCGCCCGCCGAACACCTCGCGGCGGCGCCCCCGGCCACGGCCCGCCCCATCGGCACCCTCCCGGTACGCACCCCGCAGCGGCCCACCCACCAGCCGCGCCCGCAGACCGGCATCTGAGCCACCGGAACCACCGGAACCACCGGAACCACCGGAACCACCGGAACCACCGGGACCACCGGGACCACCGGGACCACCGAACCACCCGACTCACCGAAGAAACACCGAACGAAAGGAACCGCCCGCATGGCCAACACGGAGACCGCGCTGAAGGAATGCCTGAGCTCCATCGACGGAGCGACGGCCGTGGCGCTCGTCGACTACACCAGCGGCATGGCGCTCGGCACCCTCGGCGGCAGCAAGGACTTCAACCTGGAAGTCGCCGCCGCAGGCAACACCGACGTCGTACGGGCCAAGCTGCGCACCATGGAACTCCTGGGCCTGAAGGAGGAGATCGAGGACATCCTGATCACCCTGAACTCCCAGTACCACCTCATCCGCCTGCTCAAGGGACGCGGCGGCAGCGGACTGTTCCTGTACCTCGTGCTCGACGCGAGCCGCGCGAACCTGGCGATGGCCCGCCACCAGCTCCGCCGGATCGAAAACGACCTGGAGGTCTGAGCCGGCACCACCGGACGGGAGCCCTCCGCCACGGACACGTCGCGGAGGGCCCCGGCAGGCCGGACGGCGGCACCTACGGTTGGTCCCATGACGGCACCCCTGGATGTGCTCGTGGTGGGCGCGGGCCCGACCGGACTCGCACTCGCGACGCAGCTGCGCGCCTACGCAACCCCGTTCCGGGTCGTGGACCGCTCCCTGGACCGCGTCAGGGAGTCACGCGCCCCGGCCATCCAGCCCCGCACCCTGGAGATGCTGGCCGGGTTCGGCGTGACGGACGAACTGGTCGACCGGGGGAACGCGTCGGTCCGGCTGCACCTGCACTTTCCCGGACGGGTGCTGCACGTGCCGGTATTCGACGTCGGCTGCGTCGACACGCCGTATCCCTTCCTGCTCTTCCTCCCGCAGTCGGAGACGGAGGCGGTCCTCACGGCCGGTCTCGCCGCACGGGACGTCACCGTCGAGCGGGGCACGGAGCTGGTGAGCGCCGAGCCGGAGGGCGAGTACGTCACCTGCCGCCTGCGCACCGGGGAGGGCAGCGAGGAGACGGTGCGGGCCCGCTACGTCGTCGGTTGCGACGGCGCCCACAGCACCGTGCGCGATCAAGCCGGCATCGCCTTCGAGGGACATGCCTATCCCCAGACGTTCCTGCTGGCCGACCTGGAGGTCGACGGACTGGAGACGGGTGCCGCGCACACCTTCATGACCGCCTCCGGCCTGCTGTTCTTCTTCCCGCTCGGCACCCCGGCCACCTGGCGGATGATCGCCATGTACCCGCCGGGAGCCCCGCCCGACGAGGTGACGCTGGACCTCCTCCAGCAGATCGCCGACGACTGGACGGCCGACCGGCTGACCCTGCGGGACGCCGTCTGGATGACTTCCTTCCGCATCCACAACCGCGGGGCCACCCACTACCGGAAGGGTCCGTTCTTCCTCGCCGGAGACGCCGCCCACATCCACAGCCCGGCCGGGGGACAGGGCATGAACACCGGCATCCAGGACGCCCTCAACCTGGGCTGGAAACTCGCGCACGTCTGCCGCGGGGCAGCACCGGAGGAGCTGCTGGAGACCTACCAGGCGGAGCGGGCCCCGGTCGGCCACCGCGTACGGCGCCTCACCGACCGGGCGTTCACCGTCGGCACGAGCAGCCACCCGGCCCTGCGGCTGGCCCGGAGACGCCTCGCCCCGCGCTTCGCTCCGCTGTTCCTGCGCGCGACCGGCCCCCGCGCACGCCTCTTCCGCACGGTCTCCGAACTCGGCATCCACTACCGCCGCGGCCCCCTCTCCACCACCGGACCGACCCCGCCGGGGCGTGGCCCGCGGGCGGGAGACCGGCTCCCCGACGTCCCACGCGGCCTCCAGCAACGGACCGCCGGCCCGGGCTACGACCTCCTGCTCGCCGGCTCCTGGCCCGAGATTCCGTCGCTGCACGACCTGGTCGGCGTCCACCGCCTCGGCACGGAAAGCCCCTGGTCCGGCGCCACCCATGCCCTCGTACGGCCCGACGGGTACGTGGGTTACGTGGCTGGAGGCACCGACCTGACAGGCCTGCACACCTACCTCGATCGCTGGCTGCCCGGCCCGAGAACCTAGCCGGAGAGACCCTTCAGCCACTCGACCAGCAGCCGATTGGTCTCGGCGGGACGCTCCTGCTGGAGGAAATGTCCGCAGCCGTCGAGGATGTGAGAAGCCGTCAGTGCGGGCAGCGTGGTCGGGTACGCCGCGATCGCGTCGGCCAGCCAGGTCGTGGACGCGTCAAGGCCACCGCCGATGAACAGCGACGGCTGGGTGACGGGGGCGCCGGCGAAGCCGGCCAGGTCCTGCCAGTCCCGGTCCATGTTCCGGTAGCGGTTCAGGGCGCCGGTCATGCCCGTGCGTTCGAACTCCCCGGCGTAGACGTCGAGATCGCCCTCGCTCAGCCAGTGCGGCAGCCGGCCCACGGGGAAGCGGTCCCGCAACCGGCCCCCGCGCGCCACGAAATGCGGGTCGGCTTCGGGCATCGTGTCCGCCGACAGGGCCGCGTAGAAGCCCGCGAGCCAGCCGCGCACGTCGGGCTCGATCTCCGCCTCGGCCCGGCCGGGTTCCTGGAAGTACGAGACGTAGAACTCCTCCTCGCCGCCCATCCGCGCGAAGACCTCGCTGGGCCTGGGCCCGCCGGGTGGCGTGTAGGGCACGCTCAGCATCGCGACCGCGCGGAACACGTCCGGCCGGACCAGCGCGGACGTCGCGGCGATGGTCGCGCCCCAGTCGTGCCCGACCAGGACCGCGGACCGCTCGCCCAGCGCCTCCACGACGGCCACGTTGTCGGCCACCAGCTCGAGCATCCGGTAGGCGTCCACCTCAGCGGGCCGGGACGAGCGCCCGTAGCCGCGCACGTCGACGGCCACCGCGCGGTAGCCCGCGGCGGCCAGAGCCGACAGCTGGTGGCGCCACGCGTACCAGGACTCGGGGAATCCGTGCAGGAGCAGGACCAGCGGCCCGTCACCCTGCTCGACGAGGTGAAGGCGGCCGACCGGTACAGGCACCAGGCGATGGGTGTGGTCGACGGCGGACGTCTGCGGCATGGATCCTCCCGCGTTCCGGAAAAGGGGCGCTCGGTCCATCGATCATGCAGCGCCCGCCGCGCCGCACACGAAGCCTGTTGCCGATTCGGCAAACGGCTCAGCCGTGGTACGTGATGTACCCGTTGCCGTCCGGGTCGGAGCCGCTCTTGGTGTACGAGTGCACGTCGGCGCGGCTGCCGGACGGCTTGTACACGTAGATCGTGTCCTTGTCGTTGTTCCACATGAAGTTGCAGTTGTCGCGGTACACGACGTTGTTCGCGTCGGAGTCGGTCCCGTTGCCGCCGCGCAGCTTCACGTAGTCACCCGGCTGGAGGGTGTGGCTCGCGGTGAAGGTGAACTTGTTCCCCGCGGCGTCCTTCACGACGTACCCCTTGAGGTTCACCGTCGTCGACCGCGAGTAGTTCTTGATGGTCAGGTACTCCTCGTCGGTGTTCCCCGTCGAGCAGCGGTTGGAGTCCCTTCCGGGAGCGTCGTACTGGATACCGCGGATCTTCAGCGCGGAGTCGTACTCGGCGGCCTGGGCCGGAACCGCCGTCAGAGCGGTCAGTGTTCCGGCAGCGACGGCCGTGGCCGCGACAAGGCGTATACGCATGGACGTTCGTCCCCCCTGCATGGCCCTCTAGTGAAGGCAATGTGATGGTTCGGTGAAGCATCCGGATCGTACACGGTTCAAGCACGCATAAGGGCGGGTCCGGTGACATTGCCACCGGACCCGCCCGCGGGGTGTGTGTGAGGTCAGGCGCCGCTGGCCCGCAGCATGTCCTCGCGCTCGACGATCTTCACGCGCTCGCGTCCTTCCGGCTCGCCCAGCGCCTTCTCCGCGGCGTCCAGCCGGTACCAGCCGTCCCAGGTGGTGAAGCGGACGTTCCGCTCGGCGAGGAACGCGTCCACGGCCTCGGGGCCGGGGGCGGCGGGAGTGTGCAGCCGGCCGTTCGCGTAGTCGTCCAGCAGGTTGGCCACCGTCTCGTTCGCGTCGCCCTTGGTGTGGCCGATGAGGCCCACCGGCCCGCGCCGGATCCAGCCGGTGACGTACGTGGACTGCAGGTGCTCGCCGCTCTCCTGCATGACCCGGCCGCCCTCGTCGGGGACGGTGCCGGAGTCGAGGTCCCAGGGCAGCTTGGGGAGTTTGTCGGACAGGTAGCCGACAGCACGGTAAACCGCGCCGACGTCCCAGGTCTTGAACGTGCCGGCGCCCTTGACGTTGCCGGTGCCGTCGAGTTCCGTGCGCTCGGTGCGCAGGCCGACGACCTTGCCGTCCTCGCCCAGGACCTCCACCGGCGACTCGAAGAAGTGCAGGAAGAGCTTGTGGGGGCGGTCGCCGACGTCGCGGATGGCCCAGTTCTCCAAGGTCTTGGCGACCATGTCGGCCTGCTTGTTGCCGCGCCGGGTCGCGATCGAGCCCTCGTCGTAGTCGATGTCCTCGGGGTCGACGATGACCTCGATGTTGGGGGAGTGGTCCAGCTCCCGCAGCTCCATCGGGCTGAACTTCGCCTGCGCCGGGCCGCGGCGGCCGAACACGTGGATCTCCTTGGCGCGGTTGGCCTTCAGACCCTCGTAGACGTTCGGCGGGATCTCCGTCGGGAGCAGCTCGTCCGCCGTCTTGGCCAGGACACGGGCGATGTCGAGCGCCACGTTGCCGACGCCGAGCACGGCGACCTTCTCCGCCTCCAGCGGCCAGGTGCGCGGCACGTCCGGGTGGCCGTCGTACCAGGACACGAAGTCCGCGGCGCCGTACGAGCCGTCGAGGTCGATGCCCGGGAGGGACAGCGCCCGGTCGGCCATCGCGCCGGTGGCGAAGATCACGCCGTCGTAGAACGCACGCAGGTCGTCCAGGCTGATGTCGGTGCCGTAGTCCACGTTGCCGAAGAGCCGGATCTGCGGCTTGTCGAGCACCTGGTGCAGGGCGGTGATGATGCCCTTGATCCGCGGGTGGTCGGGGGCAACGCCGTAACGGATCAGTCCGAACGGCGCCGGCATGCGCTCGAAGATGTCGATGGACACGCCGGGTTCGGCGGCCACCTGGGACTTGAGCAGGGCGTCGGCGGCGTAGATCCCGGCGGGGCCGGATCCGACGATGGCTACCCGCAGGGGGCGGGGCATGGTCAGGTTCCCTTCGAGCGGCGACAAGTGATCTCGCCGTGAAGCCTAAACTGAGGCATGCCTAAGTTGGTACGCGGGTCCGGTCTATGAGCTCATAAGCCAACTTTATGACTTGCCGTAGGCGGCCTTATGACCGCTCACGGCAGCGGCTGCTCCGCCCAGATCACCTTCCCGGCGGGCAGATAGCGCGTCCCCCAGCGCTCGGCGAGCTGCGCGACCAGGAACAGCCCGCGCCCGCCCTCGTCCGTCATCGTCGCGTACCGCAGACGCGGCGAGGTGCTGCTGCTGTCGGACACCTCGCAGATCAGATTGCGGTCGCGCAGCACCCGGACGTGGATGGGGCCACCGCCGTACCGGAGCGCGTTGGTGACCAGCTCGCTCAGGATCAGCTCCGTGGTGAACGTCAGCTCGTCCAGTCCCCACTCCGCCAGTTGCCGGGTCACCGCCGCCCGCACCTCGCCCACGGCCGCCGGGTCGGCCGGCACCGGCCACTCGGCCACCTGGTCGGGGGCGAGCGCCCGGGTGCGCGCGACGATCAGGGCGATGTCGTCGCTGGAGCGGGCGGTGAGCTGCGAGTCGAGGACGGTCCGGCAGGTGTCCTCCGGGGACTGGCCGGCCCGGCCCAGCGCCTCGCGCAGCATGTCCAGCCCGACGTCGATGTCCCGCTCCCGGTCCTCGACCAGCCCGTCGGTGTAGAGGACGAGCCGGCTGCCCTCCGCCAGCTCCAGCTCCGCCGTCTCGAACGGCAGGCCGCCGAGACCGAGCGGGGGACCGGCGGGCACGTCGGGGAACTCGACACTGCCGTCGGGGCGGATGAGCGCCGGCGGGGGATGCCCGGCCCGTGCGACGGTGCAGCGCCGGGAGACCGGGTCGTACACGGCGTACAGACAGGTCGCGCCGGTGACCGGGGCGCTGCCCTCCTCCTCCGTCTCGTCCTGGTCGATGCGGCCGACCAGCTCGTCCAGCAGGGCGATGAGTTCGTCGGGCGGGAGGTCGAGGGCGGAGAAGTTGTGCACGGCGGTGCGCAGCCGCCCCATGGTCGCCGCGGCGTGCAGCCCGTGCCCGACGACGTCCCCGACCACGAGCGCGACCCGGGCCCCCGACAGCGGCAGCACGTCGAACCAGTCGCCGCCCACCCCGGCCTGCGCGGGCAGATAGCGGTAGGCGATCTCCAGGGCGTCCTGCTCGGGCAGGTTCCGGGGGAGCAGGCTGCGCTGGAGCGTCACCGCCATGCTGTGCTCGCGGGTGTAGCGGCGCGCGTTGTCGATGGAGACGGCGGCCCGCGCGACCAGCTCCTCCGCCAGGGCCAGCTCGTCCGTGTCGAAGGGCTCCGGCTTCTCGCAGCGCCAGAAGCTGACCACGCCGAGCAGCAGGGAGCCGGCCCGCAGCGGCACGGTGATCAGGGAGTGGATGCCGTACTCCACGATCTGCGCGGAGCGCTCGAGGTCCTGTGCCTGCCAGCCGGGGGCCTCGCTCAGCCGGGGTTCCAGGACGGGCCGGCCGGTGTCGAGGCTGCGGCCCTGCGGAGAGGACTCGACGAACCTGATCCGCTCGCCGACGGGATAGAGCGGGGCGTCCTTGCGGATCCCGCTGAGCGCCGCACGGCTGAGCGTGGCCGCCGCGTCCGGCTGCCCGCCGCCCAGCACCGCGTCGAACAGGTCCACGGTGGCGAAGTCGGCGAACCGGGGCACGGCCAGCTCGGTCAGCTCCTCGGCCGTACGGGTCACGTCCAGGCTGGTCCCGATGCCCACCCCGGCGTCGTACAGCATGTTGAGCCGCTCCCGTGCGGTCTCGGCCCGGCCGGACAGGGCACGCAGCTCGGTGGAGTCGCGGAGCGTGGCGACACTGCCGGGCGGGACGCCCGCACGGTCCGTGGTGCGCTGGTTCACGGCGAGGAGCCGGTCCCCGACGAGATGCACCTCGTCCGTGGCGACGCGCCCGGAGGCCAGCAGCTCGGCGGTGCCGGGGTCGAGCCCCAGGCTGAGCACGTGCCGGCCCTCGGCGTCGGCGGGCAGTCCCAGCAGCCGGTGCGCCTCGTCGTTGGCGAGCAGCAGGGTGCCCCCGTCGTCGACGATGAGCACACCTTCGCGGACGGCGTGCAGCACGGCGTCGTGGTGCTCGTACATCCGGGTCATCTCGTGCGGCCCGAGCCCGTGCGTCTGGCGCAGCAGCCGCCGGCTCACCAGCGCGGCACCCGCCGTCGCCAGGACGAGCGCCGCCGCGGCGGCGGAGAGCACGAGCGGCAGCTGACGGTCGGCGGTCCCGCCGATGTTCTTGGTCGTCACCCCCGCGGACACCAGCCCCACGACCTGCCCGTCGGCGTCCTTCACCGGCACCACGGCCTGGACGAGGTGGCCGATGGTGCCCTCGACCTCCTCGGTCACCGCCTCTCCGGCCAGCGCCGGCGCGATCGTCCCGACGAACTTCTTCCCGATGCGGTCCGGCTTGGGATGCGTGTAGCGGATCCCGTCGGTGTTCATGACGACGATGAAGTCGACCTTCGACTCCTCACGGGCGGCCTCGGCATGTGGCTGGAGCACCGCCGTGGGGTCGGGACTGTCCAGTGCCTCGACCGTGCCCGGCGCGTTGGCGAAGGTCTCCGCGACGGCGAGGGAACGGTTGCGGGCCTCCTGGGTCGTGTCGTGCCGCACTTGCAGGACCAGCGCCACGACGGCCGCCACCACCAGCAGCAGCACGATCACCACGACGAGCAGGAACACCTGTCCGGCGACACTGCGTCCGCCCAGCACCGACCGCACCCCCGCCACCGGTTGCCACCGCGACGGGCCCGCCTCCCGCCGCTGCCGGGAGGCCGGCGCAGTGCCGGGCCGCAGGGGCGATCGAGTCCCGGATCGACCCAAGAGTCGGACCATGTGCCGACTCTAGCGGTCGGCAAGTGTGGCAACGAGTGCCGGGTCTGCCGATAGCGCCACCCGTTTGGCGGCATCGGGCAGCCGTCTCACGCCTCGCGTGTGAGATGTGTGTGAGACGGCGGCCGTTCGGAGCATGAGGGAGGCCCCGCCCATCCGCCACTATGGGGGGCGGATGGGCGGGGCCCGTGGAGCCCGTCTCGCCGGCGTCTTCCGGGACATCGACGAGACGGGCGGACCCGTCCCGGGTAGAGGCTTGCGGCTACCATGCCGGGGCGGGGGGCATGGGCTTGGTTCAGAGAAGTAACTAGGCCGAACGAGATCGCGCCTGACCACACGGTTCGGGGGCATGAGGTACCTCCGCGATAGCCCCGAGCAGCACGAGGCTAAGAACCCCTAACGGAATGCTCTGCGAGGACTTGAGAGCTAACTCAGGCGTCGTGAACGAACGCGGTTGCTACTGTCCGGACGTGACCCTGACCGACCTCAACGACGGCTTTCGTGACGATGAGCAGCGGCGGCGCGTCCAGAGGGTCGTTCATGATCGCCTCGCAGACGACCGTGACCCGCAGGAATGCCGCTTCCTCATGCGGTTCTGGTGGCAGCTGGTCATGTCGTACCAAGAGGTGTCGATGGACGAGCTCAGCCTGAACGTCGGTAGGCCGAAGCTGGACGTGATCGAGGCGCTGATCAGCGCCATCAGGTCGTCCCATGCCGACATCGACGCCTGGATCACCACCACACAGCAAGTCTTCCCGGTGATCCAAGATCGCGGCTTCAGGGCCGCCCAGGACAACGAACGTTAACGCGGCCGGAGCTTGTTCAGCCGTCGCCAGCAGATGAGGCTGCAAGCGAGGCTGAGGAAGGCTTCGTGGAAGTCATCGCGTATCTCCCAGCGGATGCGCAGGCGGCGGAACCAGTGCAGGTGGGCGAACGCTCGCTCGACGACCCAGCGTTGGGTGCCCAGGCCGGAGCCGTGCTCGGTCCCGCGGCGGGCGATCTGCGGCTTCACGCCGAGGTCCCAGACCAGGCGGCGGTACTTGTCGTGGTCGTAGCCGCGGTCGGCCAGCACCACATCAGGGCGGCGCCGGGGCCGGCCGCGCTTGCCCCGCACAGGCGGTACGGCCTGGAGGAGCGGGATCAGCTGGGTGACGTCGTTGCGGTTGCCGCCGGTCAGAGTCGCGGCGAGCGGAATACCCGTGGCGTCGGTGATCAGGTCGCGCCTCGGAGTTCGGCGAGCAGGACCTCGTGCAACCGGGGCCATACGCCGGCCTCGGTCCACTCGGCCAGGCGGCGCCAGCAGGTCATGCCTGAGCCGAAGCCAAGTTCCTGCGGCAGGTGTTCCCAGGAGATCCCGGTGTGCAGGACGAACAGGATGCCCTGGAACACCAGCCGGTCCGGATGCCGCTTGCGACCCGGATGCCGGATCCGACGCTCGACCTTCGGCAGCAGCGGCGCGATCACCGCCCACAGTTCGTCGTCGACTTCCCACGGCTTCGGCCGAGACACCCGCACCCCCAGATCAGCAGCCTCAGAGCGATCCAACCACCTCGAAGATCATTTCGTTAGGAGTTTTAAGGCCGTCACAGCTGGCCCGCACGCTCGGTAGGGGCGCACCATGGAAGAGAAGGAGCAGGCCAGCGGACGGGGAAGGAGGCCGACCCGTGACTCGATTCATGGACGTCCACCACGGAATGCAGGGCATCACCGCTGAGCAACTGCAGCAGGGCCGCCAGGCCGCCCTCGCGGTTGAAAGAGAGGTAGGCGCGCACTTTGAGCACGCCTGGGCGGACCCGGAGTCCGGCACGGTCTACTGCCTCACCGAGGCCGCGTCAACCGAAGTGGTCCAGCAACTCCACGAACGCTCCGGCGGCAACGTGCCTGACGAGATCCACTCGGTGCCTTTGTCGGTGTAACACCCCGGCGGCGCGGCCATCGCGGTCGCCGACTGCCTCAGGTGAGCGGGCCCGCAGCGGGGATGGACCGCAGCCTGGTGCCATGGCCGGCACGCAGCCCGTTGTGATCTACCCGCCTACCGAAGTCGGGGGCCGGCGCGTATGCGTGGAAGGCGCGATCCGGGCGTGTGCGTATGGTGGAAGTAGATCAACCCAAAGACCCCTTTCAGTAGGGAGTGGGTGCAATGGTCGAGCGTCGGATTCTGGGTCCTGAGGACGGTGAGCTCTATCAGCCGGAGCGGGCGCGCGGTGACCGTTTTCTGGTCAACAGTCCCGACTGGGGCGGTCGCTTCACGCTTGTCGAGCACCGTCTGCCCCCGAGCGTGCTTGCGGCACCCGTGCATAAGCACACCGAAGAGGACGAGTTCAGTTTCGTCCTCGACGGATCGGTCGGTGCGAGATTCGGAGACGAAGAGGTTGTCGCCGGGCCTGGTGACCTTGTCTTCAAGCCGCGCGACGAGTGGCACACGTTCTGGAACGCAGGGGACACCCCTGCTCGGTTGCTGGAGGTGATCAGCCCAGGAGGGCTGGAGGAACTGTTCCGCTGGTTTGATCAACTGAACGGCGAAGTGAGCCCCGAAGAATTGGAACGGAAGATCGGTCCGTATGGTGTACAGGCGGACATGGAAGCGACCATGGCACTTGTCGCACAGCATGGTTTGATCTTCTGATGAGGCGCCGTGGCTCCCGATGGCCCACGGACGTGGTCCGGTCCGGGCTGATCGAGTGGCGTGGGGGTGGGCCGGACGTGTGGGAGGACTGAACGCGGTCCTCGGCTGTCGCTCACCCAGCCCAATCGCAGGCTGGAACCGGCCGCGCTGCGACTGCGTCCTCAGGGTGACACCACCACCGGGGGCGCGTATGTGGGTCGTTCTGTTGATGGTGCTGATGATCGTCGTGACGGCGGCAATCTTCTTGGTGTGCATCGCCGCGACCGTGTTCTTCCTCTACTTCGGGTGGCAATTGAGTCCTTGGTACGGGCTCTTGTCAGTGCTGATGGTGATCTGCGGCTGGGGGCCGATGGTGGCGCGAATGTTCCAGCGGACGCCGGGCCGGGAGTCGGATTGATCGCTGCCCCGGCGAGGATCTTTAGCTGAGATCGGTGTCGTACGACTGGTGCACGCACGAGCGCCCCGCTCGAGGGTGGTGAGCGGGGCGTTGTCTCGGGGCCTGGTGCGGGCGGCGGCCGTCACCGCCAGGTGTCACGACGGGGTGTCGTGGGGCGGTCACGCGGAAGGTGATCCCGGAGAACCCCGCGAAGTTCGTGCGGGTCTCCCTCGTCGACCGTAAGGCGGACAAGCGGGAGCGGCGGCGTGAGAAGCCGTGGACCGTGGTTGAGGTGCAGCTGTTCATCAAGGGCATTCAGGACGATCGGCTGCACGCCCCGCTGCTGATGAGCCTGATGGGTTTGCGGCCGGCCGAGGTCTGCGGCTTGCGGTGGACTGACGTCGACCTCACGCTCGGCACCCTTGAGACGGCCATCACTCGCACGATGGTCTCCAACATGGTCGTGGTGGAGAAGGACGCCAAAACGGAAGCTGGTGAGCGCGCACTGCCGCTTCCTCAGGGGGTGTGGGAAGCGCTGCGGAAGTTCAAGGCCCGGCAGGCTGCCGAGGAGTTGGCGGCTGGCGAGGCCTATACGGACAGCGGTCTCGTCGTCGTGGACGAGCTCGCGTGCCGGTCAATACCCGGCAGTTGCGTGAGCAGCACGCCTACCGGTTAATGGCCGACCTGGGTCCACGCAAGGTGCGTCTGTACGAGGCCCGGCACTCGTGCCTGACCTACCTCGCGAACAAGGGGTGCTGGATCACATCCTGGCGACGTGGGCCGGACACACGAATGCGGGCTTCACGAAGAGGAAGTACGTCCACCCGGATGTCGAGGATCTGCGTTCGGCGGCTGCGGTGTGGGACGGCTTCCACGGCGGCGAGACGGCGCGGTTGTGAGAGATTGTGAGATGTAACCGGCTTCGGGGCGTCACGACTCCCGGCGCCCGGTACCCGCATACCGTCAGGCGCCCAGGGAACGGGCGAGCTCGGTCGTGGCCCGGGCGATCTCCGTGTCCTCGTCCGCCATCAGCCGGCCGAGCTCACCGCGCCGGGCCCGGACCGCCTGACGCGCCGCGCGCTCCCACACCACCGGGTTCTCCCGGCGGTTCAGCAGCTTCGGATAGACGGCGGCGGTGCTCTCCCACTGCCGGGCGTCGGCGATGTTCTTGAGCAGCTGGATGATCTGGGCGCGGCAGGTCACCTGGGGCAGCTTCGCCAGCTCCCACAGGAAGGGAACCGTGGCGGCCGTCGCCTGCTCCACGACGAAGCCGAACTGACAGATGCGCTTCCGCAGGTCGTCGAGTGCGGAGCGGGCGGTGTCCGCGTCACCCCAGGCGATGCCGTTGAGCAGGAGGGGAATGGCCGCCGCCGAACCGGTGGAGTCCTGGATGTCGCCCCAGGGCACGCGGTCCAGGGCCGTGAGCGGCGTGGTCCGGGCGACCCCGGACGGGGCTTCGGGGCGCTGTGGGCGCTCGCTGCTCGGGTGTTCCGTCGAAGCGCTGCGCATGGCGAGGGGCCTTTCCGCGGCAGTCGTGTCAGATGGGTGGACGGGTCGACAACCTGGCCCAGACCGTCTTGCCCGCCGGAGGGCAGGGGGTCCAGCCCCACTCCTCGGACAGGGCGTCGACGATGCACAGCCCCCTGCCGTGCTCCTCCAGGGCGGAGCCGGCCGGGGCGTACACGGGCGGGTGGTCGTCCGGGTCGGAGACGGTGACCAGCAGGTGCGTGGGGTCCAGGAGGAATCCGAGCCGGATCTCCGGAACGCCCGGCGCACCGGTCGTACCCGCCGTCCCCGGCGCCGCGTGCGTCGCGGCGTTGGCGGCGAGCTCGGTGATGACGAGGGTCGTGTCGTCGCAGCGGTGGTCGAGCGACCAGACGTGCAGCGTGTCGCGGGTGAAGGACCGGGCGCGCGCGAAGCCCTCCCTGCTGCACTCGACGAGCAGTGCGGCCGAGGCGGACAGGGCACCGGGGGGCTGCGGCATCGTCTCCGGCATCGGGGGCGGGGTCCCGTACGGCGCCGCCTCGCGCGACGTCAGCGTCCGCGAGCCGGGCGGGAATGCGGTGCTCGTGGCGGGTGCGCCTGCGTGCGCCGCAGCCCCACCACTGGGCGGCCGGAGCACGTGATGCGCAGCTGATGACACGGCATCTCCCCGATGCGAGGTCAGAACGCGGCGCCGACAAAGGGGTTGACGCCGCGGCTATTATCCACGCTGACGGCGCTCGCGTGCAATTGCACGCGAAATTGCGTGAGAATCAAGCCGTGTTGGGTACGCAAGCCGGGACGTGAACGAGAACAGCAAGGAGACCGCGGTGCCACCAGTGCAGAACGGAGTGCAGGCAAGCTCGTTGGACGCCTGCTGGATCAAGAGCCGGCACAGCAACGCCGAGGGCAACTGCGTCGAAGTCGCCCCTCTCGTCGACGGCGGCATCGCGATGCGCAACTCCCGTGACCCCGACGGGCCCGCACTCGTCTACACGGCTTCGGAAGTGGCGGCGTTCCTGGCCGGGGCGAAGGACGGCGAGTTCGACCACCTGCTGTGAAGCCCGCGGGGTGAAGTGGAGCTCAACTCACCACTTCCATGGGGCTGCTCCGGGGGATGCGAGCACGCCCGGCGGGGTGCGATAGTGTAAATCGCCCTTGTGCCGGTCTGCTGGGAGTCAGGATGTCCGCCGCGTCGCATCGCATCTCCCGTCTGGAACCCTATCTGGACAGGCCCGAGCCGGCGCCGACTCTGCTGAAGATGCTGGTCGGTGTGCAGCTGGCGGGCTTCCGTGAGGACGCCGGGCTCGCCCAGGACCAGGCGGCCCGCGCTGTCGGCTTCAGTGCCGCGAAGCTGTCCCGCATCGAGTCCGGCAAGGGCCGCCGCCCGCCGACGGAGAACGACGTCCGCGCGCTGCTCCGTCTGTACGGCACCGACGACTACGAGGCCTCGGTGCTGCTCAAGCTGTTGCAGCGCGCCGGCGAGCCGGGCTGGTGGCAGCGGTACGACAAGCGGCTGATGCCCGAGTGGTTCGACCGGCTGGTCGGACTCCAGGAGGCCGCCGCCACGATCCGCACCTTCGAGATCCAGTACGTGCCCGGCCTGTTGCAGACACCCGCCTACACCAGGGCCGTGGTGGAGCGGGGCCTGCCGAACGCGCCGTCCGGTGAGGTGGAGCGGCGCGTCGAACTCCGCCGGCACCGGGCACGGTTGCTGCTCCGGCCGGACGCACCGCAGCTGTGGGCGGTCATCGACGAGTCCGTGCTGCTGCGCGTCCTGGGCAGCACCGAGGTGATGCGGGAGCAGCTCGCACACCTCGTGGAGATGGCCGAACGCCCCAACGTGACCTTGCAGATCGTCCCGCTGAACGTCACGAACGCCTCGGCACCCGCCATCCCGGTCACGTACCTGCGCTTCGGTGGCCTCGACCTGCCCGACGTGGTCTACCTGGAGCACATCAAGAGCGCGAACTTCCTGGAGGACCTCGACGAGACGGAGGAGTACCGGATCGCGCTGGACCGCCTCGCGGACGAGGCGCTCAAGCCCCGTGACTCCCTGGAACTGCTGCGCACGACGATGGAGCAGCGCTACGCCTGACGCGTGAGTGCCCCGCGCGGGACGAGGCGCGTCCCGCGCGAGGCACCCGCGTCACTTCACCGGTGTCGCTTCTCCACCGGAACAAGCGTCACTTCTCCAGGGGAATCCGCCCCACACCGCCGAACTCGATCCACTCGTGCGTGAGCTGGCGGGGCGCCACCTCGGTGTCCGGGCGCCACGTGGACACCTCCACCAGCCCCGGCTCCAGGATCTCCAGGCCCTCGAAGTACGCGGCGACGTCCTTCTCCTCGCGCACGCGGCCCCAGTGCCCCTGGGTCGCCTGGTCCATGAAGTCCGTGACGAAGGCGCGGACCTCGGGGTCCTCGCTGACCAGCTGGCACATCACCATGAAGCTGCCGGGCGCGAGCCGCTCCCGCACGCGGCGGGCCACCGCGAGCGGCCCGTCGGTGTCACTGTCCGGGATGCAGTGGAACACCGAGTTGAACAGCACGCACACCGGCTCGGAGAAGTCGATCAGCCGAATGGTGTCGGGGTGGTCGAAGATCAGGTCGGTCTCGCGCATGTCCGCGTGGATGACGCTCGTGCGCTCGTCCTGCTCCAGCAGCGCACGGCCGTGGACCAGCACCATCGGGTCGTTGTCCACGTACACCACGTGGGTCGTGGGGTCGATGCGCTGGGCGACCTGGTGCACGTTGTCCTGCGTCGGCAGGCCGGATCCGTGGTCGAGGTACTGCCGGATGCCGTGCTCCTCGGACAGGGTCCGCACGACACGCTGGAGGAAGCGCCGGTTGTTCAGGGCCAGGCGGCGCGTGCTGGGCACGACCTTGTCGAGCTCCTCGCACGCGGCACGGTCGGCCGCGTAGTTGTCCTTGCCGCCCAGGTAGTAGTCGTACATGCGCGCTGCCGTCGGCACGTTCGCGTCGATCTCGGTGGACAACTGCTTCTCGGAGTGCATCGTTCCCCCTGCGTGGTGCCGCGCCAACGGACTGGCTGGACAGGAAGTACATCCTAGGGAGGGGGAGTTGGCCGCTGCCAGCCCAGTGGCGAAGGTGCCCACGATCGAACGACCGGATGATCGCCTCCCGCGACGGCGTGTGCCCTCTGTGGCCAGCTTGTGCACTCAGCGTCACCGGACTTCTGAGGCCACCGGCGGGGTACCCGCCACGGGACGTTCTCCTGTGGGAGGTGGGACCATGGACACCTCGGCCGACCGGATCGCGGATCCCTGGGGTGCGCGCACCCCCTACGCCCCCGGCGCGCCCTGGCCGTCCCGGACGGACACGCACCTGCGGGCCGGGATCGCAGAGCAGGACGTGGAGCGGTGGGTGCAGTCCGCCTCGCTGCTGCACTCCAACGGCGACGCGATGGACATCGCGGTGCGCGAGGGCCGCATCGTGGGAGTGCGGGGCCGGGCCGAGGACCGGGTGAACCGTGGGCGCCTGGGCCCCAAGGACCTCTACGGCTGGCAGGCAAACGCCTCTCCGGACCGGCTCACCAGGCCCCTGGTCCGTGAGAACGGCCGGCTGGTGGAGTCCGACTGGGACACCGCCATGAACCGGATCACCGCCCGGACCCGGCACCTCCTGGACCACGAGGGACCGGGCTCGATCGGCTTCTACACGACCGGGCAGCTGTTCCTGGAGGAGTACTACACCCTGGCCGTCCTCGCCCGCGCCGGCATCGGCACCAACCACCTGGACGGCAACACCCGGCTGTGCACGGCGACCGCCGCCGAGGCGCTCAAGGAGACCTTCGGCTGCGACGGGCAGCCCGGCTCCTACGAGGACATCGACCACGCCGACACCGTCGCCCTGTTCGGGCACAACATGGCGGAGACGCAGACCGTCCTGTGGATGCGGCTCCTGGACCGCCTGGAGGGGAGCGACCCGCCCCGCCTCGTGTGCGTGGACCCGCGGTACACGCAGGTCGCCCGGCGCGCCGACGTCCACGTGGCCCCGCGAGCCGGCACGAACGTCGCCCTCCTCAACGCGCTGCTGCACGAGATCATCCGTACCGGCCGCGTCGACCGGGCCTACGTCGACGCGCACACCGTCGGCTTCGAGGAGCTCGAGGCCGTGGTCGAGGAGTGCACCCCCAGGTGGGCGGCCGGGATCTGTGACGTGCCGGCCGCGCAGATCGAGCGGGCCGCGGAGATCCTCGGCACCGCCGAGCGGCTGCTGTCCACGGTCCTCCAGGGCGTCTACCAGTCCCACCAGGCCACCGCGGCCGCCGTCCAGGTCAACAACCTGCACCTGATCCGCGGCATGCTGGGCAGCCCCGGCCGCGGACTGCTCCAGATGAACGGGCAGCCCAGCGCCGAGAACACCCGCGAATGCGGCGCGGACGGCGACCTGCCGGGCTTCCGCAACTGGCAGAACGACCTGCACGTGGCCGAACTGGCCGCCGTGTGGAACGTGAACCCCGAGACGATCCCGCACTACGCGCCGCCCACGCACGCGATGCAGATCTTCCGGTACGCCGAGCAGGGCTCGGTCCGGATGCTGTGGATCACCGGCACCAACCCGGCCGTGTCCCTGCCCGAGCTGTCCCGCATCCGGTCGATCCTCGCCCAGGAACGGCTGTTCGTGGTCGCGCAGGATCTGTTCCTCACCGAGACCGCGCAGCTCGCCGACGTGGTGCTGCCCGCGGCGACCTGGGGCGAGAAGACCGGCACCCTCACCAACGCCGACCGCACCGTGCACCTGTCGGAGAAGGCCGTCGAACCACCCGGCGAGGCCAGGGCCGACCTGGACATCTTCCTCGACTTCGCCGCCCGCATGGACTTCCGCGACAAGGACGACGGACCGCTGATCACCTGGCACGACCCCGAGTCGGCGTTCGCGGCCTGGCAGCGGTGCAGCGCCGGCCGCCCCTGCGACTACACGGGCCTGAGCTACGACCGGCTGCGCGGGGGCAGCGGCATCCAGTGGCCCTGCACCGAACAGGCCCCCGACGGCACCGCGCGCCTCTACACCGACGGCATCGCCTACGCCCACCCCGACACCTGCGAGAGCTACGGCAGGGACATGGTCACCGGGGCGAGCGTGGAGCCCGTGGAGTACCGGTCCCTCAACCCGGACGGCAAGGCGGTCATCAAGGCCGCCGAGTACGTGCCGCCCCACGAGGACACCTCCGCCGACTACCCCCTCCAGCTGATCACCGGCCGGACCGTGTACCACTTCCACACCCGGACCAAGACCGCCCGCGCACCCGAGCTGAACGCCGCCGCGCCGGACGTCTGGGCCGAGATCTCGCCCGCCGAGGCGTCGGCCCAGGGGCTCGCAGACGGCGACCTGGTACAGGTCACGACCCCACGCGGAGCGGTACGGGCCCGGCTGCGCACCACCGCGATCCGCGACGGCATGGTGTTCCTGCCCTTCCACTACGGCTACTGGGACACCCCGGCCGGCCACCGCCCGCCCGGCGACGGCCCGGGCCGCGCCGCGAACGAGACCACCGTCACCGACTGGGACCCGGTCTCCAAACAGCCACTGTTCAAGACCGGCGCGGCCCGTGTCACTCTCGTCGCACGGCGCGCGATCGACACCGGCGCCCGGACCGAGACGGCGGGGAGCAGCACATGACCGGCATCGAATCCACCCTCCGCCTCCTCCACGACGGCGAACGCGACCTGGAGCAGGACCTGCTGGCCGCCGCCGCACGGCACCACACCGACCACGAGTTCCACCATGTCGCCCTCGACGTCGCCCGCTGGTCACGCGAGCACGCCGCCCGCCTCGCGGACGCGGGCCGCGACCACGGCCTCGACCTGTCGGGACCGCGCGGCAACCCGTCGCCCGGGGCGCTCGCCGCGCTCCGGGAGAAGGCGTCGGAAGCACTCGGCCGGCGCCCCGCGACCGGCCTGCTCCTCCTTCACGACCTGCGCGACCTGCACCTGGCGGCCGCGCGCAACTCCCTGCACTGGGAGATGCTCGCCCAGGCGGCGCAGGCCACCCGGGACGAGCGGCTGCTGGCCCTGGTCACCGACTGCCACCCGCAGACGCTCCGGCAGCTCCGCTGGACCAACACCCAGATCAAGATCCTCGCACCGCAGGTCCTGACCAGCGTCTGACCGGGCCCGGGGAAACCACCTGGATCGGTGGCGGAGTGCGCGTCGGGCGGATCGTCGGGGCCGTGCACGCATATTCTCGCGGCTCCAGGCCGCTTTTCCAGGAGAGACCCATGGGCGACTACTACGACCTCGGCCCGCACAGCCGTCCCGTCACCACCTCCTCCGCCGAAGCCCAACTCTGGTTCGACCGAGGCCTGGTGTGGACGTACGCCTTCCATCACGAGGAAGCCGTCGCCTGCTTCGAAAAGGCCGCCGCGGCGGACCCGGAGTGTGCCATGGCGTACTGGGGCATCGCCTACGCGCTCGGCCCGAACTACAACAAGCCCTGGGAGTTCTTCGACGACGACGAGCTGGTGCGGACCGTCGAACGAACGCATGACGCGGTCGAAAGGGCCCACGTCAAAGCCGTGCACGCCACACGGGTGGAACAGGCCCTCATCGGCGCGCTGCGGGCCCGCTACCCGCAGCCGGAGGCCGTCGAGGACTGCTCCGTGTGGAACGAGCCGTACGCGGACGCCATGCGCGCGGTGTACGAACTGGCGCCCGACGACCCGGACATCGCCACCCTGTACGCCGACGCCCTGATGAACCTCACCCCCTGGCAGTTGTGGGACCTGGTGACCGGGCAGCCCGCCGAGGGCGCACGGACCCTGGAGGCAAAAGCCGTGCTGGACGGCGCGCTCGGGACCGATGCCGGTACGCGGCACCCTGGCGTCCTGCACCTCTACATCCACCTGATGGAGATGTCCCCGGCACCGGAACAGGCTCTCACCGTCGCCGACCGGCTGCGCGGCATCGTGCCCGACGCCGGGCACCTGCACCACATGCCCTCGCACCTCGACGTCCTGTGCGGCGACTACCGCCGGGTCGTCGCGGCCAACAGCGACGCGATCGCCGCCGACGAGAAGTTCCACCGGCGGGTCGGCGCGATGAACTTCTACACCCTCTACCGGGCGCACAACTACCACTTCAAGATCTACGGGGCCATGTTCCTCGGCCAGGCACAGGTCGCCCTCGACACCGCCGCCCAGCTGGAAGCCGCCATCCCCGAAGACCTGCTGCGCGTGCAGAGCCCCCCGATGGCCGACTGGCTGGAGGGCTTCCTCGCCATGCGCGTCCACGTACTGATCCGCTTCGGCCGCTGGGACGACATCCTCGGCCTGCCCGCTCCCGCCGACCCGGAGCTCTACGCGGTGACCACCGCCATGCGCCACTACGCTCGCGGCGTCGCCCTCTCCGCCACCGGCGAAACCGCCCGGGCGGAGGCCGAACGCGAGCTGTTCCGCGCGGCGGTGGGCCGGGTGCCCGAGACGCGGACGCTGTTCAACAACACCTGCCGCGACATCCTCGCCGTCGCGGCGGCCATGCTGGACGGAGAGCTCGAATACCGCAGGGGCAACCACGACCTCGCCTTCGCGGCCCTGGAGCGGTCCATCGAACTGGACGACGGCCTCCCCTACGACGAGCCCTGGGGCTGGATGCAGCCCACCCGCCACGCCTACGGCGCCCTGCTGCTGGAACAGGGCCGGGTGGCGGAGGCCGAGGCGGTCTACCGCGCGGACCTCGGCCTCGACGACACCCTGCCCCGCCCCCTCCAGCACCCCGGCAATGTCTGGTCCCTGCACGGCTTCCACGAGTGCCTGCTCCGGACGGGCAAGACCGCCGAAGCGGCCCTGGTGGCCCAGCAGCTCAAGATGGCGACCGCGCTGGCCGACGTCCCGATCCAGGCGTCGTGCTTCTGCCGCCTGGAAACCGCGCCGCCCGGTGCTCAGGCTCAGTCGGCCGACGGGTGCTGCCACTGAAGGACGACGCCGTACACGACGATCCACCCCACCCTGTTCCAGCCCGGCCGCTGCGGTCAGAACCAGTGCAGGCAGTGCGGGGGACGGTCGGCGCGGAAGAGGGCGTCGGCGAGGGTGGCCGCGTCCGGGCGGTGGGCCAGGACGTGTCCGGCACGTACGAGCGTGCTCGGGGCGGTGCCGCCGAGGTAGATCGAGCCCAGGTCGCGCACGTCCAGGGACAGGTCGGGCTCCCGGTCCGTCGGGAGGCAGTCGGCCTTGCCTTCCCGGACGGTCAGCAGGTAGCGGCCGTGTTCGCCGAGGAACGGGTCGTCGACGTCGAGGACGAGTTCGCCGTCCGTGAACCAGCCACGTGCGGTCAGCGCCTGCGGGATGTCAAGGAGCCGCACCCAGAGCCAGTCCATGTCGTCGCTCACCTGGCCGGCGCGGAAGTCCGCGAGCCGCCAGCGCAGCGGGTGCTCGGGCGGGACGTGCTTGAACACGACCTGAGTGACCAGGTCGTGTCCGAGTACGAACCGGGCCAGGGCCGTGAAGACGGCGTCGTCGGTGGCGATGGTCTCGTCGACCGTCAAGGTGTTGGTGTCGTCGATCGAGTAGCTGGCGTACCCGTCCGGGACGCCGTCGGCGTCCCGGTGGACGGCGACGTAGCGCGGCGCCGGCGAGATCGGGGGCTGCCCCGCGCGCAGGGCCCACCAGCGGTGCGGCCGGGACAGCGCGCCGGGCTGGGCGCGGCGATACCGGTCGTACACCTCTTCCAGGATCTCGCCGCACTCGGCACGCCGCAGTACCTCGACCGACTCGTCGTCCGAGCCGCCGGCCGCTGGGGCGCCCGCCACGGTGCGGACCCGGGGATCGGCGAGGGCGGCCCGGTGGCGCGGCACCGTCAGCCGCTGCGTATAGGTCGCCGGTCCGTAGCCGAACCGGCCGTAGATCGGTGCCTCGGAGGCCAGCAGCACGGAGAGGAATTCTCCTCGGGCCCGCAACTCGGTGAGCTGGTGCCGCATCATCGTGCTGAGCACCCCTCGGCGCCGGTGGGAGGGCAGGACGCCGACGGCGGTCACCCCTGAGGCCGGGACGATGGCCTCACCGGGCAGTGTGAGTTCGAAAAGGTGCGCGGCGGCGGTGCCGACGGGCCGCCCGTCCGCCGTCAGGGCGAGCAGGCAGCGGTCCATTTCGAGCGCCGACCACCAGAGCCCGCCGCCCTCGACCGGAGTTTCCGGGAAGCGGCCGAACGCGGCATGGACCGTGTCGACGAAGACGTCGACATCCTTGTCGGTCGTGGAACGGATCTCCATTGCTGCCGCTGCCTCCTCGGGATACCGGCACCACGACTCGTGATGTCCCGCCACAGTGCAGCGTTGACCAGAGGCCCGGTCAAACGAATTACGGCTGTCCCGTCAGACAGTCACCGGCGGTGTCTCCTCCAGAGGGAAGTGGCATGCCGCCCCGTGGACGGGCCCCGGGGGCGGAGGCGCGGGGAGCTCCTCGGCGCACAGGTCCCGCGCCCGCCGGCACCGGGTCCGGAACCGGCATCCGGACGGAGGGTCGGCCGGTGAGGGGATCTCCCCGGTGAGCACGATGCGCTGCCGTTCGCGTCCGCCACCGGCCGCGGGGGAGGGGGCCGCCGACAGCAGCGCCTCCGTGTACGGGTGGCGCGGCCGCTCGTAGACCTCCTCCGTCGGGCCCGTCTCGACGATCTTGCCGAGGTACATCACGGCGACCCGGTCGGCGAGGTGCCGCACCACGGACAGGTCGTGCGAGATGAACACGTACGACAGCCCCAGCTCGTCGCGCAGGTCGCACAGGAGGTTGAGCACCTGCGCCTGCACCGACAGGTCCAGCGCGGAGACGGGTTCGTCGCAGACGATGACCTCCGGCTCCAGCGCGAGGGCGCGGGCGATGCCGATGCGCTGCCGCTGTCCCCCGGAGAACTCGTGGGGATGACGGCTCGCGTCCGACGGGCGCAGGCCGACCATCTCCAGCAGCTCGGCCACCCTGGCCGCCCGCTTCGACGCGGGTACGAGACCGCGGTGGGTCAGCCAGGGCTCGCCGATCAGATCCGCCGCGCACAGACGGGGGTTGAGCGAACCGAACGGGTCCTGGAAGACCATCTGCACCTTTCGGCGCCAGGCGAGCAGTTCCGCACCCGACAAGGCGAATGGATCGACTCCCTCGTACCGCACGGTGCCCGCGTCCGGCCGCTCCAGCCGCAGGAGGACCCTGGCCAGCGTGGACTTGCCGCACCCGGATTCGCCGACGAGACCGAGGGTCTCCCCGCGCCCCAGGGTCAGGTCCACCCCGTCCAGTGCCCGCAGCCGGGTCCCGCCTCGCACGGTCCGCCGGACCGCGAAGCTCTTGGCCAGACCGGTGGCCTCCAGCAGTGCCCCGTGCTCAGGCATCGGCCAGTTCCTTCCCGAAGTGGCAGGCGGCCGCCCGGCCGGCCCCGGTACCGGTCAGCGCCGGACGGTGGGTGGCACAACGCTCCCGGGCCATGGGACAGCGCGTACGGAAGGCACAGCCGGCCGGCACCGCACCCGGGTCCGGCGGGCTCCCCGGGATGGAACTCAGGCGTGAGCCCCGGTGCTGCTCGGCCGGTACTGACGCCAACAGGCCCTGTGTGTAAGGGTGGTGGGGCTTGCCGAACACCTCGGTGACCGGCCCGGTCTCCACCACCGTCCCCGCGTACATGACGGCGACCCGGTCCGCGTGTTCGGCGGCGAGCCCGAGGTCGTGCGTGATGAGGACGAGAGCCGTCCGCTGTTCGCCGCGCAACTCGCCGAGGAGGTCCATGATCTGCGCCTGCACGGTGACGTCCAGTGCCGTCGTGGGCTCGTCGGCGATCAGGACCTTCGGCCGCAGGGCGACCGCCGTCGCGATCAGCAGGCGCTGACGCATCCCTCCCGAGAACTGGTGCGGATAGGCGTCCGCCCGGGACCGGGCCTCGGGGATGCCCACGCGTTCCATCAGTTCCACCGCCCTGGCCTTGGCCGCGCGCCGGGACGCGCCCTCGTGGATGCGGAACGGTTCGGCGAGCTGGGTGCCGACCGTGAGGACGGGGTTGAGCGCGCTCAGCGCGTCCTGGAAGACCATGGCCACACCGGGGCCGGCCAGCCGGCGTCGGGCCCGTGCCCCGAGCCCGAGCAGGTCCTCGCCGTCGAGGCGCACCTGCCCGCCCACCACCTGCGCGACCGGGTCGAGCAGGCCGGCGACGGCGTGCGCGGTCATGCTCTTGCCGCAGCCCGACTCGCCCAGCAGCGCCAGCGTCTCTCCCGACCGCACGGAGAAGCCGACGCGGCGGACGACGTGGACGGGTCCGGCCGGGGTGTGGACGTCGACGGACAGGCCGTCAACGACCAGGACGTCGGCCGCCGTGGACCGTTCGGTGCCGGCGGGACGGCTGCCGACGGGAGCGGCGGTCGTGTCCGGTGCGGCGACGGCAGGGCCACGAGTTGCCGGGCCCGCGTTAGCCGCGCGCGACCACCGGGCACGCCGCCCACTCCGCCGTACGCCCTCCCGCCACCGCTGCCCCGGGTCCGTCGTCATCCGGGCCCAGGAGGCGAGCACGGTCGCCGAGACGGTCGTGAGGACGATCGCGAGCCCCGGGAAAAGTGCGATCCACCACGAACTCTGCAACTCCTGCCGCCCCTGGGCCACCATCAACCCCCAGCTGACGTCCGGCGGCTGGATGCCGATGCCCAGGAAGCTCAGCGACGACTCGGCCAGCATCACGAAGCAGAAGTCGAGCGCGGCGACGGTGAGCAGCGTCGGCAGGACACTCGGCGCGACATGCCGGCGGATGGTCGCCCAGCTGCCCGTGCCGAACGTACGGGCCGCGTCCACGAACAGCCGGCTGCGCAGCTCCGCCGCCTCGGCCCGGGCCGTGCGCAGATACACGGGGATCCGGGCGACGGCCAGCACCAGCACGATGCTCGCCGCACTCGGCGAGAACACGTACAGCACCACCACGGCCAGCAGCAGGGAGGGGAAGCTGAGGATCACGTCGGCCACCCGCAGCGACACGTTCTCGCGCCAACCGCCGTGATACCCGGCCCACATGCCCCACACCGAGCCGATCACCAGTGAGCACAGCACGGCCGGCACCGCCACGGCCAGTGTCGTCCCGGCCGCGGTCAGCAGCCGCGCGGCGACGGGCCGGCCGAGGGAGTCGCTGCCGAGGACGAAGGCCCAGCCGTGGTCGAGGCTGAAGGGAGGCCGGCCCGGGGCCCGCAGGTTCTGACCGGTCGCCAGCTCCCCGGCCAGCAGCGGTCCCAGGACGGCGCACACGGCGACCAGGAGGAGGACGAGGGTCGCCGCGCAGGCGAACCGGTCCCGGAGCAGCAGGGTGAACCACCGGCGGCGTACGGGCGTATCGCCCGTCTCGGATGTGGCTTTCTGAAGCATGTCCCGTCCTTGGCTCATGCCGCCGCCCGCTGCCGTGCCCGAGGGTCGACCAGCGCGTGGCAGAGGTCCACCAGGATGTTGAGGGCGAAGATCGCCAGAGCGGTCAGGAGTACGGCCGCCTGAAGCACCGCGAAGTCGCGCTGGAGCACCGAGTCGATCATGAGCTTGCCGATGCCGGGCCAGCCGAAGATCGTCTCGACGACGACGGCCCCGTTGACCAGCCCCACGGCCAGATCGCCCGCGACGGTCAGCGCCGGTGCGGCCGCGTTGCGCAGGGCGTGCCCGAAGACCACCCGGGGCTCGGACGCCCCCTTGGCACGGGCCACCTTCACGTACGGGGCGGACAGCGCGGAGACCATGGCGCCCCGCACCACCTGGACCAGGACGCCGAACGGGCGGATCAGCAGCGTGACCACGGGCAGCACCCACGCCGCGGCGCCGCTCGTGCCGGAGGTGGGCAGCCAGCCCAGGGTGACCGCGAAGACCAGCACGCCCATGATGGCGATCCAGAAGTCGGGGACGCTGGCCGCCGTGGAGGACAGGAAGCTCGCGATCCGGTCGGTCGCCGAGTTCGGACGGTAGGCCGCCAGGCTGCCGATGACCACGGCGCCCACGATGGCCAGCAGCATCGTCCAGCCGGCGAGTTGGAGGGTGGCGGGGAAGGCCCGCAGGACCGCCTCGCCGGCCGGCTGGGCGGTGCGCAGCGACTCGCCGAAGTCGAGGTGGGCGACCTGGCCGAGGTAGTCGCCGAACTGGCTGATCAGCGGGTCGTCCAGGCCGTTGCGGGCGGCGAACTCGGCCCGCATCTCGGGCGTCGCGCTCAGCGGCAGGTACAGGTTGGCGGGGTCGCCGGTGAGGCGGGCCAGGAAGAACACGCCGAGAACCACCACGAGCAGTGGGACGACGCTGGAGACCGCGCGGCGGCGCAGCAGGGTCAGCACGTGATGTCCTCCCTCAGTCCGCGCGCCGCATGTCGGCGAGCCGCATCTCGTCGTTGGTGGCCGGATCGGGCCGGTAGCTGACCTTGGGGGAGAGGGCCAGCAGGCCGGTCATGTTGGCCATGACGGCGTCCCGTACGACCTTGTCGTTCTGGTGGGCGAACGCGTCCGCGAACGCCTGCTGCCGTTTCCCGCCCGAGGCGAGTTCGGCCTGTTCGATGAGCGTGTCGAGCGCGGCGGTGCCGTAGCTGCTCTGGGCGCCCTTGCTGCCGTAGATCTGCCCCATCGTGAACGCGGCGTCCCCCGCCTGGTTGCCGTGCTGCGCCTGGAGGAGGGTGGGGCCGGTGTCGCCGGCGGGGAAGGGACGCAGCAGGTACTCCAGCCAGGCGTTGACGTCGAGCATCTTGATCCTGACCTTCAACCCGGCCTTGATCAGGCCGTCCTGGACGACTTCCATGGCCTCGGCGGCCTTCGGGTAGATGCCGTTGCGGCCGATGATGGTGAGGGTGGTGTCGGTGCGGACTCCGTCGGCGCGGGCCTCGGCGACGAGCTTGCGGGCACGTTCCGGGTCGTAGGGCCACGGCCGCAGGCGCGGGTTGTGGCCGGTGACGCCCTTCGCCACGAGCTGACCGGTGGGCCGGCCGGCGAAGACCGCCGTGACCAGACCCTCCCGGTCGATGGCGTAGTTGACGGCCTGCCGGATGCGGATGTCGTTCAAGGGCGGCTCGGTGGCGTCCATCCGCAGGTAGGAGACCTCGTTGGTGGCGAACTCGACGGCCCGGTCACCCGCCCCGTCCTCCGGCGCGAGGCCGATCGCCACATCCGCCTCGTTGTTCGTCACCATCGCCGCGCGCACACTGCCCTCGGCGCGCCAGACATACGCGGCGGCGGCGAAGTCGGGGGTCTTGCCCCAGTAGCCGGGGAAGCGCTTCAGCCGTAGATAGCGGCCCTGGTTCCACTCGTCGATCCGGTAAGGCCCCGTGCCCACCGGCTCGCGCACCCGGGAGTCGGGGTCGGTGCTCGGCGGCACGATCTCGACGAAGGACAGGCGCAGCGGCAGGATCGGGTCGGGCTTCGCCGTGGTGACCCGGAGCGTGGTGTCGTCGAGGGGCGTGGCGGTGAGCTCGCTGTCGGCGAAGATGTAGCCGTCGACGTTGCAGTCGATCCCCGAGTCCGTGGCGCGTTTCACGGAGAACGCGGCCGCTGCCGCTGTGAACGGTGAGCCGTCGTGGAAGGTGACACCCCTGCGGAGGGTGAAGGTCCACGAAGTGGCCGAATCGCGGGTCCACTTGGTGGCGAGGGCGGGTTCCAGGCGTCCGGTGGACGGTTCGCGCTCGGTGAGCGCCTCGGTGATGTTGGCCCGAGTCACCCGGCCCGTCGCGGTCAGCGAGGCGTCGCAGGGTTCGAGCGTCGGCGGTTCCTCGGGCAGGACGATGCGCAGGGTGTCCGGGCCGCCTCCGATGGGGTCGGCGCCGGCCACCGAGCAGCCGGAGGCGGCGAGCAGGACGGCGAGGGACGCGACGATCGGACGACTGCGGGATAAGCCTGAACCGGTCACTGCGCCTGCCGCGTTCACTACGCCTCCCGCGTTCGCTCGCGTACACAACAGAGAACGTCGTTTAGATATGTGGACACCATGTGGGCGATCATTATTGGGCTGGCGAGGCGGAGCGCGTCAAGAGGTGTGCATCGGTTCCCAACTCGCCGAACCTCTTGACGTGTTGATTGCCGTCCTAAAACATTCGGGAAACTCGATTGGTTCTGCGCGGTTCTGTTCGCTCTCGAAGGGAATTCATGTCCAGCAGACATCGCCTCGCCCGGGCACTGGCGGCCGGCGTCCCCCTGGTACTCGGTGCGGGACTCGTGACCGCACCTCCTGCCGCTGCCGCCGAACCGCCCGGCAGCGCGGTCACGGTACGGATCGACCCGTCCTACCGGCAGCAGGAGTTCGAAGGGTGGGGGACGAGCCTCGTCTGGTTCGCCAACATCACCGGCCGCTACCCGGAACCCATCCGGCAGAAGCTCGCCGACATGCTCTTCGGTGAGGACGGCCTCCGCCTCAACATCGCGCGCTACAACATCGGCGGCGGCAACGCCCCGGACGTCCGCAAGGACTACATGAAGACCGGCGCGACGATGGACGGCTTCTGGAAGGCCCCCGAGGGCACCACCAGGGAGGACACCGACTGGTGGAACCCCGGCAACCCCGACCACTGGGACTGGTCCGCCGACCCGGGCCAGCGCTGGTGGGTGGACCGCGTCAAGAAGAAGGTCACCCGCTGGGAGGCGTTCAGCAACTCCCCGCCCTGGTTCCAGACCGTCAGCGGCTACGTCTCGGGCGGCTTCGACGCGGGCACCGATCAGATACGGGCCGACCGCGTCGACGACTTCGCCACCTACCTGGTCAAGGTGACCGAGCAGCTGGAGAAGAAGCACCGCATCAGGTTCGACACCATCGCCCCGCTCAACGAGCCCAACACCAACTACTGGGGCACCCAGATCGGCCCCGACGGACAGCCCACCGGGGGCCGTCAGGAGGGCGCGCACGCCGGCCCGGAACTCCAGCAGAAGGTCGTACTGGCCCTGCACCGCGCACTGGAGAAATCCAGGACCCGCGCGACGATCTCCGCGATGGACGAGACCAACCCCAGCACCTTCGTCCGCAACTGGAACGCCTACGACGGCTCCGCCCGCGCCGCCGTCGACCAGCTCAACGTGCACACGTACGGCACCGGCATGCGCACCAGCGCCCGGGACAGCGCCAAGGCCGCGGACAAGCCGTTCTGGATGAGCGAGGTCGAGGGCACCTGGGGGACCGGCACCGACTTCACCGGCATGGAACCGGGGCTCGGCATCGCCACCCGGGTCGTCGAGGACATCCGTGAACTGGAGCCGTCCGCCTGGGTGTTGTGGCAGCCGGTCGAGGACTCCATCCCGCAGGCGGCGGCCGGCAAGAACTGGGGCAGCATCCACATCCCGTTCAACTGCACCGCGCAGGACACCCTGGAGACCTGCCCGATCCGCGCCAACACCAAGTTCCACACCCTGCGCAACTTCACCCACCACATCCGGCCCGGCGACCACTTCGTCAAGGCCGACGACCCCTCCAGCGTCGCCGCCGTACGCAAGTCCGGCCGCGGAGCGACCGTCGTGCACGTCAACAACGGCACGGCCCCGCGCGCCGTGACCCTGGACCTCTCGCGGTTCAAGCGTGTCGCCCCCGGCGCCACCGTCACGCCCGTGGTGACCAGCGCCGACGGAGCGCTCGTCCGCGGCACACCGGTGAAGGTGAAGGACGACTCCGCCACGGTGACCGTCCCGGCGAAGTCGGTCACCTCCCTCCTCGTCGACGGCGTTTCCGGCACCTCCGAGGACGCCGCGCTCGTCCAGCCCGGCCACGTCTACCGCCTCCAGGGAGCCCAGAGCGGCAAGTCCCTGGCCCCGTCCGCCGACGGCAAGGGCGTCGTCGTCCGTACGGCCGACCCGGGTGCCAAGTCCCAGCTGTGGTCCGTGGAACAGCTGACCCGCGGCGACGGCAACCGTGACCGCTATTCCCTCGTGAACGCGCAGACGGGCGAACGCCTCGCCGTACGGGACGACGACGCCGTCCTGGAGGACGCCGACACAACCGCCGCGCAGTGGATCATGTCGACCACCGGGGACGGCACCTGGACCTTCGTCAACGCCGCCACGGGCCGGCTGCTCGACGTCGTCGGGCAGTCGACGGCGGACGGCGCCCGCGTGTCGGCCCTCCTCCCCACCTCCACCGCGAACCAGCGCTGGGCCGTGACCGACGAGACGGTGCTGCGTACGCAGCCGGCCGAGGCGTTCACCGTCCCCGGCCGCGCGCCCGAACTGCCTGACACCGTGACGCCCGTCTTCCGGGACGGCGCCCGAGGCGCGCTCCCCGTGCAGTGGACACTGCCCTCCGAGGCGCGCTGGAGCAAGCCCGGAACCGTGCGGGTCAAGGGCAAGGCGACCGACGCCCTCGGACGGACCGTCCGCGCCGAGGCGGTGGTCACCGTGGACACCATCGCCTCCACCCTCCCGGCCCGCGCCAAGACCTACACCGGCGGACGGCCCGGCCTGCCCGCCACCGTCACCGGCGTCGGACGGCACGGCGGAACCGCCGGCCTCCCGGTCACCTGGGACCCCGCTCCCGACGGCGCGTTCGACGACGCCGGAGTGGTGACCTTGCGCGGCACCGCCCATGTCCCCGGCGGTTCCGAAGCGGCGGCGACCGTACGCGTCCAGGTCACCGCAGCCCGGGAGAAGAACACCGCGCCCGACGAGGGCGTGACGGTCGGCGCGACCTACACCGAGAGCGGCTACTCCGCCGAGGGCCTGCGCAACGGCAACACCTCCGAGAAGGCCTGGTCGAACTGGAGGTCCGGCACGAAGAACCCGTCCGACACCATCACCTTCACGCTGCCCGAGGCACGCGATCTGACCCGGGTCGTGACCCACTTCCACCGCGACGGCACCAACGTCAGCTTCGCGGAGTCCCTCAAGGTGCAGGTGCGCGGGGCCGACGGCACCTGGACCGACGCGAGCGGGACCGTGCCCGTCGGTACCGAGGGCACACCCGTCGTCGACGTCCCGGTGCGTGCCTCCGGCCCGGTGACCGGGGCGCGCGTGGTCATGACGGCCCGGCCGGGCGGCTACATCACCCTCGGGGAGATCGAACTCTTCGCCAGGACACCCGGCGCCTCCGCGGACGCCGCCGCCGCGTCGGTCGAGGTGGACGGCGTGGCCATCGGCGGCTTCGACCCGGACCGGACGGAATACCGCGTGAGCACCGGCCGCCCGGACCGGGCGAAGGTCACCGCCACGCCGCGCGATCCGTACGCGAGCGTGACGGTCCGCAAGGAGACATCACGCCTGGCCGTCGTCACCGTGAGCAGCGAGGACGGCTCGCGGGCACGGCAGTACAGGATCGAGCTGACCCGCTCCTGACACACGGGAACGCGGGGCGTGCCAGCCGGACACGCCCCGCGTCGTCCCCAGGGGTCAGTCAGAGGGATCAGGCAGCGGGATCAGACCGCCGGAGCCGGGTACGTCGGGTACTCCACCCCGGACACGTGCTGCACGACACGGATGACCTGGCAGGAGTAGCCGAACTCGTTGTCGTACCAGAGGTAGAGGATCGCGTTGTCGCCCTCGACCTTGGTGGCGCCGGCGTCGACGATCGAGGCGTGGCGCGAGCCGATGAAGTCGCTGGAGACCGCGTCGGGGGCGCTGATGAAGTCGATCTGGCGCTTCAGCGGCGAGGTCAGCGACACCTCGCGCAGGTAGTCGAGCACCTTCTGGCGGGTGGTCTCCCGCGCGAGCTGCAGGTTGAGGATCGCGATGGAGACGTCCGGCACCGGGACCCGGATGGAGCTGCCGGTGATCTTCGCCTTGAGGTCGGGCAGCGCCTTGGCGACGGCGGAGGCGGCACCCGTCTCGGTGATGACCATGTTGAGCGGCGCGCTGCGGCCCCGGCGCTCGGACTTGTGGTAGTTGTCCAGCAGGTTCTGGTCGTTGGTGAACGAGTGGACGGTCTCCACGTGCCCGCGCTGGACCCCGAACTCGTCGTCCATCGCCTTCAGCGGCGGCACGATCGCGTTGGTGGTGCAGGAGGCGCAGGACAGGATCTGCTCGTCCGGCTTGATCGTGTCGTGGTTGACGCCGTGCACGATGTTCGGGACGTCGCCCTTGCCGGGCGCGGTCAGCACGACCTTGTCGATGCCCGGGCGCAGGTGCGTGGACAGGCCCTCGCGGTCGCGCCACTTGCCGGTGTTGTCGATGAGGATGGCGTCCTTGATGCCGTACGCCGTGTAGTCGACCTCGGACGGGTCGTTCGCGTAGATCACCTTGATCGCGTTGCCGTTGGCGACGATCGTGCTGTTCGCCTCGTCGACGGTGATCGTGCCCTGGAACTGGCCGTGGATGGAGTCGCGGCGCAGCAGGGACGCCCGCTTGACGATGTCCTGCTCGCCACCGCCGCGCACGACGATGGCCCGCAGCCGCAGACCGTTGCCCGAGCCGGCCTTCTCGATCAGCAGCCGGGCGACGAGCCGGCCGATGCGGCCGAAGCCGTAGAGGACGACGTCCCGGCCCTCGCGGCGCTCGATCTTGTTGGCGCCGGTGGCTCCGGCGACGGCCTCGGCGGTGAACTCTGCGATCGACAGACCGCGGTCGTCCTCGCGGTACGTCGCGGCGAGCATGCCGATGTCGATCTGGGACGGCCCGAGGTCGAGCTCGGCCAGGGTCTGCAGGAACGGCAGCGTCTCGGTGACGGAGAGCTCCGCACCGGCGATCTGCCGGGCGAACCGGTGGGTCTTGAGGATGCTGACCACCGACTTGTTCACCAGGGAGCGGCTGTGCAGCAGGACGGTCACGTCCCGCTCCCGGTGCAGCTTCCCGATGATCGGGATCATCGACTCCGCGATCTCCTCGCGGTTCTTCCAGTTGGTGAACGAGTCGTCGTTGACAGTCACAGATCCATCTTTCGAGCTAGGCGGCGCTCATATGTTAAACCGTCGATTTCTGGATCATGAACGGGGTACCTCCGGAGCGTTCCGCCCCTCCGGAACGCCGCACTCCACGAGCCCCTCGCGCCCTCGCCTGGGATGATCGGAACAGCGCCGCCACGCGAAAGGGACGCTCATGGACTTCGACGCTGTGGCCGACGAGCTGTACGCCCTGCGGCCGGAGGAGTTCACCGCCGCCCGCTCCTCGGCCGTGGCCGCCGCCCGCACGGCCGGCGACCGTGAACTCGCCGAGCGGATCGGCACGTTGCGCAAACCCAGCCTCGCGGCCTGGGCCAGCAACCTCCTGGTGCGCAGCCGGCCCGGCGATGTCGAGCCCCTGCTCCGCCTGGGCGAAGGGCTGCGGCAGGCCCACCACTCCCTGGACCGCACACAGCTGCGCGAACTGAGCCGGCAGCAGCACGCGCTCATCCGCGCCCTGTCGGCTCAGGCCCGGCAGCTCGCCGTGGAGGCCGGCCATCCGATCGGCGAAGGCGTGCAGCGCGAGGTCGAGAACACCCTGCACGCCGTCCTGGCCGACCCCGAGGCCGCGGAGGCATGGGCGAGCGGCCGGCTGGCCAAGCCGCTCAGTGCCGCCGTCGGATTCCCGGCCGCCGCCGCGAGCGCCGTGGCGGAGGGCACCGTCCCGGGAGGTGCCACGACACAGGGTCGCCCATCCGCCGCGACGGCTCCCTCCCGTCCGGACCGGAAGGCCGGCGAGCAACAGCGGCGACGCCTGGCGCAGGCCCGCCGGGAGGCCGAGACCGCCGACCGGGAGCTGCGGGCGCTCAAGGACGAGGCGGCGGCCGCCGGACGGGCCACGGAGGAGGCGAAGCAGCAGGTGGACCGCCTTCAGCGGCGCGTCGGCGAACTCACCGAGGAACTGGCCCGTACCAGGGAGGAGCACCAGCAGGCTCGCTTCGCCGAGCGGTCGGCCCGGGAACGGGCGCGCACGGCCGACCGCCGCGTCCGCGAAGCGGATCGCAAAGCCGCGACGGCCGCCGCCCAGCTCGAACGCCTGACCTCGCCGGACGGCCGGTAGACGGGCCGGTAGGCGGGCCGGTTCTCGTGGGGCGGGTCGGCCAGGCGGATGTGCCGGTTCTTATGGCCTTCCCGTCACCGGGAACCGGTCTGCCGTCGGCGCCGATCTTCGGCCCGTACAACCGTCCCAGCCCGCCCGCGTCGCCCCGGAGAGCCCCGCCGCGGCCCACACGGCCCACCGCCGGAGCCGATCCTCCGTCAGAGGGAGAAGGCGCCGGTGAGGACGGCACCGGCGGTCATCACGAGCGTGGTGGCGAAGGCCCATCGGAAGATGAAACGCTGGTGCTCGCCGAGCTGGACGCCGCTCATGCCGACCAGGATGAACGTGGCGGCGGTGAGCGGGCTGAGCGGGAAACCCGTCGTCATCTGGCCGAGAATGGCGGCCCGGGCGACCTCGGCCGGATCGGTGCCGAAGCCCTGGGCCGTCTCGGCGAGGACGGGCAGGACACCGAAGTAGTAGGCGTCCGGGGTGAAGACCAGACTCAGCGGCATACCCGTGACGGCCACGAGGACCGGCAGATGGGCGCCGAGGGAGTCCGGTATCACGGACACGAGCGCCCCGGCCATGTCGTCGATCATCCCGGTCCCGGTGAGGACCCCGGTGAACACACCGGCCGCGAAGATCATGGTGGTCACGAGGACGACGTTCTTCGCGTGCCGGTCGAGCAGTGCCTGCTGCTGTTCCCACGTGGGGTGGTTGACCAGGAGAGCCACCGCGAACCCGAGGACGAACAGCACCGGCAGCGGCAAGACCTCCAGGATCAGCGTCACGACGAGCACGACGGTCAGCAGCAGGTTGAAGAGCGTCAGCGGGCGCGGCGCGGGCGCGGCGACCCGGACGGCACCCGGCCCGTCACCCGGCGCGGTGGCCTTCACGGGGACCGGTTCGTCGTCGGGCGCGGTGGCCCGCACGGGGACCGGTTCGTCGTCGGGCGCGGTGGCCCTCGCGGGAACCGGCTCGTCACCGGGCGGGGAGGCCGTCACCGTAACCGGCTCGCCGGCGGCCTCCCCGCCCGGCCCGGTGAGAGCGCCGAGCCGCTGCCGCTCCCGGCGGCCGATGAGCCAGGACGCCACCAGGACCCACGCGATCCCGAATCCCATCGCGGGCAGCACCGGGGTGAAGACGTCCGAACTCTCCAGCTTCAGTGCCGCCATGGCACGCACCGTCGGCCCGCCCCAGGGGATCATGTTCATCACGCCCGCCCCCAGGCAGACGACCCCGGACAGCACCAGCGGACTCATGCCCAGCTTCCGGTAGACGGGCAGCAGCGCGGAGACGGTGATGAGGAACGTGGAGGCGCCGTCGCCGTCCAGGGCCACGCACAGCGTGAGAACGGCCGTGGCGACGGTGACGCGCATCGGATCGCCCTTGGCCAGCCGCAGCAGACCGCGGATCAGCGGATCGAACAGGCCCGCGTCCACCATGAGGCTGAAGTACAGCACGGCGAAGGCGATCATGATGCCGGTCGGCGCCACCTTCGACAGCCCGTCGAGCACCATCCCGCCCAACTCGCCCGCGAACCCGCCCGCCAGCGCCGCGAGCACCGGAAGCAGCACCAGCGCGACCAGCACCGAGACCCGTTTGGTCATGGTGAGCAACAGGAACAGGGCGATCGTGGCGAAGCCCAGGGCTGCCGGCATGGTGGCGCTCGCTTTCTCGGGTCGCGGTCCCCGGCGGCGGAGAGCGGGGCGTACGGGGATAGCCGAGAGTGTCCGAGCGCCGGATGATCCCTGTCCAGCATCAAACCGGCATCTGTCCATGCGATCCCCGCATCAATCGGCTCGCTCTGACGTACGCTTCCCGGCCATGGATGCCACCCTGCGTCAGCTGACGGCGTACGCGGCCGTCGCCCGGGCGACGAGTTTCACCGCGGCGGCCGCCCAGTTGGGCGTCTCGCAGTCGTCCCTCAGCCGCGCGGTGGCCGACCTGGAGCGGCAGGTCGGCGCCCAACTGCTCGAACGCGACACGCGCAACGTGCAGTTGACCGCCGCGGGCGCCGAGGCGCTGCGGATCGCCGAGCAGATCCTCAGCGCCCACCGGGCCGGGATGAAGGAACTGGACCGCTTCCTGCTCGGCGAGTCCGGCACCGTCGCCGTCGCCACCCTGCCGTCCGTCGCCGCGGTGCTGCTTCCGCAGGTCATCTCCGGCTTCCGCACGGACCGGCCGCGCGTCGCCGTACGTCTGCTGGACGGCCTGGAACGGGCCGTGCTGAACCGGGTTCTGTCCGGCGACGCGGACTTCGCCATCACCACGGTCGGCGTGCCGCCCGAGCGGCTGGAGCACCGCCCGTTGGTGCGCGACCGTTTCGTCGCGGTCCTGCGCGAGGACCATCCGCTCGCCGCCCGCGACGAGGTCGGCTGGGCGGAGCTGGCCCGCGAGCCGTTCCTCGCCGTCGGACGGGACTCGAGCGTGCGGCGGCTCACGGACGCCGCGTTCGGCCAGGTGGACGCACGTGCCGTACCGGCGGCGGAGGCCGGCAGTGTCGCTACGGTCGGCGGACTGGTCGCCGCCGGCCTCGGGGTGAGCGCACTGCCCGCCCTGGTGCTGCCGCTGCTGGGCACCGGCCCCTTCGTGTTCCGGCCGCTCGTCGACCCCGTGGTCGACCGGCGCCTCGACATCGCGCTGCGCGCCCGCCGTACCCTCCCGCGCGTCACGGAGCACTTCTTGGAGACGCTCGAGGACTTCCGCGCCCAGGGCAGGGACCTGCCGCCGGGAGTCTCCTGGGCCTGAGCACCGGCGAGAACCGATTCATGCGCGAACCGCATGGATTGATGGCCTTCTATTGCTGGACAGGCATTTCTGGACCTCGGCAGTCTGAAGAACCGACCAGCTGAGCCGAGGGGACGCATCCGTGCCGGACAAGGACATGCCGAACGCCACCGGACAGGGGCAGTTGCGCGGACTGAAAGTGGTCGAGTTCGCTCATGTGGTGGCCGGTCCGCTCGCGGGTTCGATGCTCGCCGACCAGGGAGCGGACGTGGTCCACGTCGAACCCCCGGGCGCCGGCGACGCCGCCCGCGCGATGGGGCCCCGGCGCAACGGCGTTCCCCTGTGGTTCAAGGTGGCCGCCCGCAACAAGCGCTCCGTCACGCTCGACCTGCACCACGAGGCGGGCCGGGCGGTCGCCCACCGGCTCGTCGCCTGGGCGGACGTCGTCATCGTCACCCTGCGTGCCGGGCGCCTGCGCCGCTGGGGCCTCGACTGGGAGGCCGTGCACCGGATCAACCCGAAGGCCGTCCTGCTGCAGATCTCCGGCTTCGGCGCCACCTCCAGCCAGGCCGACGCACCGGGGTTCGGCAAGATGGGCGAGGCCCGCAGCGGCGTCGTGCATCTGACCGGTTCCCCCGACGGGCCGCCCGTCCACACCGGTTTCTCGCACGGCGACGCCGTGACCGGCCTGATGGGCGCCTACGCCGTCCTCGCCGCTCTCCACCGGCGCGACCACGACCCCGGGTTCGACGGCGAGTGGATCGATCTCGCCCTGTTCGAGCCCCTGTTCCGGCTCGTCGAGTGGCAGGTCATCGTCCACGACCAGCTGGGAACCGTGCCGCAGCGCTCCGGCAACCAGCTGGCGGTCGCGCCCGCCGCCGTGATCAACACCTACCGCTCCCGCGACGAGCAGTGGATCACTGTGACCTCCGCGACCCCGCGCTCGGTGCGCAACGTGGCCAGGCTGCTGGGGCTGCCGGAGGAGGAGTTCGCCACGTCGGAGCAACAGCACGCACGGCGCGGGGAGTTGGACGACGGGCTGCGGGAGTGGGTGGCCGGGCGCACCGCCGCCGAGTGCCTTGAGGCCTTCGCCCGCGCCGAGGTGGTGGCCTCCCGGGTGTTCGACGCGGCCGACATCGCCTCCGACCCGGTCTACGCGGAGCGCGGCGACATCGTCACCGTGGACGATCCCGACCTGGGCGACGTCCGGATGCAGGCGGTCATCCCGCACTTCCGGCAGCGCCCCGGCCGCGTCTGGCGCACCGGGCCGGCGCTGGGCCAGGACAACGACCTCGTGTACCGGGACTGGCTCGGGCTGAGCGACCAGGAACTGGCCGAACTGGAGAAGAACGATGTCGTCTGAACCCCACAGCACGACGACCCCCCGTCCCCCGCTCCGCTCCCTCCTCTTCGTCCCAGGACTCCGCACGGACTGGCTGCCCAAGGCGCGCGCGGCCGGTGCCGACGCCGTCGTCCTCGACCTGGAGGACGCGGTGCCCGCCCCCGGCAAGCCGCTCGCCCGCGCCCGCGTGGCCGAGGCCCTGGCGGAGGCCGCCGCGGAACCGGCCGGCGGCATGGCCCTGTTCGTCCGCGTCAACCCGCTCGGCGACTGGACCGCCGCCGAGGAACTGCGTGCCGTCGTACGCCCCGGACTGGCCGGGGTGGTCCTGCCCAAGGTGCACACCGACGCCGACGTACGGTTCGCGGACCGCCTCATCGGCTGGTGCGAACACGAGCACGGCATGCCCGCCGGCGCGACGGCCCTCGTCCCGCTGCTGGAGTCGGCCCGCGCCCTGCACGACGCCTACGACATCGCCGCCGCGGCCCCCCGCGTCGCCTACGTCGGCGCCCTGACCGCACCCGGCGGCGACGTGGAGCGCGCCGTCGGCTACCGCTGGAGCCCGCAGGGCACCGAGACCCTGGCCCTCCGCTCCCGCGTCCTGCTCGACGTCCGCGCCGCCGGAGTGCCGTGCCCCGTCACCGGACTGTGGACGGACATCGCGGACCTGACGGGCCTGCGCGCCTTCGCCGAGCAGAACCGCGCCCTCGGCTACGAGGGGATGATGGCCGTCCACCCGACCCACGTCCCCGTGATCAACGAGGTCTTCGCGCCCACCCCCGAAGAGGTGGACCGCTGTGCGCGCCTCGTCGCAGCCGTGGAAGCGGCCCAGCGCGACGGCGTCGGCGCCCTCACCTTCGAGGGCCGGATGGTCGACGAGGCCATGGCCGAAACCGCACGGACGGTGCTAGCGCGACACGGACACGGCTGACACCATCCCGCCACCGCTCCGAAGCGCGATCATCGATGCTGTGACGGAGCTCACAGTGCATCAACAGGGCTGCCGCACCAAGCCGCACAGGGGCCACACCGGGCAGCACCAGTACGACACGAAAATTGAACCCTTCGTTTTCTTGAATCATTCGTGTTTGTGCGGCTAGGTTGTCCGCCATGACCGCATCCCGGAACCCCACCGTCGCCGAGGAACTGCGCGGCGCCGGCCTGAGGGTGACGGCCGCCCGCGTCGCACTGCTCCAGGCCGTGCGGGACGGCGACCACCTCGGCGCCGAGTCGATCGCCTCCGAGGTACGCGGCCGCGTCGGCCACATCTCCGTCCAGGCCGTGTACGAGGGGCTCCACGCACTCACCGCGGCGGGACTCATACGCCGCCTCGAACCGCCAGGCAGCCCAGCCCTGTACGAGGGACGGGTCGGCGACAACCACCACCACCTCGTGTGCCGGTCCTGCGGGGCCGTCGCCGACGTCGACTGCGCGGTCGGCCACGCCCCCTGCCTGACCGCGTCCGACGACCGCGGCTTCGCCGTGGACGAGGCCGAGGTCATCTACTGGGGCCTGTGCCCCGCCTGCTCCACCGCCCGCAGCACCTGAGCGACGTGATCCACCCGAGCACCGTGATCCACCCCGTCCGGAAGGATTTCCATGACTGAGAACCACGACGCGATCGTCACCGACGCGAAGCAGGAGGAGACGAGCGGCGGCTGCCCCGTGGCGCACGGCCGCGCCCTGCACCCCACCCAGGGTGGCGGCAACCGTCAGTGGTGGCCGGAGCGCCTCAACCTGAAGATCCTTGCCAAGAACCCCGAGGTGGCCAACCCGCTCGGTGAGGAGTTCGACTACGCCGAGGCGTTCCAGGCCCTCGACCTCGCGGCCGTGAAGCAGGACATCGCGGAGGTGCTGGCCACCTCGCAGGACTGGTGGCCGGCCGACTTCGGCAACTACGGCCCTCTGATGATCCGTATGGCCTGGCACAGCGCGGGCACGTACCGCATCAGTGACGGTCGCGGCGGCGCCGGCGCCGGCCAGCAGCGCTTCGCCCCGCTCAACAGCTGGCCGGACAACGGCAACCTCGACAAGGCCCGCCGTCTGCTGTGGCCCGTGAAGAAGAAGTACGGCCAGAGCATCTCCTGGGCCGACCTCATGATCCTCACCGGCAACGTCGCCCTGGAGCAGATGGGCTTCGAGACCTTCGGCTTCGCCGGCGGCCGCGAGGACGTCTGGGAGCCCGAGGAGGACGTGTACTGGGGCCCCGAGACCACCTGGCTCGACGACAAGCGCTACACCGGCGACCGCGAGCTGGAGAACCCGCTCGGCGCCGTCCAGATGGGCCTCATCTACGTCAACCCCGAGGGCCCGAACGGCAACCCGGACCCGATCGCCGCGGCCCGCGACATCCGTGAGACGTTCCGCCGCATGGCGATGAACGACGAGGAGACCGTCGCCCTGATCGCCGGTGGTCACACCTTCGGCAAGACCCACGGCGCGGGCCCGGCCGACCACGTCGGCGCCGACCCCGAGGCCGCCTCCATGGAGGAGCAGGGCCTGGGCTGGCGCAGCACCTACGGCACGGGCAAGGGCGGGGACGCCATCACCTCCGGCCTGGAGGTCACCTGGACCTCGACGCCCACCCAGTGGAGCAACGGGTTCTTCAAGAACCTCTTCGAGTTCGAGTACGAGCTCGAGCAGAGCCCGGCCGGCGCCAACCAGTGGGTGGCGAAGGACGCCCCGGAGATCGTCCCGGACGCGCACGACTCCTCCAAGAAGCACCGCCCGAAGATGCTCACCACCGACCTGGCGCTGCGCTTCGACCCGATCTACGAGCCGATCTCCCGCCGGTTCTACGAGAACCCGCAGGAGTTCGCGGACGCCTTCGCCCGCGCCTGGTTCAAGCTGACCCACCGTGACATGGGCCCGAAGTCGCTGTACCTCGGCCCGGAGGTCCCGGAGGAGACCCTGATCTGGCAGGACCCGCTGCCCGAGGCCGAGGGCGAGCCCATCGACGACGGGGACATCGCGACCCTCAAGACGAAGCTCCTCGAGTCGGGCCTGTCCGTCTCGCAGCTGGTCACGACCGCCTGGGCCTCGGCTTCCACCTTCCGCGGCAGCGACAAGCGCGGCGGTGCCAACGGCGCCCGCATCCGCCTGGAGCCGCAGCGCGGCTGGGAGGTCAACGAGCCCGACGAGCTGGCCCAGGTGCTGCGCGTCCTGGAGAACATCCAGCAGGAGTTCAACGCCGGCGCCGGCGCCAAGAAGGTCTCCCTGGCCGACCTGATCGTCCTCGGTGGCACGGCCGCCGTCGAGAAGGCCGCCAAGGAAGCCGGCTTCCAGGTGGAGGTCCCCTTCACGCCGGGCCGCGTGGACGCGACGGAGGAGCACACCGACGCCGAGTCCTTCGAGGCGCTCGAGCCGACCGCCGACGGGTTCCGCAACTACCACGGCAAGGGCAACCGCCTGCCGGCCGAGTATCTGCTGCTCGACAGGGCGAACCTGCTCACGCTGAGCGCCCCCGAGATGACCGTCCTGGTCGGCGGCCTGCGGGTGCTGGGCGCCAACTACCAGCAGTCCCAGCTCGGCGCCCTCACCACGACGCCCGGCTCGCTGACCAACGACTTCTTCGTCAACCTGCTCGACCTGGGTACGACGTGGAAGGCGACCTCCGAGGACCAGACCACGTTCGAGGGCCGCGACGCGGCCACCGGCGAGGTCAAGTGGGCCGGCTCCCGCGCCGACCTGGTCTTCGGCTCGAACTCCGAGCTGCGCGCGCTCGCCGAGGTCTACGCGAGCGACGACGCGAAGGAGAAGTTCGTGAACGACTTCGTCGCCGCGTGGGTCAAGGTCATGAACCTGGACCGGTTCGACCTGGTCTGATCACCTCCGCATGACAGCACGCCCGGGCCGGGAGGCCCGGGCGTGCTGCTGGTTGCCTGAGGAACCGTCAAAAGCCCTTCAAAGTAAGAACATCACTTACCCAACTCTCACCATGAAACGGCAAGGACCGCGGTCGGGCGCCCGGTCGGGCATACGTTCTGGCCGTGAACTCACATGCCACCGCCCACAGAGGCACCGGCCCTGAACCGCACCCCTTCGCCGGTCCACGGCCGACCACAGGCGGCACCGTCCGCCGCACTCTCCTGCGCACCGCGCTGACCGGGGCCGCGGCCCTCGGCGCGGGCCTCACGGCCGCCCGCCCGGCCACCGCCGTCACGGGCGCACCCACCGTCACGAGCGCACCCGCTGCCGGACCGCGGCCCGCCACCCCGCAGGAGGCCCTCGCGGAACTGGCCGCGGGCAACCGCCGCTGGCGCGCCTTTCGCGAACGCCACCCGCGCGAAACCCCCGCCGTCCGGCGGGAGTTGACCACCGCCCAGCACCCCTTCGCGGTCGTGCTCGGCTGCATCGACTCCCGCGTGCCCCCGGAGCTGGTCTTCGACCAGGGGCTGGGCGACCTGATGACCGTGCGCACCGCCGGGGAGGTCCTGGACGAGGCCGTACTCGGCAGCGTCGCCTACGGCGTCCTGGAACTGGGCATACCGCTGGTCGTGGTGCTCGGGCACCAGTCGTGCGGCGCGGTGCGTGCCGCGGTCGAGGCGGAGCAGTCCGGTGGGCGTCTGCCCGCCCACATCCAGTACCTCGCCGACCAGATAAGCCCGGCCATAGACCACAGCGCGGAAGGGGACGCGCGGATCGACGCCACCGTCGACGCCAACGTCCGCCTCGTCCGCTCCCGGCTGGCCGCGGAGCCCGACCTCGCCGCCAAGGTCGGCACCGGCCGGCTGGCGATCGTCGGCGCCCGTTACGAACTGACCAACCAGGCGGTCCACCGCGTCGTTTGAGAACCGGCCCGGCCCGCGTACGCCACCGCGGGCCGGGCCGCCCGTCTCACGCCCGCAGCGGATTGAAGCGCGCCGCCGCCATCAGGTACCAGGCGGTCGCGCCCGTGTGCCGGTACGGGTAGTAGCCGAAGCCGAACCCGGTGTCCAGCGGACTGCTCGCGGAGACCACCCCGGCCCGCTCGGGCAGCGCCTTGCCGCCGACGGTCTGACCGGCACCCAGCAGCTCCTGTGCGCGCTCGGTCGACGTGAGCAGCCGCCGGGCACGCGCCTCGTCCCCCCGCTTCCCACGGTCGCGCAGAGCGAGCGCGAGATGAGCCGTCCCCTCGAACCACACACCGTTGCGGTCGGGCTTGGGCTGGCCCTCCGCGATCGGCGCGTCCTCCTTCGCCACCAGGCTCGCGGAACTGAAGGTGACGCCCTCGTACGACTGCCCCGCGGGCACCGTGCTGTTCGTGCGGCCCGCGTGATCCAGGACGGCCAGCTCCGCCACGGCCCAGTCCAGCGAACGGGCGTACCCGCCCGTGCGGGAACCGAGCGCGAGATGGGTCCAGGTCTGGGTGTCCTCCGGAATCGGGGACTTGTTGATGGTGACCCCGTCGTTGGTGCCGGTGTAGAAGAAGCCCCCGGCCGGCTCCCACATCCGGCGCACGAAGGCCTCGGCCCGCGCACGCCGCTGCAGCCACACCTTCTGGCCGGTCAGCCGGGCGAGCCGGCCGAAGAGGCACACCAGGTCGGTGTTGTGCTCGGTCGACGTGAACGGCAGCGGCTGGTTCGCCCCGTCGACCCCGAACTTGTAGCCGCCGAGGGGTTCGTCGGTGCGGCCGGTCCGCTCGATCCACTCGCCGATCCGTACGGCACCGGTGAGGAAACGACGCGCCCCCGTACGGCGGGCGAGGGCGCTCAGCGCGATGCCCGCCCAGGCCATGTCGCCCACCGCCGTGCCGGTGAAGCCGAACTGCGTACCGACGTTGGCGGTGCCGTCCGCGCGGACGAAGCCGTCGGGCTGGAGCGAGCCGTCGTAGAAGGTGTACGGCCCGACGTTGTAGGCCTGCCGGAGCCTGCCGTCGTCGTACGCCGGGTCATGAGTCTGCGCGTAGAGCAGGGCGTCGCCCAAGGCTGTGGCCCTGGCCGGGCTTTCGGGCCTGCGGGCCGCGAGGTGGGCCAGGATCGCCAGGGCGTTGTCGTAGGTGAACGCGGTGCTGAAAAGGCCCGCCTGGTCGGTGTAGCTCTGGGTCAGGCGGATGCTGCCGTGGTCGGGGTAGGCATCCATGGCGGCGGCGAGAAAGGCGCGTCCCCTGGCCTGGGCCGACAGCGGGCCGGCCTCCGTCGCCCGCCCGGCGCTGTCCGGACCCGTCGCCAGGGCCTGCCCGGAGCCTGCCGCGGCGATCCCCGCGGCGCTGATGCCGAGGCCGGCACCGATGAGCGAACGCCGGCTCGGCGCCGGGCCTTGTCTGCCAGTCATGGATCTCCTTTGAGAGCGCTCTCAGCACTGGGCGCTCATTGTGCTGGGGCCCTCGGGGCGGGTCAACGCCCCGGCAGGAAAGGAGAGTTCCAGAAGAAGTCGAACGGGAAGGCGACCGCCGGGTGGATCACTCGCAGACGATCTCGTCACGCGGCGTGTAGTGCGTGCGGAACGGCTCCCGCTTCACTTCCCTGCCGTCGTTGTAGAAGACCCGCTCCACGGTGACGTCGAACCCTTCGAGTGGCGTCTGCGGCACGCACTCCTTGTCGTCGCTCACCTTCTTCCCGGGCTTCTTCACCTCGGTGCGCGGGCCCTTGACCGACTTGATCTCGTCGTACTTCCTGGTGCCGAGGAAGGAGACGGTCACGGACGTGTCCGTGGACTCGGCCTGGATGTAGATCGCCTTGCCGGAGTCGTTGGTGAACCTCAGATCCAGGCTGCCCCAGGCGACCGTCGCCTCGCGGCCCTCCGGATAGCGCTCGATGTAGAAGGAGTGCGCGCCGTGCTCCACGGGCTTGACCCCGGCGAAGAACAGCGCGTTGTACACGGTCGTCGCCACGGACGAGACGCCACCGCCCGACGCCTTCGTGAACTGGTCGTTGAGGATGATGATGCCCTCGACGAAGCCGTTGGCCTCGGTGCGCTCGCCGACGGTCCGGTTGAAGCTCCAGGTCTCGTCGGGCCTGACCAGGGAGCCGTTGATGAGTTCCACGGCCCGGCCGATGTTCTTCGTGCGGTACTCCGCCGGTTCGAAGTGGACGGTGAAGGAGGACATCTTCTCCGTCAGCCCCAGCTCGGCTGCGTTCTCGCGGGTGACCTCGGGCCGGGTCCGGTCGACGGCCACCTCGCCGCTGCGGTCCGCGCCCGACCTGGTGAGCAGCGGCAGCACCGCCTTGCCCAGCGCCTTGTCGGTGACCTTCTGGCCCACCGTGGCGTCCTCGGCCACCACGGCCTTGTCGCCGTCCGGCCGGAGCTTCGCGTTCCGGGCGGTCCTGGTGACGTCGTTCAGCGGTCCGGCCACGGCGGGATCATCGCGCAGCCCCTCGGCGTCCAGCTCCGGTCTCAGTCTTCCGCCGCCGTCCGGCCGCATCGCCAGGTGGTCGCCCAGGACGGCCGGTCCGACCGTGAACCGCTCGCCGCCCGCGGTGAGCGTGACGGGCGCCGACATCGCCGGCTCGGCGAACGTGCGCACCGCCCGCCGTACCTCGTCGGCCGTGACCTTCGGCCGGGTCTCGCGGGCGGGCAGCGGCGTGACCGAGCGGGTCTCGCCCCGCAGGAAGGAGGAGCGCAGCGGGCCGACCGCGTCGTCCACGTCCAGCGCGTACCCCGTGCGGGGTGCGATCTGCTCGACCCGCCCGTCGTCGAAGGCGACGGCACCGTCCCGGACCTTTTGGTCGAGCTCCTTCGCCACCTGACCGAGGGCGGTCCGTGCCTTGTCCTCGTCGAGGCGTACCACCGGCTCGATGTCACCGCCCGAGCGGAAGAACCCGCCGATCACGCTGACCGGGCCCGCGCCGGTGCGTGCCGCCCGGTCGACGGTCTCCTCGACGTCGAAGGAGAGCCCGGCGCGCCGCGGATCGACCATGCCCGTGCGGTCACCGACCCTCACGGGCAGTTCCCGCGCACCGGCCGTATCCAGGTGCCGCTCCAGCTTCCGCACCGCCTCCGCGCGGCTCAGACCCCCGATCTCCACGCCACGCACCGTCGTACCGGAGTCGATCTCCCCGCCCGTCAGCATCAGCCCGGCGAGATACAGCCCGCCGACACCCACGGCCAGCGCGCCGCCGGCCAGGGCCAGGGGCGGGAGGGACGTGATGCGCGGGACGGAGGTTATGCGGGGGCGCATGGGTCTCCTGGAGATCGATGACGACGGTGCACCCGGTGACGCGACGCTGCTGCGGGCAAACACGTCAAGCTATCCACATCCGGGCGGCAAAGCGGTATGGCCCAGACCACTTATGTCCGAGATCACGCCGGAACCGGCTGGTCCGTACCCGTATACCTGCAGAGCCACAGAGTGATAACGGCGAACAACTGTCCGGTGGTTGGCGCCGTCTACGCCGACATGAAGATTTCTTTCCTGATTCACAACGCCTATGGAATCGGAGGCACGATCACCACCACGTTCAACCTCGCCGGGGCGCTCGCCGAGCGGCACGACGTGGAGATCGTCTCCGCCTTACGCCACCGCGAGCACCCCAACCTCGTCCTGGACCCCCGGGTGCGGCTGCGCGCGCTGGTGGACCTGCGCAAGGAGGCGGACCATCCGCTGCACCAGAGACCGGCGAAGGTCTTCCCGTCCGCCGAGTACCGCCACCGCCAGTACAGCGAGCTGACCGACCAGCGGATCGGCGAGTGCCTGGAGGCGATCGACACCGACGTCGTCATCGGCACCCGCCCCGGCCTCAACGTGCACATCGCGCGCCAGGCCCCGCAGCGCGTCCTGCGCGTCGGGCAGGAGCACCTCACCCTCGACAACCACCCGCCCGCCCTGCGCACCGCACTGCGCCGCGCCTACGGCCGTCTCGACGTGATCACCACCGTCACGGAAGCGGACGCCGCGGCCTACCGGCGCAAGATGTGGCTGCCCGGCGTCCACGTCGAGGCCCTCCCCAACAGCGTCCCCGACCCCGCGCTGCCGCCCGCCGACGGCACCGCCAAAATCGTCATCGCCGCCGGCCGGCTGGTTCCGGTGAAGCGCTACGACCTGCTCATCGAGGCGTTCGCCCAGGTCGCCGCCGCCTTCCCGGACTGGCAGCTGCGCATCTACGGCAAGGGCGAGGAACAGCCCAGGCTGCGGGAACTCATCGAACGGCTCCGGCTGTGGAACAACGTGTTCCTGATGGGGGCCGCCACCCCCATGGAGGCCGAATGGGCCAAGGGCTCGATCGGCGCGGCCGCGTCCAACTTCGAGCCGTTCGGCATGACCATCGTCGAGGCGATGCGCTGCGGACTGCCCGTCGTCAGCACCGACTGCCCCTACGGCCCCGGCGAGATCATCGAGGACGGAGCCGACGGCCGGCTGGTACCGGTCGGTGACGCCGACGCGCTCGCCTCGGCCCTGCTGGAACTCGTCGGCGACGACGAACGGCGCCGCCGCATGGGCCGCACCGCCCTGGAGAACGCGCGCCGCTTCGCCCCGGGCCCCGTCGTCGCCCAGGCCGAACGCATCCTGGAGGACGCCCTCAGGGCCCGGAGCACAGGCGGACGGACCTCCACTCCGCAGCACCACCGGACGAACAGCGCACTGATCGGCCGGAGCCACGCCGCCCGCGACGCGGCCCACGCCGCGGCCGCCGGCGCACTGCGCGCGATACGTAAGGGACGCCGATGACCACGCACCTCGACACCCACCCGCGCACCCACTGCGCCGTCGACGCGGACGGCCGCATCACCTTCCGCCTCCCGCCGGCGCCGGCCTCCCACCCCCGGCTGCTGCTCCGGCTGCGACCCAAGAAGGGCCGCCCCGAGACGACGCTCCACCTCCTCGACCTGGAGCCCGGCCGGGCCGACGGCGGCCTGCACGCCGTACTGGAACCGCACCCTGCCCTCGACGAAGGCCGCTGGGACCTGTACCTGGTGCCGGAACCGGGAGCCGAACGACAGCGGCTGCGCCCCGGCCTCAAGGACCTGCGCGCCCTCGTCGACGGCCACCTGCGCGACCGGCCCTCACCGGTCGCCGTCAGGATCCCGTACGTCACGAAGGACGGCTTCCTCGCGCTCAGGGCATGGCGGCGCACCGCCCACGCGGAGGCCGGCACCATCGACGTCACGGAACAGGCCATGACGATCGAGGCCCGTCTGCACGGCGCCGAACTCCATGAGGACGCCACCGTACGGCTGCGCCTGCGGGGGACCGGCACCGTACGGGACCTGCGCCCCCGGATCGACGACGACGGCAGGGGCTTCTCCTTCACCGCCGGCCAGGAGGACCTGACGGGTGGCGACGAAGCCCGGGGCCGGATCTGGGACGCCTTCGTCCGGCCTGCCGCCGACGCGTCGCCGGTCAGGATCGGCCGGCTCCTCGACGACGTGGCGGACCGCAAACACGTCTTCGTCTACCCGGCCCTCACGGCGGGCGGATCCTCCTTGCGCCCCTACTTCACCGTCGACAACGACCTCGCGATCGAGGTGACACCCACCGAATCGCCGATATGCCCGAAATGAAAATTCCTGGACTCCCGGATGGCTGTTTCGTCGGTATGTCGCGACAGGCGTGTGTGGATTCTGTGTAAAGCAGCGGCAAAAAGGTCAGGCGCTCGTCCAGAACAGCCGTAAACACCAAGGGGACTTGCGGCAATAAGCAAACTCAAGTACCTAGATGAATCATGAACCTGTTCAACCGCGTCGTGCCGTCCCGTCGGCAGGCGCCGCCAGTCCCCCCACAGCGTCCCGTCGGCGCACCGGCTTCCCCCACCGCGGTCCTGCCCGACCCCGACCTGGCGAATCTCACCGGCGAATGGGTCGTCGACCCTGCTCACAGCAGGATCGGCTTCTCCGTCCGGCATGCCATGGTGACCACCGTGCGCGGTTGTTTCCTGGAGTACGAAAGCCTCCTCTACTTCGACGCGCGCAACCCCGCCCGATCGCGGGCCGACCTCACGCTGTTCACCGCCAGCGTCGACACGGGGGTGGAACAACGCGACGCCCACCTGGTCGGCCGGGACTTCCTGGATGTCGCGACCTATCCGCGTATGCGCTTCACCAGTACCGCGGTGGAGCAGATGGGGGCCGACCTCTTTCACATGTCGGGCGAGCTCACCATCAAGGGCATATCACGGCCTGTCGTCCTGGAGATGACCTATATCGGGCACGTCACCGACCCCTTCGGTTATGAAAGGGTCGGATTCGACGGCACCACCACCATCAACCGTTCCGACTGGGGCCTGACCTACAACAGCAGGCTGGCCGAGGGAGGTGCGATGGTGAGCGAGAAGGTGCGCCTGCAACTCGACATCGCCGCCATCCGCACGCCCCCGGCGGCCGGCTGACCGCGCCGGGCCCGGCAGCGTGTCTCAGGGCCCGGCGTCGCCGGGCCCGGCCACCACACGGAACGTCGCCGGGCCCACAGTGATCACCCCGTCGCTCAGCGGCGTGCACCGCACACCGCCCCGCCCGCGCAGAGCGCGGTGGGCGCCGGGGCCGATGGTCACGTCCATCCAGGCGCACGGCCGGGCCGGCCGGTTCACGGCGAACTCGACCGGTCCGGTGCCGCAGTCGAGGGCGATCGTCGATCCGACGCAGGAGTCGATGTCGACGCCTCGGAGCAGGATGTTGCGGCGCGTGTGCCGCAGGTCGGCGCCGGCCGGGAGGTTCTCCGCGGCCATGAGGGTCACCGCCGCGTTCCGGTGGGCCGGCCTGGCGTAGTAGCGGTCGCCGACCAGTCCCAGGCCGCGGCGCACCTCCACGCGGGGAACGCGCTCGTCGGACGGGCCGGGGGAGGGGCCGTCCGACGGCCGTCCGGCCAGCCGGTGCGCGGGCGACACCAGCAGCTGCAGCACCTCCACCTCGGTCATGGCGTCAACCCTATGCCGCGGTCACCACCGCCCGGCGGGCCCACTGGAGGCGTACGGTCACTCGTCCTGTCTCCGCCTGGTCCCACTGTCCTCCAGAGAGCCCCGGCCGTCCGCCGATTCCCCCGCGGTGAGGTGCTCCAGGACCTCGCCCAGTTCCTGGCACGCGCGCTCCACCGAACGCCGGGTGTGGATCTGCTCGGTGATCACGGCCGAGAGGATCAGGGCCGTCAGGGCCATCGCCCCGTTGAACGCCTGGAGCTTCATCATCACCTCCACCCTGGTCAGCCGTTCGAACGGACCGGCCCGGTCGGTCGCCGCCACCGTGGTCATGACCGACGCGAAGAGGGCGCACAGCATGCTGCCGGCCAGCTGGAAGCGCAGAGCCGCCCAGATCAGCAGGGGATAGACGAGGAAGAGCAGACTGACCGGGCTGTGCGCGGTCAGCGGAACGACACAGCAGACGATCAGCGCCAGGCCCGAGGCCTCCTTCCAGCGCGACAGACGCAGCGGCGGGCGGACACGGGACAGCAGGAGCAGCACCGGGGTGACGATCAGGACGCCCATCGCGTCACCCACCCACCAGGCCAGCCACACGGCCCAGAAGCCCGGCCATTCGAGCCTGCCCGAGGCGAGCAGGATGCCCGCACCGGTGGTCGAGCTGATCAGCATGGCGCTGAACGCCCCCAGGAACACCAGGGCGAGACCGTCCCGCAGACGCGCCAGATCGGTACGGAAACCGGTCCGGCGCAGCAGCAGGTACCCCACGACGGGGGCCACCGTGTTGCCCGCCAGCACGCCGAACGTCCAGGGGCTCAGGGATGTGAGAGACAGGATCACCAAGAAGGCGCCCAGGGCGATCCCCGGCCAGCAGCGCAGTCCGAAGATGAGCAGGCAGGCGACCGAGACGCCGGTGGGGGGCCAGATCGGGGTGACGACCGAGCCCTCGACGACCAGTTCCCGCAGCAGGCCCAACCGCCCCGAGACGTAGTAGCAGGCGGCCACGGCCAGCGTCTGCAGAGCGACGACGGCCGGCCTGCGCAGATCCCGGCTACTCACCACAGCAGCCATGAGACACCGAGGCCGCCGCGACGGCGCGGTGAGAGCGGGGCCCTGCGGCCCTATGGCTGAGCCTCCGGCCCGTCGAGGCCGACCACCAGCACGGCGGCGTCGTCGTCGTGCCCGACCCGCTCCGCGCCCTTGATCAGCGCCGCCGCGAGCGCGTCCACGTCCATGCCCGCCACCGCCGCGATGCCCGCGAGCCGCATCACCTGGTCGAGGCCCTCCTCCAGCCGCAGGCAGGGCCCCTCCACGACACCGTCCGTGAGCAGCACGAACATGCCACCCGTGGTCAGCTCGTACCGGGTCACCGGATACGACACCCCCGCCAGGATCCCCAACGGCGGCCCGCCCTCGTCCTCGGCGACGCCGGACTTCCCGTCGGGCGTGGCCCAGACGCAGGGCAGGTGCCCGGCCCGCGCGCTCTCCAGTACGCCGGCACACGGGTCGAGCCGCATGAACGTGCAGGTGGCGAACAGATCGGAGCCCAGGGACAGCAGCAGCTCGTTGGTCCGGGCCAGGACCTCGCCCGGCTCGCTGGTGACGGAGGCCAGGGCCCGCAGCCCGGCCCGCACCTGCCCCATGAAGGCGGCGGCCTCGATGTTGTGGCCCTGGACGTCACCGATGGACAGACCGATACGGCCGTCGCCCAGTGTGAAGGCGTCGTACCAGTCGCCGCCCACGTTGAGCCCCTGGTACGCGGGCGCGTACCGCACGGCGAGATGCAGCCTGCGGGCCACGGGCAGGTCGCGCGGGAGCATGCCGCGCTGAAGCGCGATGGCCAGTTCGACCCGCGACCGCTGCAGCTCGGCCTGCGCACGCGCCTGAGCCGTCAGCGCCCCGAGCCTGGTCAGCAGCTCGTCGCCGTCGTCCGTCGGGCCGGTGCGGGACATCGATCACTCCGGCGAGGATGGCCACGGTCGGTGATCACCCTCGAAGGGAAAATCATCTAATTTGTGTCCATAGGATGATACGTGGCTGGAGTCTCGTCGACGACTCGCGCTCCTCGCCCCCGTCCGACCGCCGCCAGGACGAAGGTGACGCTGATCAGCAACGCCCAGGCGCCGAACTTCTCCACCCCCACCGGCTCCCAGCCGTGCTCCTGGTACGGATAGCGCCAGGCACCGACGAAGGTGGCGAGGTTCTCCGCCACCCACAGGAAGAACCCGATCAGGACGAACGACAGCGCCAGCGGCATCCGCCGGCGCACACCCCGCACCGTGAAACACACCGACGTCCCCGCGGTGACGGCCAGCAGCAGCCCGGCCAGCACCCAGCGGGCGTCGGGCAGCCAGTGATGGCTGAAGAAGTTGATGTATATGGCCGCGGCCACCACCGCCGTGGCCCGCGGCCGGTAGCGCACGAGACGGAGATCGAACAGCTGCCAGGCCCGGCACACGTAGCTGCCCACGGCCGCGTACAGAAACCCGCCGTACAGCGGTACGCCGGCGAACTTCAGCACGCCCGGCTCCGGGTAGCTCCACGAACCGAGCGACACCTTCACCAGCTCGAAGGCGAGACCGATGACGTGACAGACCGTGATGACGGCGACGTCCCGCCCGTTCTCCCAGCCGCGCAGCCAGAACACCAGCGTGAGCAGCACGCCGTAGACCACCAGCAGGTCGTAGCGCGCCACGGGCAGGTCGGGCAGCAGGGCGGACACGGCCACGCCGGACAGCAGCGCGATGGCGAACGCGCACGCCCGGGTCTGCGTCCAGGCGAAGTCGAGCAACTGCCGAACCGGCGCGGCCCAGGGGCCGGCGACACGTGTAGGGATCATGGTGCCCTGTAGGACGGGCCCGTGCGCCTACCGGTTGCAGCGACCCTCCCCGACCGGCACCCGCCCGTCCCGGGCCACGTCATGCCGGGCCTCGGCCACGGCCTTCCGCAACAGCCCCGCAAGACGCTGGTCCGCGTCAGGCGCGGCACACAGAACCCGGAGTGCGTGTTCGAGGTGGCGCCGCCCCGGGCCGCGCCACCACAGCAGATCGGCGACACGGTCCGGCAGCCCGCGGGCACGGACGTGAGCGAGCTTCTCGCTCCGCCGACGGCACGCACGGCCGTGCCGTGCCAGACGCCGGGACCCTGGTCGCAGCACGCGTGCCGCGGTTACGGCCGCGCCGACGAGCAGCGGCGCGTACGCCCGGTCCACCGGACGGGCGTCGGCCAGCTCGGCGGCCAGCGGCCACAGGGCATGTCGCGTGGCGTCACCGACGCTGTCGTTGACCACGCGGGCCAGAGCCGCGAGCGCCGGATGCGTACCGGCCGGGCTGTCGGTGAACCCACGGCCGGCCAGCAGCGCGGCGCTCTCCATCAGGCAGGCGCCGTCGTCCGGGTGCAGATGCGCGAAACGCCCGGGCACCGGAAGGCCGTCGGGCGGGCGTGGCGGATAGGCGGTCATGGGGCCTCCGGGCCGGGATCACAGACCGGTGACGGCGTGCAGAAGGAAGTAGAGCGCGGCGGCGGGAATCCCGGCGCCGAAGAACGTGAGCACCCAGGCCGTGACGATGGAGCGGGCCACTTGCCAGCGTACGTCCGAGGCACGCCGGGTGGCACCGGCACCCAGAATGGCCGCGGTGATCGTCTGCGTGGTGGAGATCGGCGCCTTCACCAGGAACGCGGTGGTGTAGAGGACGGCCGCGGCGGCGGTCTCGGCGGCGAACCCGCGCGGCGGATCCAGGTGCACGATGCGCCGGCCGAGCGTGGTGATGATGCGACGTCCGCCGCTGTAGGTACCGGCGGCCATGGCGGCCGCCACGGCGGCGATCACCCACAACGGAACCGAGAAGTCGTCCTGCCAGCCGGCCGTGACCAGGGCGAGCACGATGACCCCCATGGTCTTCTGCGCGTCCTGCAACCCGTGCCCCAGCCCCATAGCGGCGGCGGAGACGGTCTGTGCCATGCGGAAGCGGCGCATGACCCGGCGAGGCATAGCGCGACGGAACATCCACAGGATGGCCGTGTGCAGCAGATAACCGAGGGCGATACCGACCAGCGGGGAGAGCAGCATCGGCAGGACGACCTTGTCCACGATCCCGGACCAGTGCACGGTGGCGGAGGCGGCGAGCGCGGCACCGACCAGCCCGCCGATCAGAGCGTGCGAGGACGAGGTCGGCAGCCCCCGCCACCAGGTGAACACGTTCCAGCCGATGGCCCCGAGGAGCGCGCACAGGACCAGCAGCAGACCCGATTCGCCCTCGGGCGCGCCGATGATGCCGCTGCCGACGGTCTGGGCGACCTCGGTCCCCAGGAAGGCGCCGAAGAAGTTCATCACCGCGGCCATGGCCAGCGCCACGCGCGGTGTCAGGGCCCTGGTGGAGATCGAGGTGGCGATCGCGTTCGCGGCGTCGTGGAAGCCGTTGGTGAAGTCGAAGGTCAGCCCCACGATGATGATCAGCACCACCAGGGTGAGCTCCATGACCGATCACCTTTCCACGGGCAGGGCACCGGACCGACGCACGCGCCGTCGGCGCACGGATCCATCGTGCCGCGAAACCCCCGGACGGACCCGCCCGGAGCAGCGGTAGTGGGACGGGAAGCTCCGGTGATCCGTTCTACGGTGTCCTGATGCGATCTGTACCGAAATGGGTCCTGCTGCCGTCGGCGTGCGCCCCAGCCGTGTTGATCACCGGCTGGATGGCGGCTGCGGCACTGCAAGGACCCGCCTACGACCCGGCCGCTCAGACCATCAGCGTCCTGGCGGCCCCCGGAGGCTCGGGCTACTGGGTGATGACAGGCGCGTTCATCACCCTCGGCGTCTGCCACCTGTTCACCGCCTGGGGGCTGCGCCCGGCCGCGACCCCGGGCCGGCTGGCCCTGGCGGCCGGGGGAGTGTCCGCCCTCGTGGTGGCCATGGTCCCGGCACCGAGCAGCGGCGGCTCGCTTGTCCACGGCTCGGTCGCCGTCGTCGGCTTCACCGTCCTGGCTGCATGGCCTGTCCTGGCCATCCGGACCGGCGACAGCGTCCCATGGGCCCTGCGGCCCTGGCCGTCCCTCGGAGCCACCGCGGTGATGGCGGTGGGCGCGGCATGGTTCCTGCTCGAGACGCATCTCCACGGAGTCGCCGGTGTCGCCGAACGTGCGGTCACGACCCTCCAGTCGGTCTGGCCGTTCGTGGTAGCGCTCTCGTGCCTGCGCCACTTTGCACACGAGGGCCGTAGAGCGTCGGTAGGGTGACCCACGTGACGGTGGGCAGCGAGGAAACCCGGTTGATCGTCATGCGCGGCAACAGCGCCTCGGACAAGTCGGCCGTCGCGGCCGGTCTGCGCGAGAAGTCCGGCCGTGGCCTGGCCCTGGTCGCCCAGGACAACCTCCGCCGCGTCGTGCCGCGCGAACACGACCTGCCCGGTGCCGCGAACATCGCCCTCATCGACACCGTGGCTCGCTACGCCCTGCACGTGAACGAGACACAACTGCGCGACTGGTACCGGCCGCTCGATCTGCTGCCCGGCGGAGTCGAGACGGTCATCGGCGCCGACAGCTCCCTCGCCGCGACCGTCGACCGCATCATGCACGACACCGGCCTGTGCCGTCAGACGCGGCAGCGCGGTGTCCGCTCGCCGAGTCCGGACCTGCGCAGACACACTTCGTAGACCTCGCGGACGCCGTACGTACGCGCTTGGTACGCGAAAGCTACGCTCCACGCTAGGCTGACGGGCCAGGAGGTGGGCCCATGTCGGAGCTGTTCGACGCGGTCGACGCGCTGGTCGCGTCCCGCTCCCCGCTGCCGCCCCCGGCGGAACGCAAGCGGCTGCGCCAGGCCCACGGCCTGACGCTGGACGAGGTGGCCGCCGCGCTGCAGGTGCGGCGTGCGACGGTCAGCGGCTGGGAGGCCGGCAAGACCGAACCGCGCCCGCCGGAGCGCGACGCATACGCCCGCATGCTGAAGCAGCTCGCCCAGCTCTACCCTGCCACCCACGCCGCGGCGCCCCCGAAGGACACGTCGGTTCCCGAGACGCCTGCCGCCCCTGCTGCACCAGCGCCGCCCGCAGCCGCACCGCCCCGGGCGCGCACAGGATCCGCGGACCCGGCCCCCGAAGCTGCTCCCGGAAACGCCGCACCTCAGCCCGACGGCCCCGCCGGTCCCGCCGCTGTGCCGCGCCCGGCGGCATCGACGACCAGGCCGTCGTCGACGTCGCGCCGCTCCGGCACCAAGAAGGCGGCCCCCGCGAACCCCCCGGCGACCGACGTCGACCCACGGTTCGCGAACGGCCCGCTGCTCGTCATCGACGTCGACGACAGCTCCCAGGTGACCGGGTACGGCATCGGCGGCCTGGTCCTCGACGTGCCCGCCAAGTCGCTTCCCGCGCTGGTGGAGTGGGCGCTTAAAGAGGCTCAGCTCGGGGCGGCGAGGCTGCACGGCTCCGGCAGGGACGCCGACCCCCTGCTCGTGCTCACCGTGAGCGCGTGCGAGCGGTACGGACTCCCGGTGGCGCTGTCGGACGCCGAGCGACTCGCCGGACGCCTCCCGGACGGCCACAAGGTCCTCAAGCAACTCGACCGTGCCGACTGGCAGTTGACCAAGCGCGGGTTCGGGCCGTGGGCGCGGATCTACCGCCCCGCCCAGGGCCGCCGGCGCCAGTGCGTGCAGTTGTGCATCCCGTCGTGGGAGGCGCTCGACGCCCGCACCTGGGGCCACGCCGCACAGCTCGAGCCGGCGGAACTCGCCCGTGTGCTCGGCACTTACGCGGCCCGCGTGATGACACCGTGCGGCTCGACGGCCGTCACCGGCCTGGAACTGATGACCGCTCTCAACCCGCCGACCCGGGCGAGCGAGGCGGACGAGACGGGGAAGCGGCACAGGGAACACCGCCCCGGCTCGCTGGGCGCGCACCCGATGGACTGCGCACCGTGCGAGGCCCCGGACGGGCATCCGCTGCTCGCCGGCCTGCCCCGCTTCCACCAGCGGGGCCCGGACGAGATGCTGTTCGAGGAGGCCTACGACTGGGCGCGTGAGCTCACCGACGCCGAGTGCATGCAGCGGTACCTGGTCGGCATCGACGTCAACCTCGCCTTCGGCGCTGCCGCCAACGGTGCTGTCGTCGGCCTGGCGACGCCGCCCGTGCACGTCACCAACCCCGCCTTCGACCCGGCGCTGCCCGGTTCATGGCTGGTCGACCTCTCCCACGTCGACCTCTCCCGTGTCCTGGTCGGCAAGCAGTGGCGCCGGCTCGAGAGCGCCTTGCTGCCCAGCCCGTTCACGCCGACCGGCGAGCGCCCGGAGGGCCCGGCCTGGTACGCGACTGCGACGGTGGCGTACGCGCTGGAGCTCGGCTACGACGTCGCCCCGGCCGAGGCCTGGGTGCGGGAGGACAAGGGCAGGTTCCTGGACGGCTGGTACAAGCGGCTGCGTAACGCCTACGTCGACACCATGGCGGACCTGGGCGTGGGTGAGAAGCTGGGCACCCGGGAGTTCCTGGAGGCGATGGACGGCTGCAAGCAGCGCGATCCGGAGATGGCGATCGTCCTGGACGCGATCAAGTCCACGGTGAAGGGCGGCATCGGCAAGCTGCGCGAACGGGCGCGCGGCGGCGGCTGGAAGCCCGGACAGCCCTGGCCGGCCCTCTCCCGCCCTACGTGGCGGCCCGACATCCGCGCCACCGTCATCTCCCGGGCCCGGATCAACATGCACCGCAAGATGATCAACCTGGCCGTGGCGACCGGCCGGTATCCGGTGGCGGTCCTGTCGGACTGCGCCGTCTACGCGGCCGACGGCCCCAGCCCGCTCCACGTCCTGCCGTACGACGCCGACGACAAGACGGTGCCCGGCAGCTTCCGGCTCGGAGTGTCACCGGGGATGGTCAAGCACGAGGGCACTCAGACCACCCTGTGGGCCGAAGGGGTGCGGGAGAAGTACGGCCAGGTCCTCAACCTCGCCCGCTACATCAAGACCGGCGAGGTCACGGCCAAGGACGACGGAGAGTAGGGGAGCGAGCCGATGGACACGGTCGGGGACGGTCTCGACGCCGCGCTGCGGAAGGCGTTCACGCGCCCGATCCCCAAGAGCGCGGGCGCGCAGATGCGCTACCTGGTCAGACAGCTCAAGGGGACCAGGCCGGTCGCCGAGTTGCTCGGCATCACCCAGCGCACCGTCGAACGGTATGTGAAGGAACAGATCAAAAGGCCGCGGCCCGACCTCGCGCAGCGCATGGAGCGCGAGGTCAGGAAGCGGTGGCAGCCCCAGATCCGGGCCCGGGCCAAACAAGCCGCGGCCACCACCGGCGGCATCGTGATCGACACCCGCGCCCGGTTCGGCTACACGGCCGCCCCCGGCTCCACCGACGACGCCCGGCTGCGCCATCTCACCGTCGCTCTGCCCCCGCAGTACGCCGCCCGGCTCTTCGAGACGAAGGAAGCCGGCGGCACGGAACAGCAACTGCGCGACATCGCGGCCGAGGCACTGGGCGAGGTGTACTTCCGCGACAACGGCCGCCGCGCCCATGGTCTCGAAGTCGAGTTCACCGACGTGGAGCACCTCGAGTTCGACCTCTGACACAGTGTCCGGCGATGTCGATCGCGAGTTGCCGGTGGGCGCGGGCCATGTCGGTCAGATCGTCGCGCAGCTCGCCCAGCCGATCGCGTTCGCCCGGAGCGGGTTCGCCCAGCGCGCGCGTGATGCGCACGAGAGAAGCCGCGGCATGCAGGCCGGCGAACAGCGGCAGGTGCCCCAAGTCCTCAACGTCGAACGGGCGCACGCTGCGGTATCCGTCGAGGAAGGCGTCGAACCGCGCCCGGTGCACGGGTGCGGGCCGGCCGGTGTGGTCGGTCAGGTCGCGCACGGCGTAGGCGATGTCGGCGGCGTACCAGGAGAGGGCGGCCTCGTCGAAGTCGTAGGCGATCGGCCCGTCCGCTTCCCAGGCCATGTTGTCCAGCTCGAAATCACCGTGCACCACACCCCAGCGGTCCCGGCAACGCGGTAACTCGCGCATCACGTCGGCGAGCCGCGCCGTCGCCTCGACCAACTCGCCGTCATCGGCGAACAGTGCGCCGACAGACGGAAGTTCGCCGAAGGACTCGGGCAGCCCGGCAGCAAACCCTGCGGCTTCGCTATGCAGACGGGCCAGCGCCCGCCCCCACTGCCATGCTTGCGATGCGGTGAGTTCGCCGACGTCGAGGTCCGCGCCGGGCGCCGGTTCGACCACCATGGCGTGCACGGCACCGAGACCGGTCGGCACGGTCACGGTCAGTGCCCCGGACCGGGCGGCGACCGGCCGCACCACCGCCGAGCCGCCGTCGCTGAGCCGCGCCATCAGCTCAGCCACCGCGGCCAGGGACTTCGGTCCGCGGTAGGAGTCGGGCACGAAGCGCAGATAACGCCGTCGGCCGTTCTCCGGGAGCACGAACACATGGGAGGCGCTGGAACGCCACCACTTGGCAGTGCCGGCCGGGTAACCCCACCGGGCGGCGACATCGTCGGCGATCGGGCTGTCCCATGCTTCGGACACGGTCTGCTTGAGTCGATCGATCTCAGTCAAGGGCATCATCGCGAGTCAGCCTCGGCCATGCGGCCGGCCGCCACAAGCCGATTACCGACCGCCCTCCTGTGCCGCCGGAAGGCCCACGCGACGGCCCGAAATGGAACCGTATTGGGTCCGCCGCGGTTCGAGGTGTAACACGACGCTGCTCGCGCGACGCAGATGAAAGCAGAAACGAGCCAGTCCGAGGCTGAATCCCACTGCCTGGCACAACCCCCCTGTAAACCTCTTACGCGCGAGACGGGAATTTCTTGTGAACCACACCGACCCGGTTTCCGGCTACCAGACCTACGACCAGCCCCCGGGGCACGGCCGCCCGGCGCGCGACCAGGCCACGTCGCGGCGGACAGCCCTTGCCATCTGCACGATCGCCGATGTGGCGGCTGGTCTGCTGGGCCTGTGGATCGTGCTCTACCTGCTCGACGCGAACCAGGCGAATCCCTTCGTCGAGTTCGTGCACGGAATGGCGGACTGGCTGTCCGGATGGGCACAGGACATTTTCACGATGGACACAGATGGGTTGCGCGTCGTCCTCAATTACGGCCTTCCGGCGGTCATCTATTTGCTGATCGGCCACGGAATCGCCGCCCGGCTCAATCGGGCCTGAGGGTATTACCCGGGTCGAACGGCAGGGGGGCGGGGCGACAGCCCGCCCCGCGCCGGCATCCGGGCAGCCGTGTCACTCCTCGTCGCGCAGCCGGGCCGCCAAAGAGGTCAGCGGCTCGGTCTCGTCCGTGTGGCCCAGGGCGGTGAGGCGGACGATCGCCGCGTCCAGGCGGGTGAGGGCAGGGGCCGGGCGCTCCAGGTAGATGCCCTCCACGACACCCGCGAGACGGACGCACTCGGCCCACTCCCCGGCCTGATCCTGCTCCGCTCCCGGCTCGCCGAGCAGGGCGAGGGCCTTCTCCAGGGCGGCCAGGGCGTCCTCGTACTCACCGGTGTAGGCGTTGACCCGCCCGTGCTCGTAGGCCAGCGCGGTGTCCAGGGAACGACCGCGGGCCTCGTACCCGGCGGCGCGGGCCTCGTCCGCGACCCGGCCGGCGTCGGCGAGGAAGGCGAGGGCGCCGGCCAGGCCGTCGGGGCCCTGCTGCTGGCCCTGGAGCCGGGCGAGTTCGCGCAGGCAGTTGCTGAGCTGCTCGTAGCGCGGGTCCCGGGCGTGGGCGGCCAGTGCCTGCTCCGCCGCCTCGCGGGCCCGGACGAACTCGCCGGACTCCCCGAGGAGTACGGCGGTCTCAGCGGCGATGATGGCGTGGCTCCCCGGGTCGTCGTCCCAGCCCGCCGACTCGGCCGCGAGGGCGAGGAACTCCGCAGTGGCGGCCTTGAGGTCGTCCCCCGCGTGCAGCGCGCGGGCCCGGGTCAGGCGCAGTTGGGCGACGAGCCGGTCGTCCAGTTCTCCGGCGGCGACGTCCGGTTCGGCCAGCAGGGAGTCGAGCAGGGCGATGCAGTCCTCGACGCGGCCCAGGTCGAGGCTGAGCTGAGCCGCGTTGCTGTACGTGCAGAACGCGTCCGTCCGACTGCCGCGGCGCAGCTCCACCTCCGCGGAGCGCGTCAGATGCCGCAGTGCCTCGTCGGGGCGGCCCAGATGCATGCAGGCCTCGGCCAGATCACCGTGGAGGCGGCTGGTGTCGACCGCCTCTGCCGGCCACTCGGCGGCCAGCCGCAGCCCCTCGGTCAGGTCCGCGTACGCGGCCTGAGCGTCCCGGAGAGCGAGCTGGAGCCGGCCCCGCAGGCCCAGCGTGCGGGGCAGGTGCCACGCGGGGCCGTGCGCCCTCAGCCGGTCGAGGAGGACGTCGATCCCGGTGACCGCGGCGGGCAGGTCGCCGGAGATGGCGTACGTACTGGCCCGCAGCAGCAGGGCGCCGGAGATCTGCCCGGCGACCTCGTGCCGGGTGGCGAACTCGTGCAGCAGGTCCACCTCGGCGAAGGCCGGCGCGACGTGCTCCTCGCTCCTCGACGTCTGCAGCCGCAGGCCGAGCGCGGTCGCCCGCAGCCGCAGCAGGCGGGCCTCCTGGTACGGGGCGAGGCCGGGGGTCTCCTCGTGCAGGCGGACCATGGACGCGTGGGCGGCGGTCAGCGCGGCGGCCTGCGCCTCGGCCGCGTCGTCGCCCCGCGCCGGGATCTCGGCGGAGGCGAGCAGGGCACTGGCGCGGGCGACCGCCGCGTGACCCCGCAGCCCGGCGTCGTCGTACAGGCCCGCGGCCTCCTCGTAGAGGTCGGCGGCGAGGGCGAACTCGTCCTTCTCGCCGGCCCGGCTCGCTTCGTCGGCCAGCAGGTCCGCGCGCAGCTGTACGAGCGGGCCCACGGCCGGGTCGTCGGGGTGGGCGTACCCGCGGGTGGCGACGAGCGTACGCAGCCGCGCCCAGCAGGCGTGTGTGTCCGGGTGCCCCTGCTCCTCCGATGTCCTTGCGTGGAGGATGAGTTCGGGCAGTTCATCAGGGACGCCGGCGGCCGTACGGACGGCGGTCGCGGTGACGGAGGCGGCGACGGGGGCGGCAGCCGGGGCCACGTCGTCGAGGCTGCGGCTGCGCAGGGTCAGTTCCAGCGTGTCCAGGAGCGGGGCACGGTCGAGGCGGGACCGGCGGCGGTCGGTGTGGGCCGTGGTGCCGTTGCGCGCGTCGAAGCGGGCGGCGAGGTCGTCGGCGCGGCCGCGCACCTCGGCGCGCAGCCCGGCCACCGTCCAGGTGCGGCCGGCGTATCCGGCGGTCGGCAGGTCACCGTGGCCGAGGTGCTCGACACGCTGGAGGAGGACCTCCACGCCGGTGAGGAAGCCGAGCAGGTCCAGCGGCGAGTCGACCTCCTCGAACAGGTTCCGGTTCTCGGAGAGCAGTTCCAGGCCGCGGGCCTCGTTGCCGGTCAGCGCGCAGAACTCCAGGTGCCGGCCGACCTCCTGCGCCATCGAGGGGTTGCGGCGGCAGCCGCGGTAGCCCGCGAGGTGCAGTTCGCGGGCCCGGTCGGTACGGCCGGTGCGCAGCAGCGGCAGCAGGGCGTACGACACCGAGCGGGCCGGCTCCTCCTGGCAGGACTCCTTGCCCGCCAGGACGGGCTCCCAGGTGCGCAGCGCCCGCTCGTCGTCGCCCGCCGTCAGGTGGTACAGGGCGCGCTCGCAGGTCTCGCAGGCCTCGCAGTCGCTCAGCCGGGTGCGGGTGCGGGCCGCCCACAGCTCGTAGGCGGGGGTGGTGTCCTCGCCGACGTGGGCGGCGAGCTGGTACGCCTGTCCGTAGTAGGGCTGGAGGCCCAGGCCGGCCTTCTCGTAGCGGTCGCGCATCTCGGTGAGCCACTGGCGCAGGCTGGCCAGGGGTATCTCGGGCAGCTGGCGCAGGGCGTGGGCCACCCACTTGAACCGCCAGAACAGCATGTGGCGCAGGCGCTCGTCGAAGACGTCGGGCTGTTCGTCGAAGAGGGTGAGCAGGCGGGCGAAGACGACGGGCGACTTCCGGGGTTCGGCGCCGTAGGTGTACGCCTCCTGGAGTTCGAGGAGTGCGTGGACGAGCGGGACGGGCTCCGCGAACTGCTCGGCGGCGTCGACGAGTTCCTCGGCCGTGACGGTGCGGGTGCGGCCGTAGGGGCGCCGGTCGTTCTCCTGGAGCGCCTGGTACAGCTCGTCGGTGGTCTGGGGTGCGGTGGGCATCGTCAGCTGTCCTTGCGGAGGGCGTGGGCGAGGAGGTCGAGGAAGGAGCGGTTGATCAGGCTCGATTCGGCGGGCCTGAGCGGGCGCCGGGACAGCATCGCGGCCTGCCCGTAGAGGGCTTCGGCGCTGGTGCGGGCCAGCTCGGGCTCGTCGATGGTGACGGCGGTGCGAACCAGCGGGTTGAGCTGGTTGAGGATGAGCTGGGCACGCGGGGCCTCCTGGCGCAGCGCGCCCAGGATGTCGCCCCACAGGCCGCCCTCCTGCTCACGGGCGAGCTGGGAGCGGGTACGCTCGTGCCGGGCCTCGCGGCTGTCGACGAGGAGAGCGGGTGCGGAGGCGGGCTGGAAGGTGCGCAGCGCGACGTCGCAGTCGAACACGGCGAGGGCGTCCCGGGCCTGGGCGAGGTAGGCCGCGGCGGCGAGTTCCGTCTCCCGGTCCACGGGGTCGAGGTGGGCGGTGAGGGTCGCCGGGTCGAGGTCGGCGACACTCGCTTCGGGCCTGATCTCGGGCAGCCGGTGGACCAGCTCACGGTCGTAGGTGTAGCCGCCGTTGACGACGCCGAGCCCGGCCGCCGAGGCGATCGCGGCGACCTGCCGGAACTCCTCCACGGTCGACGTCACGAGGACGGTGCGGTGGGTGCGCGCGAACTCGTCGAGGGTGCAGTGCCCGTCGGTGGTCTCGAACGGCAGCCAGGGCAGCAGCATCCGCAGGATCTCGTCGTCGTGCACCGCGAGCGACTTCACGGCCAGGTGGTGGGCCTGGAGGAAGCGGCCGAGCAGGTCCGGGTCGCTGGCCGCGGCCCGGGCGATCCACGCGCGCAGCCGCTCGGCGAGGGCGTCACGGACGGCGGCGAGGGTGTCGTCCTCGTACAGGGACTCGCGGGACGCCGTCGGGCGCAGGCTCTCGGCGTCGACGACGCAGCGGACGAAGAACGCCCACTCGGGCAGGATCTCCTCGGCCTGCTCGGACAGCAGCATGCCCTTGACGTGCACGCGGTGTCCGTGGCGGCGCCCGGCCGGCACCGCCTCGGGCAGCACGCACGCGATGCCCTTCAGGCCCACGGCAGGCAGGTCCAGCTCGATGGTGTCCAGCGGCGTGAACCCGAAGACGTCCTCGCCGTACGCGGCCAGCGCGCGGGAACGGCCTCCCGGCGTGGGGTACGTGCGCGCCCAGGGCGCGGGCTCGGGGTTGACGGGCACCCCCGGACCATCCGGACCAGTCCGACCACCCGGGCCGCCTGTGCCGTCGTCGAAGGTGACCGGGTGGCGCAGGAGGGAGCCGAAGTGCCGGGCCAGTGCGTGTACCTGCGCCGGCCGGGTCCACTCGCCCGCGTCGGCGCGCGGCGTCAGGGTGACGGTGGTGCCGGGCCTGGGACGGGCGGAGGCGGGCAGGGCGCGGACGGTGTAGCTGCCGTCGCCGCGTCCCCGCCACTCGACGGCGGGTGCGTCGGGGGTACGGGCGGAGCGGCTCAGGACGTGGATCTCGTCCGCGACCAGGAAGCAGGAGAGCAGGCCGATGCCGAACTGGCCGATGAAGTCCGCGCGTTGCTCGGCGACCTGCTCGGCACGCTTGCTGCTGCGGCCGATCGTGGCGAGGAAGGTGTGCACGTCGGCCTCGGTGAGACCGACGCCGTCGTCCTCGACGCGTACCACCGAACCGTCGGCGTACAGGCGGATGCCGAGGGCGCCGGCGGATGCGGACGGTTCGAGGCTGTGCCGGGCGGTCAGCGCGTCCACCGCGTTCTGCATCAGTTCACGCAGGTAGACGCGAGGGCTGGAGTAGAGGTGGTGGGAGAGGAGGTCGACGAGGCCGCGCAGATCCACCTGGAAGGTGCGGTCGGCGCCGGCCGGGTTCGCGGCGGTGTCGGGCAGAGTCATCGGGCAGTCCGGAGTGGGAGAGATGGCGGGCGGGATCTGGGCCGGCGCGCTCAGGCGCGGCGGTGGTGGCGGGCCGGTGTGCGCTCAGGCGCGGCGGTGGTGGCGGGCGAACTGCTTCTCGGGCTCCGCGAAGTAGGTCCAGGGCCAGCTGGTGTAAGCGCCGTCGAGCGTCTGGAACACGCGCCGGACCGTGTGACGCTCACCGGCCAGCGACAGGGCCATGGCGAACATGTTGAAGTCGTGCTGCCAGCCCGGGCGATACACGTAGGCGGGGTGGAGGATGCTGTGGTCGGCCGCCTCCCGCAACTGCGCCCGGATCTCGTCGGTTTCGAGGTAGTCCCCGCGCTCCGACTCGACCCACTCCTCGATGTACGCCATGGCGATCACACAGCCGAGGCGGTGTCCCTGCGGGGCGCGGGCGACCGCCTCCTGGGCGAACGCCAGGGCCTGGCCCGGCTCGCCGCCCCAGCGGGGCTGCAACTGCGACACCCACTCCAGGTGGGTCTCCAGGTCCAGCGGGTCGCGGCGCAGGGCGGCGTCGAGCCGGGTCTCGTTCACGGCGCGGCCCAGCGACATGCCCCGGCCGGAGGTGAGGAGACGACGCCACGGAGTGACCCACTCCGGCCGCAGCTCGGCGGCCTCCAGCAGCTGCTCCTCGGCGATGTCGAGCCGCTCGTGGAAGACCCGCCACTGCTCCTGCGTGACGTTCACGGCACGCTCGGCGGTGCGCGCCTCCCAGCCCCAGATGATGTGACGCGCCCCGGATATCAGCAGGGCCGTCGCCCGGTGCTCCTTGTCCTCCTCGACGGCCCGGCCGATCCAGTCCTGCACACCGTCGACGTCGGCCAGCTCACCGAGGACCTGGTGGTCGCGGCCGAGGTCGAAGGGTTCCAGGGCCGCCTTGACCGCCGTCCAGTCACCCGCGTCGGCGGCCTCGACCAGCGCGAGCACCCGGGCGTCCCCGAGCGCACGCAGCGTGTACATCCCGTTCTTCTGCCTGCGCGGGACGGGCAGGGCATGCGGATCCGCCACCGATCTCTCCGCACCCCTGCCGAACAGCTTGCCGAACATGCTGCGCCCTCCCCTGATCCCACGTGATCGTCCGGGGCAGCATATGCGGCCTCACTGACACCGCTTCCACAGGGTTTTCACCGGGGTTTCACGGAGCTCGTCCGGGTCCGGACACAGTCCGGCCGGTCGGCGTACGCCGTGTTCGGGCCCACGCCGACCGGCCGGTCGTGTCAGCCGGCGAGATCGGCCTTGCCGAACAGGCCGGCGTAGCCGGAGGGGAGCTGACTGAGGACCTGGTTCAGCTCGCCGCCGCTGACCGCCTCGGCCAGGGTGGTCAGGACGGCGCTGGCGTCCCACTCGGCGGTGCGCGGCCGGGCGCCGATGCGCTCGGCGACCCTGCGGCAGAACTCCTCGATCCCGAAGCTCTCGGCCTGCTGAGGCTTTGCATCCGCGAGTGCCTGACCGAGCGGTCCGGGCAGCTGGGAGGCGAGGTCGTCGACCTCGCCCGGGCTGATCCTCTGGGCCAGCACGCCCAACACCGCCTCGGTGACCCTTGCGGCCTCGTCCTGGCTGCCGTATTCGCCGAGCTCGCGTACGCGGGCGAGGTACTCGTGGTGCTGCATCGTTCGTCACCTCCGCTTGCTGGAGCGTCGGGGGCATCGGTGCGATGCCCTCTTTCCCGGTACCCAGGTATGCGACGTATGCGCCGGTCACCGCGGGCCGTACCGCGCATCAGCTTCGGGCGATGGGGAACGGCGGTGTGCTACCGGCGGTGGAAGGCCGTACGCCTCGGTCGTCCCCGTGCGCGTTCCTCGCCGGCGGAGCCGGCCCCGCGACCTCCACATGAGCCGGGCGCAGCAGGTGGTCGCCCAGGCGATAGCCGGGCCGGAGGACCGCCGAGCAGACCAGGCGGTCCCTGTCGGGGGAGGCGTGGTGCGCCACGGCGTCGTGGCAGGCGGGGTCGAACGGATCGCCCACCTCGCCGAACGACGTGACGCCCAGCGAGCCGAGCTGCTCCTGCAGGCTGTCGGCGATGTCCTGCAGTCCCGGCGTGAGCGGCTCGTGCGCACACGCCCGGTCCACTGAGTCCAGCACGGGCAGCAGCGCCCGGATCACATTGGCCACCGCGATCTCACGTACGGCCAGGCGGTCCCGCCGGACCCGTTTGCGGTAGTTGTCGTACTCGGCCTTCACCCGCTGAAGGTCGGCGGTCCGCTCCTCCACCAGGCGCCGCAGCTCCGCCAGCTCGGTGTACTGCGGCCCGCTCCCGGTCATCGTCAGCCAGCCTCCGGCTTGTCATCGTCGACGATCTCGGCCTCCACCACATCATCCTCGGACGAGCCGCCGGCCGCATCGCCGCCCGCGGTCCCCGCGGCGGCACCCGCGGGCTGCCCGGCCCGCGACGTGTCGTACAGCGCCGTGCCGATCCGCTGCGCGGCCTGCGCCGTCCGGTCGATCGCCTGCCGCGTCCCGCTTCAGCCAATGCAGCACCCTCGCGGAGATCTCCTGCGCGGTGTACCGCCTGCCGTCGATGTCACCTCGGTCCACGTTCGTCACGGCCTGCCGCTCGGGGTCGTGCGTGCGCCTTCCGTGTTGGTGATGACGGTGGGCTCGCCGCCTTCGCGGACCGATACCACCGAGTTCGTCGTACCGAGGTCGATACCGACCGCCCGTGCCATCTGGTTTCTCCCTCCTCGCCCGTCACCGTCTCTCACGTGTCCTGCGGGGGTTTCGCGACCTCACCGGGACGTCCGCTCCCACCGGACGGGACCGGCGCGCAGCGCGGGCTCGGGGCGGGCGGACCCGAGCAGGACGACGTAGCGCCGCGCGGGCCGTACGGGCGGAGCCGGGGCAGGCCCGCGGTGGTACGTCCGCTCGCAGGACTGGTCGTAGGCCGCGCGCAGGGCCGGGTCGCGCAAGGTCTCGTAGGCCTGTCGCACCTCACCGAACCGTGCGGCGGTGGCCGTGTCGACGCGGGTGTCGGGGCGCAGCTCACGCACCCGGGCGCGAAAGGCGGAAGTGATCAGCTCGGCCGACGCCGAGGGCTCCACCCCCAGCACCGCGTACAGGTCCGCTCGCTGCTCCCGCTCCTGCATCCCGGCCACCGCCTCGCCGCTGCGAGCTGCGCCTTCACCCCTGCCTGCTCACAGTCCTGAAATAAAACTTGAGTCCCCTGCTGTCAAGCGTGGGTGCTGTCGCGGCAGCATGTGCACGTGCGACTCAGTCAGGGGCTGAGCGTGTCTTCGACGCAAGCGCGCCCGCCCTCGGCCCCTCACCTACCAGGGCCTCGGGCCCGCTGACGGCGATGTCGTACCCTGAATCATCCAAGGAAGATAATTCTCCGGAAGATGAGTGATGGCTGACCTGAAGCGGCTGTACCGGGAGCTGGTCTCGCTGGAGATCGAGTTGTGGAACGGCATCGAAGGGCGGCTGCGGGCCGAGTACGACCTGCCTCTGACATCGTTCGAGGTGCTGCACCTGCTGCGGCAGCGGCCCGGGCGGCGGATCCAGGACATCGCTGAGGAGTTCTCGATCACGGTGGGTGGCACGAGCAAGGTGGTCGACCGTCTGGAGGCGGCGGGCTTGTGCGAGCGGCGGGCCAATCCGGACGACCGCCGTTCCTCCATCGTCGAGCTGACTTCGGAGGGACGGAAGCTGGTGGACGGGGCGGTCAAGGTCTTCGAGGAGGAGCTCGAACTGCGGATCGGGTCGGTGATTCCCGAGCGGTCCGTACGCGAGCTGACCGCGGTTCTCGGCACGCTGCGGGCGGCCGGACGCGCCCTGGACGCGGAGCGGAAGGCCGCCGGGCAGACCTCGGTGCAGGGCGCGCGGGCGCCGAAGCAGCCCGGTCGGCCGGCATCGTGAGCCACGACGACTCCGGTATGCCCGTGGGCTGATGGCGGGGGCCGGGGGATTGAGTCGACCCGGCCCGGGCCATCAGCCCACAACCACGCAACGGGCGCCATGCAACGGGCGTCGAAGGGGCCGCCCCGGCGCGGCATGTCGTCGGGATCCTCCGAAACCCATGGGTTCAGCGGCCCCAGAAGGCGTCTTCGGCGGCCTGGTCGCCGGAGAAGAGCCACATCTCGGTGATCTTGCCGTTTTCGATACGCAGGACGTCGACGCCGTCCATGCTCATCGACGCCTCGTCGCGGTGGCCGCTGAAGCGGATGGTCGCCGCGACCAGGTCGCCGTTGCCCATGAGCGTGTGGATCTCGTCGATGGCGAAGGTGCCCCGGCTGGCCTCCATCATGCTGCCGAGCATGTGGAAGACGGCGCCCTGGCCCTTGTGGTCGCCGGAGAACTGGTTGGCGCCGGGCTGGTGCCAGACGATGCCAGCGTCGAGGAGCTCGCCGAGAGTGGCCATGTCTCCCGTCCGGACAGCCTGGAAGTAGGTGCGGGCGATGTCGGTGTTCGCGTTGCTCATGGTGGTTGCTCCTGGGTTCTTGTGCTGGCGTGGCGGCTGTCGGGCGAAGTCGAGGCGGTCAGCAAACCATTTATATTCCATGGAAGCAACTTCTGGAGATTATTGTTCCGCGTTGCGCACTCTTCGGCACCGGCAGAAGTGCGTGTTGCTGACGCCCCCCGTCCCATAACCTCGTGCCTGGGTACGTCAGATGCCATGTGGACCGCACTGAGGAGGCGTTGGTGTTCGGAAGGGGCATGCGGTTGCTCGCGGGCGCCATGACAGTGGCCTGCATGGTGCTCGTCGGCCCCAGTGCGCCAAGCGGTGCCCTGTCCGGCAGGTCACTGCCCGTCACAGCCGTCAAAGAGGTCGTACCGAACCGGGTCATGACCTGGAACATCTGCAACCCCTGCAATGTGAGCAACGTCGGCCGCGCGGCGGATATCGCGGCGTATGCGCCCCAGGTCATCGGCTTGCAGGAAGCGTGCGTTCGCGACGTCGAGAGGATCCGGGAGTACCTGGAGAGCCTCCACGGGCTCGTCTACCACGTCGAGTACGGCACGGTTCTGCAGGACTGGAGCCGTTGCGGGGGAGTGCCGTGGAGCCCGGGAGCCTTCGGCCAGGCGGTCCTCTCGGCTGCGCCGATGACCGACCGCGTCAGCGTGGAATACCCCGACGGCGGATCCGAGGACCGTGGGTACATGGCGGTCACCACCACGGTCGACGGCCGGCGCGTCCGGGTCTTCAACACGCACCTCGCCCAGCGGCGTCAGGAGGAAGTCCGGGCGGACCAGGTGGGCGTACTCGCCGCAGAAGTCGCCCGGTACGACCGCGCCGTCGTTCTCGGCGACTTCAACGCGGTGCCGGATGCTCCCGAACTCGCCCCGATGTGGAAGCTGGCCGCGGATTCCGACCCCGGGTGCCGCCCCTCGCCCGCCGGCGCCTGCGAGCCGACCACCGACTGGCAGAGCAAGTTCGACTACGTCTTCCCGCGAGGCATGGTCCCGCTCGAGCACGGCGTGCGACCCACCTCGTTCTCGGACCACCATCTGGTGCACGCCGACCTGGGCCCGGCCTAGGGTCTGTCTGTCCGGCGGATCCGCGTGCGACGGCCCCGTCAGCCTTCCCGCATGCGTGCGGTCTGCTCGCTGCCGACATCGGTGATGCGCCGCAGATACCGCTCGATCACGGCGAGTTCGGCGTCGGTGAAGTCGTCCAGAGCGCGGTCGAAGGCCCTGCCGGGCGTGTCCCAAGTGGCCTCGAGGTCTGAAGTGCGCGCGGTGGTGAGGCGGACGAGCGTCTTGCGCCGGTCGTGTGGGTCGGGTCGGCGTTCCACGAAGCCGGCCTTCTCCAGCCGGTCCACCAGACGGGTGGCTGCCCCGGAGGTCAGCCCGGTCAGTTTCGCGATCTCGCCGGTGGTGTGCGGGCCGGGCTCCAGGCCGAGCAGGCTCACGCACTGCAGGTCGGTGGGATGCAGGCCGAGCCGTTCGGCCATGGCCTGGTTGAACAGCGTGTAGGCGGCGTGATGGCGCCGGGCCGCCGCGGTGACCGCCGCGACCGCCGACGCGCGGGTGGACCGGTCTGACATGACGTCACCCTCTGGATTCTTACTCGTCAATATCTGTGTTGCGCAGATACCGCGCGATGCAGCATCTTTCTACCATGACCACAGAGACAGAACCCATGACCGTGCACAACCCCGAGAATCTGCGCGCCCTCTACGAGCGTTGGAGCCGGATGTGGCGCGGTGATCTCCGTCAGGCCGAGGACATCCTCGCTCCCGGCTTCCTCGTCCACCAGGCGCGCCCCGACGGCAGTGACTCCGAGGCGGTCACCGGTCCGGCGCGGCTGGTGCCCGAGATCGAGCAGACCATGGCCGCCTTCGGTGACATCACCATCACCGTCGACCTCGGACCGATCGTCGACGGTGACCTGATCGCCGCGCGCTGGACCATGCGCGCCACCTACACCGGCGGCATCCCGCAGGCCACCGCCCCCGTCGGCACGAAGATCTCCTTCAGCGGACACGACATCCTGCGTGTCGCCGACGGCAGGTTCGTCGAGTACTGGACGTGTACCGACATCCTCGACGGCCTGGCCCAGCTCGGGGCCGTCTCCGGCCCCAACGGACCTGCTCAGAACTGATCGGGCAACATCGCGGGATTGGCGCTACGCGGCGGAGACGGCTGCGCTCCCACCTGCCACAGCATTCCCTCACTGTCCGTGTTCACCGTGCGATTCGCTGGTGTGGGCGAAGCGGCCCCCGGTGTTATTCAATGAGGTGTGCGGTCAGGGATCTCCGGGCCCCGCCGCACGGGTCCGAGTACTGCCCCGGTGCCGTCCCGGGGATTGCTGAGAGAGCCGCATGGACTCCACACCCTCCCCTTCGTCCTCCTCGGCGTACGACCTGGTCAGCAGAGCCTTGGGGCGCTACATCCCGCGCGGGGGAGCGGCGGCGGCCGCCAGTCCCGCCGACACGGAGGGCGAGCGCACCACGCGTCGGCGTGTACCCGACACCCCGGCAGCCGGCCGTCAGGATCAGATCCTCGGTGCGGTCGGCCTGGACAGGGATCTGGTCATCACCCGCTGCAACCTGGACGCCCCCGTGTTCGAGGGTCTGGACGCCGTGGTCGGGAGGCCGTTCGTCGATCTCCTGCCCTCCGGGGACGTACCGACGGTCACACGGCGGCTGCGGCAGGTCGTGGAGACCGGTGAGGCGCACGTCGCCCGAATCCAGCGACTGCGACGCGGCGACGGGTCGGAGCTGGTGGTCTCGATGAGCATCCTGCCCGCCGCGGCACCCGAGGAGGGCCTGACCGTCTCCCTGATCGCCATGGCGCGGAGGCTGCACCTTTACGCCGCCGAGACCGCGATCGGTACCTCGCTGGACATCGGAGAGACCGCGCAGTCGCTGGCGGAGTCGCTGCTGGCTTGGGGAGACGTGGCCGCCGTCGACCTCGACTTCGCCGTATGGACGGGTGAGTTCACGGGGCGGGCGAAGGGGCCCATCCGACTGCGCCGGGCGGCTCTGGTGCCGGACCGGGCGTGGCCCGAGGGCTACGTGACTCCGGGTGACGATCTTCCGGGCGACGCGAGTCGCCTGCTGGCGCAGGCGGTACTGCGGGACGATGCTCCGCAGACCATCGTCATACCCGACCGGGAGGCGGTCGAACGGGTATTCGCCAGTCCGCGAGTGGTGCGTGCCCTGGTGCCCGGCGACCGGGCGGCGGCCGTGGCATGCATACCACTGATCCTGGACGGCGCGCCGCCCGTCGTCCTGGGCGTGGCGGAGGTCTGGCGGCGGGCGGACTGCCCCTTCCGCGACAGCGAGCTGTTCGACCTGCAGGAACTGGTGGCCAGGACAGCCCATCACGTCGACCTGGCCCGTCGGCACCAGCGCGAGCACACGCAGGTGCTGGCGTTGCAGCGCCGGCTGCTGCCCCGGAGCGGCGGCGACACCATCCAGATCGCCAGCGTCTACCAGCCCGCCACCCCCGACAGCGCGGGCGTCGGCGGCGACTGGGTGAACAGCTTTCCGCTGCCTGACGGCCGCACAGCGCTGGTGGTCGGTGACGTCGTCGGCCACGGCCTGGGAGCCGCGGCAACCATGGGCCAGCTGAGCATGGAGGCCCGCGCGCTGCTGTCCGCGGGGCTCGCGCCCGACGAGGTACTGGAGCACCTGGACGAGACCGTGACGCTGCTGGACGACGCGGAGTCCGGGCTGGCGGCCGGCTACAGCGCCCTGGGTTCGACGTGCTGCATCGCCCTCTACGACCCGGTCAGCCACCACGTGACGCTGTCCAGCGCCGGCCACGTCCCCCCGGTCCTGGTCTCTCCGGACGGGCAGGCGAGCCCGCTCCCGGTCCACCCTCACCCCGGTCTGGGCGCCGAGTTCGCGTTGCGGGAGCCGTTCGACGTGTACACGTTCGACACGCCTCCGGGCTCCCTGCTCGCCCTCTACACCGACGGTCTGGTGGAGGATCCGGCCATGTCGATCGACGAGGGCATCGGCAGGCTGGCGGACGCCGTGTCCACGGTGCACCCCTGGGACGCCCTGCAGAAGGCCGCACGGCACGTCGTCTCCGAGCTGGTGCCCGCGCGCCAGCGCGACGACGTGACCCTGCTGCTCGCTCGGATGATCGGCTACCGCAAGGGCGACACCGCGACCTGGCGGCTGCCCGCCCGCTACGACGCCCCCGCCCGTGCCCGCGCGCAGGTCTCCGCGCTGCTGAGGCAATGGCGCACCAGGGACGACACCCGGGACAGCGCGGTGCTGCTGGTCAGCGAGCTGGTCACGAACGCGGTGCGCTTCGCCACCGGTCCCCTCACGATACGGCTGATCAGGACCGGTCACGGCCTGGTGTGCGAGGTGGGTGACTCCGGCAACGGGAGGCCACGCCTGAGGCGGGGGGCCCCGCTCGACGACGGCGGTCGTGGCCTGGGCATCGTGCACAGGCTCACCACCCGGTGGGGGGTGCGGTGGACGGACACCGGGAAGGTGGTCTGGGCGGAGGTCGCTACAGCCACTCCCCTTCCAGGGCGGTGGCGGTGAGACCCGGTGCCGCCGCGTACAGCACGGCGCGATCGCCGGGCTTCAGCCGCCCGGCGTCATGCGCCCGCCGCAGGATGTCGAACACGGCGGCGCCTCCGCGGTTGCCGCTGGTGTAGCTGTCCCGGCTGTAGTCCAGCAGCCCGGACGGCCAGGCGTCGGGCATCGTCTGCTCCATGTACTCCAGCACCCGGGTTCCGCCGGGGTGCGCGAGCAGGACGTCGGGGTGCCATGAGCCGGGCTCGTCCTGGTAGCGGACGCGCAGCCAGTCCCACATCGCGGTGACCGTCTCCTGCACGGCGCGCGGTCCGCGCCGGTCCATCACGAAGTGGGTGCCGTCCGCCCGTGTCTCCAAGCGGTGCAGGTCCTGGGTACCGGGCAGCGTGTGGTGCCAGGAGGCGTCCAGCCGCAGCACCGACTCGCGCCTCGGGCGGCCCGTGACCACAGCGGCGACCGCGGTGTCCGCGAACAGCAACCGGACGATCAGCGACTCAAGGGTGTCGTCCGCGGGCTGGTAGGTCGTGCTCAGCGCCTCCGCGATGACGATCAGGACCACCCGGTCGGGGTCCGCGGCCACGAGTTGTGCAGCCAGCGCCAGGGAACGGGTGCCCGCGATACAGGCCCACTGCGTCGCCGGCAGCATCATCACGTCGCTGCGGAGCTGAAGCCTGTTGGCCAGGGCGATGTCCAGGCCCGGCAGCGCCGGGGTGGTGGAGTGGCTGGTGATCACGCAATCGATGTCCCTGACGTCCAGCCCGGCGCTCTGCAGGGCCCCGCGCGCCGCATGCTCCCCGTAGGACTGCACGGCCTCCCAGGCCGGAGCGGTGCGCTCCTGGACGGTCTGCGGCGCGGGTATGGTCTCGAGGGCGGCGATCACGCGCTCCACGTCCTGCTGGGTAAACCCTTCGCGTGCCAGCGCCTGTTGGGCCGGCTCGATGCCGACAGCCCGCAGGCCGCTGCCGTTGCCGGGCGCGACGGCGGTCTCCAGCGGTAGCATCCACCCGCGGGTCTCGATGCCCGTACTGGCAGCGATGCCGTCGATCCGCGGCGCCCACGCAGCATGCGGGTGCCGATCACTCACCTCTGCCACGATCTGGCTGGTCGTTACGGCGTGCTTGCCGTGTATCACGGTAGGAGGGCAGAGGTAAGCGGCCATATCGGGGCACCTTCCAAGGGGGACAGGGGGTGACAGGAAAACGTCGCTGGTGCTGTGTCTTGGGTCACTTTGGAACTTCGCGCCCAGAGGGTGTCGATGAGCTCCACTTCGGGCGTCGGTGTCCGTTTCGAGCATGGATGCTAAAGGGACATTTCCGCTGTGATGGACGCAACTTAGGCGCCCTGAGTCGCGTGATACGGCACACACCGCCGCATCGAGGTGGACGGCCCGGGACGCAACTTTCAGGACACCTCGCGCATCAAACGTGTATGAACCCTCAGCGCACGGTGTTCGGGGCAGTGCTGGCTGCCTTGGCGCTGGCCCTGGCGCCCAGCGCACCCGGTGCCCTCGCCGTAGGCGGAGATGCCTCTGCGACACCGTCCCCCCTGCCGACTCGGGCGTACGCGACGATCAGCGCCGAGAAACAAGTCAACGTGGGGGCGGGGGCGCAGTCGGTCACCGTGGGCTGGATGTTCTGGGACGGCGGGGCACAGGTCCCCGTTCCCACGAACGACTCGCTCGTCATCGATGCGAGTGACCTCGCGGGCATCGCGAGCGTCACGGTCGACGACCCGCGGTGCACAGCGGACGGGCGAGTCTTCACCTGCCTCAACAAGGGCGCCTCGCAGAGCCGTTCGGTCGACTTCACCCTGCGTACGGAGGCGGGCGCCACACCCGGCGTCAGCGGCACGATCACGTACGCCCTCACCGCCGACCGTGCCACCGGCGCCACTGCGAAGGCGAAGGTGGTCGTAGGCACCCCGAAACTGGACGTCGGCAGGGTGCCCGACGTGACGCACGCCAGGATCGGTTCCCGGATCGATGTGCCGCTCCGGCTGCGCAACACCGGGGATCTGGCCACCGACCGGCGCATCATGCTGCGTTGGGAATCGGAGGGCGGTCTGGTCTTCGACCGCAAGTACTCCAACTGCGCCTACGGCGAAGGCGATGACCCCCGGGAGCCCGGCGGCCAGACATCCGTCACGTGCGTCTTCCCGGTTTCCTCGGACTCCGTGCCGGCGGGGGGCACCGTGGAGCTGAGCAGCCCCCTGACCGCCACGGTCGGCGAGCACGTCCTGACCGCCGTGACCGACTACTCGGCCAGGCTGCTCAAGCCGCGCGAACAACCCGGCGGCGGCAGCCACCGGGGCACCGGGCCGGCGCTCACCCTGGTACGGGCGTCCGGAACGGGAGGCGGATTCGAGCACGGTGGCGAGGGCCGGTTCACCGTCGCGGCCGACAACTCCGCGGACCTCGCGGCCGAAGCCACGACAAGGTCAGGCCGCAGGGCGGGCGAATGGCTCCTGGACATCAACGCCGTGAACCACGGACCGGCCTCCGCGTACGGGATCGACGACAAGTCCGTCGCCGTGGTCGACGTCGTCCTGCCCAGGGGCGTGGTCGCCGACGGCACCGCTCACATGGAGGAGGAGGACAGTCCTTACGGCCCCTGCCTTCTCCGCGTCGGCAGCACCACGACTGCGCCTTTCGAGGCGGGCCACCGGCATTACGTGTGCAGCGTGCCGTTCGGTGTCGCAGCCGGCAAGGGCCAGCTGTTCGAACTGTGGGTGAAGCGGGCCAAGGGCTACGACGGCGCCAAGGGCAGAGCGACCGTGCGTCCCGGCCCGGCCGGCATCCCCCTTCACGACCCGGACGCCTCCAACGACAGCATCACCTTCTCCTTCGGCGCGCCGTCCACACCGACCGCGGCGGCACCGTCCGGCGACCCCCTGACCGCCACGGGCACGGGCCGCACGCTCATCGCCGCAGCGGCCGGGGCCGCTCTGCTGGGCGCCGTCGCCCTCGTCGTCCGCCGCCGCGGGCCTACCCGCTGAAACGCCAAGTCAGCTGACCTGCGGTGTCGGTGCGACGTCGGAGCACTGTCGGTGGCTCATAGGTCAGGGCTGGCACCTTTCCAGAGACGGCCGACCGGAACTCACCGGGCGGCCCGATCCCGAAGGAGCCACCATGCACACCCCAGTCACGATCATCGGCGCCGGACTCGGCGGACTCACGCTGGCCCGCGTCCTGCACGTGCACGGAATCCCGGTCATCGTCCACGAGGCGGAGTCCTCCCCCTCGGCACGCGCGCAGGGCGGATTGCTCGACATCCACGACTACAACGGGCAGCTCGCACTCAAGGCGGCCGGGCTGATGGACGAGTTCCACGCCATCGTTCTGGAGGGCCGCCAGGCGCTGCGGGTCCTCGACCGGGACGGGACCGTCCTGCTCGACCAGCCCGACGACGGCATGGGCGGACGCCCCGAGGTGCAGCGCGGCGACCTGCGACAGCTGCTGCTCGACTCACTCCCGGCAGGCACCGTGTGCTGGGGGCACAAGGTCAGCCATGTCCGTGCCCTCGGCGAGGGGCGCCACGAGGTCACGTTCGCCGACGGAGGCACCGTCGTGACCAGCCTGCTGGTCGGCGCGGACGGCGCGTGGTCACGCGTCCGGCCGCTGCTGTCCACCGCCACACCCGAGTACATCGGCAAATCGGTCGTCGAGACCTACCTGTTCGACGCCGGCACACGGCACCCGGCCGCCGCGAAAGCCGTCGGCGACGGGATGCTGATCGCTCCTTCGCCGGGCAGGGAGATCTTCGCTCACCGGGAAAAGAACGACACTCTGCACGCCTACGTCGGGGTGTCCGAGCCGCAGGACTGGTTCGCCGCCATCGACTTCACCGATGCCGCCACGGCCACCGCGCGGATCGCGCAGGAATTCGACGGCTGGGCGCCGGAACTCACCGCGCTGATCACCGACAGCGACGTCGCGCCGGTGCTGCGCCCCCTCCACGCGCTGCCGTCCGGACACCGGTGGGACAGGGTGCCGGGAGTGACCCTGCTCGGCGACGCCGCCCACCTCGCGGCTCCGAACGGCGAGGGTGCCAACCTGGCCATGCTCGACGGCGCCGAACTCGGTGAAGCCCTCGCCGCGCACCCCGACGACATCGAGACGGCGCTCACCGAGTACGAGCAGGCTATGTTCCCCCGCAGCGCCGAGACCGTCATGGACGAGATGCCCGAGATGGATGCCCAGGGCGTGATCGACTGGTTCACCGGGAAGGGCCAATGAGCCGGTCAAGCCTCGAACTGATGCCCGAAAACCCACATCGCGGGCCATCAGTCTGACGCTGTCGTGCGGGCGATGCCGTGATCAGTCGTCGCCGGCCGGGCTTCAGCGGGGAGCCAGTCCGCGCTCCTGGGCCGCCGCTCCGAAGTAGTCGCCACCCTTGCGCTTGGTGTCGTCGGTGCCCCAGGCCCGCTCGTCGTCGGCAGCGGAACGGTCCACACTGTCGGTGTTCTGCCGGACCGGTGCTCTGACCAGCCTCGGTATGTGCTTCGAGCAGTGGATGTACGCCTCTTCGACCTCGACCTCCACCCACACGTGCGGGCGGCGGCCGGGTATTGGATCAACCGGTAGGCCCGGAATCCTCAGGCGCATGGCGTCATCGGTGACCAGCTGTGCGCGGCCGTTGACATGGAGACCGATACGGTCCTGGGAAAAGTCGATCATCAGTATGCCGACGTGCGGGTTCTCCCGGATGTTGCCGAGCGAGGCCATGACGCCGTTCCCGCGGTACTCCGGGTAGGCCAGAGTCGCGTCGTCGAGTACCCGGAGAAATCCCGGTGGGCCGGCCCGGAAGGTGCTGTCGCACTCGCCGTGACGGTCCGCGGTCGCGAGGAAGAACATCTCCTGACGGGCCACGAACTCCTGCATGCGTGGGTTGAGCCGGTCCAGAACCTGCTCGTCGTAGAACCGGTCGGCGCGGCCGACCGTGCCCAGCTCATGCTGGATCTGGTGCTCGCCGTGGCTACCGGGCCGGTCTGCCCGTTCATCGTGGTGCAACGGTCCTCCTGACAGGGATGTCGGCAGGGCAGCGGCTCGTCGAGCCGTGGGATCGGGACTCGTGTCTGTGTTCCGGCCCTGTTCTCGGTGTTCACCTCGGCCCACGTGACTGATTTCGTCACCTGGCAGGCCGAAAATCGACACCGGCCATGGCTGACAGACTAAGACGTGTTCCGCAAATGATCTACGGACTGGTCGAGGTGTGGTCCTCGCCTCGACCATCGGCCCTGCCCAGGCCGCCTCCGCTGTCGCAGAGGCGGCGAGGTCGCATCACGCGACGGCGGTTCCCTCCAGCTCGACCAGCTGGCCGGGGACCGCCAGCCGCGTCACCCCGAGCATCGTGGTGGTCGGCGCCACCCCGGCGGCGCCCAACCGCCCCGCCAGCACGCCGTAGTGCTGGAACAGCAGATCGACGTCGGTCGTGTAGACGTTGAGCCGGACGACGTCCGCGAGGGACATGCCGGCCTCGCCGAGCACGGCCTCCAGGTTGTCGATGCTCAGCGCCAACTGCGCCGCCATGTCACCGTCGTGCTGAGGTTTGCCCTCGTCGCTCATCGCGGTCTGCCCCGAGATGTACAGGGTCCGGGTGTGCCCGGAGACGACCTCACCCTGGTTGAACCCCAACTCCACCGACCAGGTCACCGGGTTGACCGCCGTTCGTTCCACTGCCACGTCAGCTCCGTTCGAATCATCGGGAGTACGTACGGCCATCGGCTCGGCAGCTGCCGGCGTCGCCGTCGTGTCAACGAGCCTCGCAGCGAATCACGACACCCATGGTCATGTATTCCGATAGGGTTTTCGCATGCGCGCCGACCGGTTGGTCTCGCTGGTGCTGCTGCTGCGTCAGCGCGGTCGGCTGACTGCGGACACGCTGGCCCGCGAGCTGGAGGTGTCCACCCGCACCGTGCTGCGCGACATCGAGGCGCTGTCCGCCGCCGGCGTCCCGGTCTACGCCGAGCGCGGTCGGCACGGCGGTTTCGCCTTGTCGCCCGGTTTCCGCACCGAGCTCACCGGTCTGAACCACGACGAGGCCCTTGCCCTGCTGACCGCCGGATCGGGGCGCGGCGAGCTGGTGTTCGGCCTCGGCTCGGCGCTCGCTTCGGCCATGCGGAAGGTGGTCGACGCGCTGCCCGAAGGCCACCGGGCTACCGCGAGCGACGCGGCCCGGCGCTTTCTCGTCGAGCCGGAGACCGACCTGCTCGCACGTCGGCTGGTCACCGAGGAGGTACCCGACGCCACCATGATCGAGGTCCGGCGCGCGGTGCTCGCCGGCCACAAGCTGCGTATCCACTACGCGGCCACGGGCCGGACGCCGCAGTGGCGCACGGTGGACCCGATCGGCCTGGTCACCGTACGCGACCGGGTCTACCTGCTGGCCACGAGATCCGGCGCGGACCGCACCTACCGGCTGTCGCGGGTGCTGGCCGCCGAGGAACTCCCCGAAACGGCACAGCGACCGAACCAGGTCGATCTGGACCGGATCTGGCGGGAACGCTCCGCGCGGTTTCTCTCCGACAGCGACCACATCACCGTGCTCGTACGGGTGGACCCGGCGCGGCGGGAGGACCTGCTGGACACCGCGCTGGCCGTCCGCGCGGAGGAACCCGACGCAGACGGCTGGCTGCGGCTGGAGGTGACCTTCCAGGACGCACGACACGCCGAATGGGCGCTGTGGCAGCTCGGCACGGACGCCGAAGCCCTCACCCCGCAGTCGTTGCGCACATCACTGCACAACCGCGCCGCCGCGATCGCCGCCCGCTACGCCGAGCGTCCCCCGAAGTACCGTGAAGAGGCGCCGTCATGAGGCGCCGTAACGCGGGCCAGTCTGTGGATCATGCAGGATGACTCCCCGCTGATACAGAGTCTGCGTACCGCCGTCGCCGCCGCTCCCGCCGACGTACCTCTGCGGTTGCATCTGGCCCAGCTCCTGCTGGAGGCGGGCCGCTCGGAAGCGGCCGTAGCCGAGGCGGCCGTAGCCGAGGCGGCCGTGGCCCTTCAGCACGCGCCGGGTGACATCCAGGCCCGTGACCTGATGGCCCGGGCGATGGGCGCGCCGGCCCCGGCGCCGGCGCAATCCCCGGAACGGCGGGCGGGGTTCGACTGGCCTGCGCCCTGCTGATCACCCAGATCCCGTGGACGGACCGCACGGTCCCGCAGGTGCTGTTCTGGGCCGGTCTGCTGTCGGCGGTGGCGACGATGTGGTTCGACCGGCGCAAGGACGGCTGAACGGACCTGTCAGCCGTACATCGCCACGCGGTGGAGAGCCGCGAGTGCGTCGTCGATCGGATGCGGCTGAGGCCTGCCCGAGGAGTCGAGCCTGTTCCACCGCTGCAGGTTCACCGCGACGGACATCTGCCGCTTGCCGTCGGCTCGGATCATGGCCAGCGTGCCGGCACCCCAGACCGTGCCGCCATGACCCCAGAAGGTGTCCTGGCCGGGAGCCTCCATCGGGTGCAGACCGAGGCCGTAGTCGATCGTCTTTCCCTCTTGGGAGACGACCGGGACGGTGCGCTGCATCTGCTCCAGCGACGACGGGCTGACGATCTCGCCGGCCAGCAGCATGCCGAAGAAGCGGTTGAGGTCCGCGACGGTCGATATCAGCGAGCCGGCCGGCCCCACCCATGACATGTCGTAGACGCTGTAGTCGCGCGGCGGGTCGATCATGCCGAACCACGCCTCGTAGATCCGCGAGTGCGGTCCCTCGACGTACGGTTCGGCGGGGAGCTCGGTGTCCCGGAGCCCGGCGCGCTCGATGACGTTCCGGGTGATGTACCGCTCGGCCGTCGTGCCGGTCACGTGTTCCAGGAGTTCGCCGAGGAGCAGGTAGTTGGTGTTGGAGTACACCCCCGGAGTGCCGCCGGGTGCTCCGACGGCAGGTGCGGTGACCCCCATCTCGATCAGTTCGGTGGGGTGGAACCGCGTGAGCCGGTTGTCGTCCAGGCTCTCGGGCCCGGTGTCCGCGAGGGCGGGGAGCGCCTTGAGGGAGGGATAGGCGTAAGGGAGGTACTCGGCGAGGCCGCTGGTGTGGTTGATCAGCATCCGGACCGTGATCGCGTCACCGCGCTCCCCGGGAACCAGCCTCGGAAGGTACCGGCCGATCGGCTCGTCGAGACCGATCCGACCGCTCTCGGCCTGCTGCAGCACCGCCGCGGTGGTGAAGGTCTTGGTGATGCTGCCGACGCGGTGCCGCATGTCGGCGGTGACGGGGCGGCCGGTGGCGAGATCGGCGACCCCGGCTGCACCGCGCCAGACCTGGTCGCCGTCACGCACCTCGGCGAACAGGCCCGGCATGCCGGCACGGTGGACGTTTTCCATGGCGGCGTTCAGCTTCGCGGGATCCAGTGGGTTCCTCATGACCTGCGTCCTTTCATTCCCGGGTCGCCCGGCAGGCGCTCATGCCCTCATTATGCACGCAGTGCGTGCAACAGTGAGTGCATAAGCTAGGCTGAGTCTCGACGAAAGAGGGTGAGATGGCAGGCCGAAGGCGCTGGTCGACCGAGGAGATCCTGGATGCGGCGGCGGAACTGCTGCGCACGAGCGACGCCGAGTCGTTCAGCGTGCGCAAGCTCGCCGCGGCGCTCGGGACCGACTCCTCCAGCCTCTACCGGCACTTCCGCAGCAAGACCGAACTGCTGCGCGCGGTCGCCGACCGGATCCTGATGGCCGCCATGGACGGTTACCGTCCCGAGGGCGACTGGAAGCAGCGCATCACCGCCCTGGCCCTGCGCGTGCGGGAGGCCTTCGGCCGGCAGCCCCAGCTCGCCGCGGTCTGGGGACGCTACGCGTCAGGCGGCGCCGGATCCCGGCTGGTCATGGAAGAGGTGCTGCAGGCCCTGCGCGAGTCGGGGCTGCCCGACGAGGAGATCCCGGCGCGCTACCACCGGCTCGCGGTCCTCATCGCCGCCTTGATCGCCTCCGAGGCCGGGGTCAGCACCATCACCCCCGAAGAGCACGAACAGGGCATGGAGCTGTTCCGCGTCGCGGTACTCGGCGCCGACCCGGAACGCTTCCCCGCCCTGGCCCACTTCGCCCGCGACGTCCGCCCCCTGGGCGCGGACCGCCGCGCCGCGTTCGAGGAGCTCCTCGCCGCCCAACTCGCCGACGTCGAGGCCGCACTTCGCCGCAGTTAGCCCGTCGACACCGCCGCCGTGGAGCGCCACGCTATGTTCGGGATGCTGCGCCGCCATCCGGCGGTGAGTTCGCGTACGAGGAGGCGCCGTGGCGGTCCTGCTGTACTACCCGCTCGTGAAGCCGCCGACGGAGATCCTGCACCAGGCGCTGCTCTACTGGGACGGCATCGCGTCCATCGTGCCGCAGGACAGCCGGGAGTACGACGTCGCCGTGCCCGCGGAACTGCACGAGCTGAAGGAGCGGCGCCTGTACACGCCCGTCACCTTCGAGCTGGGCGACATCGAGGAGCTGGACGACCCTGAATGGGGCCAGGACCGCGGCCAGGCTTCCCGCGTCCTGCTGCAGGAACTGCGCAGGATGGCCGTCCCCCCGCACCGCCACCGGCTGTCCTTCCCGGACGCGTACCTCTACGGTTCGAAGATGAGCTTCTGGCTGGAGCGGGAACTCCTCTCACTCCGCCTGGCCCGGCCGTACCGGGGGGACTACTGGAGCCTCGTCGTCCCGCAGGAAGTCCAGCAACTGGTCATCGGCACCCTGGCCCGCGAGATCGCCGCCGGCCGCCGCGTCTCGTACGTCCCCTGTACCGACCGCGTGGACGCGCAACGATGGGCCCTGCGTCCCGCCGGCGAGGACCGGCTGCCCGCCTGGGAACTGGAACTCGGCAAGCTCCTGCCCCTGCCCGTCCCCGGCACCCCGACCGCCGACGTCGTCGCCTTCCGCGAGCGATACGCCGACGAGCGGCACCGCCTGATGCGGGCTCTGCACCGCATGCTCGGGGACCTCCGCCGCGACTACGAGCACCCCGCCGACGTCCTGGCCCAGTTGCGCCGGGAGATCGAGGAGTCCGTCGACGACTACCGGGCCGCCGCCAGGAGCAGCCGGATGGCATGGGTCGACCGGTCCGTGATGGTGACCCTGGCCCTCGCGGCCGCCGCCGGAGGCGTGGTGCAGCCCGGCCTGACCTGGGTGCTCGGAGCGGTGGGCGGCTACGCGCTGAACGTGGCCACCCGCGAGATCCGCCCGCTCAGCAGGGCCCGCCGGGACCACGACTTCAGCTACCTGCACCGGGTCGGGGAAACCCTGACCTAGGGCCTGTCGTTTGGATCAGATCGCAGACGCGGGGTCTGGCACGCACGGCTGCCCTTCCGGACGTGCCCGTTCCACCGGATGCCGGACCACCCCGTGTGAGCGGGCGGGCAACGTGGGACCGATCCTGCATGCGCAACGTGATCACCGGTGACGACGGGCCGTGGTGCTGGATGACCGGAAACAGAGCGGGGGACGGGCGCAGCGAAGGGACCGTGCTGCGTCCTCGCACGGTGTCCAGCGCCCTCGGCGATGCGATCAACCGGGCGCCGGACGCGGTGGGGCGATGCCCGTGACCGCCGGCACGGCCCCCGCGCGCCCCGGACCACCGCGTGCGCTCGCGCTGCTCGCCGCCGCCCACGGCGGGCCCGCTCTGGCCGTCACCGCCGTCACGGGCCTGCTGGCGCTCCGCGCCGGCCTGCGCCCGCCGGCCGCCGCCGCCGTCACCGCGGCGGTGTTCACCGGCCAGCTCACGATCGGCTGGGGCAACGACCTGCTCGACCGCTCGCGCGACCGCGCCGTGGGCCGCACCGACAAGCCGTTGGCCGTCGGTTCCCTCCCGGCCGGCTGGGTGGCACGTGCCCTCGTCGTGGCCGCTCTGGCCTCCCTCGTGCTGTCCGCGCTCGCCGGCTGGCGCAGCGCACTCGTCAACATCGTCCTCGCCACCGGCGCGGGCCACGCCTACAACTTCGGCCTCAAGGCGACCCCCTGGTCATGGGTGCCGTACGCCTGCGGCTTCGGGACACTGCCCTCGGTCGTGACCCTCGCCGCCTCACCCCCTCACTGGGCGCCCTGGTGGATGACCGCGGCCGGCGCCGCGCTCGGCGTCGGAGCGCATCTGCTCAACGTGCTGCCCGACCTCGCCGACGACGAAGCAACCGGGATCCGCGGCCTGCCGCACCGGATCGGCGAACGCCCCTCGCGCGTGCTGGCCGCCGCGCTGCTCACCGCCGCCTCGGTGCTCGCCGTGACCGGTCCCGCCGGACCCCCTCCGGCATGGGCCTGGACGGCCCTGGCGCTCGTCACCGTCCTCGCGGGGCTCACCTGGTTCGGCCGCGGGCGCACTCCCTTCCGTGCCGCGGTGACCATCGCCCTGCTCGACGTCGTGCTGCTGACGGTCGCCTGATGGGACCGGCAGACATCGCTCCGGCCGGCGCCGGCCCGTCTCCCGCCACGACCGCCCCGGCAGTCCCGCCCCAGCCCTCGCGCTCACCGTCACGGTCGAGCTCGCGCTCGGCCTCGGCCGGGTGCTCCCCTCGTCCCACCGCCCCGTCCCAGGAGCCAGCATGACCATGCGCGTCCTCAGCGTCCGCGGCACCCTGCCCGAGCACTGCCACCGGCAGCAGGAGATCACCGAGTCCTTCACCACCACGCTGGTCGGGAACACGGTCGATCGCGGCGTCGTCGAGCGGCTCCACCGCAACGTGTGCGTCGAGACCCGGCACACCGTGCTGCCGCTGGAGGAGTACGGCCGGATCGAGGACTTCGGCCAGTCGAACGACGTCTTCATCCGGGCCGGTGTCGAACTCGGCGGCCGGGCGGTCGTCGACGCGCTCAAGAGCGTCGACCTCACACCGGCCGACGTCGACTACATCGTCTCCTGCACGGTGACCGGCCTGGCCGTGCCCTCCCTGGAGGCCCGGGTCGCGGCGGAGATCGGACTGCGCCCCGACGTGGTGCGCCTGCCCCTCGTCGGTCTCGGCTGTGTCGCCGGCGCGGCCGGCATCGCCCGCCTCAACGACCTGCTGCGCGGGCGCCCCGACGCCGTCGCGGTGCTGATGTCCGTCGAGTTGTGCTCCCTCACGCTCCAGCGCGACGACACCTCGGTCGCCAACGCCGTGGCGAGCGGCCTGTTCGGGGACGGCGCCGCCGCCGTGGTCGCCGTCGGGCGCGAGCACCCTCTGGCACAGACCGACGACCCCGCCGCTCCCGAAGTACTCGCCTCGCGCAGCCGCCTCTACCCCGACTCGGAACGCATGATGGGCTGGGACGTCGGCTCCGGCGGGTTCAGAGTCGTCCTCGACTCCGCGGTCCCCGACCTGGTGCGCCGACACGTCGGCGACGACGTCCGCGGATTCCTCGCCGATCACGGGCTGACCGGCCGTGACCTCGACTGGTACGTCGCCCACCCGGGCGGCCCCAAGGTCCTCGAGGCGTTGCAGGAAGCCCTCGGCGTCGAGCGGGACGCGCTGGGCGTGACCTGGGAGTCGCTGCGCCGGATCGGCAATCTGTCCTCCGCCTCGGTGCTGCACGTCCTTGCGGACACGCTCGCCGACCGACCGCCGCCGCCCGGCTCCTACGGCCTGATGCTCGCCATGGGCCCGGGTTTCTGCTCCGAACTCGTACTCCTGCGCGCCCCGGGTGGTGGGCAGTGAGCGGCGAGGCCTGGTTCACCCTCCTGGTGCTGGCCGTGGGCCTGGAGCGGGTCGCCGAGCTGGCCGTCTCCCAACGCAACGCCGCCTGGAGCCTCGCGCGGGGCGGCGTGGAGTCCGGGCGGGGGCACTATCCGTTCATGGTGGTGCTGCACACCGGCCTGCTCGTCGGCGCGCTGGCGGAGGTGTGGCTGCGCCGGCCGGACGTCGTACCGGTCCTGGGCTGGTCGATGCTCGCCCTTGTCGTGCTCGCGCAGGGGCTGCGCTGGTGGTGCATCGCCACGCTGGGCCGGCAGTGGAACACCCGGGTGATCGTCGTGCCCGGCGCCGCGCGAGTGACCGGCGGACCCTACCGCTGGATCCCGCACCCGAACTACGTCGCCGTCGCCGCCGAAGGGCTCGCGCTTCCGCTCGTGCACTCGGCCTGGATCACGGCGGTCGTCTTCACCGCGCTCAACGGGCTCCTGCTCGCCACCCGCGTCCGCGCCGAGGACGCCGCCCTGACACGGCTGGCCTGAGGAGGCACACATGGATCTGCTCGTCGTCGGCGGGGGACCCGCGGGCCTGGCCACGGCCTTGCACGCGGCCCGGGCAGGCCTCGACGTCACCGTCTGGGAGCAGCGCGCCGGCGTCGTCGACAAGGCGTGCGGCGAGGGCCTGATGCCGGGCGCCGTCACCGCGTTGGCCGCGTTGGGCGTGCACCCGCCGGGGCGCGACCTGCGGGGTATCCGCTACGTCGCCGGACCCCGCCGCGTCGACGCCGACTTCGGAGCGGGCCCGGGGCGCGGAGTGCGTCGTACGACGCTGCACGCGCTGCTGCGCGAGGCGGTGCTGGCAGCGGGCGTACGCGTCGACCAGCGCACCGCGCGTCACGTCGAGCAGGACCAGGACGGGGTGGTGGTCGACGGCATCCGCGCCGGCCATCTCGTAGCCGCCGACGGCCTGCACTCGCCGATCCGCCGCGCCCTCGGGCTGAACCGGCCGCGCCGGTCCCCTCCGCGGCACGGGCTGCGGCGCCACTACGCGCTCGCCCCCTGGAGCGACCACGTCGAGGTGCACTGGGCGCGCGAAGCGGAGGCATATGTGACCCCCGTGGCCGATGACCTCGTGGGCGTCGCGGTGCTCACCACGGTCCGCCGGCCGTTCGACGACCACCTCGCCGCCTTCCCCGAGTTGCGGGAGCGGCTGGCCGGGGCCGCCGTCGCCGGACCGGTACGGGGAGCAGGCCCGCTCCGCCAGATCGCGAGCGCGCGCACCGCCGGCCGGGTGCTGCTCGTGGGCGACTCGGCCGGGTACGTCGACGCGCTCACCGGCGAGGGCATCGCGCTGGCGCTCGCGCAGGCACCTGCCGCGGTGCGGGCCATCACCGGCGGTGACCCGGCGGCCTACGAGCGGGAGTGGCGGCGGCTCACCCGGCGCTACCGCTGGCTGACGCACGCACTGCTCGGCGCCACGCGCAAGCCCCCGCTTCGCGCGGCGCTGGTGCCGGTCGCGCAACGGCTGCCGTGGCTGTTCTCCGCGACCGTCGCCATGCTGGCGGGCCCGGTGGGCCCGCGCGGAGTAATACACAGCGGCGCGGCACGGCACCTCGACTCACCGCACCAGGGATGGCACCGTAAATGACCATGAAGCGGACCGAGTCAGGGCAAACAGTGCGATCGGTGCGCTGGAGGCTCGTACTGGCCAGCACGACCATGCTCTTCATCGAGCTGGCGCTGATCAGATGGGCGGGTGCCAACGTCGTCCACCTGAGCTACTTCTCGAACTTCATCCTGCTGGGATCGTTCCTCGGCATCGGCATCGGCTTCCTGATCCCCGCCGAGCGCGGACAGTGGCTCAAGCGCTGGACACCCGTTCCGCTCGCGCTGCTGGTCATCCTGGTGCGCGAATACCCGGTGCAGGTGCGCCAGAACAGCAGCGAGGTCCTCTACTTCACCGCCGTGAAGACCACCGGCCTTCCCGAGTGGGTTACGCTGCCGGCCATCTTCCTGCTGACCGCGGTGATCATGGCCGGGATCGGAAAGATCACCGCGGATCTCTTCCGCCTGCTTCCCTCGCTCGACGCCTACCGTTACGACCTGCTCGGCAGCATCACCGGCTCCCTGTCCTTCGCTGTGCTGTCCTGGCTGCGTGCTCCGTCGGTCGTGTGGGGCGTACTCGCCGCCGCGGCCCTGCTGGTCCTCGGAGGGCGGCGCAACACCCTGCTGTACGGCATTCCCCTCACGGCGATGGTCGGCGCCCTGTTCCTGGAGACGACGACGAGCGGCATCTCCTGGTCGCCCTACTACAAGATCGAACTCGAACCCTCGCCGACCACCACCCGGACCTGGTACATCTCCGCCAACGGCGTCCCTCACCAGAGCACCGCCCCGCTGCCCGTGCTGATGCAGAAGGACTCGCCCTACCGCCAGGCGTACGACCAGACACCCCGCAACCCGCACAAGCGCGTGCTGATCATCGGGGCCGGAAACGGCAACGACGTCGCGGTAGCACTCGCGTACGGAGCCCAGCACGTGGACGCGGTCGAGATCGATCCCCGGCTCCAGGAGATCGGCTCGGACCTGCACCCCGCAAGGCCGTACGACGACCCGAGGGTGCACGTGCACATCGACGACGGGCGCGCCTTCCTGGAGCGGACGCAGGCGAAGTACGACCTGATCGTCCTGGCCCTGCCGGACTCGCTCACGCTGGTCGCCGGTGCGAGCAACCTGCGCCTGGAGAGCTACCTGTTCACCCGGCAGGCCTTCGAGGCCGCACGCGATCACCTGGCGCCGGACGGCGCGTTCGCCATGTACAACTACTACCGCGAGAGCTGGCTGGTCGACCGTTTCGCAGGGAGCCTCGACGACGTCTACGGTCACGCCCCCTGCATGACGACGTTCAAGAGGAACGCCGCCGTGCTGGTGGCCGGGATGACACCCGCCGACCAGTCCTGCGCGAAGGCCTGGCAGCCCAGCGGCGCGGTCCCGGCGGCCGCGAGCGACGACCACCCCTTCCCGTACCTGCTGCACCGGAGCATCCCCACGCTCTACCTGGGCGCCCTGGGCGCGATCCTGCTGGTGACGCTCCTGTCGGTGCGCCTGACCGGGGTCCGCATCCGCAGCGCGCTCCGCTACACCGACATGTTCCTGCTCGGTGCCGCCTTCCTGCTGCTCGAAACGAAGAACGTGATCGGCTTCGCCCTCTACTTCGGCACGACCTGGCTGGTCAACGCCCTCGTCTTCTTCGGCGTCCTGGTCGCCGTCCTCGCGGCGGTGGAGGTCCGGCGCAGGCTGCGGAAGGTCAACCAACTGCTGCTGCAACTGCTGCTCTTCGGCTCCCTCGCGGTGGTCTGGCTCGTCCCCGTGAGCGCGGTGCTGTCCCTGCCCTTCGCCGCCCGGCTCGCCGCCGCCATCGCCCTGGCCTTCACCCCGATCTTCTGCGCCAACCTCATCTTCTCGGACCGCCTAGCCCTCGCCCCGGACCCGACCTCCGCGTTCGGCGCGAACCTGCTCGGCGCGATGACCGGGGGCGCAATCGAGTACCTCGCCCTGGTGACGGGCTATCAGGCACTGCTCCTGGTCGTCGCCGTCCTGTACCTCGGGGCGTTCACCGCCATGCGCTTCGCGGGGCGGGATCAGACGCCTGCTGTCACCTTCGCACCGCCGCCTGTGAGTCGACGGTGATGCCCAGCCGCTCCGCCACGGTGGTGAGCGCTGCTCCCAGCGGGAGCGAGACCCGCGTGAAGGCGTGCCGGTCACCCCGGGTCGGCTCCCGGTTGACGATCAGCACCGGCTTCCCGTCCTGAGCCGCCTGCCGGACGAAGCGGAGCCCGGACATCACCGTGAGGGAGGAGCCGAGGACCAGCAGCGAGGCCGACGCACGGACCAGTTCACGGCAGTGCTCGACCCGTCGGGGCGGAACGTTCTCACCGAAGAACACCACGTCCGGTTTGAGGATGCCGCCGCAGCTCGCGCAGGGCACCACGCGGAAGTCCGCGACCTGCGCGTCGGTGAGGTCGGCGTCACCGTCCGGGTTGATTCCGGCGGCCACGGGTTCGAAGCCCGGATTGGCCTCCTCCAGCCGCTCGGCGAGTTCGCGGCGCGGGCTGAAGGCACCGCAGGCAAGGCAGACGACCCGGGCCAGACGGCCGTGGAGTTCCACCACGTCCTCGCTGCCGGCGACCTGGTGCAGGCCGTCGACGTTCTGGGTGATGACCCCCGAGAGCAGGCCGTGCCGCCCGAAGGCGGCCACGGCCCGGTGCCCGGCGTTGGGCCGGGCGCGGCCGAAGGTGCGCCAGCCGAGATGGCTGCGCGCCCAGTACCGGCGCCGGGCCCGGGCGCTGGCGGTGAAGTCCTGGTAGGTCATCGGTGTGCGCCGGCTGAGGCTCCCGCCCTCACCCCGGTAGTCGGGAATGCCCGACTCCGTGGAGATGCCCGCGCCGCTGAGCACCAGCACACCGCCGGTGCTCAGCGCATCGGCGACCGGCGCCGGATCCGTCGTGCCCGGCGGCAGGTCGTCGGTGGGCGTCCAGCTCAGAGTGGGGCGCATGCGCATGCCGTCAGGGTACGGCGCGAGCTGAACGGCAGTTGGCGGGCAATCGTCTTCCCTGCGATCACGTGTACAGATCACAGTCTCCTGGGCGCAAGGTTCTCCCCGCACGATCGGCATGTCCGCGACATCGAGCAGCAAGGAAGTGGTTGTGAGAACGCACCGCACTCCGCGCAGAACCGCCGCCCTCGTCCTGGGCACCGCCCTGCTCGCCCTCCTGACCCCCGCCCGGGCCGGGGCCGACGACGAGGGACTGCCGACGGTCACGCCCGCCGGCGAGACCCCCGCCCTCTACGACGACGAGGCGGGCGGCAACTCCGATGCGGACGATCCGGCGATCTGGCGCAACGCGGCCGACCCCGGCCGCAGCCTCGTCATCGCGACCGCCAAGGAGGGCGGCCTGCGGGTGTACGACCTGGACGCCCGCTTGGTGCAGTCGCTGCCGGCGCCCCGTCCGCCCGCCGAGGACGACGCCCCGGGACGGTACAACAACGTCGACCTCGTCACAGGCCTGCGCACCTCCACCGGCCGGGCCGACGTCGCCGTCGTCAGCGACCGCGGCAACGACCGGCTGCGGTTCTACCGCATCGACCCGTCGAAGCCGGGCGGCCCGCTGACCGACATCACCGACCCGGCGACCGCCCCGGTCTTCTCCACCGACCAGGCCGAGATCAACGACCAGCGCACCGCCTACGGCCTCGCCACCTGGCAGGACGAGTCCACCGGACGCTCCTACGCCCTGGTCAGCCGGCGGGAGCGGACCCGCCTCGCGCTGGTCGAACTGAAGCCGACCGCGAGCGGAACCGTCACCTACCAGCAGGTCCGCACACTCGACCTGCCCGCGTCCTTCCGCCTCCCAAACGGCACCACCTGGTCACCCTGCGCGGAGCCCGGCGAGCTCCCGCAGGTCGAGGGCATGGTGGTGGACCCCGCCAGCGGCACGCTCTACGCCGGCCAGGAGGACATCGGCATCTGGCGGATCCGCGCCGACCTCACCGGCAAGCCGGTCCTGGTGGACAAGGTCCGCGAGTTCGGCGTCCCCGGCGTCTACGACGAGGAGACCGAGGAGTGCGCGGCGGGCGCCGACCCCGGCTACGGCGGTGATCGCCTCTCGGCCGATGTCGAGGGCCTCACCCTGTTCCAGGAGCCCGGCGGGGACGGCTACCTGCTCGCCTCCAGCCAGGGCGACGACACCTTCGCCCTGTACGACCGCGAGGTGAGCGAGGACAACGAGTACGAGGGCGGCTTCCGCGTCGGCGCGGCCTCGGCGACCCTCGACGGGGCACAGGAGTGCGACGGCGCCGCCGTCCTGAACGCCCCGCTCGGCAGCCGCTACCCGAACGGCCTGCTGGTCGTCCAGGACGGTCACGAGACCCCCGAGGTCCCCGACGGCGAGGGCGGGACGCGCACCGCGACCGGCTTCAAGTTCGTCGACCTGGGCGACGTGGTGGACGCCGCCGACCTGTGAGGCGGCCTTCACGGCTTGCGGAACTGCTCCACCAGCGCCGCGTATCCGCTGCCGCCGTGACCGGCCGTCACCGCCCGCTCGGCCAGTGCCTTGACGAGCCTCGGCAGCCGGGCGTTGACGCCGAGCGACTCGCTCTCCTCGACCACGTGCGCCATGGCCGCCAGGTGCGTGTCGAGCGTGCCGTCGTCGGCCGGGTAGATGCCGTCGTCGGCCTGCCGCGCGTACTCCGGCAGCCAGCCGGCCACCGTGCCGACCGCCCTCTGTGCGATGGGGAGGTACGCCGTGGCGGACACACCGGCCGTGCCGAGGATCGCGGCGCCGTTGAGGAAACCGTCGAGCATGCCCCACATCAGGACGAGCGTGGCCATCTCGTGCGTGGCCGACAGCCCGGGGTCGTCGCCGAGGTGTAAACCCGCGCCGAGACCGCCCAACGTGGCCTCGTGCGCGTCGTACAGCGGTCGCGGCCCGCTGAAGACGAGCACGGCGTCTGCCGTGCCGACGGCATCCGGGACGGCCATGATCCCGCCGTCCAGGTAGCCGCCGCCGCGGCGCGCCACCGCCTCGGCCAACGCCCGGGCTCGCGAGGGCGTGCCCGAGGTCAGGTTGACCACGACGCGGCCGTCGAGCGGTCCGTCGAGGACGTCCGCCACGGCGTCGTAGTCCGAGACGCAGACCACCACGAGCGGGGCGGCCGCAATCGCGGCCGCCGGAGACCCGGCGAGCGTCGCGCCCCGGGCCACGAGGTCGTCGGCCTTGGAGGCCGTGCGGTTCCACACGGTCGTCGGGTGTCCTGCGCGCAGGAACGCCCCGGCAAGGGCCCCGCCCATCAGTCCGAGGCCCAGAACCGTCACGGGTGTGCCGGTGTGCATCATGTGCTCCCTCTCTGGTCGGTGGCACAATCGTCAACGTTCACACCGGTATGAAGGTCAAGGGGGAACGCGGGTGCTGATCGGGGAGCTGAGTCGGCGGACCGGGGTGAACCCGCACCAACTGCGGTACTACGAGGCGCAGGGCCTGCTGGTGCCGGACCGGGGCGACAACGGCTACCGCGAGTACGGCGACGACGCCGTGCTGACCGTGGCCCAGATCAGGAAACTGCTCGACGCCGGGCTGTCGACCCAGGAGATCGGGTACCTCCAGCCGTGCGTCACCGGCGCGGCTCCCGATCTGCGGCCCTGTCCGGAGACCTTGGACCTGCTGCGGGCGCGCATCGCCGGACTGGACGAGCAGATCGACACGCTCGTCCAGTCCCGCCGGACACTGCGGGAGTACCTGGAGGCCACGGAGCGGCGCCTGGCCGGCTAGGCCCTAGTCGCGGGCCCCCTGGCGGGGGAGACGGGTGGCCAGGGCAGTGGCGCTGCGGGCCAGGGGCGTGGTCATGATCCCCGCGACGGTGGTGCGGCCGGCGATGTAGGCGTCGAGACGGCGCCAGGCCGGAGGCAGGCGGGTCAGGGCGGTGTGGACGAGGCCGGGGTTGCGGGAGAAGAGGTTCATCAGCGTGCCGCTGGCTCGCATTTCGGTACCGAGGATGTCATCGACCTCTCGTCCGTAGCGGTCGGCGATGGCGCCGGTCTCCGCGTCGTCGGCGGAGGTGGCGAGACGGGCGGCGGCATGACCCGCCAGGTCTCCTGAGCACAGTGCGTAGGAGATGCCTTCCCGGGACCAGTGGTCGACGAGGGCGGCGGCGTCACCGGCGACGAGCACGCGGCCGCGGGCCAGGGGGGAGTCGGAGCGGCGGCACCGGGTCAGGTGGCCGGTGTCGTGGAGAGGGCGCGGGCCCACAAGCCCGTGGCGGGTGAGGAAGTCCTCCTTGTAGGCGCGCAGGGCGACGGGGTTGCCACGGGCGGCCACCACTCCGGCGGTGCAGACGTCCCCTTTCGGGAAGACCCACCCGAAGGAACCCGGCAGAGGCCCCCACTCCATCAGCACACGGCCGCGCCATCGGTCCGCTGTCCGCTCGTCGACCGGCACTTCGGCCTCCAGGGCGAGGTCGACCTGTGCGCACCGCACCCCGACGTACCGGGCGACTCTGCTGGCGCTGCCGTCGGCGCCGACTACAGCCCGGGCGCGGAGCGTGTCACCGTGGTTGGTCCTCACCATGACGGTGCCGCCCTGCTGTTCCAGGGCGGTCAGCGCGGTGCTGTCCCGGACCTCCGCTCCCGCCGCCGCGGCGACCTCGGTCAGCGCCGCGTCGAGTTCGCTGCGGTAGACCATGGCGATGGTCGGGGAACCGGAGACGAGGGTGCGTTCTCTGCGGCCGTTGAGCGAGAAGGTGAACTGCCGGGCGGTGTCGTGGACCCGCAGGGGCAGGCCGGGAGGCAGGGCGGCGAGGGATGCTCCGATGAGGCCGCCGCCGCAGGTCTTGTAGCGGGGGATGGCGGCGCGCTCCAGCAGCAGCGTCGCACAGCCCTTCTCGGCGGCGACGCGCGCGGCGGTGGCGCCGGCCGGACCGGCGCCGACGACGATCACGTCCCAGGTGCCGGGCGTGCGGGAGGGGGCGGAAGGAGGAGGCATACGAAGGTCACCTAGCGGTCGGGCGCAGCGGGCGGGTGGAGGGGCCGTCAGCCGGGGACGGCCGGCGAGGCGGCGGACGGTTCCGTCTCGGGAGGCGCGTCGGCATGCCCCTGTTCGGGGTCGAGGCGGGCCAGAAGGTAGTGGGTGAGCGCGGAGGCCGTCGGGTGGGTCCACATCACCGTGGTGGGGATGTCCAGGGCCAGTTCGCGTTGCAGGCGGTTGCGCAGGGCGATGGCCATGAGGGAGTCCAGGCCGAGCGTGACGAGGGACGTGTGGGCGTCGAACCGGTCGGTTCCCAGCCGCAGTACCGCGGCGATGTGTTCGACGACCTGGGGTTGAAGGATCCGCTGACGCCGCTGGGGACAGTCCGTCTCGCGCAGGGCTTCCAGCAGGGCGCTGCGCTTGCCGGCGGAGTCCGCACCCGCTGCCGGGGCGGCCAGTTCGGCGAAGAAGGCGGTGCGGGCGGTGTCGGGGTAGGACTCCAGCCACCGCGACAGGTCGAGGGGTGTGTAGGCAGTGCGGTCGCGGTCGTGGGAGAGGATGCGCTCCAGGGCGGCGATGCCCTCTGCGGGCGCGATCATGGCGTATCCGCGGTCCGCCATCCCGGCGCCGCGGCCGACCTCCGCCCATGGTCCCCAGTTGACGCAGGTGGCCGGCAGGCCCTGGGCCCGGCGCCAGGAGGTGAACTCGTCCAGCCAGGCGTTGGCGGCGGCGTAGGCGCCCTGCCCGGGGTTGCCCAGCAGGGACGCGGCGGAGGAGAAGTTCACCCACCAGTCCAGCTCCTGGCCCGCGGTGGCATGGTGCAGCAGCCAGGCTCCGGTCGCCTTGGGGCGCCAGACCTTCTCCAAGAGGGCGGGGGACAGATTGCCGATGGTGGCGTCCTCGACGACGGCCGCGGCATGGACGACGCCGCGCAGCGCGTGACCGGTGTGCGTGGCGGCCCGTACGAGGGAGTCGGCGACGCCCGGCTCGGCGAGGTCCCCGCACACGACCTCGACGCGGGTGCCGAAGTCGGCGGTGAGGGCGTCGAGGGCGGCACGGGTGAGCTCGGAGGGGGCGCTGCGGGAGGTGAGCACGACGGCCGCGGCGCCTCGTTCGGCCAGCCACCGGGCGACCAGGAGTCCGAGTCCGCCGAGGCCGCCCGTGACCAGGTAGCTCGCGTCGGGCCGGACGACGGGGACGTCCTCGGGGCGTACGGGCAGGATTTCGGTGCCCTCGGCGGGCCAGGTGAGGACGAGTTTGCCGGTGTGCCGGGCGGAGGCCATGGTGTGGAAGGCCGACGACGCCTCGGTGACGGGGTGTTCGGTGACGGGCAGCAGGGGCAGGGTGCCGTCAGCGAGCATGCCGGCCAGCTCGCGGTAGCCCTCGGCGAGCAGGCCCGGGTCCTGCTGCATCATCATCAGCACGTCGACGCCGGCGAAGGTGCCGTTGCGCCGGAAGGGCAGCAGCCCGAGACGGGAGTTGGCGTAGATGTCCCGCTTGCCGAGTTCGAGGAACCGGCCCCGGTGCGCCAGCAGTTCGAGACTCGCCGACTGCGCCGGGCCGGTGAGGGAGTTGAGGACGACGTCGACGCCGCGTCCCCCGGTGAGCTCGCGCACCTGGTCGGCGAAGTCCAGGGTGCGGGAGTCCATGACGTGCGCGACACCCAGGCCGCGCAGGTACGCCCGCTTGGCCTCGCTGCCCGCGGTGGCCAGCACGTCCGTGCCGCAGGCCCGCGCGAGGTTCAGCGCGGCCAGACCGGTGCCGCCGCTCGCCGAGTGGATCAGCACCTTCTCGCCCGGCCGGAGCCGGGCCAGGTGCCGCAGGGCGTACCAGGCGGTCAGGTAGGCGCACGGCAGGGCGGCGGCGTCCTGCGCGCTCACTGCGTCCGGCACCGGCAGGAGGCAGTCGGCGCGGACCGTCGCGACCGACGACATGACGGCGGACTCGGCCCGGTCCACGAACATCGCGGCGACCCGGTCGCCCTCCCGCACCTCCCGGACGCCGTCACCGACGGCGGTGACGACGCCCGCGCCGTCGAACGCGCAGACGTCCCCGCGCTCCTCGCCCGCGCTGAAGCGCTGGTAGACGCCGATGGCCTGGAGCACGTTGATGAAGTTGACGCTGGTCGCGTCGACCCGCACTTCGACCTCGCCCGGCCCGGGCCTGCGGCGGGACTGGGCGACGAACTCGAAGGAGTCCAGGTCACCGCAGCGCGCGAGGTGCAGGGCCACCCGGTCGTGGGCGCGGTCGACGGTGGTCCGCCGGCGTTCGCGTTCGTCCAGCGGGGTGTTTCGCAGCCGGGCCAGGTGACGCCTCCCGTGCCGGTAGGCGATCTCGTCCTGTTCCTCGGGGCAGGAAAGCAGTTCCGCGGCCACGTCCGCGACCGGTGTCCGCGGGCCGATGTCCAGGACGCTGGGCCGCAGTTCGGGGTGCTCGTAGCTCAGGACCCGTACGAGTCCGCGCAGACCCGCCTGTCCCAGGTCCGGCCGGTCCTCGGGCGTGACCTGCTGAGCGGTGCCGGTGACGGTCCACAGGCGCGGCGCCGTTCGGCCGCCTGCGGTGTCCGCCAGCGCGCGGGCCGTTTCCACCAGGCGGGCGACCTGCTCCCGTGCCCGGCGGTCGGGGGCCGGGGATGCGCCGCCGGGTGCCGGCAGGTACACCACCGCCTGCGGTGCCTGCCGTCCGTCCCCGGACGGCAGCACCGGTGCGGTGCCGCCCTCCAGGTCGAGCGTCCGGATGTCCACCGCGGCGCCCCGCTCCTCCAGGGCACCGCCCAGCGCCGTCGCGAACGACTCCTGCCCGGGTTCCGCCAGCAGGGTCCAGGGCCCGGTCGCCGGTCGCGGTGCGGGGGGTTCGCAGGGCTCCCAGGACGCCTGGAGCAGACGGCGGTCGAAGCGCTCCTCGGCGCTCTCGGCGGGCACGTGACGGAACTCCACCCCGGTGGCGTCCGCGACCACGGACCCGTCGTCGGCGCACAGCCGGAAGTCCGCCGTGAACCGGTCGCCGTCGATCCGCCCGAGGGTGACCAGACAGTACCCGCTGAGCGGTACCACCCCGTACAACCGCAGCGCCTCGATGCGCCGGGGCAGGATGCCTCCGACGGGCACGGCGCCGGTGCGCAGCACGGCGGCCGCGACGGCCTGGAGGCAGGTGTCCAGCGCGACGGGATGGCAGTGCAGTGCCTGCGCCCCGGCGCGGCCTTCGTCGGGTACCCGGACACGTGCCAGGAGGCGGGTGCCCGTGCGGTCGGCCGGTGTCCCGTCCGTGTGGACGGCCTGCAGGCCGAGGAACGGCGGGCCGTGGTGCACGCCGCGTTCCTCCCGCATCTGCCGGTAGACGTCCGAGGCGTCCACGGCGTGCGGGAACTCGGCCCGCAGTTGCTGCGGGTCGCAGGCCTGCGGGACGGGTTCGTCCTCGGGCGCGAGGTGCAGGCACGCCTGTGCGTGCCGGACGGAGGTTCCGTCGGGGGCCGTGCTGATCACACGCCAGCGGGCGGTGTCCGGGCCGGCCGCCTCGGCGGTGGCGGTGACGGGTGTGCCGTCGTCGGCCGGCAGCAGCAGTCGTTCCAGGTCGATGCCGGTGATGCGCAGCCGCTCCGGTCCGGCGGCGTACAGGTCGCCGGCGGCAGCCACGGCCATCTCGCACAGCGCGGCGCCGGGAACCACTGCGACGTCGTCGACGCGGTGCGCGTCCAGCCACGGAAGCGTCCTCGGCGTGACGCGGGTCTGCCACAGATGCCGGCCCTCGCCGTCGGGGTCCGTGGTGTGCGGTCCGGTGAGCGGGTGTGCGGCGGGGGAGGAGCGAGCCCCGGCCGGCTGCCGCAGCGGGGAGGGCTCGACGACGTACCGCGTGCGCTCCCAGGTGGTCGGCGGCAGGTCGGCCAGGGCGCCGTCACCGTAGCGGTCGGCCCAGTCCAGCGGGTGGCCCGCGCAGTGCAACGCCGCCACGTGGGTGTGGAACGCCAGCGTGTCGTCCGTGTCCCGCAGCAGGGAGGGCACGACCGCCGTGCCGGTGTGACCGTGCGCGGTGAGCGTGGCCTGCACCGGGTGGGCCAGCACGGGGTGGGGGCCGATCTCGACGAACAGCCGGTGACCGTCCTCGGCGGCGGCCCGCACCGCGTCGGCGAACCGCACGACCCGCCGCAGGTTGTCCGACCAGTAGGCGGCGTCGAAGGCGGCGTGTCCGCGCGGGTCGTCGGTGACGGTGCTGTAGAAGACCACGGCCGGCTGTCTGCCGGTGACGTCGGCGAGCGCCTCGGCGAGGTCGGGCAGGATGGGGTCCATGTGGGCGGTGTGCGAGGCGACGTCCACGTCGACGACGCGAATGGCCACGCCGCGCGCGTCCCACTCCTCGGCGAGGCGGCGGATGCGGTCGGCGTCGCCGCCGATGACGGTGTTCTCCGGGGACGCGACGACCGCGACGCTCACGCCCCGAGCGTCCTGTTCCGCCAGCAGCCGCTCGACCTCGGCACGGCCCAGGGCGACCGAGGCCATCAGACCCTGCCCGGCCGTCCGCAGGATCAGCCGGGACCGGCGGCAGATGACCCGTACTCCGTCCCGGACACTCAGCGCTCCCGCGGTCACCGCGGCGGCGACCTCTCCCATGGAGTGGCCGATCACGGCCGCCGGTTCGACGCCGTGGGACCGCCACATCGCCGCCAGGCCCAACTGGATGGCGAAGATCACCGGCTGGACCCGGTCGAACCCGGTCACCACCTCGGGGCGGCGCAGGGTCTGACGCAGGGAGAGGCCGGACTCCTCGGCCACGAGGGGTTCCAGTTCGTCGATGACACCGGTGAACTCCGGGTCCCGGTCCAGCAGTCGCCGGCACATGCCCGCCCACTGCGAACCGTGCCCCGAGAAGACCCACACCACGCCCTGCCCGGCGTCCGGCACCGCCCTGCCGGTCGCCACCCCGGTGGAAGTCGCGGTTCCGGCCGCCAGTTCCTCCAGGCGCGCCACCAGTTCGGACCGGTCGGCGGCGACGACGGCAGCACGTTCCCGGGAGGGCGAGCGACGCACGGCGAGCGTGTGGGCCACATCGCCCAGCGGCACCTGCGACCCCTCTCCCGCCAGCCACCGGGCCAGACGGCCGGCCGCGGACCGCAGGGCCACGGGCGTGCCGGCGGACAGCGGGAACAGCCGCAGCACGTCCTCACCCCTGGCCGGGCTGGACCCTCCGGACGGAACAGGACGGGCCGCGCGCCGGCCGGGGGAGGGCGCGGGAGGCTGCTCCAGCACGACGTGGGCATTGGTGCCGCTGATCCCGAAGGAGGACACCGCGGCCAGCCGGGTGCCCTGCCGCACCGGCCATTCCGTAGTGTCGGTGGGCACGAACAGCCGGGTGCCGCTGGGGTCGATCTGCGGGTTCCAGTCGCGGAAGTGCAGGCTGGCCGGGACCATGCCGTGCCGCAGGGAAGCGACGGCCTTCAGCAGGCCCGCAACGCCCGACACCGGTTCGGTGTGTCCGATGTTCGTCTTCACCGACCCCAGCGCGCACCGGTCGCGGCCCTTGCCGTAGACCGCGGCCACCGCGGCGAACTCGATGGGGTCCCCCACCGCTGTGCCCGGGCCGTGCGCCTCCACCATGCCCACGTCACCGGCCTCGACGCCCGCGCGCCGTAGAGCCAGACGGTAGAGGTCGATCTGTGCGGGCTCCGAGGGCGCGCTCAGCCGAGTGCCCCGCCCGTTCTGGTTGACCGCCGTGCCGCGCACCACCGCCAGTACCCGGTCCCCGTCCCGTACCGCGTCCGCAAGGCGCTTGAGCACCACCACACCGCAGCCCTCCCCCCGGACGTAGCCGTCGGCGGCGGCGTCGAAGGCGTGGCAGCGACCGGTGGGAGAGAACACCCCCCACAGCGCCGGGGCGATGACGCCCTCCGGCCCCAGCGTCAGCATGACGGCCCCGGCCAGGGCGACGTCCGACTCGCCCGTCGCCAGGCTCTGGCAGGCTGAGTGCACGGCGACGAGCCCGGACGCGCAGGCGCTCTCCACCACGACCTGAGGACCCCTCAGATTGAGCATGAACCCCACGCGGCCCGGCCCGATGCTGTCGAAACCCGTGTACATCGCGTAGGCGTTGACCTCGTCCAGAGGCCGCTGCACACGCAGCATGTAGTCCTTCTGGTAGATCCCGAAGAACATGCCCGTCGGCGTGCCCGACAGCCGCTGGGCCGGAATACCGGCGTGCTCGATGCCCTCCCAGACCACTTCGGACAGCAACCGGTGCTCCGGATCGACCCAGGGCGCTTCCTGCGCGTTGATACCGAAGAACTCCGGCTCGTAGGCGTAGACGTCGTCGTCCAGGAAGCAGCCGTAGCGCAGCCGGGCCGCGACCTGCGCCGGAAGACCGGCCAGCTCGGCCTGTTCCCACCGCTCGGCGGGCACCTCCCGCACCGTCTCCCGCCGCGCCATCAACAACCGCCACAGCGAGGTCAGGGAGCGGACGGCACCGGGAAACCGACAGGCGGCTCCGACGACCGCGATCGGTTCGCTCCGACCCGCTCCGGGCTCCGCGACGCCGGGTTGCACATGCATGGGGGTCCGTCCTTCACCACGAGGAAACTGGGAGGCGGCCGGCTTGGGGCACGCACGCTCCCCACCACGACCTCAGTCGACAGGGCGAGGTACTGCCCATTTCGGCACAAGGCCGGACGTGCTCCAAGGGCGTACGGGCCGGGAACGGTAGCGCGTAGGGCCACGTCAAACGTCTCTGTGCATCGGGTTCATCCGCTTGGGCGGCCGCTTCGAGGGTTATCGGCGTCGAGACCGCGAAGGCGGGGGGTGCCGCGATCCCGGTTCGCGCTCCCGCCGCCGTGTCGGCAGGATGGGACGATGACCGAGATCCGCACACCCCGTCTCCTCCTGCGCCGATGGCTTGACGACGACCTCGTCCCCCTGTCCGAGATCCAGGCGGATCCGGTGGTGATGCGGGGCGTCGGCGACGGCAGGCCGCGGTCCTTGGAACAGACGGCCGAGGACATCGAGGTGTGGGAAGAGGAGTGGGACGAGGAAGGCTTCGGGATGTTCGCGGTCGAGCTCCTGGGCTCTGGTGAGTTGGCGGGTGCCGTCGGACTGTCCGTGGCCGGCACTCCGGCCGAGGTCGCAGGCCAGGTGACGATCAGCTGGCGGCTCGGGCGGGTGTTCTGGGGGCAGGGGTACGCCTCCGAAGCGGCGCACGCCACCCTGGAGTTCGCGCTGCAGGACCGCGGCCTCGACCGCGTGGCCGCAGTGTGCCGGACGGGTGACAGGGCCTCCGCGAACGTCCTCGACAAACTCGGCATGCAGGCGGAAGGCACCACACAGCACCCGGTCCACGGCCACGACCTGGCGGTATACGGCATCGACCTCACGCAGTACCAGGAGTAACAGGGTCCTCGGTCAGTCCCCAGCGCTCAATTCCCCTGGTGGCTCGGAAGCCAGGACCCTGGTGGCGAAGTTCGCCAACTGCGCCCGCGCTCTTTCCCGCGGCACGCGCTCTTGTCCGGCCAGGTGCTCGACGAGGTCCGCCCGGGTGGCAGCGAGCAGGGCGTGGGCGGTGAAGTCGCTGTCGGTGAGGCCGGGGACCTGTTCCAGTACGGCTCGGAGCAAGCCGTGCCACCGCTCGTAGTGCTCCGCCTGGTAGGGGCTGCCGTTCCCGCTCTCCTCCAGGGCCAGGGCGAGGCGCCGGTTGTCGAGTTTGAAGCACAGGAGGGCATCGAGCAGGGCGGGCACGCGCTGCTGCGGTGGGGTGCCCGGCCCCAGGGGCGGCGGGCCGGCTTCGGCGGCCTCCCGGACCGGTTCGAGCCGCGCCTCGTACAGCGCGCGGAGCAGCCCGGCGCGATCGCCGAAGGCTCGGAAGAGCGTGCCCTTGCCGACCCCGGCCGCTTCGGCGACGTCGGCCATGGTGACGTCCTCGGGACGTCCGCACCGCGCGAAGAGGGCGTCGGCGGCCGCGAGCACGGCCTCCCGGTTGCGGACGGCGTCCTTGCGGGCCTTGCGCTCGGCCATGCTGCTCCTCCACTTGAAAAGCGGACCGCTGGTCCGTATCTTCAAAACGGACCCGAGGTCCGGATTCTATGAGATGGAGGATACCCATGCCCGAGCCGACTTCTCCGGCGGAGCTCTACCGCCACAGCTTGCGGCTGCTACTGGACAAGGACATCGCCGGCTGGGTCGGCCTGTGGGCCGAGGACGGCGTGATGGAGTTCCCCTTCGCCCCTGAGGGCTGGCCCCGGCGTCTGGAGGGCAAGGACGCCGTCGCGGCCTACATGCGCCACTACCCCGACCACATCGACCTGCACGACTTCCCCGCCCTGCGGATCCACCAGACCACCGATCCCGAGACCGTCGTGGTCGAGATGCGCGGCGTCGGCCGCCTGGTGGAGACTGACGCTCCCTTCGACATGACCTACATCGCGGTCGTGACCGTTCGCGACGGGCACATCACCTCCTACCGCGACTACTGGAACCCCCTCGCCGTCCTCGAACTCGGTACCGACTTCGCAGGGAGCCGCCGATGACCACCGCCGGCACCACTTTGGTCATCGGCGCCACCGGCACCACCGGCAGCCGCACCGCCGCACGACTGACGACCGCCGGGCACCGCGTCAAGGCCGCCAGCCGCCGGGCAGGCTCGCTTGCCGGCGCCGAACCGGTCCGCTTCGACTGGTACGACCCCGCCACCCATGCCGCCGCCCTCGACGGAGTCGACCGCGTCTACCTCATCCCACCCCTGGGGGACGCCGACCCCGCGGCGATCATGCTGCCGTTCCTCCATCGGGCCCGCACCGCCGGCGTGCAGCGCGCGGTGCTGCTGAGCTCCTCCGCCATCCCCGAGGGCGGCCCGGCGGTGGGAACGGTGCACCAGGCCCTGCCCGATCTGTTCGAGCAGTGGGCGGTATTGCGGCCCTCGTGGTTCATGCAGAACTTCACCGGCACGCACGCCCACGCCCGCAGCATTCGCGACGACGGCGCCATCTGGACCGCCACCGAAGGCGGCCGGGTCGGCTTCGTCGACGCCGAGGACATCGCGGCCGTCGCCGTCCGCGCCCTGACCGACGAGCAGGCCCCCAACACCGATCTCGTCATCACCGGGCCCGAGGCACTCAGCCACGACGACATCGCCGCGATCATCACCGAGGTCACCGGTCGGACCGTGGTCCACCGCCGTCTGTCCTACGAGCAGATGCGCGATCGTCTCACGGCGGAGGTCCCGGTGGAGTTCGCCGCAATGCTGGCCGGCATGGACCGCGCCATCGCCGGAGGGGCGGAGGACCGCGTCACCGACACCGTCCAGCGCCTCACTGACCGGCCCTCGCAGACCTTCCGCGCATTCCTCGAACGGGAGATGCGAGGCGGCAGTCAGCGGCTGTGAACAGAGCCCGGCTCAGGCCCGCGCGCCGCCGTCGACCCGCAGGACCGTGCCGGTCACGTAGGAGGAACGGTCGCTGAGGAGCCAGGCGGCGGCTTGCGCGATCTCCTGCGGGTCGGCCGCGCGGCGCAGCGGGGTGTGCGCCGTGAGTCGCTCTCGGAGGCCGGGGGAGGCCTGCTCCCAGGTGCGGATCATCTCGGTCGGTGTCTGGCCGGGGGCGATGGCGTTGACGCGGATGCCTTCCGGGCCGTAGGTGACGGCGGCCGACTCGGTGAGGCTGTTGACCGCTCGTTTCATCGCGCCGTAGGCGGGCAGCTCGGGGTTGCCCATCAGGCTGCCGACGGATGAGTTGTTGACGATCGCGCCCGTCCCGGCTGTGGTTCGGATGGCGGCGATCTCGGCGACCATGGCCAGCCAGACGCCCTTGAGGTTCACGTCGTAGATGCGGTCGAAGTCGGCCTCCGGCATCTGGTCCATCGGACCCGGCTGCTGGATCGTCGCGCCGTTGTTGAAGGCGATGTCGAGCCGGCCGTACAGGTGCACGGCGCGGTCCACGGCGGCGCGCACGGCGGACGCGTCGGCCAGGTCGCACACCACGTACTCCGCGGTGCCGCCGGCCGCCCGGATCTCCTCGGTCACCGTCTTCAGCTGGGCCTCCGTCCGGGCCGCCAGCAGTACTCGCGCGCCCTCGTCGGCGAAGAGCCGGGCCGCGGCGGCTCCGATGCCGCGGCCGGCACCGGTGATGAAGGCGACCTTGCCGGCCAGCAGGCCGAGGGCGGCAGGGGCGGTGGATGGGCTGGTTGCAGGTGTGTTGTCCATGGCAGCGAGCCTGCGCCCGTCCGCGAAGCGGAGCCAGGCACCGACGGTACCTGGCTGAGCCCGCCGACGTCCGTACACACTGGGCATGTGGATCGACAAGAACTGGCGAACTTCCTGCGCAGCCGACGGGAGCGGATCACCCCTGCCGAGGTCGGTCTGCCCGTCGGCCCCCGCCGCCGCACCCTGGGGCTGCGCCGCGAGGAGGTGGCGCAGCTGGCGTTCATCTCGACCGAGTACTACACGCGGCTGGAGCAGGCACGGGCACCGCACCCGTCGTACGAGGTGCTGGCCGGACTGGCACGGGCCCTGCGCCTGTCGGACGCCGAACGTGACCATCTCCACCACCTCGCCGGTGCCCCGCCGCTCCCGTCGGCAGGGCCCTCGCGCGAGGTACGGCAGAGCATCCTCGACCTGCTGCACCGACTGCCGCAGGCCGCGGCAACCGTGACGTCCGCGACCTTCGAGGTACTCGCCTGGAACGATCTGGCGGCAGCCCTGATGGAGGACTTCTCCGCCCTGCCGCGACGCGACCGCAATCTTGTCCGCCGTGCCTTTCTCGGGCCGCACACGCACGGTCAGCGGCTGTACGGAGTGTCGGACGCGGACGCGTTCGCCCGCAACTCCACGCAACGGCTGCGCGCCACCGCCGCCCGCTACCCCGACGATGCGGAGGTGGCCGAGCTGGTGGCCGAACTCCTCGACGGGAGCGAAGAGTTCACCCGCCTGTGGGAGTCCCACGACGTGTCCGCCGAGCCCACCCTGTGCAAGACCTTCCAGCACCCGGTGGTCGGCCCGGTCACCGTCAACTGCGACGTCCTCGACATCACGGACCGCGACCAGCAGGTCGTGATCTACACCGCGGCCCCGGGCTCGTCCTCCGAAGAGGCGCTACGCCTGCTGTCGGTCATCGGCACACAGCGCATGGACGCCACCCACTGAGGCCAGGTCGGCGACTTGATATGCAAGTGAACAGTTGCCTATCGTGTGGTCGTGGCCGATGACCTTTTCAAAGCTTTGGCCGACCCCACCCGCCGCACCATCCTCGACGAGCTCACGGAGAAGTCCGGACAGACGCTGTTCGAGATCTGCTCCCGACTGAGCATGAAGCACCAGCTCGGCATCTCGCGCCAAGCGGTCTCCCAGCACCTCGCCGTGCTGGAGGCTGCCGGGCTCGTCGAGACCAGGCGGGAGGGCCGCTACAAGTTCCACGAGCTGAACACAGCCCCGCTGCGGCAGATCACCGAGCGGTGGCTGGTGGCCGATACGTCCGGACCGGAGAAGAGCACTCCATGAAGATCCATCTGACCAGCGTTTTCGTTGACGACCAGGCCAAGGCCGAGCGCTTCTACACCGAGATTCTCGGCTTCGTGAAGAAGCACGACGTCCCGGTGGGCGAGAAGGACCGGTGGCTGACCGTCGTCTCACCCGACGAGCCCGACGGCACCGAACTCCTCCTGGAGCCCGCCGGCCACCCGGCCGTCAAGACCTTCCGCGACGCACTCGTCGAGGAGGGCATCCCACTCGCCCAGTTCGCCGTCGACGACGTGAAGGCGGAGTACCAGCGCCTGCGCGGCCTCGGAGTCCGCTTCACCCAGGAACCCCTGGAGATGGGCCCCGTCACCACCGCCGTCTTCGACGACAGCTGTGGAAACCTGATCCAGATCGCCACCAAGCCGCAGTAGGCGTTCCTCGCAACCCGGACGGACACGAGCACCGGCCGGCCGGTGGTCGGCCTCGCGGCCGCTTCCTACGATCGAAGGAGGACCCGAAGAGGGAGCAGGGGCATGGACACCACCGAGATGCGGCGCCTCTTCGAAGCCCACCGCGAGGCGGAGACGGCACGGGACATCGACGGCATTCTCAGGACGTTCGTCGAGGACTGCTTCCTCGAGACGAAGGCGCTCGGGCTGCGCAGCCGGGGAAGAGACGCGGTGCGCGCCGCGTACCAGCAGCAGTACTTCACCGCGTTCCCGGACCTCGCTCCCGAGGACGAGGGCATCACCTTCGGCGATGGCGTCATGGCCGTATGGGGGACCCTGCGCGGCACCAGCCGCGGGGTGTGGCTCGGGGTACCGCCCGGAGGGGGCGCCTTCGAGGTGCCCTTCGCCAACGTCGTCCCCTTCCAGGACGGGCTGATGGCGGGCGAGGCGATCTACTTCGACCTGGCCACCCTGTGCGAGCAGGCCGGTATCCCGCTGGACCGGATCAGGGCCGCCGCGGCGGCGCGCCGGGCGGGTAGGGCCGCAGCCACCGAGTGACCCGCCCGGCATATGCAGTGTCCTCAGCGTCTCATCGGACAGGCCGTTCGGAAATTGTCGGAAGAACCTTCTCAGCGATGTCGAGGAGAACGCTGTCGTTCGGGAGGGCTCCGGACGTGCTCCACACGGTGATCTCGTAGTAGCCGCCCCGATCATCACGGTCGAGGGCCACGGACAGCGTCCTGGCCAGGGGGCCCTGTTCGACCGGTCCGCCGGATCCGCCACTCCCGAGGTCGATCTCGATCTTCATGGTGTGATCCGAGGAGAAGACCGCGGGCCGACCGAGAACCGTCAGCGTCTTCGTGTCCTCCGCATCCCCGAACTTCATCAGCTTCACGTACTGCTCGGTCGTCAGCTCGTTGTACGTGGCCGAGACGTTCACGGTGTACGTGTCGAACGTGACCTCCGCCTCCGGCTGGGCGACCTTCCCGTCCGTCAGGGGTGCGGTGTTGCTGGTGCCGGAAGCAGTGGTCGCGGTCTCCGCAGGCGTTCCGAGGAGCTTGGCCAGGTCCGGCCGGTTGAGCGCCTTGCACAGCTCTTCACCGGTCACGGGCTGGGGCTTGTGTTGGTAGGCCTTCGGCAGTTCCCCGTGTTCTCCGTCCGAACACGAGGCGGGCTGCGGGGTGCTGTCGTCGGACGGCACCACGCGCGGGGCCAACCACAGCGCGGCCGCGAGTGCCCCGAACACGGCCACGGCCGCGATGGCCTGGCCCCATGCGTTGGGCTCCTTCTCCGGAGTGGCCGGGCCGGGACGCGGCTCAGTACCGGCCTGGGCCACGGTTTGGACTTGCGTTTGCACACTCGGGTTCCGGCGTGCGCGCAGGGCCCGCATCACCGTGTAGACGCGTATCGCGGTGAAGACGAGGAACACCACGCCGATACCGGCCGCGACCCGATCGTGATCGCGGACGGCGAGATACATGATGCGTACGCCGAGAACGGACCCGACCGCGATGAGCAAGGGCTCGCGGACCCAGAACGGCAGGAGACGGAGAAGGAAACCGAGCATCCGGTGATCTCACCAGGAGAAGACCACATCCGCCGTGGTGGAAGCCACAGTTCCGGGCACGTGCGGGGCCTGCCGCCGACGGAGTGGCCCGCCTGGCCCGCGCCGGCCTGATCCGCATGCTCGACCTGCTCGGCGACACCCCGGCCCTTGTCCTGTCCGACCTGGGCGAGGTCCTCGCCCAGAACCGGGCCGCCCGCCTGCTCACCGGCAACCACACGGGCTTCTCCGGCGACCGCCGCTATGCCGTGTACCGCTGGTTCACCGACCCCGCGGCCCGCGCCGTCACCCCGCCCGAGGAGCGAGAACGCCACGCCCGCCGGCTCGTGGCCGACCTGCGCGCGGCCGTCGGCCGCCGGACCGGCGACTCCACGGTCGCCGGACTCGTCGACCGGTTGCAGGCCGCGAGCGCCGGCTTCCGCCGGCTCTGGCCGAGCACGAGGTGGCGGTCCGGCGTGCCGACCGCAAGACCCTGCTGCATCCGCGGGTCGGCCGCCTGGCGCCCGACCAGGGCCAGCAGCTTCTGGTGCTCACCCCGGCGGACGCCGAGACCAGCGAGCGGCTTGAGTTGCTGCGGGTCATCGGTGTCGAGACATTCACCCCGGGGCCGACGGACCCGATGACACGGTGAAGCGGCTGGCCATCGCCGTGGACGACCAGGCGCCCGCTGACAGCTGTGTCAGCCGCCTGCGAGTTGTGCCGTGAGGTGGGCCGTGCCCGCGGATACGGCGAGAAGAGTGCCGAGCGCCGTCCGCTCGGCCGACACCGACGATGCGGTGTCGCCTGATTCCGCCCGCGCTCCGACCAGCAGCACCTGCCACGGCCCCGGCACCTCGTGCGCGTCGACGGTGACCGTGTCGCCGCGTCGGGTCGTCCGGAAGACGGCCGACGAGCCGTCCCGGGTGCCCGGGGCCGGGATCCGTGTCACGACCGTCGCACCGTCGACGGGCGCGTGGACCCGCAGGGTCACCCCGTGCGCCCAGTCGTACTCCGCCGCGTCGTCGCTCTCGCCGTAGGGGATGACCGAGCCGGGCCGGGCCAGCAGGGGCAGGCTGTCGTAGCTGTACCGCTCGCGCCGCCAGCCCGGCCCTTGGACCTGTGCGCCCGACAACAGATGCGTCCAGGTGCCGTCCGGGACGTAGTACTCGACGACGCCTTCGGCAGAGAACACGGGGGCGACGAGCAGGTCGTCGCCGAGCATGTACTGCCGGTCGAGGGTGTGGCAGGCCGGGTCGTCGGGGAACTCCAGGACCATCGCCCGCATCATCGGCGTGCCGCGCTCGGCGGCCTGCTGTGCCGCACGGAACAGGTAGGGCATGAGCCGGTGCTTGAGCCGGGTGAAGTCGCGGGTGACCGCGACCGCCTCCTCGTCGTAGTCCCACGGCACCCGGTACGACTTGCTGCCGTGCAGCCGGCTGTGTGACGACAGCAGCCCGAACTGCACCCAACGCTTGAACACCTCGGGCGTCGGCGTGCCCTCGAAACCGCCGATGTCATGGCTCCAGAAGCCGAACCCGGACAGGCCGAGCGACAGCCCGCCGCGCAGAGACTCGGCCATCGCGCCGAAGTGCGACTCGCAGTCGCCGCCCCAGTGCACCGGGAACTGCTGTCCGCCCGCTGTCGCCGAGCGGGCGAAGAGCACGGCCTCACCGGCGCCCCGGGCCTCGCTCAGCACCTCGAAGACCGTCTCGTTGTAGAGCTGTGTGTAGTAGTTGTGCATGCGCTCCGGGTCTGAGCCGTCGTGCCAGACCACATCGGTCGGGATCCGCTCGCCGAAGTCGGTCTTGAAGCAGTCGACGCCCTGCGCGGTGAGCGCGCGCAGCTTGCTCGCGTACCACTGGCGCGCGTCCGGGTCGGTGAAGTCGACCAGGGCCATGCCGGCCTGCCACAGGTCCCACTGCCACACGTCGCCGTTGGCCTTGCGGACCAGATAACCGTGCCGTTTGGCCTCCGCGAACAGCGCGGACTTCTGTGCGATGTACGGGTTGATCCACACCGACACACGCAGGCCGTGCTCCTCCTTCAGCCGGCGCAGCATGCCCTCGGGGTCCGGGAAGACCTCCGGGTCCCAGATGAAGTCGCACCACTGGTACTCGCGCATCCAGAAGCAGTCGAAGTGGAAGACGCCCAGCGGGATGTCGCGCTCGGCCATACCGCGCACGAACCGGATCACCGTCTCCTCGTCGTACGAGGTCGTGAACGACGTCGACAGCCACAGCCCGAACGACCAGGCCGGCGGCAGCGCCGGGCGGCCGGTCAGCGCCGTGTAGCGGTCCAGGACGTCCTTGGGCGTCGGACCGTACACGACGAAGTACTCCAGCGACTGGTCCTCGACGCTGAACTGCACCTGCCCGACGGCCTCCGAGTCGACCTCGTAACTCACCCTGCCGGGGTGGTTCACGAAAACGCCGTAGCCGCGGTTGGTGAGGTGGAAGGGGACGTTCTTGTACGCCTGCTCGCTCGCGGTGCCGCCGTCGGCCTGCCAGATGTCCACGCTCTGGCCGTTCTTCACGAACGGCGTGAACCGTTCACCGAGCCCGTACACCGACTCGCCGACATCGAGCGTCAGTTGGGCCAGCGAGTAGTGGCTGCCGTCGCCCGTGACCGCGAAGCCGGTGCCGCGTGCCTTCGCTGAGGTGAGAACACGCCCGTTCGCGGTGAAGTCCAGTCGCCACGGGGCCGCGGTGTCCACGCGCAGGGACAGCTCCCCGGCCGTGAGTTCCAGCAGCGAGCCCTCCCGGGCGACCCTTGCCGCGTGGCCGGCTTCGGTGTGCAGCGCGAACTCCGGGCCGCGCTCGGCAGCGCCCGCGTGGTGGGTGGAACGGATGCCGATCACGCCTGCGGCAGGAGACCAGCACTCGACGGTCAGCAGCGGGCTGTTGAGGGTCTGGCCGCGGCGCGTGACGTGCCGCACGGGCGCGTAGAGCGTGAACCGGTCCTCGTCGACGCGGACGTCGGTGACCTCCGCGGCGTACGACGCCCGGACGCCTTCGCGCATCATCCAGTAGCCGTCGGTGAACTTCATCGAGGCTCCTCACCAGGGGCGGTACGGGCGCGGTGGGCGGCGATCAGCCGCTGGTACCAGCGGTAGCTGTCCTTGGGTGTGCGTACTTGCGAGTCGTAGTCGACCCGGACGATGCCGAAGCGCTGGCCGTAGCCGCGGGCCCACTCGAAGTTGTCCAGCAGCGACCACACGTAGTAGCCGCGCACGTCGACGCCCGCGCGCAGGGCGGCGGCGAGCGCGTCCAGATGGCTGTGGAGGTAGTCGACCCGCTCCGAGTCGCGGACCCGGCCGTCGGCGTCGACGGTGTCCGCCTCCGCCGAGCCGTTCTCGGTGATCAGGAGCGGCGGCAGCGCGGGATAGCGCTCGGCCAGGTCCACCAGCAGGTCCGTGAACGTGTGCGGGACGACGGGCCAGCCCATGGTGGTGTGGCGGACATCGTCGCGCCAGGTCTCCTCGGCCCGGACGTCGACCGCGGTGCGGGTGGCCGGGTCCGCGTCGCGGTACGGGGCGTCGGAGACGGTGATCGGGCGGTAGTAGTTGATGCCGACGAAGTCGAGCGGTGCTCCGATGAGGTCGAGGTCGCCGTCGATGCGGTACGAGCCGTCGCCGGAGGGCAGCAACTCGCCCCAGGTCTCGGCTTCGTGCTCCGGGTAGCGCCCGGCGAACAGCGGCTCGAACCACACGCCGTTGTGGAGCGTCTCGACGCGGCGTACGGCGGCCAGGTCGGCGGGGGAATCCGTGGCCGGCAGCAGCCGGTCGGGGTTGAGCGTGATGCCCACCTCCCGTGCCCCCGCGGCGCGCAGGGAGTGCACGGCCAGCCCGTGGCCGACGAGTAGATGGTGTGCGGCGGCGAGCGCGCCGCGGCCCTCACGGGCGCCCGGGGCGTGGGCCCCCGCCGCGTAGCCGACGAAGGCGCTGCAGAAGGGCTCGTTGAGCGTGATCCAGCGGTCCACCCGGTCGCCGAGCCGGGCGGCGACCACCCCGGCGTACTCGGCGAACCGCTCCGCCGTCTCGCGTACCCGCCAGCCGCCCCGGTCCTCCAGGCCCTGAGGCAGGTCCCAGTGGTAGAGGGTGGCGGCGGGCGAGATGCCGGAGGCCAGCAGTTCGTCGACGAGCCGGTCGTAGAAGTCGAGCCCGGCCGTGTTGGCGGGGCCGGAGCCGGTCGGCTGGATACGCGGCCAGGCGATGGAGAAGCGGTAGCTGTCCACGCCCAGCTCGCGCAGCAGCCCGATGTCCTCGCGGTAGCGGTGGTAGTGGTCGCAGGCGACGTCACCGGTGGCACCGTCCGCGACGCGCCCGGGCTCACGGCAGAAGGTGTCCCAGATGGACGGGCCTCTGCCGTCCTCGTCGTACGCGCCCTCGATCTGGTAACTGGCCGTGGCGGCACCGAAGAAGAAGCCGGCGGGGAACTCGGGGAACCCGGTGGACTCGGAGAAACTCACAGGAGCAACCTGCCTACTTGACCGACCCGCCGGTGATCCCGGCGGCGATGTACTTCTGGGCGACGACGAGCAGGATCGCGGCCGGGACGGCGGAGAGCACCGCGGTGGCCATGACCGCGCCCCAGTCGCTGACATGTGCGCCGACGAACTGGTAGATGCCGAGCGTGATGGGCTTGACGTCGTCCGTGGTGTTGAGGGTGAGCGCGAACATGAAGTCCGACCAGGCGAAGAGGAAGGTGAACAGCCCCGCCGTGATCAGGGCGTTGCGGCTCATGGGCAGCACGATCCGCACGAACGCCGTGAAGCGGCCGGCCCCGTCCACCATCGCGGCCTCGACGACCTCGCCCGGGATCGACACCATGAACGCCCGCAGCAGCACGACCGCGAACGGCAGTCCGAGCGAGGCGTCCGCCAGGATCAGCCCCAGGTAGGAGTTGACGAGGTCGAGCTGCGCGTAGGCGCTGTAGAGGGCGTTGGCGATGACGATGCCCGGAACCATCTGCGTGATGAGCGTCGCGAAGACGATGCCCTGCCCGCCCCGCAGTCCGAACTGGGCGAGCCCGTACGCGGCGGGCGCGGCCAGCGCGAGGCAGACCACGACGGCGCCGAGTGCGACGACGAAGCTGGTGAGCAGCGAACCGCCCTGGGTGCTGATCGCCGTGTCGAAGTTCTTCAGGGACGGTGATACGGGGAACCACTCGGTGGCGGCGATGCTCGACTCGGGCTGGAGAGCGGTGTTGAGCATCCAGTACACCGGGAAGAGCAGCACGGCGAGGATCAGCAGCGCGGCGGCGGTGTTCCACACCGAACGAACACGCAGGCTGGTCGGTCGTTTCGTCGGCCGGTTCATCGTCGGTCACTTCCCTTGCCGAAGTCGGCGCGGTTGGCCCGCAGGTACAGCACGGCGAAGACCGCGCTGATGAGGATCAGGACGTTGCCCACCACGGCGCCCTGGCCGAAGTCGAGCTGAAGGAAGGAGAGCTGGTACGTGACCGTGCCCAGGGTCTGTGTGGAGTCCGCGGGCCCGCCCGAGGTCAGTGCCAGGATCAGGTCGAGGATCTTCACCGTCGACATGAAGCCCAGCACGAGCACGACGGTGATCACCGGGCGCAGCATCGGCAGCGTGATGCTGCGGAACGTCCGCCATGGACCGGAGCCGTCGAGCGAGGCGGCCTCGTACAGGTCTCGCGGGATCTCCTGGAGTCCGCCGTAGAGGATGACCATGTTGAACGGGATGCCGATCCAGATGTTGACCAGGACCGCCGACAGCAGGGCCACACTGGGGCTGCTCAGCCACGGCACGCCGTCCTGCGGGACCAGGCCGACCGCGTGGAGGGCGGTGTTCAGCATGCCGTGGTCCTGGTCGAGGATGCGCCGCCAGACGACGGCGGAGACGACCATGGGCACGAGCCACGGCAGCAGCAGGATGGCGCGTACGAAGCCGGACAGCCGGAAGCGACGGGAGAAGAAGACGGCGAGGGCGAGGCCGACGGTGAACTGGCCGAGCAGCGAGCCGACGGTGAACAGGGCCGTGTGCCACAGGGCGTCGGTGAACAGCTCGTCGGCGAGGACGGCGCGCCAGTTGTCGAGGCCGTTGAACGGGGCCTCACCGGTGAAGTACGTCTTCGGCGTGTAGTGCTGGAAGCTCATCACGACGTTGCGGACGAGCGGATAGCCGAAGAAGAGCGCCATGTAGGCGAGCGCCGGAGCGACGAAGAGCCAGCGCATCAGCCCACGGCGCAGCGGTGCGCGGCCGGCGGCGGACTTCGTCGCGGCGGCGCCCGCGGCGGGCGCCGGGGAGGTGACGGTGGTCATGTCCGGTTCCTCACTTCCCCGCCGAAGCCTGCTGCTGGGCCCGGTGCAGGGCCTGTTCGGGACTGGTCCGGCCCGTCAGCACGGACTGGAAGGCGCCCGCGAGCGCGTCGCCGACGACCGGCCAGCCGGTGCCGACCTTCGCCGTACGGGAGCGGGCGGTGCTGACGAGCTCGGCGAAGGCGGCGAGCTTCGGGTTCTGCTTCGCATACCCCTGTGCGGCCGTGGTGCGGGTGGGCACGTTGTTGACCGATTCGCCCCACCGGAGCTGGTTCTTCTCGGAGTTGAGGCAGTTCAGGACCTTGCCGGCGTTCTTCTCGCGGGCCGGTTCCTCGTCGTTCTTCGGTACGGCCATGACGGTGCCGCCGATGGGCGGCACCGCCGGCTTGCCCGCCTCGGGCACCGGAATGCTCGCGACCGCCCAGTCCACGTTCTTCTGGGCGCTGAGGACCGGAACCTGCCACGGCCCGTTGATCATCATGGCGGCGCGGCCCGCGACGAACTGGTCGTTGACGTCCTGCTGGTTCCAGTTGACGACGGACTTGGAGGCGGAGCCGTCCGAGACCAGGTCCTTCCAGAGCTGGAGCGCGGCCTTGCCCTTGCCGTTGTCGAGCTCGGCCTCGTCACCGCCCGCGGACCAGAAGAACGGAAGGAACTGGTAGACACCGTCCGCGTTCGGGCTCGCGCTGAAGGCCATCCCGTACGTGTCGCCCGCGGTCAGGGTCTTCGCGGCGGCCCGCAGCTCCTTCCAGGTGGTGGGCACGGCGATACCCGCGTCCTTGAGGAGCTTGGTGTTGTAGATCAGCGCGAGGGAGTTGACGGAACGGGCGATGCCGTACTGGATGCCGTCGTACGAGCCGAGGGACTTCGCACTCGCGGAGAGGCCGGAGGTGTCGACCCCGACCTCGTCGAGCGGCCGCAGGCCCTCGGTCTGCGCGAACTGGGGCAGCTCCGAGCCGTCGAGCTCCAGGATGTCGGTGAGCGAGTCGGACGACGCCATCCGAAGCGCCTTGGAGGCGATCTGGTCGGCGGGCACACTGATCTGCTCCACCTTCAGGCCGAGCGGCTTGCCGCAGCGGTCGAAGAACCGCTGGTTGGCGGTGTGCTCGGCGGTGTCGGTCGCCGAGTTGAGCACGGTGACGGTGCCCGGGTCGGGCTCCGCGGCACAGCCGGTCAGCCCCGGCGCGACGAGGGCACAGGCAACGGTGGCGGCGAGCGCGGGAACGCGTCCGCGTCTTGTTCTGGTGCGTGCTGCTAAGAACGGCAAGGCTGGTCCTCCGTGACATGTGCGGCTCTGGACATGCGGTGTCCGGCGATGGGGCGTCGCCGGCCGTGCCGTACGGGCGGTCCGAGTGGTCAGCCGGGCGACGGCGGGGCGATGACCGGCCCGGCCATCCGCGGCTGGATCAGGTGATGCGGCGCGCCGGAGGGCATGCTCGATGAAGGCGCGGCGAAGGGCTCCCGCGAAGTCGATGACCGGTCGTCGCGGCCGGGGCCGATCGCGTCGATGGCGAGCCGGGCCACGGCCGTGGACATCTCCGCGACGGGCAGATCGATCCGCGGCAGATGCCGGATGCCCATCTCGTCCGGGAGGCTGCCGACCAGCACGACGGCCAGATCGTGGGGGATCCCCAACCCGGCCGCCGCCACCGCATCCAGCAGGCGGGGGAGGAGAATCAGGTGCTGGACGACCAGCGCGGTCGGGACGGGCCGCGCGGCCAGCGCCTCGCTCAGCCGCCCCGCGAGGACGTCCGGGTCGCGGTGGGACGGAATGACGCGGACATCGGCCCCGGTCTCGACTGCCGCTCGCCGGGCGCCGTCGAGACCGTGCAGGGCATAGCCGCGGCGTGCGGCGACCTCGTGCTCGGCCGACGAGAGGAAGAGGATCCGCCGATGGCCGGCTGCGGCGGTCTCGCGCACGGCGAGGGCGACGGCGGCCTCCCAGTCGAGGTCGGTCCAGGGCAGCGCCGCGTGATCGTCCTGGCCTAGCAGCGCCCCGGGGAAACCCAGTTCGCGCAGGACCTCGACACGGGGGTCGCGGTCCTCGACCGCCATCAGCACAGCGGCGTCCGCCAGCCTGCTGCGGGCCACCCGGCGCAGCCCACCGACGCCGTCGCCGTCCGTCATCAGCAGCACGTCGTACCCGTGCACCCGGGCGGCGTCGGTGACGTCGATCGCGAACCGCCCGTCGATCGCCCGGTACGCCCCGGGCACGCGCGGCGCGGCCAGCGCGAGCACCCGGGTCCGTGCGCTGCGCAGCGTACGGGCACTCGCGCGCGGGTGGTATCCGAGCTCGTCGATCGCGGCCTGCACCGCGAGCCGGGTGTCCTCGGAGATCTTGCGCGACCCGCTCAGAACGTACGACACGGTGCTGGGCGCGACGCCTGCCCGCTCGGCGACGTCCTTGATCGTGGTCATCCCCACCCCCACCCGGTCGGGCTCAGGAACCGTCGGCTTCCTCGAATCAATCGAATCGATTCGACAAACGGGGTGACCTTAAGCACGGCGGGTGGTGAAGGGCAATACCTTGCCAAGGGTTGATCGAGGCCGGACGCACGCATGTCGCCCGACGCTCACATCACCCACCCCGGGGCCTGCGCCTGGCGGCCCTGCCCGGCTGTGCCTGGGCAGTGCCGCCTGCCGTCAGCTCTCAGTGGGTTCGGGCTGTGCCTCAGTTTCGGGCGCAGCCGTCGGCTTCGCCCCAGGCGCGCTGTAGAAGACGGACCTTCCCTGCTTGGAGCGCTCGGCCTTGCTCTTGGCCACCAGTCCCTCGAGCGTGACGCGCACGACCTTTGTCGCGATGTCGCGATCGGGGTGAGCCTGGCCGAGCGCTGTGGAGATCTCCGCAGCGGAACGCGGTTCCGTCTGCTCGGCGAGGTGGCGCCGAATGAGCTCGACCAGGGTGGGCTCGGCGGCCTGTGTGGTGTCCGCCGTCTTGGCCTTCGGCTTCCGGGCTGTCTTCTTCGCCGGCGTGGCAGGTGACTTGTGCGCCTTCTGCTTCCCGCCGGCCGCAGTGCCCGCCTTGTTCCGTCGTGGGGAGGGCACCGCCGCACTCTTGGGCTCGGCTGCAGACCCGGTCGGCGCCTGTGTGATGCCGAGTGCCTGCTGCATGCTCACCAGCACGCCGTGGTCATGTTGCAGAGCGGCGAGCTGCTCCTGAAGGGAGGCGATTTCCGCTCCGATACGTTCCTGCTCCTTGAGGTTAGCCTCAAGGTCGCCTGTCACCTGGGCGATGTACTGCGATGCGAGTTCAGTGGCGGGAGCCGTTGTCTCGGGCATGGTGTCGAACCTTTCCTGGCATGTGGCCGTACGGCGGTGATGCCTGTTCTTGGGCAAGGACTCGGCGGCCCGGCAGGGACGCCGCATGCGCCGCAAGATGCCTTGGTGAGAGATGGTACGGACAACAGGAGCCGGTTGTTCCCGGTCAGCTCACGGTGTTGGTCATCAGCAGCAGGGAGATGTGCTCAACTCACGCCGATGCGGGCCGCGTTGGTGTCATGCCGGCAGGCCCCGCGAGCCGCCTGGTCGACCAGCCCCGTCGCGGCTCGGCAGCAGATGCTCGTCGGCGCTCGCATCGTGGGCGGGCGCCATCCCGGTGTCAGACCGTCGCCCTATGTTGTCCCGATGACTCGTGATGTGTTCGACCACCGGGTGACAGAGGCCGCGGCCGCCGATGTCCGGCTGGCGAAAATCCAGGTCGACGGCGCCGGCCAGTGGCTGACCTCCGACGGCAAGGCGCCTTCGGAGCCTCTTGCTGCAGAGGTATGGGTGTTCGACGAAGCGCTCACCCGGGTGCTGCTGGTTCATCATCGGTGGCGCGGTTGGGTCCCGCCAGGCGGGCGTGTCGAGCCGGGGGAAACACCTCGGGAGGGAGCGCGGCGGGAGCTATTCGAGGAGACCGGCATCGAGGTGGAGCTGCTGCCCCAACCTGCCGCGGCCACTGTGCGGTCCTATCGCCCGGGGCACCCTCGGGTTGTCGTTCGTCGCGATCGTGGATGCTGCGAAGCCTTTGGTCGCAGAGAGCGGGCAGCCGGCAGCCTGGACGCCCCTCGACGAGGACTGGGCCAGCTACTTTCCTGAAGACTCTTCGCGCGTCCGCCAGCACGCGCGATGGCTGTATGAGGTCGGGGATGAGCAGATCGGGCAAGAGGGTGTGGCATGCAGTTACGGAAGCGAACACCCGCAGGTGTCCGCTGAGGTCGTCGTCCGCTGCACCATCGCTGCGGTAGCGGGCCCATAGGTCCAGGGCTTCGGCTGCGTACCGGCGGAAGGCGCGGCCGTGCGTGGTCAGGCATACCCCGTGAGGGCCGCGGTCGAGGAGGCGATGTCCAGTTGCGGCCTCAAGCCGCTGCACGGTCCGCGACAGCGTGGCAGGGCTGATGTGACAGTCAGCGGCTGTACGAGTGAAACTGAGCGTCTCCGCGAGGTGGAGGAAGAGCCGGTACTGGTCGTGGTCCTGCACCTTTCGCCTTTCGAAACGCCGCGGTACGTAAGTTGCCGTTGCCGTAAGTCCTGTGGGGAGCCTACAAACAGGGCATGCCACGAAGCGACACCACACATCCCTGTCCTGCCTGGTACTTCTCCGAATACGCGCCGGTCGGCATCGACTTGGGCAGCGAAACGGCAGTCGCTGCCTACGACCGCAACCAGGGCACCGACCCGCAAGCCGATGACGCACTGCTGGACCGCTTGGGCGTGACCGAAGGCACCCAACTGGTCGATCTCGCGTGCGGTACCGGATCCCTGGCCGTCCAGGCCGCCCGACGCGGGGCCGTCGCACACGGTGTGGACGTCTCCGAGGAAATGCTCGGCTTCGCCAAGGCGCGGGCCGACCGGTTCGGTGTCACGCCGCAGTGGCACCACGCCGGCTTTCTCGACTACGCCCACCAGGGCCCTCTCGCCGACGTGGTCACCACGAAGTCGGCCCTGCACCAGCTCCCGGACTTCTGGAAACAGCAGGCACTGCTCAATGCAGCCGCGCTGCTCCGTCCCGGCGGGTCCTTCTACTTGTGGGACGTGATCTTCAGTTTCGAGCCCTCCAGCGCAGAGACACATCTGCAGCAGTGGATCGACACAGCGGGCCGCCCGGACGGCGAGGGTTTCACCCGGGCCGACTTCGAAGTCCATGTCCGAGAGGAGTTCTCCACCTACACCTGGATCGTCGAGGGCATGCTGCAGCGAGCCGGGTTCGACATCGTCTCCCGCGCCTTTCCCCGTCCCACTCATGCAGAGTTCTGCTGCCGCCGCCGGTAGGCGCTCAACCATGCCCCATTCGGCTGGTGAACCGTCCGACGTGCCCCGGACCCTTCTTGACGCTCACTCAGTCACCCGCGGTGGATTGCGAATGCGAGGTGAAGATCACAGAAGCATATCGGACGTTTTCGGTCTTTGATCTTCACGGAAGGCTCACAAGTTGGCTAAGTTGACCACTGCGCGCACGACTTCCACCGATAAGCAGGTGGTGTCGTCCGCCCTCGGACGGAAGGAGCGCCCTTTTCCATGGCGTCGGAACGAACCTCGCGCCCCGAAGTGACCGACTTCCCGGACAGGACCAACTCCCTTGCCCCGGAGGCCTTCACCGTCCAGGCCCGGCTCGCGCAGACTGTGGGATCCCGCGGTGAATGAGAGCGAGGGGCCGAGCCCTGACGAGGTCCGGCGGTGGATCGACAGCCTCTACGACCGGGCCGAGAGCGACACGGGTACCTTCAACGCGACCCGCGCCGCCGCGATCCCGCGCCAGCGGAGCGCGGCCGCCCGCAGCCGGTCCCAGGGGGACAGGGAGCCCGCGGTCGGAACCTTTGCCCGACAGTGGTTCGAGGCTGCCCGTGCCAAACTGGGCCCCACCGTGCCGGCGTCGCAGCCGGACAGGAGGTTGCCGGCCCGTCCCGACCGCGCGCCCCAGGCAGCACGACCCGTGCGCCCGGCGGAACGTCCCGCGGAACCCCGCGCTCTCGAAGCGCCCCCGGCGCCCACCGGTGTTGCGTGGGAGCTGACCGGCGGATCAGCTCAGGCACCGACGACTGAACTCCTCCCGGAGCTCCCTCACCAGCGTGTAGCACCGGCTGCGGCAGGCGAGTCCCGGCAGGACGAGAGCGCCTGGCACGCCGGTGCACAGCCGGCCCTCGGCGACCAGGCGGCGCGGCCGCTGTACGAGCCCGCACCAGCACACGCCCCGGAGTCCAGCCCACAGCCCGGCCCGCAGTCCGCCGCGGCGCTGCCCACCGTCCCGCACCCCACCGCGGGTACACACCGTGCGGATCCTCCAACAGGCGGGATGGAGACGTACGGTGCCGGTCCGGCGAGCGGCGCGACGACACCGTATGCCACGGCTCTGTCGGCCGATCCCACCGCTCACTACACCTCCGGACCACCGGCCGACGCCACCACCGCGACCTATGGCGCCGGTCTGGCGAGCATCCCTGCGCCTGCCCTGGCGGCCCCTCTTCCGGCAGTGCCCGCCGAGCCGGCCGCCGCACCCGCTCCCGCTGCTCCGACCGCGGCTGCTGCCCCGACGGAACCGGTCACCTTCACGGCACGCGAAACTCCCTCCACCAGCTTCACACCCGGTGTCTACGGTGGATCCTGGCTGTCGCCGGACGCCGGCCACAGCACCCAGGCGGAGCGGGTGGTCGCCTTCGCCCGAGCGCAGATCGGCCGGCCCTTCGTATGGGGCGCGGTCGGGCCGGGATCGTACGACGCCCCCGGTCTGACCCAGGCCGCGTGGAAGGCTGTCGGCGTCACGCTTCCCCGGACCATCCAGGGTCAGTGGGGAGCGGGAGTGCAGGTCGCGCTCGCTGACGTCCGGGTCGGAGACCTGGTCTTCTTCCACGACGACCTCGGCCACGTCGGCATCTGGAGCGGCGACGGCATGATGATTCACGCCCCGGGTCCGGGAGCGCTCATCCGTGAGGAGTCGGTGTTCTTCGCCGGCCAGTCGGCGATCAAGGGCGCGGTCCGCCCGGCCTGACGTCCCCCTCCGGCCGGTTGCTGCGTCGGCGAGCCGGTGTTCCTCCGGCACGACCTGTCCTTCGGGGCTGGGCAGGGCAGCCCCGCCGGGGGCGGTTCAGCCGCGCCCGTCTGCCATGGGGACGGCGATGTACTTGTACTCGAGGAACTCGCTGATGCCGACGCGTCCGCCTTCGCGGCCGAGGCCGGACTGCTTGACGCCGCCGAAGGGGGCGGCGGGGTTGGAGACGAGGCCGGTGTTGAGGCCGATCATGCCGCTTTCGAGGCGTTCGCTGACGCGCAGGGCGCGGTCGAGGTTCTGGGTGAACAGGTAGGCGGCCAGGCCGAATTCGGTGCTGTTGGCGGCGGTGACGGCCTCGTCCTCCTCGGAGAACCAGCGGAAGAACTCGGCGCCGTAGGCAACTTCGGCACGCGCCTCGGCCCAGAGGCTTGCCCATCTCCAGCGTCATCAGCAGCGCCAGGTCCTCGGTGCGGGCGATGATGCGGTCGTAGGGGAACGTCACGGACAACGGGCGTGGTCCTTGACGTCTGGAACTCAGGCAGCGCTGGGGACACGTGGCCGCAGGTCGTGATGGTTGCTCAGGCGTACGGGCGGTGGGCACGGGCGCCGTGGTAGGGATGCGCGGCCCTGCCTGGTGGTTGAGCAGCCCAAGAGCTCACGGGGGTCAAGCGACGGTTTCGATGGGCAGGACGGCGCCTTGGGTGTTGCGGTGGCCGCCGAGTTTGCGGACGAGGGCGACCAGGGCGAGGGCGAGGATGGCGAGTGCGATGAGGACGGCGCTGACGGCGGTGACGGTCGGGTCGACGTCGAACTGCAGGGCGTTGAAGACCAGGACCGGCAGGGTGCGGGTGTCGGGGGTGGACATGAACTGGGCGATGAAGAACTCGTCGAAGCTGGTGATGAAGGAGAACACCGCTGCCGCGATCAGGCCGGGGGTGGCCAGGGGGAAGGTGATGCGCCGGGCGATGGTCATCCGGCTGGCGCCCATGCTGGCCGCGGCGTCTTCGAGGCGTTCGTCGATGCCGCGCAGGGTCGAGATCATGATGAGGATCGCGATGGGTGCGGCGAGCACGGTGTGGCCGAGGGCGATGGCCAGGGGGCTGCCGAGCATGCCGACCGGTTCGAAGAAGAGGAACAGTCCGAGTGCGATGACGACCTGGGGGATGAGCATCGGGGCCAGGACCAGTCCGTAGACGGCCGCGTGCAGGGGCAGGCGGCCGCGGGCCAGGGCGGTGGCGGCGGTCACGCCCAGGATGAGGGAGAACACGGTCGTCAGGGAGGCGATGAGGCTGGACAGGGCGATGGAGGTGGCCCAGTCGCTGCCGGGTGCGGTCATCTGCTCGTACCAGCGGGTGCTGTACTCCTTGGGCGGGAAGGTGCCGATGCCGTCGGCGCCGAAGGAGGTGACCAGGATGATGACGATGGGCATGGCCAGGAAGAGCAGGATGGCGGTGGCGCTGAGGCCGCGGCCGATGTGTCCGGCCCGGGTGGGAGGCAGTTCCATCATGAGCGGCTCCTTCGTGCGGCGGTCTTCTTGCGGCGGAGCTTGGCCAGGCCGAGCACGCCCAGGCCGGCGAAGGTGAGCAGCAGCAGGATCACGCCGAAGGCGGCGGCGGAGTTCCACTGGTCCTGCTTCATCACCTGCTGGTCGATCAGCGCCGCGACGACGGTCTGCTTGTCACCGCCCATCAGGGCGGGGGTGATGTAGTAGCCCAGGCACAGGATGAAGCTCAGCAGCCCGGCCGTGCCCACACCCGGTGCCACCAGCGGCAGGTAGACCCGGCGGAAGATGGTGAAGCGGGAGGCGCCGAACCCCGCGGCTGCCGCCAGGAGCCGACGGTCCACGCCGCGCATCACGCCTTGGAGGATCAGGACGGTGTAGGGGAGCATGACGGAGGTGGTGCCGATGACCACACCGGTCTCGTTGTAGAGCAGCGAATAGGGCGCGCCGGGGGCGTCCACGGAGGTCAACAGGGTGTTGATGAGGCCGTGTTCACCGAGCATGATGATCCAGCCGTAGGTGCGCACCAGGGCACTGATGAAGTGCGGTACGACCACGATCAGCATTGCCAGGGCGGCGAAGACCGGCCGCATGCGGGCGATGGCGTGGGCCAGGACGAACCCGACGAGCAGGCTGAGGACGGCGGTCTCGGCGGAGATCCGCAGGGTGGAGATCAGCACGGACAGGTTCACGCCGCTGAGGGCGTCGGCGTACCAGTGCAGGGTGAAGCCGCCGCTGTCGCCCTTGAGGCTCAGGGAGAGCACCCCGATGATCGGGTAGACGAACAGCACCAGCAGGAACACTGTGACGGGGACGGCGTTGACCAGGGCGATGCGGGAGCGGTGCCCGCGCTTTTCGGATGTCTTCACACGCACCTTGGCAGGTGCGACAGCGGTGCCGGCCACGGCTCACCCCCCGTCCGTGGCGTCGAAGACGCTGACGTCCTCGCGATCGGCCGTCACGCAGACCCGCTCGCCCGTGCGCGGCGGAGCGGCGGCGGTCTCGATCCGCAGCGGCGGCGTCCCCGGAGCGGCTCCGTCCGGGCGCACCGTGATCCGGGTCAGGGAGCCGACGTAGACGGCCGTCTCGACCGTGCCGGTACAGCAGCCTTCCTCGGCGCTGACCAGCCGGAGCTTGCCCGGCCGGACCGCTGCCCGGACCCGCTGCCCCGCAACACAGGGGTGCTCTCGGGCCGTGAGCACGCCGCCGGTGTCCAGGCGTACCCGGGTGCATCCGTCGGCTGTCGGCTCTTCCACCTTGCCGGTGAGGAAGTTGGCGGCGCCGAGGAAGTCGGCGACGAAGGGGGTGCGGGGGCGTTCGAACAGGCCGCGGGGGGTGTCGAACTGCTCGATGCGGCCGTCCTTCATGATGGCGATCCGGTCCGACAGGACCAGGGCTTCCTCCTGATCGTGCGTCACGTAGATGACGGTCAGGCCGAGTTCGCGCTGGATGGTCTTGATCTCGGTCTGCATCTGGTCGCGCAGCTTCTTGTCCAGCGCGCCGAGCGGTTCGTCCATCAGCACGATCGGCGGGCGGTAGACCAGCACGCGGCACAGGGCGACACGCTGCTGCTGACCGCCGGACAGCTCGCGGGGCTTGCGGCCGGCGAACTTCGACAGCCCGGCCGCCTCCAGGGTCTCCCCGACCCGGCGGCGGATCTCCGCCTTGGACACCCCGCGCAGCTGCAGCGGGAAGGCGACATTCTCCTCGACCGTCATGTGCGGGAAGAGCAGGTACTGCTGGAAGACGAAACCGAAGTCGCGCTTACCGGGGTTGAGTTTGGTGATGTCCCGGCCGTCGACGGTGACGGTGCCGGAGTCGGGCTCGGTGAACCCGGCCAGCATCATCAGCGTGGTCGTCTTCCCCGACCCCGACGAGCCGAGGAAGGTGACGAACTCACCCGCCGCGATCTCCATGTCCACACCATCGACCACCGCCGTGCCGCCGTAGGACTTACGCAGCCCCGCCACCGACAGCGACTTGCCCGTGGTGCGCTCAGGCATCGGCCCACTCCTGCCAGCGCTTGGTAACGGCGTCACGGTTCTTGTCCCACCAGGAAACATCCGCGTCGAACCCGGTCTTCAGGTTCTTCGGCGAGGTCGGCAGCGTGGCCAGGACGTCGTCCGAGAGCAGCTTGGTGGCAGCGGGGACTACGGGGCCGCCCGGGTAGAGCTTGGCGAACGCCGCCTGCACCTCGGGACGCAGGGAGAAGTCGATCAGTTTGTAGGCGGCGTCCGTGTTGTCCGCGCCCTTCGGGATGCCCCAGCCGTTGGTCATCCTGCGGGCGCCGTTCCACTGGTAGGCGACCGGCATGCCCTGCTTGATCAGCTCGTCCGCGCGGCCGGCCCACAAGGTGGTCATGACGACCTCCTTGCGGCCCAGCAGCACCGCCGGCAGGGCTCCGGTGTTCCAGAACTTCTTCACGTCACCGCGGATGCGCGACATCGCTTTGAAGGCCCGGTCCACATCCAGCGGGTAGAGCTTGTCCAGCGGCACTCCGTCGGCCAGCAGCGCGAACTCCAGCTCGGGCAGGTCCACCTCCGCGCTCTGCAACGAGCGCGGACCGCTGAAGGCGTCCGTGTTCCAGAAGTCGGCCCAGCTCTTCGGGACACGCTTCAGGCTGTCCGTGCGGTAGGCCATCAGGCTCGCCCACACGTTCTTGCCGACCGCATGCTCCGCCAGCTGGTTCTCGGCGATCCCGGCGCCCTTGACGTTCTTCAGCCGGTCATGGTCGATGGGCTCCAGACAGGCCAGGCGGGCCATCTTCTGGAAGATCAGCAGCGAATTGTCCATCAGGTCCACCTGCGGACGGCCCTGCTTGACCTGGGCGATGACCTGTGCGGACTGGTAGTTGACGGTGGTGACCGTGATGCCGGTCTCCTTGGCGAACGGCTCGTAGATCGCCTTGGTCAAGGCGTCGTTGTAGGCGCCACCGCTGTTGCTGACGATGAGCCTCTTCTTGCCGCCGCCCGACGAGCCGCGGCTTTCGCCGGTGCCCATGAGGGTGCCGCAGCCGGTCACCGCGGTGGCGGCGGCCAGCGCGCCTGCGGTGCGGAGTACGGTTCTGCGTCCTATCCGGTTGCCTTCCATGGCGGTGCCTCCTGGAAATCGCTGGGGATACGGGGGTATCTGTTGCAGGGACGTATTGGTCCCGGGGGAGGGGGCTGGTACGCCGTAATCGGCGGACGGAAACGGCTCGGGGCTGATGAGGGTGCCGCGCGAGACCGGGGAGAGAGAGGAGAGAACGCTGCCATGTGCAGCGGTGTTCGCGCGCTGTCAAACAGCGGCAGCGGCTATGACGCGACAGCGTTTTTCCACATAGGTGCGGAAGGCACGGGATTCTTGTCCCGCACGGCAAACCCGAACCTCGGGAGAAACCTGGGTGTGTGCCGTGCGGGACTGGTGTGGCTTCGGGTCAGATGCCGAGCATGGTGTTGAGCTCGTCCAGGGACTTCACCGTCACGTAGTCGTAGCCGTGGGTGACCGGGTCGTAGCCGCGGTCCAGCAGGATGAGGTTGCGGAAGCCCATGTCGTGCATCGACATGTGGTCGTAGCGAGTGTGCGAGGCGACGTGCACGAAGTCCTCGGGGGACGCGTCGAGCTGGTCGAGCATGTACTCGAACGCGGCGTAGCGGGGCTTGTAGTAGCCGGCCTGCTCCGCGGTGAAGACCGCGTGGAAGTCCGCCCCGAGCCGGGGCACGCTTTCGGCGAGGAAGGAGTCGTCGGCGTTGGAGAGGATGACCAGCTTGTAGTGCTCGCCCATCTTCTTCAGTGGCTCCACCACGTCCGGGTGGGGCCCCCAGCTGCGGACGCCGTCGGCGAACCGCTTGCCCGCGTCCGGGGCCGCCTTCAGGCCCCACTTGCGGCAGACCCGCTCGAAGGAGTCCTGCAGCACCTGCTCGTAGGGGTAGTACTCGCCGCGGACCTGGTCGTAGCGGTAGCCGCGGAACTCCTTGACGAACTGGTCCCAGTGCTCGGCGGGGATCTGGTCGCCGACGAGTTCATACGTGATGGGGGTGATCGGGTACTCGATCAACGTGCCGTAGCAGTCGAAGGAGACGTACTTCGGGCGGAACTGGAGCGAGGGAATGGGCATGACGATGCTCCTGTCTTTTTCTGGGTAACTGCACATGTTCGGGACTGGCTTTTCAGGAATGCCCGTGACGGGCTTCCCATAGCTGCGCGACGACGTCGTCCAGGCTCACGGTCAAGGAACGCTCGATATTGATCCAGTCGTCCTTGGCGTGGCCGAGGAGGTACTCGCGCCGTTCGGGTGCACGCTCCGCGCGCCAGTTCGTGATCAGCGCACGAAGCGTGAGTCGTGCCAGCGCGGCAACCGGGAGCAGCGGAAGCTCCGAGGGTCGGATCGGCCGCTCCCGTTGGTAGCCGGCAGCGAAGGCGCAGGCATCCCGCCAGGGATGATCCGGCGTCCTGCCGAGCAGGTTCGCCATGGGAACGGCGGGGTCGAAGATCACCGCACTGCGCACGGTGTCGCCGAAGTCGATGACTCCGGTGACGAAGTGATCGCTCTCTGGGTCCACCACGATGTTGTAGGGGCTGAAGTCGCCGTGGATGACTTGCGTTTCGAGATCGCTCAGCCTCGGGACGATGTCTTCGTCGAAGAGCCGGAAGATCGACCGGGCCAACTGGCGGTGCTCGGGGTTCGGCGTGTGCTCGACCAGTTCGGTCAGCTGGTGAAAATGCTGGATGTCCCATGCCAGACCTCGTCGGTCCGCCGGGTGCGTGAACGGCCTGAGCGCCACGTCGATCAGCCCCAGCATCTCGCCCGCCTTGGCGAGCCGCTCCGCGTCCGGGTCCGCATCTGCCAGGACCTTGCCTTCGACGAAGTCGAACACCCGCAGGACACGCGTCCTGCCGTAGTTCAGCCTGATCGTGACATGGTCGTCTCCGCCGGTTGTCAGCTTCACCCGCTGGACGGGCAGGTGCGAAGCGGTGGTTTCCAGGTAGCGCATCGCGGCGGTCTGGAGGGCGACAACCGCCTCCGCCTCGTCAGGTGGTGAGACCTTCACGAGGTAGGTGCTCGAGTCGGTGCTGAGTCTGAACGTGTCGTCCTTCTCGGTCGCCAGTCGCCCCAAGCGCCCGTTGAGGCGGTAGTGCTCCTCGAGGAAGATGCTCACCAGCATCACGTCGATGGGCTCGTGGGACGACGTCAGGCCGCTCTCCTCGAGGAGCCGCTGAGCATGGTTCGCAGCTGGTGAGGTGTTCACGGTCAGTCCCTTCGGCCGGCCTGTTACAGACGGTTCTTCGCGATCTCGGCGAAAGTCTCCAGGAATCGCGTCACATCGGCGGAGTCGAAGGCCAGCGGAGGGCGGATCTTCAGCGTGTTCGCCGACGTGCCCGTGCCGCTGATCAGGATGCGGCGATCACGCAGGTCGTTGATGACGTCTTCGGCAAGGGCGCGGTCGGGCTCGAGGGTCTCCCGGTCCTTGACGATCTCCACGCCGACGAAGAGACCGGCGCCGCGGACTTCGGCGACGTAGGGAGAATCCTTGGTGATCTCCCGCAGTCCCGTGCGCAGAGCGTCGCCGTTCTCCAGGACGCGCTGCTGCACGTTCTCCTTCTCGAAGACGTCCAGCACCGCGGCGCCGGCGGCCACGGGGATGGAGCTGCCGCCGAAGGTGTTGAAGTAGCGGACGTTGCGTCCGAACTCCTCGCAGACCTCGGGGCGGAAGACCACACCCGAGATCGGCAGGCCGTTGCCCATCGGCTTGCCCATGGTGACGATGTCCGGCAGCACGCCGTGGCGGCTGAAGCCCCACATCGAGTCCCCGAGCCGGGCGAATCCCGACTGGACCTCGTCCGCGATGTAGACACCGCCGGCGGCGTGCACCTCCTCCACCACGGCCTGCATGTAGCCGGGCGGGTCCGTGAAGATGCCATCGCTGCTGTAGGCGCAGTCGGTGATCAGGGCGGCTAGCCGGTAGCCGTGGCGCTCGAGGTCGTCGATCGCGCTGCGCACCTGCTGCCGCATGTGCTCGTCGAGCGTGGAACCGGGCGCGACGAGGCGCGGGTCGGGGGCGTCAATGAGCCGGACGTTCGGGCCCAGCGGCGAGCCCGCGCCGAGGGTCGGTGAGAAGCTCGCCACCTCCCGGGTGACGCCGTGGTAGGCCCAGCGGGTGACGATGATGCCCTCGCCTCCCGTGTGGAACCGCGCCACCCGCACGGCCAGGTCGTTCGCCTCCGAGCCACTGCACGCGATGCTCAGCCTGGACAGCTCCTCGGGGAACGTCGAGAGAAGCCGCTCCGCGTAGTCGACCAGTGCTTCCTGGACGTAGCGCGTGTTGGTGTTGACCGCCGCCATCTGGCGGGCGACGGCCTCGGCCACGTGGGGGTGGGCGTGACCGACGCAGGGGACGTTGTTGTACGCGTCGAGGTAGTCGTTGCCGTCACGGTCGATCAGGTGGGCGCCGTGACCGGAGACGAACTCGACCGGCTCCCTGTAGATCAGTGTGTAGCCAGGGCCCAGCACCTCGTTCCGGCGCTGGATGGTCCTCTGGAGGTGTTCGGGGAGCTCACTCAGTACCCCGGGGTCGAACCGGTTGGGGTAGTGGGCGATTGCCCGACTCAGCGTCGAAGTCATCGGCAGGCACACCTTCAGTCTGTTCTGGGTTGCTCGCTGTGTTGGCCGAAACCATACCATCATTTATTCCAGTTCCAACCTGAAACTAGAAACTTCTCGGAGTACGCCACGGGACTGGCGAGGCCACTGCTTGGATCGATGGCCTACGCCCGGCTGGGGGAGGGGGCCTGGGTCGGCCGAACTGCTTGACCCGCCGAGCGGGGCTGAGGGGCTGGAGACGAAGCCGGTGTTCAGGAGGTCTGCAGATGGTGGCTGACGCGCAGGGCCGCAGTCCAGCCCCAGGACGAAGACGCACGTAACCCATGAGACAGACCCAAGGGCGTGTCGCTGGCGTGGCGCAGGACCTTGTCCTCGTCGTCCTTCGAGGGCCAGGTCAGCCGACGACCCGCATGCTGTCGGCATGGAACGCTGGATGAATGAGGCAGCCCTGAGGACGCGGACGCCGTGATGGTCTCGATGAGCCCAAGGGAACGCGCGGGCATCACGGGCGTCCGCACCAGGAAGCCGGCGGAGAGCATCGAAGCAGGAGGTGCGCGGCTGCGCCAGGGCTCGGAGGCCGTTGCCGACCGGGGCCCCTGCGGCGCCGCGTTCCGGCCGCTGAGACCAGCACGGGGGGGGCTCCACAGTGTTCCCCGCGCGTGCTCAGCGTCTCCACCCCATGCCTACTTGATGATGTCCAAGAACTTGTAGAAGGCGCCCGCGAAGGGCAGGAACCACGGCGGACCGAAGTGCCCCGGGATCCGCTTCAAGGGCAGGTCGCTCCAGGGATTGGCAGCCGGAGTCCCGGTCATGTACGAGGCCATCTGCTTGCCCATGTGCGTCGCCATCTGGACGCCGTGGCCGGAGTAGCCGAGCGAGTAGAACAGCCCGTCGTGCTCGCCGGCGTGCACCATGCGGTCCATGCTCATGTCGACCAGGCCGCCCCAGCAGTAGTCGACACGCGCGTTGGTGAGCTGCGGGAAGACCTCGGTCATCGCCTTGTGCAGGATGCGGCCGCTCTTCGCGTCCGACTGCGGACTGGACATGGCGAACCGGGCGCGGCCACCGAACAGCAACCGGTGGTCCGGTGTGATCCGGAAGTAGTTCAGCAGGTTCATGGACGTCGACGCCATGCGCCGGTTCGGCAGCAGCAGGTCGCAGACGTCCTTGCCCAGCGGTTCGGTCACGATGACGAAGCTGCCGACGGGCGCGATCCTGACCTGGTGCCAGCGGAACGGCCGGCCGGTGTAGCCGCTGGTGGCGACGAGCACCTGATCGGCCCGGACGGTACCGCGCGGCGTGACCAGCTCGTGCTTTGTGCCACCGAGGCGCTCGGCCCTCTCGACCGGAGCCTTCTCGTGAATCGTCACGCCGATCCGCGCGGCCGCCTCCGCGAGCCCCTTGGTGAACTTACCGACGTGCAGTCCCGCGCTCCTGGCCTCGACCAGCGCGCCGTGGTAGCAGTCGGAACCGATCTCGGAGTGGATCTCGCTCTTGGGTATGAGGTGGGTCTCGAGCCCGAGCCGGCCGGACATGATCTCGTGGGTCTTGCGCAGACCCTCGAAGTGAGCCGGCTTGGACGCCAGGTTCAGCTTGCCCGTGCGAGCGAAGTCGCAGTCGATGTTCTCTTCCTTGACGAGGGTTTCGATGGTGTCGACCGCGTCGTGATAGGCCAGCAGGTACGCCTTCGCGGTATCGAAGCCGTAGCGGGAGACCGCGGAGCGGAAGCCGATCGACATGCCCGTGGTGGCCATGCCGCCGTTGCGGCCGGAGGCGCCGAATCCGACCGTGTCTCTCTCGAAGACCTGCACGTTCGCGCCCTTTCGCGCCAGGTGCAGTGCCGCCGAAAGGCCGGTCAGGCCGGCCCCGATGATCGCCACGTCGACGTGTCCACCGACGTCGGTCCGGGATCGGTCCGGACCTGGGGGAGCGGTGTCGAGCCAGTAGGGGGTGAACTTCATGTCGCTGCTCTCTCCTGCCAGACATCAATGATATTTGTTGCAGTTCCAGCCTGAAACTAATACTGGTATGGTCGGGGTATGCGGTCAAGCCGTCCCAAAGGAAGGGCGGCGGCCCGGGGACGTCGCAACGCGGTGAGGCGCTCCTGGAGTGCCTCGGAAACCCTGCGGAGTGCATGACAGATGAGTCGAGGACCGTCAGGCAAGGCGGAAGGCGCCGACACGGACCCCTTCGAGCGCGCCCACGCCGGCCCCTTCGAGCGCGCCCAGGCCGGAACGACAGATCCGTCGAAGCAACCAGTTCTCACCGCGTCGAAACCCTTGGGCGTACCGCCCGAACCGGTCCCTGCCCGATCGGCGCACCGGGCTCGCTATGGTCATCACGTGACCAACCCGACCTCACGCGACTACAACAAGGCATCAGTCCTCGACGTGCTCCTCTCCCACGCGCCCTTGACGCGGAACAAGCTCATCGAGCTGACGGGCCTGAGCAAGGCCACGGTGTCCAGAGCTGTGGAGGAGCTCCGTGCCGACGGCTTCGTCGTCGACGGCGGGGTCGACGAGATCACCGGCCGCGGCCGCCGCTCCACCTATCTGGACCTGCCCGGCACGACCGGTCACGTCGCCGGTGTCAGCTTCGGCGCCCAGACCACCGGTGTGCTGGTGACCGACCTGAGGGGGCGTGAGATCCAGCATGTGACGGTTCCCACCGCCGATCACCAGGAGGTCGATGACGCCGCGCGATGGCTGGTCGACCTGATCGCGCAGGCCGCCCGATCTGCGCAGGGTCCTCTGCGTCAGATCGTCGCCGCAGTGCCCGGCCGGGTCCGGGGCGGCACGGAGATCTTCGGCCCCGCGGAGTCGATGAAAATCTTCGCGGGCTCAGGCCTCCAGCAAGCCCTCGAGAACCTTGTCGAGGCCCCTGTGCTCCTCGACAGCGATGCCAACGCGTCCCTGCTCGGAATCCTCACCGACGACGCGACCATCAGGAACGCCGCGCTCTTCAGCGTCAGCACCATACTGAACTTCGCCAGCTGCACGGATCACGAGCTCGCCCGGGGACGTACACCCACATTCGGCGACATCGGTGTGCTCTCCTCCGGAGTCGGCGACGAGAACCTCGACGACCTGCTGAGCACCAGGGGTCTGCTCCGGTTCGCCCGCAAGCGGGGGCTCGACCTGGAGCGCATCGAGGATCTCTGGCTGCAACCGCACACCGAGGCGCCGCATGCCGAAGTGCTGCAGGCGTTCACCAGGGCGATCGTGACCGCTGTCAGTGTCGTCGCGGTGACGCTCGACCCGGAGTCGGTCTACTTCGTGGGCCGGCTGCGCCCGCTCGTCGACATCGTCCTTCCCCAGGTGCGTGAGCGGCTCGGCCAGAGCCTTCCGGCAGTGCCGGAGATCAGGACGGGTCCGCATCGGATCGGTCTGTCGACGGCGCAAGGGGCGGTCTACGCGTGCCTGACGATTGCTCAGGAACGGTTGAGAGAAGCCGTGCTCGGTGCGCGGCGCCAGAGTCGGGCCGCCGAGCAGGCGGCACCGGCCTTCTGAGCCGATCGGCAGGCGACGCCAGGGACGCCCGCACTGGGGTCAACTGGCCCTACCCCGATGAGCGTAATTGCGAGGTAGCGGCTTGCTCGGCAACGATCACTCCGCTGATGTGGGGTTTTTGCGCTGGTTGGCATAGAAGCGCGCTTTTTTCTGACGATTCCCGCACGTGTTCATGTCACACCACTTGCGGGTGCGGCTCTGGCTGGCGTCGAAGAAGGCGGCCCGGCAGGTCGGCGATGCGCACAAGGCCAATTTTCCGTCTCGCTCGCCCGCGATGATGCTGATCGCGTCGGCGGCGATCACGCTGAGGGCATCTTCCACGCAGGAAGCCGAGCTGAGCCGCCATCGCCGCTCACCCTCGGGCGTCAGAACAGCCGCGGCCCGACCCTGAGCGCTGCGGTCGTTGATGACTTGGACAGCTGACGCAGGGAGAGCGTCCTGAGTCGCGGCCGCTGTCGCGGCGGCGTGAATCGACTCCCTCAATTCCCGGGCGAGTTCGAGCTGGGCGGTGGTGCAGGAGTCCACGGCGAGGCCGCTCACTGCGAGCCAGTCGATGAGTCGGTCCGGCGTGGGGATCCGCTCTACAGCGTTGCCATAACGCTCCGACAGAGTCCCCGTGAAGCTGGTCGCCAGCACCTTACCGAGGCGGAAGTCAGGGAACCCAGCACGCATGGAACCACCTTAGCAGGTTGCACCCTGGTGCGAAGGCGTAGTAGAACCGTCTTAGCCGGTTCGCGATGGTTCGCAGCCGCTTCCACGATGGCCAGGAGGTCTCATGCCCCGTCGGACCAGCGACGTGCAAGCATTCGAAGCCCACGCAGCTGACGCTGACCTTGACGATCTGCGCGCGCGACTGGCTGCGGCGCGACTACCGGAAGCTGAGACGGTCAATCGCTCGGCGCCCGACCCCCGCCGATGGGAACAGGGCGTTCCTCTCGCCGACCTCGTCGATGTCGTGAACTACTGGCGCACCGGGTACAACTGGCGGTCGTTCGAAGAGCGCCTCAACCGCATCGGCCAGTTCCGCACGACCATTGACGATCTGGGAATCCACTTCCTGCACCGCCGATCCGCGCGCGCGGATGCCACTCCTCTGATCATGACGCACGGCTGGCCGGACAGCATTGCTCGGTTCATCGACGTAGTGGACGAGCTGGCAGATCCGAAGGATGCGGACGCGCCGGCGTTCCACGTCGTGGTCCCGTCGCTACCAGGCTTTGGTTACAGCGACAAGCCGGCCACCACCGGGTGGGGAACCGAAAAGATCGCGGCCGCATGGGTGGAACTGATGGGAAGGCTCGGCTACAGCAAGTTCGTAGCCCACGGCGGCGACTGGGGAGGAAATATCACCACGGTCCTCGGCGGCAGGTTCCCGGCGCACGTTCTTGGTATCCACACCACGTTCGCGGAGGGACCGCCCGGGTTGACAACGGACGGACTGACGGCGGTCGAGCGCAAATGGATCGAGGAAACCCGCGATTTCTGGAGCCACCGCGCGGCGTACGCGAAGCAGCAGGCAACCCGACCGCAGACCATCGGCTACTCGCTCGTCGACTCACCGGTCGGCCTTCTTGCCTGGATCCTGGACAAGTTCGCCGAGTGGTCAGACACCGAAGACAGCCCGTTCGAGACGATTTCCAGGGACCGCATTCTTGACGACGTCACCCTCTACTGGCTGACGCGGACCGGCGCATCGGCGGCCCGCATCTACTACGAGAGCCACAACTCGCTGGACCCCGAACTCCGGGTCGACGTCCCATCAGCACTCACTATGTATCCCCGCGACGTCGAGAAGTGTCCGCGTCCCTGGGCACGGGAGCGGTACCGGCAGATCGTCCGATGGAGGACGCCCGAGAGTGGGGGACATTTCCCGTCGCTGGAGGTTCCCGAGTATTTCGTCAAAGATCTGCAAGAAGGCCTCGCGGCAGTGCTGGCCGCTGATCGGTAATGCGGCTTGCGACCCGAAAGGGCCCGCGACTGGGTCTGCTGCTCGGGATGTGAGCGAGCTGAGAAGGCGTCAGGGCCTTCACGATCGGCGGCGACTAAATGATCGTTTCAGAATGAGTTGAGCTGCCCGCCTTGTGCTCGACGATCTTGGTCGCCAGGGTCTCCGGGTGCGTGCTGATCTTGTTCCTGACGACCTGTGGGAGCGGGTGGCCCCGCTGCTGCCGCCCGCCCCCGAACGGCGCCATCGCCACGCTGGGCGGCTGCGCGTTCCCGACCGACTGGCGCTCGCCGGCGTCATGTATGTGCTGCGGACCGGTGTCGCTTGGCGCGATGTCCCCGCAGAGACCGTTGGCTGTTCCGGGGTGACGGCCTGGCGTCGGCTGCGGGACTGGACCGAGGCCGGTGTGTGGCCGCGCCTGCACGCCGCCCTGTTGTCCGAGCTTCGTCGCGCCAGCCTGCTGGACCTGGACGACTGCTCCGCAGACGGATCGCACGTCCGGGCCCTCAAAGGGGGGATCACGTCGGCCCGTCGCCCGTCGACCGCGCCCGCCCCGGCTCCAAGCACCACCTGATCGTCGACCGGCACGGAACCCCGCTCGCTGCAGTCTCATAAGCCTCCGCCGCCTACGAACCGCATCCTGAAACGATCAGTTGGCTGCGCTGAACCACCCCGGTCGCACCTCGGTCAGAAGCGGTTGCAGCGAGCTCACTGCGAACCGCAGGTCCTCATCCGTGACGTCAACAGACTCCGGCAGGCTCAGCCCATACCCGCGGAGTCGCCAGAGGTCGAAAACTTCACTCCCGTCGGCTGCGAAGTCCACATCGAGCTCCGTGCCGTTGTCGCTCACGAAGCGGCAGCCTGCCCCATGAACCCTGTAGGAGTAGGTGCCGATGTGCCCACTCCGGCTGATCCGGTGCGATCGGGCCAGCTCGAGGACGTCCGCCAGTCGCTCAAGCGAGGGGATCGCCACCCTCATGGCCTCGTCAATCGCGTTCAGAGCGCGGACGTAACCGAGGACGAGGTCTCGAGCCGCACCAACCCGTTGCATACGACGTCATCCCCCTGAACCTGTGGATGAACGGATTGTTCCATGGGGCAGTCAGCGACTCCACAAGACGGCATTCTGAAACGATCAGTTAGTGGTCGGCTCCGAAAATACTTCGGGGGTGACAGCCAACCCAGTCGATCAGGCTTCCTTGTCAGCGCACCTGGTCGCTCCTCCGCCCGATGCCTTTGAACCTGGTCGGAGTTCCCTCCGGGGCGAACGAGTGGTGGAAGGTGAAGGCGTGCGGCGCGGAGCCGTGGTCGTGGAGGTGTTCCAGCCTGGAAACCCCGTCCTGCCAGGTGGGTATCACGCCGTCGGAGACCCACCAGATCACGTAATTTGGGTGCCCTGTCCTCTCGAACCAGTCGTAACGCCTGTTCAGCGCCGCGCGGTGCAGACCGGTGTAGACGGCGTCGAAGGCGGGGCGCAGGTCGGTCCAGAGTGAGAGGGTCGCGGCCAGGGCGGTGGTTTCCACCGTTCGGCCCTTGTCGTACCAAGTCGGTACGGCGAACTCTCCCCATGCACCCCAGTCCGCCTCGAAGAGCATGCCCCGGTCACCGTCTGCCGTTTCAGCACGCGCGAGGTACCCGGGGTGCTGACTGATTGCGCGATAGACGGCCTCACCAATGTCGTAGAACTTGCTCGTGAGCGGTGCGGGATCGGCGAGAGGTGACTTCAGGACGCCGAATGTGTACAGCGCGAGATGGGGCATGCGTCTCTCCCTGATTGGGCGGCCTGGTGTGGGCCCGGTTCGGTGGCTTACGTATGGGGCGAGGATTCGTGGGGCGTGACCAACTCACCCCGTCGCGGGTGGTTCAGCCTGAAGGAACTCCCGTGCGACCGTGGGCGATCGCCGAAGACCAGGTGAAGGTAGCTGCCTCTGCGGGCGATGTCGAAGTTGCGTTTTCCCTGTCCAAGTGGCCTCTGGCACCGGTCATTGCGGGGGCCGGGGCGGTGACGGGCGGGGCAGGCCGCGAGGCACCAGTGATCCACTTCGGCCGATCGGTTCCCCCGCTATGCGGCTCAATCGCGCACGCTGCGAGCGAATCGTCGAGGGAGTATTGAAAACGGGGACGGCACGCTGCGGCTGATCGTCTTCATCGCAGTGGCCGCCTGCGCCGCACTCATCCTTGGTGGTGTCGCCTGGCTCGCGGGTCTGCCGTAGTGGTGCTGAGGCGAGATCCAGGTTTTTCGAAGTTCTGCGGTCTGAGGATGTCGAGGAAGTGCCACCGGCTCCGTCCCAGGGACATCAGCGGCCACCACCGGCCGCACGAGGAAGAAGGAGAAACCAGCATGGCGATTCAGCGGATGGACAACGTCGGCATCGTCGTCGAGGACATGGATGCCGCCATCACGTTCTTCGTGGAACTCGGTATGGAGCTGGAGGGCAGGGCAGAGGTCGAGGGCCTCGTCGCCGACCAGTGCACCGGACTCGACGGCGTCCGCTGTGACATCGCGATGCTCCGGACCCCGGACGGTCAGAGCCGGCTCGAGCTGGCGAAGTACCGCAGCCCCGCGGTGATCAGCGCCGGGCCGCGCAACCGGCCGCACAACATTGTGGGCACGCACCGCGTCATGTTCGCCGTCGACGATATTGAGGACACCGTTGCCCGCCTGCACTCTCATGGCGCCGAACTCGTAGGCGAGATCGCCCGGTTCGAGGACAGTTACCTGCTCTGCTACGTCCGCGGCCCGGAGGGAATCATCGTCGGACTGGCCGAGCAACTGCGGGACTGACATGGCGGACAGGGCTGGCGGCGGGAGTAGCGCCTTCACACTCAGGTCGCGGACTCGACCGCTCGAATGCTCCCTCGGACATGGTCGAGCAGTTGTCAATTCCTGCGGGTCAGTGCTCGGCAGCGGCTTGTTGTAGCTGAGCGGTTATCCCCTGCCGGTCGATCTGGATCCAGTACTCAACAATCAATCCGTCCTCGACGCGATAGACCGCGCTGGTTATCGCCGTGACCTCCGCACCGGTCGGTGGATGATGGTCTACGGGTCCGACGTGTCGTCCGCTCTGGGTCCAGCGTGCGTAGACCCGATCTCCTTCGGCGATGAGCTCGTCGACGGTCAGGGTGAAAGCGCCGTATGCGTCGAGCATCTCTTCAACGTGCTCGGTGTACTGCTGCGGTGTCCGCTCTACGACCACCGGCGCCTCCGAGACGACCTGGTGGGCACGGACCCGGTCGGCCATGAAGTGACTGGCGCGGTCAGGGTGCAACCCCGAGCGCACCTGCAGAAGGAACTGGTGAACGGTGTCCTTGGCGTTGATCATTGGCAAAGTCTGGCATTCCGTACTGCCGCGGCGGGCTCGGGGCGTTCGACGAGGCGACCGTGTTCGAAGCGGGCTCTGGCGCGGACGCGGCAGGCACCGGCCGTCGCAGGCGAGGCGGACCTTGGTGGGCAACCCGCCGCGGGATGCCCGAGTGCCTGACACGAGCGGCGTACAACGACAGGTGGTCGGTTGCCCGGGGCGGTCTACTGGAGCAGGGCACCAAACTGAGCGACCCCGGAAGACGCGGCGCCGGGCGAGGTAAGGAGCAGTGCATGGTTCTCCAAGTTGTCAGAGCATCGATCAAGCCGGAGCAGCGTGAGCACTGGCTCGAGGTGATTCGCGGCAACGCGGCTCAGACCCGTGCCGAGGAGGGCTGCGAGGGATATCAGATCGCCGAGGATCTCGAAGCGCCGAATACCTTCGTGATCATCGAGCAGTGGGCCGACCTTGACGCCGTGTACAGGCACTTCCAGAATCAATTCGAGGCGCTCATGGCCGCTTTGGGCGACGTCTTCGCAGCACCGCCTGAAGCCTGGATCCACGACCTGGCCTCGACGCTGACTCTCGATGAAGTCCTTGCGAAAGCTGGACTGACCCGGTAATCGGGCAAACCAGCGGGCAGCGCAGGCCGCTGTTCGCACCGGCCGCTCCCGACTACCGCACGCGTTGGTCGTGTGCGCCGATCTGACACGGCGGCACGGTCTTTGAGGGACTGCGACCGTGTGGCAGCGCACCACCCCATCGACGTACTGACCTCATCGCCGGACCCACCCGCGCATGCGATCGGTGAACCGCACGCGAGCGAGTTCCTTACGCTGGTGGACCATCACCCAGGTGGGACTGGCGTCGCCAACCCAGCGCGGAGCTCCGGGAGACCGGCGCAGTCCGGCAGCCGGCGGGGGACTGGAGCAGCAGGTATGGCCGATCGGTCCCTCGGGTGTCCCTGGAGCTGATCGGCCGGCAGTGCCGCGAGCAGCGCCACGAGGACGGAGAGGTCGTGCAGAAGCGGGACTGCGCGACTGCCCGCCTCCGCGCCCAGGGCGCGGATCCGGTTTTCGACACCGGCGGGTCCGGTTCCGTCCGGCACGATCAGGACGCGGGGAGGAGCGGATGGCGCGGCCGCCACTCCTGCAACGCTGCCTCCGACGTCATCAAGATCAGGATGCAGGGCGCAGCTGCTCCGCACGATCGATCGAATCCTAGGTTTGACAAAGTCTAATCCTGGCCTTAGTTTCAAGCTCCTTGAGTAGGTGTGAGTGGCCTGAGTGGGTTTGCTCGTGTTGGCCGCCACGCCCAGCCCCTACTGAAATCGGAGTTGGACATGAGGTGCTACGACTGCCTCCAGGAGGCACGCAGCGACACCACTGGTATCGGTGTGTGCTCGCGCTGTGGCTTGGCCACCTGCGAGAACCACGCCCGCGTACGTCAGGCACAGGTCACCCGCCCGATCGGCATGGGTGCTTCGTACAGCCGTATCCCGGCGCGCAGAGTGGTGTGCCACACCTGCGACATGGCCGAGACCGCGCACTGACCCGCATGGTGCGCTTATCACACCCGCCCCCGGCCGCCGAATGCGCGCTGTCTGTCCGAGCACGCGCTCTTGGCCTGCCCGGACGCCGTCCCGGTTCACCGGCGCGGCGTCCGGGCCTCAGCCGTGGTCACGGCTCAGGGCGCCATGCTGGAGGCCCGACCACTGACGACAAGACGTCATAGGAACTGGACGTCGACGTCCCTGTGGCTGGCGGGGACGTTCCGTGCGTGGGCCGACGGCCGCCGGGCTGACCCCGGCGGCCTCCTCGGTCCCGGACCGCGCCCGGATCCGTGCCGTCAGGAGATGCGGATGTCCGACCAGTTGGTGGTCTTGCCGACCTGGGACCGGTTCTCGAAACCGCCCTTGCCGTTGCCCCGGTTCAGCCAGGCTCGGCCGTCCTTGTCGAGTGAGACCAGATCGGCCCGGCCGTCGCCGGACAGGTCGAGTCCGCCGACCACGTCCTTGTAGGCGGTGCCCCAGTCTTTGAAGACCAGCGACCGCGTGTTGAAGGTGCCGGCGCCGGTGCCGTTGAGCCGCCACAGCTCGTTCGACGCGTCGATGGCCAGCAGGTCGTTCTTGCCGTCGCCGCCCAGGTCTCCCGCGGCGATCAGCCTCTTGTAGCCGCCGAAGGCGGACCCGGCGAGCGCTCTGGCGTTGAAGCCGCCCGAGCCGTTGTTCGCGTAGACGTACAGCTTCCCGGTGGAGGCGGACCGGGTCAGCAGGTCGGCCCTGCCGTCGCCCGTCACGTCGCCGGGCGAGAGGACCGCGTTGTACGCGCTCCAATCAGAGGAGACCTTCACGGCGAGCGACTGCTGGTCGGGCAGCCCGCCGCCGCAGATCGTCGGGTGGACGCGGGCCTCGCCCTTGGGGGAGCGGACGAACACGTCGTTGCAGCGGTCGCCGTCGAGGTCGCCGAAGGGCAGCACGAGGGTGCCCGTCGGCCAGCCGCTCGCGCGCTGCCCCGCAGTCAGCTTCGTCGCGTCACCCGCGTACACCTTCAGCCCGGCGCTGCCCCGGCCGAACAGATCGGCCTTGCCGTCGTCCGTGTAGTCACGCCACTTGGGCAGCGCGCGGCCGGTGGTGGTGGCCTGGTACACGCCGTCCAGGACCGTGCTGTTCGTCTCGCTGCGCAGGTACTCGTCCCACAGCACGACGGGCCGGCCGAGCGCGTCGGCGGCCACCTGCGGCGCCCCGGTGAACTGGGCGCTCTTCGCGCTCAGCCGCCGCGGGGTGGACCAGGTGCCGCCCTTGAAGAGGGCGGCCATCGTGTACTCCTCGTACGAGTAGCCCTCCCGCCAGGTCACCGTGACCGTGCCGCCCGAGGTGGCGGCCGCGGCGACATGACGCACCTTCTGGTGGGTGGAGAAGCGCTGCGAGTACGGCAGCCAGCGGCCGGTTGTCGCCGAACGCACCGCGTACCAGGGGGTGGTGGGCCCGCCGGCCACGAAGAGGTCGCCGTTGGGCAGGTAGACGGGCGCCGTCATCCTGTACGTGCTGCCATGGCTGTCGGCCGACTGAGGGGTGCTCCACTGCGTGGCGCCGGCGGGCCGGCGGGAGTACATGAGGTGCGCGAGGTCGTCGTAGAAGACGTCGAAGCCGCCCTGCGGATCAGCGAACACCTTCGGGCGCGCGAGGTCCTTGTCCGGGACCGGGAAGCCCTGGACCGAGGTCCAGGAAGACGCGCCGGGGGCCTTCTCCAGGGCGACGACGGCCTTGCTCGCCTGCCACTGCCACACCAGCAGGGCGGTGCCGTTCTTGGCGACCGCGAGGTCCATGTTGGCGATGTCGCGGCTGCCGGACGGCGGCTGCTCGTTGAGGTCGGCCGGAGCGGTCCACGAGGCCTGCGGGCCGGTCTTCTCGGCCGCCCTCACGACACCGGAGACCGACCACACGGCGACCAACCGGCCGTCGGGGGCCGCCGCCAGGTGGTGGTAGCCCTTCTCGGGGACCGCGGCGACGTATTCGGGCTCGGAGAAGGCGGTCGCGCCGGGCGTGAGGGTGGCGACCTTCAGCCAGTGGTTGCCGTGGTCGTCGGCGCGCTCGGCCCGCCAGGCCAGGCGTACCGAGCCGTCGCCGAGCGAGACCAACTCGGTGCTGTATCCCCCGGCGTCCGGCCAGGTCTGCGGGGTGAGCCAGCGGGTGCTGTCGGCGGGCCGGATCCGGGTGGAACGCCCGTCGCTGGTGAGGGAGACGAGGGCGCCGTCCCCGGCCGACACCAGGGCGGTCAGCCCGCCCGCGGCGTCACCTGGGTTGGGGGCTGGGGCGTGGAGGGCGCGGGTGCCCCACGGGCCCGGCGAACGCGTCTCGACGGCGGCCGCAGCGGTGCTGGCGGCCGTGGCGGTGGTGCTGGCGTCCGTCGCGGTGGTGTCGGCGTCCGTCGCGGTGGTGTCGGCGTCCGTCGCGGTGGTGTCGGCGTCCGTGGCGGCGGTGGCCGTGACGGTGCCAGTGGCCGCCGTGGCGGTGGTGTGCGCGGCGGCCGGGTCGACGGCCGCCAGAGCGAAGACGGGAGTGAGCGCGATGCCGAGCACCGCGCGGGACTGCGAAGTCATGGGAATGCCCCCCCGGGCAGGACGAATCGGTTGCAGAGATTCGTCGAACTGTTCGAACAAGTCAGGCGCAGCGTATATCAACCAAGATCGCTCCGTGTGGGGGAATTCCCTCACCGTGCCCGGCAGGTGCCGATCCGGCCGGCGGTGCATCTCCGAGACCTCGGCCGGGCGTACTCCTCGGGCAACGCGCTGAGATGCCGCATGCGAGTGGCCATTTCTCGCACCGGAGTGTTCACCGGCGGATGCCGGGAGGATGCGGGACGCTGGCGACGGCTCTGGCGTACTCGGCCCGGAGCGTTGGCACCATCGCCTTGGCCCCCAGCCGGTGCAGCATCCGTCTGCGCAGCTCCCTGCGCTGCGCGGGGGTGGTGGCGCCCCAGATCCCGTCGGCTGTCAGGGACGGATTGGCCAGTGCCCAGATGAAGCACGCGCGCACCAGCGGGCAGCTGCGGCACATCGCCTCGGCAGCGGCGACCTCGGGGTTGTGCGACGCGTACGTGTCGGGGAAGAACCCGTAGTTCGTCGTGCACGGCTCGGTCCCCGTCATCGGAGGCATCGGCAGGTTGCGTCGGTTCCCCATGCTCGTACGGACCATGTGGGCGTCAGCCGTGGACACCGCGAGCGGCCAGGGCTCTGTGCAGCGCGCGCATCGCATAGTACGTGCGTGACTTCACCCTCTCCCACGGGACGCCGAGAAGAACCGAGACCTCGGCCACGCTGCTGCCGTCGAAGTACATGTGCCTGAGGATCTCGCGCTGCTGCCCGGTGAGGTCTTCCAGCGCCTCCGGAGTCACCGGGCGCAGCGCCTGCGCGCGGTGGTCGTCGATCAGCAGGTCCCGTACGACCGCGAAAAGCCACGGCCGCATCGTCTCCGGCGCGGTGCCCAGCGCCCCGGCGTGGCGCGAGCTGTCGAGCTGCGGCCGGACGACGGCCTCCTGCAGGATGTTCTCGGCCCGGTGCCAGTCGCCCCGCAGCCGCCGGGCCGCGTACCGCAGCAGCACCGTGCCGTGCTGTGCGTACACCGCCCGGATGAACGTCTCGGCGTCCGCGCCGCTCCGCTCCCGGGCCGCCAGGACCCCGCCGCCCATGGCCGGCGTTCCGGCCGACCGGGCCTCTGCGACCAGCATCATGGCGCCTCACACTTCTTCACGCGGATCCCCCGTAGGCAAAAGACAGGCAGCAGCACGGGTACGGGTGCACGCCCGTGCGGTCACTCCGTGCGCGCGGTGCGCGCCTTTTCGTGCTCCGCGTCCCACGGCACCGCGGCCACGCGCGGTGCCGTGGGACGCCGGACGGCTCAGCCGAACAGCGCGTCGTACACGTCGCTCTGCCAGTAGGTGACGTAGGCGGAGCTGTTGAAGTACGTGCCGCCGTTGGGCAGGTTCAGCGTCGCGGCGTTGCCGACCGCGCCGTTCGCCTCCCTGTTGGCGAAGGACACGCCCAGGGTCTTGGCGGTGTGGCCGCTGTGGCCGTCGGGGGAGAAGGTCCCGATGCCGGCGTACCCGGACTCTCCGGGAGCCAGCGTCACGACGGCCTGGGGCTTGCTGGACTCCAGCCACTGGATGGGAGCCTGGGCGCCGGCGCCGGCGCCCAGGTAAGGCGCGTAGTAGAGGTTGCAGGGCTTGGTCCCGGTGTTCGTGGCCGTGAGCAGCAGGTGGTTGATGGGCCGGCGGACGTCCTCGACGGTCAGCTTCGTGTTCTCCGTGGTGCAGGCAGCCTTCGTCGGCGTGGCGGCCGAGGCGGTGTGGGCGGTGGCCTGGACACCGACGAGTGCGAGGGCGGCGGCGACCAGAGATGCGGCGGCCACGCGGGTGGTGGAGCGACGTGCGATACGCATGGTTGAACTGCTTTCTTCTGAGATCGACTTCCGGAGTGAGATATTCCGGTTGATGGTTGTCGGCCAGTCAGATTCACGGCCGAAAAGGGAAGTTGCGATCCACATCACCGCCCTTGAGCCGGGCGGCGTGCTTGGATGACCCAAGCCTGTGCCACGCTCCGTCCCAGCCGCCATTCCAAACCGACCTTTTGGAACGCTGGGATGGCGGCACTGGCTCTGAACAGGGGGAATGTCCCATGCGTGGGATGTCGAATGAGATGGAGGACCGGTGGGGGCGGCTGAGGAGACAGCTGATTTCGCGGCGCTTCTACGCGAGTTGAAGCAGCGTTCGGGGCTCAGCTACGAAGCTCTGGCCAAGCGGGCGCACATGAGCACGTCGACGCTGCACCGCTACTGCAAGGGGGAGGGGGTGCCTGCCGACTACGCGTCGCTCTCGCGCTTCGCGCGGGTGTGCAAGGCGACCCCGGAGGAAGTGGTCGAGCTGCACCGTCGGTGGGTCATGGCCGACGCGGCACGGGAGCGCTCCCGGCGAGCGGGGGCGGACAAGGCGAACAGGGCGGACAGGGCGTCGGACAGGGCGGAAGGGACTCCGGCGGCCGCGGGCCGGGACCGCGCGGCGGAACCCGGCTCCGAGCCGGAGGAGGCATCGGGAGCGAGAGCGAGAGCGGGATCAGGAACAGGAACTGGGGCCGACTCGGAGTCGGTTGCCCGGCCCGGGGCCGGGGCGGCTGTGGTGCCGGGGGCCGAGGATGGAGCCGTGCCGGTGCCCGGGGCGGGAGTTGCTCCGGGGGCGGGGGCTGGAGCCCTGCCGGTGTCCGGGGCGGCTGTGGAGCTGGGGGCCGGGGCTGGAAGCGTGCCGGAGTTCGGAGCGGCCGTGGAGCCGAGCTCCGGGGCGGTAGCCGTGCCGGGGTCCAGGGCAGGCGTGGAGTCGAGGCTCGGGTCAGGAGCTGAATCCGGGTCCGGGTCCGGAACCGTGCCGGAGTCCGGGGCCGGAGCACTGCCGGAGTCCGGGGCCGCCGATGCGTCGGAGCCGGGGCCGGCGGACGTGCCCGGGCCCGTATCGGGAACCGGGGACCTGACCGGATCCGGGGCGGACTCGCCGGCGGAGGAGGGGGTGCCCGCGCGGTATTCGGTACCGCGCCGCTCCTTCTTCCGGAAGCGGCGGGTCATGGTCGCCGCGAGCACCCTCGCCGTGGTCGCCCTGACGACGGCGGTCCTGGAGACCATCGACGCCGGCGCGTCCCCGGGCGGCCGACCGCGGGCCACGACCCCGGCCACCGATTCCTGGGAACCGCACGAGGCGGCGTCCCCGTCCACGTCCCCCTCCGCGCGGCCGAGCCGGTCGTCCGCCTCGAAGTCGCCGAGCGCGAAGCCGTCGACGTCGGCGTCGGCGGCGGCGCCGAAGGGCGGCGGTGCCGCCGCGGCCCCGGACCGCGCACCGGAGGCCGCCCCGGACGATGACTCCGTGCCGCTGACGGTGAGCGCGCGAGCCCACGACTGGGAGGGCTACTGCGGGACGCACTACCTGGTCGACCGGCCACCCTCCCAGGTCCCCCTGCCACCGTCGACGCTGCAGGACGCCGCCAAATGGGCGAGCGACGCCGGCGCCGTCCCCTCGGGCAGGCATCGTGTGTCGCTGACCGTCCAGGGCACCGGGGACAAGGCCGTCGTCATCACGTCGCTGCATGTCCGCGTGGTCGGCTCGGGCGCGCCCTTGGACTGGAACGCGTTCGAGATGGGGGTGGGCTGCGGCGGAGGGATCGAACCCAGGGAGTTCGGGCTGGACCTCGATTCGCCACGGCCCACCGTGCGGCCGAAGGGAGGCCAGCGCGGCTTCCCCTACAGCGTCAGCCAGTCCGACCCGGAGGTGCTGTACATCACCGCCCACACCAACACCCGCGATGTGAAGTGGTACCTGGTGCTGGAGTGGAGCAGCGGCGGCCGCCAGGGAACGATAGAGATCAAGGACGGCGGAAAACCCTTCCGCACGACTTCCATGACGGGCCGTCCGCTCTACGGCTACCTGCCCGGCAGTACCGAGTGGGAGAAGCAGCAGCCCCAGCCGTAGCCGTCAACCGGGCACGTCGGCGCCAAAATCCGTGGGCCGGCCGGACTTGGGAAGTCCGGCCGGCCCACTGGCGTGCTCGCGCGCCCCGCCGCCGGAGGGCTCCACGGCCCGGGAACGACGGTTCATGACGGTGGTTCCTCTCCGAGGCGCGGATGCGGCACCGAAGGCCCGGTGTCGTTCGTTGCCGATCCGCGCTACGGCCGGGGACCGCCGTGGATCACCTGGTTCACCGACTGTGCCACCAACGCGATCACCGGCGTTGCCGTCACGCCCGGGCATCCGTCGGGGGAGTCGGTGCTGGCCGCGCTGCGCTCCGCGGTCCTGCGCGAGGACCCCTACGGCCCGTCCCGCGGTATGCCGGAGAGGGTGCGGGTGAACCGCGGCAGTCGCGGAGGGTCTTCCCCGTCTTCATGCGCGCGAAGGTGTGCTCGATGCGGGGGCGGAGGACCTTGCGGTGGGACGCGTTGTGTTCCTCTTCCAGGCCTTGCCGTCGTTCGGCAGGTCGGCCGGGGCATCGCGGCCCGGGACGGCGGAGGCGAGGCGCCGGCTCACAGCGGCACGACCTCGACAAACTCGGACTCCATGAAGCCGTGGGCGACGAACGGTAGCCGCGCCAGTTTCGCCTTCTCGGCAGGGGTGAGCCCGCCAGCCGCGACGGGCTCGCCCCTGCCCTGGCAGGTCAGCCCGACCGAGGAGGCCCCAAGCGCCACCTCGGGGTCATCAAGTCGTTCATCGACTGGGCGAACCGGCCGCACTCGGCTCCGCCCGGAGCTGTTCCTGGCGAGAGAGTGCCCGTACTGCAGACCGAGGGCGATGCGGCCTTCCTGCGTAGTGTGGTCCGCTGCCGGGTCGCCCACCGTCCGGCGGGCATCTCTCGGGTGGCGAACGCGGTCCGGTCGTCAAAGGCTGCGACCTCCACGACGGCCAGGCCCGGCTGCGCCGGGCTTCACCCGGACGGCCCAAGGCGTACAGACCCCGTCGGTATAGGCGGTACTGCGGCGGCCTGGTGATTTGTGGCACTGGACCGGCTCCGGCCCGCCGGGCGATCTTGTCGCGGATTCCGCAGGATGGTGCTGGCCGCCCTCCCCCTGGAGCTGGACTGTGGGGCAGCCGCTTCTCGTGCGGCGGACCGCCGCCCCAAGCCTTCAGTCAGGGAGCTCGTTATGGCAGTGATGGCGCAAGAGCTCGTCCCGGCGCTGGAAGACGCGCGCCAGGCGCATGCCGCGGTCATCGACCGGTTCCAAGTGGATGCGGCGGTCACGCCGCCGGGAGCGCACCGGCGGATGCTCGAGCACCAGGCCGAGCAGGTCAAGGGCAGTGTGCAGCGCCTCCAGAACCAGATGCGCCACGTGCAGCCCAAAGGGGTGCTCGGCATGGCAGCCGACGTGACGCGGTGGGTTTCGCGCGGCGCGGTGCGCACGGCGATGCTGCCGGTGACGGTCGGGTCGAGAGCCGTCAGGGGTGTGCTGCCCGGTGGCGGCCCGGCCGGCGGGCGGCAGGTGCTCAGGAACACCGAGGACGAGTACGCGGTCGCGGCCCGGGCGCTGGCGGCCTGCCGGGCCGGGGAGGTCGTCGCCGAGCAAGTGGACGATTTGGCCACCGCCGAACTGTTCGGCTCGCTGCGCCGCCAGGACGAGGAACTGCTGCAGGCTCTGCAGGACCGCCTCGCCGAGCAGGCCCGCATCCTTGTCGCGTCCGCCAACGACTCGGGCGAGAACCGGGAAGAGGGCCTTGCCGAGGCTACCGCCCAGACGGTGCGGACCGCTGTCGACCGCACACGTGAGGCCGTCCAGCGCGGTGGCCGACGCGCCAAAGGCGCAACTGAGGGCGCCGCCCAGGAGATGCCTGCCCCCGCTCCCACGGCCGAGGAGGTCCTGGGATCGGTCAAGAGCGAGGAAGACCTGCCGATTCACGGGTTCAGCCAGCTCAGCACCGAGCAGATCAGGCAGCGGCTGCGGACGCTGTCCCAGGCGGACCTGACGGTGATCGAGGGCTACGAACGCGCCCACGGTCAACGCAAGGGCGTCCTGGACGCCATCGAGCGGCTACGCGAAGACGAGCCATAGGCCGGCTACGACGAGGCCCGTCGAGTGCGGGAGTACGAACAACGCCACCGGCAGCGCCAGGAGGTCATCTCCGCAGCCGAGGCACGCATGCCGGGCTGACAGAGAGAAGACCCCATTCTCGTCTCGCTTCGTAGTACGACCAGTGCCCCGGCGACCCGGCCGCTGGGACTGGGGCCGCGACAGTCCCTGATGGATCGCCGCTCGGGGTCGGGTGAAGACGTAGACGCCGGACCAGCGGAACCCTCTCTGCCAGCTGGGCGTGGTCCCTTACGAGGACCCGATCAACGAGGTGCACGTAGGCCAGCCGGGCTTGCTGGTGCTTTGTCTGGGAAGGTTCACCGGCTTGGTTGGCACGTCTAGCGTGCTCTCATGGACGATCACGGTGTTGCTCACGGTTTCACGTCGGTGGACACGCAGCCCCGGCCCGCTGAGTGGGTTCAGGTCCTGGACCGGCTGAGTGCGGAGCCGTTTTACGCCGCTTACAAGCAGCGGTTGCAAGAGTTCCTGCATGCCGAGCCCGGCGGGCTGTTCCTTGAGGTCGGAGCGGGTACCGGGGACGCCGCCGTGGCCCTGCGCTCGCGCAGTGGGGCCGAGGTCGTCGCGATCGACAGCTCCTTGACGATGATCGCGCAGGCCCGGGACCGAGGACTGCCACGCGCCGCTGTCGCGGACGGGCACCGGCTGCCGTTCGCAGCGGGGCAGTTCGACGGCGCCTGGGCTGACCGGGTCCTGCAGCACGTCGTTGAACCGGCCCGGGTGCTGGACGAGTTGCTGCGAGTGGTCCGTCCCGGCGGCCGGGTCGCCTTGGCAGACCCGGACTACGACACCCAGGTACTCGACATTGACGACCAGGAGCTCGCCCGCCGGGTGCTGCGCTTCAGGGCCGACGTGAGCCTGCGCAACGGCTCGCTGGCCCACCGGCACGCCGGATTGCTCGCGGCCCGCGGCATCCACGACATCACGATGGAAGCCCGGACTCTGGTCGTGCGCGACCCGTCGGCGGCCGACAACGTACTGGGCCTGCGCACATGGGCGCACACAGCCGCAGCCCGGGGCTACCTCGACCCCGTGGACGCGGACCGGTTCGTGGCCCAGTTCGATGATGCCGTGCGCGCAGGTCGCTTTACCTACGCCGTCACGTTCTTCGTCACTGCGGGCACGCTGCCTTTGTCAGACTGATAGCCAGCAGGTGAGGGCGGCATGCCGCCCATCAGGCCGCGGTGGCGAGGGGGCGTCCGCCCGGCGGATGCAGGACCTGGTTCTTCTTGGCCCAGCGGCGGATGGCGGTGCCCTTGTGGGCGGACAGGTTGTCCAGGCTCACGTAGATCGGGGCGTCGTCGGGCCGGGCGTCACGGGTCGATTTCAGCGCGGCCAGCGTGCCGACGGCACTCTTCTTGCGGCGGTTGACGCCCCACAGGGTGTCGTCGCCGAAGGAGTAGCAGCCGGCGCCGACCAGGAGGCCACCTGACCGGTGTCAGTTCTCATCGACATTTTCTGATCTGTGATCATCAGGTGCTGCCCAAAATTGTCGACAACCGGTGTCGCACGTCAGTTGCGAAGCCCCCAGTGGGGCCCGATCGCTTGCCTGTTCCTTGTGCACTCGGGAGGGCAGCGGAGGGAGACATCGCGGGAAGTTGATCGAAGTGTGCTGGTTCAGCGGGGTTCGGAGAAGCCGGTCAAGGCCAGCGGCGGCCACGTCGTTCAGGGCGGCGTGTTCGGCGTCAGCGTAGACGCCGGCAACGACGAGGCCCGCAACTTCGACAACTTGCGCCCTGACAAGGTGGATGAGAACCGCAGGATCTGGATGGAAAGGGGGCCTGGCCACCGGCCGGGCCCCCTCCGTTGCGCGCGTGCTATCGGTCCCCTTCGGGCTGCATCCGTCGCCGTCAGGCGGGGTCGAGAGTGACGGGGATGGTGATGCGGTTGCCGTCGCGGATGACTGCGACGGGGAAGGTGCCGCCGGCGCGGCGATTGCGCAGGGCGCGGTCGAGGTCGTTGGCGGTGGGGGTGTCCTGTCCGGCGAAGGCGACGATGCGGTCGCCCGGGAGCAGGGTGCGGGACGTGGAGCTGTCGGGGTCGACGCTCACCACGCGGACGCCGTCGCCGATGGGTGTGGTGTTGCGCAGGCGGGCGGCGAGGTCTCCGGGGGTTCCGGGGGCGATCTTCACCGTCAGGGGCTGGGTGTCGCCCTTGAAGGAGTAGCTGCCGGTGAAGGTGCCGCCTTCGTAGGGGGCGTCGCTGTCGGCTACCAGGTCGATGGTGTGAGGGGCGTCGAAGTGGGTGTTCTCGCCGGTGAAGTGGCCCTGGGCGGACTGGCCGTCGGGAGCGATGCTGGTGGAACAGGAGTGGTCGCCGGAGCAGGCCAGGTCCAGGCCGACGATGCGGGTGTGCGGGGGTGCCTGGACGTAGACGTAGCCGGGTGAGTAGACCTCGTGGTCGGGCGGGTAGACCACGGACTGGGCCGGGCCGCCTGCCTCCAGGGTGGGAACGTTCTGCTGCGGCGGCAGCGCGGCCACCGCCGGCAGTGCGTTAGCAAACACTGCGGCCAGCGCCACCAGAAGGCTGGCCCACCAACGTGCGGTCGTACGGATCACGAGAGGTTCCCCTTCCGTCTGTGCTGCACCAGGGCAGCGGCGACTCCACACCCACAATCCCGCCGCACACGCCGCCCCTCACAGGCCCCGTTCCGCAGACCATCCCAACGAGGGAGCGCCATGGAGGCGTTGGGGCGCACACTCCGACCGAGGCAGGCGTGAACGCAGGTCATGGACGGAGTGCGCTCACCCATCCGGGGGAGCTGCCGGTCAGGCGGCACGGGCTGAAGCCCTGCCGAGCCTTTCGCCGCCACCGGGCCTGTTGGCGACGGGGAGTCGTCCCGTTCAGCTCTGCCGGTCAACCCGTTCAACTCTGCCGGTCAAGTCGCCTCTCCAGCACAGAGGATGGGCACAACGCCCGATCGTGCACCTGTGCTGAGCTGCGGAAACGTCGTGAAGCGAGTGGTTGACCAGGCATAGGGAACGGGGAGGCGCCCTACCGGCGGACCGCCGAGATCAGTCCGCCGGGCCCCTCGTCGGGCCGCGGCGGGGCGCTGATCGGGCGGCCGTAGGCGGCAGCGCGCTCGCGCAGGGTGTGGCTGTCGGCCTCCCAGCCGTGCCCGGCCAGCCAGCCCACCGGGTCGTCGGGCATCTCCGAGATCCACATGGACGCCGCCGATCCCGGCGCGGCGTCCGCGCCGAAGCGCTCGATCACGCCGCGCGAGCCCAATGTCAGCCCCATCCGACTGCCTGCCGCCGACCGCGTGCTGATCCGGGCCATCAGCAGCTCCACCGCCTCCTCGGGCAGATAGATCAGTAGTCCTTCGGCGATCCAGGCGGTCGGCGCGGCCGGGTCGTGCCCTGCGGCGGCCAGCGCGGCTGGCCAGTCCTCACGCAGATCCACTGCCACGGTGATCCGCTCGCAGCGTGCGATGGCCCGCTCCTGGCGCAGCACCGAAGCCTTGAAGTCCAGCGGGGCGGCGGTGTCGACCTCGAACAGCCGGGTGCCCTCGGGCCAGTCCATCCGGAAGGCCCGGCTGTCCATGCCGGCGCCGAGCAGCACGATCTGCCGGACCCCGGACGCGGAGGCCTGCTGCAAGAGGTCGTCGAGGAACTTCGTCCTGATGACGATGGAGAACGACACGGCCAGCCGTCGGCGTTGCGCGGCCTCGTCATCGGGCAGCGGCGGCGAGGAGGGCCACAGGCCGCCGGCGGCGGCGAAGGCCCGTGCCAGGGGGTCGCGGAACAGCGCGTTCTCCCGCTCTGTCTCCAGCGCCCGCACTCTGGCCACCCTAACCGCCGTGGCCCACACTCCCGACGGCTGCACCCGCTCCTGCTCACCAGTCACCGCGGCAGCCTAGATGATCGATTCCAAGGGGCCTGATGAGAGCACAAAATGAGGTAAGGGGAGATGGGGATGGAGCAGCCGAGCGAGGAAGTCATAGCCCGGCACCGTGTCAATCTTGAGCCGCCCAGGCCCTCGTCACGGCCGGCGGAACTCCCTGACGGTCGACACCGGCATGTGCCGGTCCGGTAGGCGTACGAGTGCGTCGACGAACCGTTCCAGTACCTGGGCGACGCCGTCCTCGTCGTTGGCGGGGGCGCGATGGCGTGCTGCTCGCAGGACGTCCGGATGGCCGTTGGCCATGGCGTACGAGTGACCCACCGCGGTGAGCATGGGCAGGTCGTTGGGCATGTCGCCGAAGGCGGCGATCTCGTCGCTGCCGACGCCGAGCCGGCCGCTCCACGCGAGCAGGGTGGTGGCCTTGGTGACGCGGGGCGCGCTGAACTCCACCAGCGACAGTCCGGTGGAATAGGTGGTTTCGGCATTGCTGCCCGCGGCGCGCCGAGCCCCCTCGTAGAAGTCGTCGAGGGGCAGAGTCGGGTGGTGGGCCAGGATCTTCAGCACCGGTGTGCCCGGTATACGGGTGAGGTATTCCCCCGCGGTGTCGACCGGTTCGGCGGCCTCCTCCCCGAACGACCAGGTCGGATAGGCCGGTTCGTGGCCGAAGCCGTTGTCGTATTCGACGGCGAAGGCGGCGCCGGGCAGCGCCCTGCGCACGCGGGTGACAAGCCGGCTGGCCGCCAGGGGCCGGATCGGGGACATGTGCGCCAGGGTTCCGTCAGGGGCGTATACGGCCGCACCGTTGGCTGCGATGACGAAATGCGGTCCGATGGTGGCCAGCAACTCCGGTACGCGGCGCGGCGGTCGGCCCGTGACCAACACCACGCGGATCCCGGCCCGCTCGGCCGCCGTCAGGGCGGCCCGGGTGCGGTCCGACAGTGTTCCGTCGCTGCGCAGCAGCGTGCCGTCAAGGTCCGTCGCGATCAGTTTCGGAGGAACTACGAGGGGCACGGCGGTCGAGGTTGCCATGGCGGCACCCTTCTGGCTCGACGGACTGAACAGGTGTGGTTCGGTGCCTGGGGTATGGGTGACTCACGCCGATCGATGGCCCCTGGCACCGCGCCATCGAGGAAGCCGTATACGGGACGGGTGCACGAAAGTCTCCGCAGCGGTCGAGCACGGGGCAGCACCGTCGCAGGCGCCGCCCCGTGATGGTTCGTACTTACGCTCCGGCGGTGACGTCCGGGACAGGGGTGTTGAGAAGCTGCATCTCCCAGGCGGTCACCACCCCGGTGGCGCCGCCGTGGGCCAAAACGGCCAGTTGGTCCTCGGGCGCAATGAGATTCGTCCGGGCCCAGTAGCGCTGCCACTCGGCGATGGCGACCTGCCACGTGATCGGGGTGATCCCGGCCTGAACCATGCGCCGCACGGCCATGTCGTGGGACTCGGCGGAGACGCCGCCGGAGACGTCGGTGACGGCGTAGACGTCGAAGCCCTCGCCGGCTGCCTGGAGGGCGGGCATGGCGACGCAGATCTCCGTCCACAGGCCGGCGATGATCAGCTTCTTGCGACCGGTGGCCTTCACGGCGTCCACCACACGCTGGTCCTCCCACGTGTTGATGAACGTTCTGTTGATTGGCTTCTGGTCCGGGAAGACTTCCTGGATCTGCGGGATCAGGAGGCCGCCGCGCTCCTCCACGACCGTGGTCAGGATCGTGGGGACGCCGTAGCCCTTGGCGGCCTTGGCCAGGCCGACGACGTTGTTGACGACCATCGTCGGCTCGTGGCTGTTGACGTTGGCGAACTGGTACGGCTGGTGGTCGATCAGCAGCAGGACGCTGTTCTCGGGGGTCAGCAGGGCGTCGAGGCCGGTCTTCGGGAACTCGTTCACAGGATTGCCTCCGATATGTGCAACACGCGGGTTGTTGGCCATGTATATGACGCATCAACTATCACTGCCGAAGGATGATGTGTCAACCATCGTCTACAGTGTATTCGTATGGAGGAGAAGACACCCTGGCTCACCCCGTCCGAACAGCGCGCCTGGCGCGCCTTCGTCGGCGTACATCAGAAGCTCCCCGGGGCATTGGCACGCGCATTGCAGGACTGCGGGAGCCTGTCCATCGCGGACTACGTCGTCCTTGTGGCCCTCACCGACGGACTCGACGGCCGGCGGCACTTTCAGGAGCTGGCCCGGGCGGTGGACTGGGAGCGGAGTCGCATGTCCCATCACCTCCGCCGTATGGCCGAACGCGGTCTGGTGACCCGGGAGAACTGCCCCAGGGATGGGCGCGGCGTCCACGTGGTCGTCACCCCCGCGGGCCGCACGGCCATCGAGGCGGCCGCCCCCCAGCATGTCGCCACCGTGCGTCGGCTGGTCATCGACTCCCTCGGTCCCGAAGAGCTCAACGTGCTCACCGTTCTTTGTGAACGCATCCTGGGTCGGCTGGAGGCGGATCCTCCGTGATGTTGTAACGCCTCGGCCGGCTGTCCGCATGCGAACGCTGGCCTGCGGAGTGGTGGTGCACCATCGGGTGGTTCAGGTCGACGGCGTGCGGCCTGTACGGCAACGGCCCGGTCTTTTCCCGCACCGGCAGCGGGGCACTTGGGGCTGGTGCAAGCTGCACAGGTGGACCTGGATGGCAGTGCGGTGGATCGTGAAGATGCCCAGGCTGCGGACCATGCTCACCGTGACCGCAGAGCCTGTGCTGCAGGGGATCGTGGTCCATCTGTCGTATGCCCGGGGAGTTGATGCGTCAACCGATTCGCGATAGCTTGGTTGATGCGTCAACGATAAGTCTCTTCCGAAAAGGACAGCTGCCATGAGCAACAAGAAGATCATCGCGGTCGCTGGAGCAACGGGTGCGCAGGGCGGCGGTGCCGCACGGGCGATCCTGGCCGACCCGGAGTCGGAATTCACGGTCCGCGCGCTCACCCGGAATCCCGACTCGCCCGCGGCCAGGGAGCTCGCGGCGCTCGGGGCCGAGGTCGTGCGGGCGGACTTCCACGACGAGCCGACGGTGCACCAGGCGCTCGAGGGTGCCTACGGCGCCTTCCTCGTCACCAACTTCTGGGCGCACGGTTCGGCAGCGAAGGAGAGGGAGGAGATCGAGGTCCTGGTCCGCGCCGCCGCGGCCGCGGGACTGCGACACGTCGTCTGGTCGACACTGGAGGACACGCGCGAGCTGCTCCCGCTGGAGGACGGCCGTATGCCCGTTCTGCAGGAGAAGTACAACGTGCCGCACTTCGACGTCAAGGGCGAGGCCAACGAGCTGTTCAGGCAGGCCGGGGTGCCCACCACCTTCCTCAACACGACCTTCTACTTCCAGGGCTTCCTGCAGGGCCTCGGCCCCCAGCGCGGTGAGGACGGCGTACTGACCCTGACCATGCCGCTGGAGGACGGCAAGCTCCTGGCCGGAGTGGACGTGGCGGACATCGGCCGGACGGCCTTCGCTATTCTCAAGGGCGGCACGCCCTTCATCGGCCAGACCGTCAGCCTGGCCGGCGACCATCTGACCGGTGCGCAGTACGCGGAAAAGCTGGCGGCGGCGCTGCGCGAGCCAGTGCGCTTCCAGTCCGTGCCCTACGACTTCTTCCGCACCCTGGAGATTCCTGCGGCCGAAGAGCTCGGGAACATGTTCCAGTACTACGGCGACTTCGACCGGGAGTTCACCGGTGCCCGTGATCTGAACCGGCTGAAGGAGCTGAACCCGAAGCTGAAGAGCTTCGACGACTGGCTGGCCGAGAACGCCTCGAAGTTCGAGTTGAACTGATTGGACGCGGCCTCTGCCGTCGCTGGGCAGCCCGACGGCAGAGGCCGCCTCCGTCTGGGCCCTGTCGTTGGCTGATCGGTTGAACCGACAGTTCGACGGCAGGGCGATGGTGTGCGACAGGAGTGGTCGCCGGAAGGCGTTGTGGCGTGCTGGACGCTGGTGGATGGCGACTGGGACCTGGTGGCCAACAAGTCCGGAACGACCCGGCTCGGCTTCTGCCTGATGCTCAAGTTCTTCGAGATCGAAGGCCGGTTCCCGGAGTTCATCGAGGAGCTCCCGCAGTCTGCCGTCGACTACGTCGCCGGTCTGGTCAAGGTGTCGGCGGCCGAGCTTGCGAAGTACGATCTGGCGGGCGCGAAGCGACACCGGAAGCAGATCCGCGAGGCGCTGGGGTTCCGGCCGTCGCCCCTCGCGGACGAGGAAGAGCTGACGGGGTGGCTGGCCGCAGAGGTGCGAACTGGTCGAGGACCGGCAGCGCGAGGCCCTGATGGTGGAGTGCCGGGAGAGGAAGATCGAGCCTCCGGACCGGACCCGGATCGAGAAGGCCCTGGTCGCCACGCGAGGCCGGTGGGAGAAGACGTTCTGCATCCGAACCATCGAACGACTGGGCGCTGCGGGCACGGCCCGGCTGCTGGCTCTGGTCGGGGAGGACAACGAGGACGGCACCGCCCTGCTGGCCGCGCTCAAGCGAGACCCGGTCGCCGTCGGGCTGGACTCGCTGCTGACGGAGATCACCAAGCTGAACGACGTACGCAAACTCGGTCTGCCCGACGGGCTGTTCGCGGACTGCTCGGAGAAGCTGCTGGCCGTGTGGCGCGCGCGGGCGATCAAGATGTACCCCTCGGACTTCCGCGACACGAGTGAGGACGTGCGGATCACTCTGCTTGCCGCGCTGTGCTCCTCTCACCAGGCGGAGATCAAGGACGCGCTGGTGGAGCTGTCGAAGCGCTCATGAGGAACGGGTTCTTGGAAACGTCGGGCGCTCTGCGCAGCTGTTCCATGCGCTTCAGGCCGTGGTCGGCGAACGCGTGGTTGCTCACTTCGGCAGTCGACCCCGGCCCGCCGCATCCGGGAGGCCAAGGTGAGGATCGAGGAGAGGTAGTGCACCCCCCGACATCTCCCGTTTTCCCCACGACGCTGCTCAAGGCGCGCCGACGTCGGGACGGGTTGGTCAGGTTGTGGCCTTTCTGACCAGTTCCCGTACTTGGGGTGCGACTTCTTCGCCGAACTGCTGGATCGCGGTGGGGTCGTCGCCGCCCAGGATGTAGCCGGTGACGCCGTGGTCGAGGGTGATCTCGGCGAGTTGTTCGGCCCACTGGGTGAGTGATCTGCCGAGGACCCCGGGGTTGCCGGCAGCGGTAGGGGCGCCGATGTTGAGGAGTCGGCGCACGGATGAGGGATCCCGGCCCGCCGCCTCGGCGCCCTCGTCGATGTGGCGGCTGGCTTGGGCGAGTCCGGCGAGCCCACCCTCGATGTAGGGCAGGCTGGGCAGCCATCCGTCGGCGACCCGGCCGACCAGCCGCAGGATCCGCGGTCGGTACGCGCCGACCCAGATGCCGATGTCGTGGGCGGGCGCGGGGCCCCGCTTGGCGCCCGCGACGTGGTAGTGGTTTCCGTCCCTGCGCACGGCGCCGCGCGTCCCGGCGTCCCAGATCTCACGGATGATCGTGATGGCCTCTTCGAGGGCGTCGACGGACTCGCCGGGTGTCAGCCGCCGGCCGCCGACCGCTTCGATGGCATCCCAGAATCCGCCCGCCCCCAGCGCCAGTTCGACCCGTCCACCGCTCAGCAGGTCCAGCGTTGCGGTACTGCGGGCGATCACTACCGGCTGGCGCAGCGGCAGGTTCATCACGTTGGGCGCCAGCTTGATACGGCTCGTCGCAGCGGCGAGGTAGGAGATCAGCGTCCAGGAATCGAGCAACCGCGGTTGGTAGGGGTGGTCCTGGAACGTGGCGATGTCGAGCCCCGCCTGTTCCGAGAGCCGGGTGAGCGCCACGACCTGATCGACCCGATTGGCACTCGGCGTGATGAAACTTCCGAAGAGCAATTCATGCGGCTGCTTGGACATATCTCAGCGCTCCCTCAGACTGGCCGTGGACTGGCTATGAAGCTGGAGATGGCGACCGGGCGTCCCCGTCGACGTGGAGGACTTGGGATGCCGCGCGCATCTGGCCTGTGCTTGGTCGGGCTTTCCCCCGCGAAGGTTCAGGGCGTGTGGGGGAGGCGCTCGGCGGGGATGACGCCCAAACGCCCCGCCTGGTAGTCCTCGAAGGCCTGCTGTACCTCTTCGCGCGTGTTCATTACGAACGGGCCGTACTGGAAGACGGGTTCGCGGATCGGGAGGCCGCCCAGGACGAAGAGCTCCAGCTTGGCGGAGCGGGACTCCTGTGCGGCGTCGGCGGTCACGCGCAGCGCGTCACCCGAGCCGAGGACGGCGAGTCGGCCCTCCTGGATGGGGCGGGATTCGACACCCACCGTGCCGTGTCCTGCCAGCGCATAGACCAGTGCGCTGTAAGTCGGGTCCCACGGCAGGTCGACCTGGGCGCCGGGCTCGATCGTGAGGTGCGCGACGGTGATCGGGGTGTGGGTGACGCCGGGGCCGGTGTGTCCGGCGATGTCCCCGGCGATCACGCGGATGAGCGCACCGCCGTCCGGAGTGGTGACCAGCCCGGTGTGCTTGCCGCGGATGTCCTGGTAGCGAGGGGGGCTCATCTTCTTGGCGCGGGGCAGGTTGACCCACAGCTGCACACCGTGGGCCACTCCACCGCTTTGGACCAGCCACTCCGGAGGCTGCTCGATGTGCAGGATTCCGGAGCCCGCGGTCATCCACTGGGTGTCGCCGTCGGTGATGAGGCCGCCGCCTCCGTTGGAGTCCTGGTGTTCCACAGCGCCGTCGATGAGGTAGGTGACGGTCTCGAAGCCGCGGTGTGGATGCCAGGGGGTGCCCATGGGCTCGCCGGGGGCCTGCTCGACCTCGCCGATGTGGTCCATGTGGATGAACGGGTCGAGCTCGGTCGGCGGTACTCCGGCGAAGGCGCGGCGGACCGGGAAGCCCTCGCCCTCGAAGCCCTGCTGGGCGGTCGTCAGGCTGCGGACGGGCCGGAAGGCGGTGTCGGCCGGGTTGAGCTCCGGCAGGCGCGGCAGGACCAGGACGTTGTCCACGGTGATCGCGGGCATGTGTGCTTCCCCTTTTTCTCTGTCTGTTGCTGTCAGAAGGCGTGCGGACCGAAGCGGCCCCAGGCCACGAAGACGGTCAGGGCGAACAGGACCACGTTCACGACGACCGATTGGAGCTCTCCGCGCCGACTGTGCGTGATGGCGGCGCCGAACATGGTCAGTGCCAGGCCGGAGGCGGCCAGCGGAACGAGGTCCGGAGCGATGTCCACCGCCGCGGGCAGAATCAGCCCGAGTGCGGCGAGAACTTCCAGGAGGCCGATCGTCTTGATCATCGCCGGGGAGAAGTCCTCGGCCCAGCCCATGGAGGGGGATGCGACGAGCTTCTCCTTGTGTTGGGCGAGCTTGGCAGCGCCGGCCCCTAGGAACACCAGAGCGAGCAGGGCCGCGACAGCCCAAAGAGTGACGTTCACAGGTACCTCTTGCGTTCGGGCGGTGCGGTCCCGCAGAGACGGTCCCACACGGATTGGTTGATGCGTCATCTCATCTAAAAGGAAGGTAGATGACATGTCAATCAGGTGGGTGGGTAGAGCAGTGTTGCGACCGGCGGGCACCTGTGCTCCGGAGCGGCGAGGTTCCGGGCCCCGTCCGCTGCCCGGGAGCATCAGCGGGGTTTCGCTGGAGGAGCCGGCCGGGCCGTGCTGCCGGCGAAGCATCTTCGCCGCCGCATGAGCCGCTGTGACCGGTACCGCGCCGGGGATGAGGACTTCGACGGTGAGGGCGATCTCGACGGGGCCGCCCGAACCAGCGATGAGCACGCGGTAGCCGGCCGCACGGGCCGGCCGTTCGAGCACGGTGCCGACCTTTCCCGCGCCCAGGATGCCGACGGTTCCGATACCTGTGCTGGTCATGTCCGTTCCGTTCGGGGTGCCGACCGGCGAGGAGGTCGCGGACCATCGGGAGGACCTGTGTGCCGTACAGCCCGACGGCACGCAGCCGGGCGCTGATCGGCTGCACGCCGGTGGTGTGGATGAGGTCGAAGCGGCCGACGCCGAGCGCCGTCGCAAGACGGCGTCTCCCCTTCGGCGTTCAGTGGCCTACGGCCCCGCTTCTTGACCTGTCAGAAGCCGGTGTTCGACCTGCCGGGATTCGGACGGCGAGCGCTCCGGCGAGGCAATGCTGCCGAGCCGGCCGAGGATGTTCTCAGCCTCCGCGACCTTGACGGCGCCCTCTTGGAGCCCGAGGGGCTCACGATGATCGCCCCGTCAGCTCCGGTGTCGATGATGCGGTAGGCCAGGGCGGCCACCTGTTCCTGCTTCTGCTTCTGCTTCTGATCTTCTGCTTGTCCTCGACGCGTTCAAGGTCCAGCGTGGAGGCGATCTGGTCGAGGAGGTACAACGGCCACCCCCTCGCAGGACCGCCAAGTTTCCCTCTTGCTGGTCATCTCTGCCTCGGCCGCACCGCTACTGCTTGCCATGATGCCGTGGCCCGGCGGCGACGGCGCCGGACACCACCCGGCTTTCCTGGTGGGCGGCGGGCTCGCGATCAGGCGCCGGACCGGCAACTGCGGGGAGCCCGACAGCCCGGCTGACACGGGAGGATCCCATGCAGACCACCGATATGCAGCACGAGGCCGCCCATGCCTCTCCGGGCCGTACGCACCGAGACCGGCGAACGGCGCGAACACATGTCGGAGGAAGTGCGGCTGTGGATCGAGCTCAGCGAGGCACCGGATTGCCGGAGGCGGGCAGCGGTTCTGCGGTCTTCGGGACCAGGGCGCGGATGGAGGGGGTGGCGACCATGGCGAGGGTGGCGAGGAGGATGAGCGCGGCGGCCGCGTAGAGGGTGGCCTGGAGGCCGAGGAGGAGTACGGCCGGTCCGGCGGCGAACTGGGCGAGCGGGAGGGCGAGGTAGGAGCCGAGGTCGTCGTAGGCGTAGACGCGGGCAAGGCGGTCTTCTGGGATCTGCTCGTTGAGGGTCGAGTACCAGGCGACGCCGGCCTGTTCGCCGCCCACGCCTGCCACGAAGTTGGCCACGACCAGCAGCCAGGTGTAGGGGGCGAGCGCGAGCAGCAGCGGGATCGTGGCCGTCAGGCCCATCAGCGCGCAGCCGACCAGGATCGCGCGCCGGGGCCGCCATCTCAGCGACAGTACGCCGCCGGCGACCGCGCCGAGCGAGCCCGCGGCAAGGGCCAGGCCCCAGCCGCTGCGGCCGATCTCGGTGGAGTCGGCGACGGCCGGGCCGAGGACGGTGAACGAGGCGGTGAGGCCGGCGTTGAGGAAGCAGAAGGCCACCACGATCACCCACACCCAGCTGCGGGAGGTGAACTCCCGCCAGCCGACGCGCAGTTCATGAACCAGACCGGGGCTGGGCGCGGGCGGCGCGGCTTGTACGCGGACCATGGCGAAGGACGTGGCGGCGAGCGCGAAGCTGAGCGCGTCGACGGCCAGGCCCCAGCCCGGGCCGATCGCGGCGACCAGTATGCCGCCGAGCGAGGCACCCGCGACCACCGCACTGCTGCCCGCGATGCGGGAGAGTGCAAGGGCGGCGCGGCGGGACTCGGCCGGCACGGTCTGGGGCAGCAAGGCTTGGGCGGCGGGCTGGTAGCAGGAACCTGACGCCCCGTTGACCGCGGCGAGCACCATGAGCAGGGGGATGGCGGCGTTGTGGGTGAGGACCAGGGCGGCGATCACCGCCTGGCTCACGGCGCAGACCACGCTGCTGCCGACCAGCAGCGGGCCGCGCGGCAGCCGGTCCGCCAACACCCCGCCGTACAGCAGGAAGAGGATGCTGGTGAGGGAGTGGGCGCCGAACACCAAACCGAGCGAGCCGACCGAGCCGGTGGCGTCCAGCACGGCGAAGGCCAGGGCGATCGGCCCCACTCCGCTGCCGAGCAGGTTGGCCGTCGTTCCGATGAAAAGGTGACGGAACGGGCGGTAGCGCAGAGGGGCCAGGGCGGCGGCAGGCATGCGCCTGATCGTCGGAGCTGGGCGGCGTGCCCGTCAACGGATTTATGGGACTGACACCGGGCCCAGGCGGTGCGGCACGCCGCGCAACCGCTGATGGCCTCGGTCTCCACACCTCCAGCCTTCAGACCGCCTCCGGTCAGAAGTCACCATCGCGGACCGTCCCCACCGACATACCGAACCCACGCGCTTCCAGCCGCACCGACAACAAGGCCTCGCTGTTCTCCGAACCAATCATTGAGCCTTTTCCAACCTCGCACTGAAGCTGCGAGGTGGAGCATCTGAACGTAAACCCCTTGCGACCAAGGGTGGTGATCGCCCTACGGTTGCTGCCCGTGACCATGGAGATGCCCTACCAGCCGCTTCCGATCGACCAGTCCGACGTGCGCTACATCCACGGACCCGATTCCGCTCTACAGCCGGGTGTGCCCGCTGGGGAGACGGTCGAACTCGAGTGGAGGGACAGCGAGGTCTACCCGGGAACCTTCCGGAAGTTCTGGGTGCACGTGCCTGCACAGTACGACCCAGCGGAACCGGCATCCTTGATGGTGTTCCAGGACGGATGGTGGTACCTGGACCCCACAGGTGAGGTACGCGGCGCGATCGTCCTGGACAACCTCATTCACCGCGGCGACATACCCGTCACCATCGGCGTTTTCGTCGATCCTGGCGTCTTCCCCGATGCGGAGAATCCGAAGAACCGCAACAACGAGTACGACGCCTTCGACGACAAGTACGTCACCTTCCTCCTTACCGAGATCATCCCGCAGGTTGCGGAGCGCTATACCCTCGCCCAGTCGCCCGAAAGGTGGGGCATCTGCGGCGGGAGCAGCGGCGGCAACTGCGCCTTTACCGCAGCGTGGCTGCGTCCGGACAAGTTCCGCCGCGTCATCGGATACCTGTCCAGCTTCGCGCAGATGCCGGACGGCAATCCCTACCCAGACCTCATCTCCCGTGTCCCCCGCAAGCCGCTGCGCATCTTCATGCAAGGCGGTCACCGCGACCTGCACTGGAATGAGCCGCAGTGGAACTGGCTCGCCGAAAACCTGCGCGTGGCAGCCGCTCTCGCCGAAGCGGGCTACGACTTCCGCCTTGTCCTGGGAGACGGCGGCCACAGCCCCAACCACGGCGGCGTCCTGCTGCCTGACGCGCTGCGCTGGCTTTGGCGGCCCAACGAGGATTGATCGATACCCGCGTCATCCAACTTGACGCCGGTCCAGTGAAACCCTTGGCTTTCGCTTCAATTGCCGCCCTCGAAGTGCTGCGAAACCAGCGAAACGCGCTGGAGCGGGCTCCGGGCACGAGCGCCAAGATGGGAGAGGAGGAGATCCGGAATCTTCTTCTCATCGGACTGAACAGCCACTTCGAGGGCCAAGCCGCCGGCGAGGTCTTCAACAACACCGGCAAGACGGACATCCTCATCCGCGTACTGGACACGCTGCGCATCAAATTCGGACGAATTGATAGTTCCGAAGCGCCGAACACGGCGAATGACCGAGCGGATCAGCTCGCGCTATCCGCGGCGTGGGCGGACGGGTTTTCGTTGCGAAAACCATTGGTGCCCGGCTTGCTCCTCTGATGGACTGACGTCCCGCCGTGAATCTGCTGTGTGACGGAGGTAGTGGTTGTGACGGAATACGACGTGCTTGCCGAGGTGTACGAATGGCTCATCTCGGATGCAAAGTTGCCTCCCGCCGAGTTCGCTGCGTCGTTCGATGACGTCCTCAGTCTCCTGCCGTCGAACGCTCACGTCCTCGACTGTTCGTGCGGAACCGGACAGTTGGCGGTTGGCCTCGCTGGTCGTGGCATACAGGTTGTCGCAACTGACGCCAGCGAAGCGATGGTTCGCCGGACTGCAGAGCTGTCTGAGGAGTTCGGGGCCTCCGTCCGGGCCGTGCGGGCGAACTGGGAAGAGTTGACCGATCATTTCGAGGACGACACGTTCGACATGGTGTTCTGCGTTGGCAACTCGCTTCACCATGCCGCGGGCGCGACAGGCAGGGGTGCTGCTCTGGAGTCGATGTCACGGCTTCTGCGCCCTGGCGGGCGCTTGGTGCTCACATCCCGCACTTGGGAACTCGTGAGGGCCAGAGGTTCCCGGCTGGACATCAGGGACCGACTCGTCCGACGAAACGGTCGCGATGCCGTCGTGGTCTACCGCTGGGAGATTGCGCCGCATTGGGAGGATGAGCACCACATCGAGATTGCGATCGCCCAAGTTGATGCGACTGGACTGGTTCTTGTCCGCTCGGAACTGCTGTCCTGCTGGCCCTACCGGTACGAGGAACTCGAAGTCGAGCTGCACCGGGTCGGACTCCGGACGGAAGTGAGCACGTTCGATCTTGAGGCCGAGAACTACATGGTGGTCGCGAGCAAGGTATAGACACCGGGCTCTCAGTCCCTGGCAGGACCGTGCGGTCGCTCGCAGGACGCTTTTGTTGTGCGGCCGACTACCTGATCGAATGAGGGGACTCCAAGGAATATTGCAGACTGCCACAACGGCCGCCAACTCCTCCTGCGCGGCGAGGACGGCGCCCGCGGCGAGTGGCGCCTGCTGTCCGCCTGCCGCAACCTCCGCAAGATCTTCCGCCACATCGGAGCCGCCGGACTGGCCGTGGCGCTCGCCTGACCGCCCACAACCGGCAACCTCCGGCGCCGATTCCCAAACCCGAGACCGACACTCCGACACCGACAGCCCCGCACCGAGCGGCGAACGACTTCATCCCGCCGATCAGGACCGACCGGCTGATCGCCGATTGCTGAGACACGTTCCTAGCCCAGCGCCGCTTCACTCCGGATGAACCGCCGGGCGATCGAACCGCCGCGCTCGTCCACTGGCGACTTCACCAGCTGCGTCGCCGACTACATCGTCGAGCGTCACAACCCCGACCTCGGCGTCCTCCCCTTCCTCAAGACACTGCTCATCCGTCACGTGCGTGACCTCACCACCGAGACGAGGATGGCTGCCGTCAGGCCGTGGGAGATCGACGCCGAGTTGTGGGCGCGCATCGAGCCGCTGCTGCCGGTCGTCCCGCGCAATCCGCGGCGTCCGGGTCGTGAGCGTCTGGATAGTCGCAAGGTGCTGTGCGGGATCTCTCGTTCTGTACACCGGGATCCGCTGGGAGTTTCTGCCCCAGGAGCTGGGCTTCGGCTCGGGCTCGGGGATGACCTGCTGGCCGACGCCTGCGGGACTGGAACGAGGCCGGGGTCTGGCAGCGGCTGCACGAGCTGCTGCTCTGCGCGCTGCGGGCCGCCGACATGCTGGACATCTCTAGCGCCGCGGTCGACTCCGGCCACATCCGCGCGTGAAGGGCGGGCCCGCCACTGGACCGTCCCCAGTGGACCGAGGCAAGTCCGGTAGCAAGCACGACCTGATCGTCGACACGCACGCCATCCCGCTCGCCGCGATCACCACCGGCGGCAACCGCAACCACGTCACCCAACTGATCCGCTGATCCAGGCCGTCCCGCCGATCCGTGGCAAGCGCGGTCAGCCACTGCGCTGCCCGAAGCACCTGTATGCCGACCGCGGCTACGACCACGAGGTCTACCGGGACAAGGTCCGTCAGTTCCAGATCACCCCGCTCCTCGCCCGGCGTGGGACCGGGCACCGCTCCGGCCTGGGCGTGTACCGCTGGGTCGAGGAAGGAGCGATCGCGCTGCTGCACTGGTTGCGCCGCCTGCCCATCCGCTGGGAGATTCGCGACGACATCCACCACGCGTTCGTCACCCTCGGCTGCGCCGTCATCTGCTGGCGACGTCTGCGCACCGCACTTCGTTGAGGGTATGGGCAGGCGATTGCCCAGCGGATGGCCTTCTCGGTGCGTCAGAACGCATTCGAAGCAGTACCGGGGCCCGCGCAGCCTCACATGAGGGATCTCAGCACGTCGACCTCGCAGCCCGGCGCGAACGGGTCGAAGCCGTGCTCGATCAGCCAGCGAACCGCCAGCAGGCTTCGCAACGACCACCACGCGTGGATCACGTCGAGGTCGATGTCAGTGCCGTAGCCGGCGATGACGTCGTCAAGGTGCTCCTCGTGTCCGAGCGTGAAGGTGGCGAGGTCGTACAAGGCATCACCCTGGCCCGCCTCGGACCAGTCGATGATGCCCGTGACCTTGTCGCCGTCGACGAAGACGTGTGCGATCTGCAGGTCGCCGTGAGTGAACGCCGGAGTCCACGGCCGGAGCGCGGCCTTGGCGACCTGGCGGTTGCGGGTGACCAGGTCCGCGGGCAGGACGCCGTTCGTCACGAGCCACTCGCACTCGTCGTCGAGTTCCGCCACCAGCGCGATGATGCTCCGGCCGGCCCGGCCGGGCCGGGGCGGCAGTGGCCCATCGTGCAGCTTCCGGATGGCGGCGCCCGCTGCGGCCCATGCCGTCGGCGACCCGGTCGACGGCCCGCCGAGGCGTCCGAGCGTCGTGCCCGGGAGTGCGGCGATCGCGAGCACGGGCGGCTTGCGCCACAGGACCTCCGGGGTTGGGACTGGCGCGAGGGACATCGCCTCGACCTCGACGTCGATGCGCGCCTGATCGGCGTCCACCTTCAGAAACACATCGCCGACGCGCAGGGTCGCGCGCTCGGAATGGGCGACGACGACTTCGACCTCATCCATGGGCGACCAGTATCCCGGGGCTGATCGCCGACGTCGCAGGGTTTCTCACGTGCGATCACGCGGCTGACCGCGTCCCGCTTGCCTCGCGGCTTCGTGCACGACACCGACCTCTCACCAGGTCAAAGCCCACCACCCTTGTTAGGGGTCCTAAGCGGGCTGATTCGAGTGGCCCTGGGTCTGTTCCACGGTGGCTTGGACGTAGGCGAGCTTGGTCTTCACCCGCATCGGTTTGCCCGAGGTATTCGTGCCGGCGTGCTGTCTCTGCCTGGCGCCAGCCATCGTCCGATGTCCATGCCGTGGACGGTGATGCCGGGCAGGATGTCTGCCTCGCCTGCACGGTTCGGTCGCGCAGGTCAGCTACATCGCGAGCGGCATGCAGCCGGTCCCAGACTGCGACGGCCGACTGCCACTCGTGGCGTGCCGTCAGCCACGCCCCGTTCAACGACCGCAGCTCCTCCAGCTCGGCAGTCCGCGCGGCATGGGACTCGTATCGGAGGTGGCCGCACCCGTTCCCGGACCAGGCCCAAGCTGTAACGGGGCGCTTCTCCTGACGGGACCCGCCGACTGACGCGCTCAACGCGGCGCGTTGGGAGGCGTTCACGTCAGCTCAGGCTGAGGCCGCGCTCCCGCAGGGCCTCGCGGAGCACACGCAAAGCCTTCGGGCCCACGCCGTGCAGGGCCTTCAGTTCCTCCTCGGACACGTCGGCGAGCTGGCTGAGTTCGGTGTATCCCGCGGCTGCGAGAGGGCGAGTCGCCGGCGCTCCCATGCCACGAGGAGGCCCGCTGTCTGCTTCGGTAGGTTCCATGAGGCGATCGTGACATGTGGCCGTCGCCCCTGCTTCTGAGACGGGCAATGGCATCGGCAACTCGAGACCGCGGGCCGGCTCCTGGGGGTGTCATGGCAGCCAGCCCCGTGCCGGATCACTCCGACATCGCCTCGCGGGCGCAACAGAGTCGGAAGGCGCGAGACGCGAGGCTCTATCAGAGCGCTGACCTGCGGCGTACTCCATCCGCCAAGTCGACCGCTCGCCCGGGGTCCGGCCGCCCGACCTGCTGGTCGCGGTCGTCGAGGCGGTCGTGCACTCCGGGGGGGACCATGGCCGGGATGCGCCACCTGCGGAAGCAGACCCCGGTGTTGGGGCTGCAGCAAGGACACATGAGGCAAGTAGCAGGCTGCCCGTGAGACTCATGCCTTCGGTGTTGTACTGGTGGGCTCGCCTCATTCGAAAGGGCGCCGTCGTACGTCAGCCGAAGCCGATGAGCGAGGTGGCGACACGCATCGCCGGCCGACCGCAGGTTCCGGCCGCTTGATCACCGGCCGGCAAAGCCGGGAGCCCCTGTCTTCACAGCGGTCGCGACCTGCGGCTACTGTTTCGCCGCTGTCGTGCGGACGAACGTGAAGCCGTCCATTCGCCTTGGGGGAGGGGATCGGCAGCCATCCATTCACTATGGGGGCACATTGAACCTGCGTACGCGCAGCAGATCCGCGGCGCTCACCACTGCCGCCGCGCTCGCGGCGGGCCTCTTGGCCGCGCTTCCCGGGCCGGCCGCCGCCGTCCCCGGCAACTGGCCGGCCACCGACGGGAAGCTGCTCTACACGGACGTCGGCGGTCAGATGGCGTTCGTCCGTCCCGACGGGTCATCGTGGTCACAGTTCCACCCGACCGGAGACCAGGGCGCCTGGTCCGCCGACGGCAGCCAGGTCGCCTTCGTGAACCACTACGACGACCACATCCGCACGGCATGGGCCGACTCCGAGGACACCGGCGTCGACATCGCCATGCCGTCGGGCAGTGACTGGCATCCTGCCGATCCGACCTTCTGGTACGGCGGCGGCGACATCGTCTTCACGGCCGGCGGCCGGCTGCGGCTGACCGCGGCCGACGGCACCCGCACACCGAAGGCCCTGTTCAGCACCGATGTCGACGGCTGCGACTCCGAGCCCAGCGGCGCGGTGAACGGCATGCTGGCCTTCGTACGCACGGGCACGAGCTGCGGGACGGCGGGCGCCCCTGCCGTCTGGGTCTACAACGGCCGCTCCGGGGCGTTCACCAAGCTGGCCGACAACGCGAAGGACCCGAGCATCTCCCCGGACGGCCGGTCGGTGGCGTTCACACGGTCGGTCGACGGGCACAGGCAGCTCTTCAAGGTCAACACCGACGGCACCGGGCTCACCCAGCTCACCACGGACGCCGTGGACCACAACCGGCCCGCCTGGTCGCCGCAGGGTAATCGGATCGCGTACGACGTTTTCGTCTCCGGCGACCCCGACGTCCCCAGCGGACCCCAGCTGCGGATCCACGACCTCGGCACGGGCACCCAGACGCAGGTGCCCCAGGGCACCGGCACCGACGTCGCCTGGCAGCCGCTCAGGGACAACGCGATCTCCCGTGTCTACGGCTCCGACACCTACGACACCAACATCGCGTCGTCCAAGTGGACCTGGAACACGGTCGGCGCCGGCGCGACCGGCCTGCCGAACGCGAACGCGGCCGTCCTCATCAGCAAGTCCGACGCGGCCTACGCCACCACCGCGACAGCGCTGGCCGGCAAGAAGCGGGGGCCGGTGCTGATGACCTCCGGGACGGCCCTGGACTCCTCGGTGCAGACGGAGCTCAAGCGCATGCTGCCCAAGGGCAGGACGGTATACCTGGTCGGCGGCACCAAGATCCTCAGCAGCGCGGTGGCGTCCAAGGTGACCTCGCTCGGGTATGTGGCCAAGCGGCTGTCCGACGTCTCGCGCTATTCCACCTCGGTGGCCGTGGCCAAGGCCATCACCAGCACGCCGAAGTACGTCTTCCTCGCCACCGGCACCGACCACCACAACGCCCTCGCGGCGAGTTCCGCCGCCGGTTCCATGGGCTCCGCCGGTACCGCGACCGTCCTGCTGACCGACGGTGCGACCATGACCGCGTCGGTCTACGGGTACCTCAACAAGTACAGTCCCGGCACGACGAAGATCATCACGGTTGGGGTCGACGCCGAGTCGGCGCTGACCAAGGCGTACAAGGCCGGGAAAATGCCGAACTGGCCCGGCTCGTACAGCTACTACCGGGTCGCCGGCTCCACGCCGCAGTCGAACGCCATGCGGCTCGCCGACATGTGGTGGTCGCTGCCGTCGAACGCCGCCGTGGCCTCCGTGGGGAGCTGGCGGGGCGGTGTCTCCGCCTCCTCGGCGATGACAACCCACGGCCCGCTGCTGTGGACCGACGTCACCTCGCTGTCGTACGACACCAAGCGGTACCTGATGCGAATGTCGTCGAGCATGTACCACGTGGCTGTCTTCGGCGGCTCGGGATCGGTCGACGCGTCTGTCATCCCCAAGATCGGTGCGGCGATCGGCGTGGGCACCCACTACGTCTACACGCCGTACTACAAGGGCGTGGCGCCGCACACCACGACCGCGCAGCCGCTGTCCGGCGGCACCGGGTCCGCGCCGAGCCCGGATCTCGCGCCACTGCGGGTGGCGGCCACGAAGTAGCCCTCGCGGACTTCAGGGCCCCGGTCAGCCGGTCGGGGCCTTCGCCGCGGCCGCTAGGACGATGCTGCCAGCGCACCCGGGCCGACTGGGTGGCCGACTGCGCAAGTGGCCCGGGAGAACCCGGATCTCGCGGCAGAGCTGGCTCGGGCCGTCGCACCGAAGTGGATCGCCTCACGTTCAACACCAACATTATCGAGACCGGAACCGAGTCCTACCGACTGGCTCGCACCAAGGCGCAGAAGAACGACGCCGCGAACTACGCCGTCACGATGCCACGCAGTAGCTGAGATCAGTCGCGGTGAGCGAGGCAGGCACGATACGCAACCATGTCGTGCCTCGTTCGCCCGGCCGGTTCTCTGTGGCCGACCCGCGTTGACGAGACAGTTCTTACGTCCCGCAGTCGATGAATTTCGGGGGCGACAGGAGTCTGATGGAGGACACCCGATCTCTGGAGGCTGCCCTATGGCTGAACCGCACGTTCTGGAAACTCGGAGAGCCCTGGAACGGGCGATCCACGTCGAGCGGTTGGCGCTCGCTCAAGACCTCGCCGAGCTAAGCGAGGCCCAGTGGGCGAAAGCGTCACTGTGTGAACGCTGGACCGTGGAGGAGGTCGTAGCCCACCTGACGGCAGGTGCCAGCACGAGGATGTGGCGCTGGCTGCTGAGCATGCTGGCCGCGCGGTTCGATCCCGATCTGCACAACGCCCGACGGCTCGCGAAGCACCGTGGTGCTACACCTGAAGAGACCTTGCGGCGATTTCGCGAAGTTGTCGCCGGGCCAGCGGGGCCGACCGGACATACCGCGGCCTGGCTGGGCGAAGTAGTCGTCCACAGTGAGGACATCCGCCGGCCATTGGGTCTTGTGCGGACACCCCCGGTGGCCACCACGACCGCCGTGGCCCGGTTCTTCGCCGGCCGTGATTTCACCGTCGCCAGCAACACTGCAATCGCGGGCTTGCGGGTCGAGGCCACAGACGGACCGTTCACCACCGGCTCGGGGGATCTGCTCCGGGGGCCGACCCTCTCGCTGGTGATGGGGATGGCAGGCCGTGCAGCGGCCTGCGAGGACCTTGAGGGGGACGGTGCGGCAGTCCTGCGTGCCCGACTGCGCTCAGGCTGAAGAACAAATTCAACGAAGCTGGGGAACATTTGATGTCCGCCCGATTATGCAGATCACCAGCTCCGCTTACGCGCGAGGAGGACCGGCGTCGACGACCGCCATCGACAGTTCAAGCGGATCGAAGTGGATCAGTGACTCCAGCCACCAGGTCATGCCGGACTCGGCGAGTCCCCCGAGGTCCACGTTCTTGTCTTCCTGCCACGCGGGACTCGCGTTCCCGCGCACGGCGATGTCGAACGCCCGGTCCTCAGACAGGCCGGCACGGAGCAGCCCCTGACGGATGTCGGCGACTTCTTCGGCGGTCAGCTCGTGGTCGTCCGGGTTGGGAAAGATTCCGTCGCAGCCCGCGGCCCGGCTGATCACCCGCGGGTTGTTGGTGGAGCTGGCCATCCAGACCGGGATGCGGTGCGGCTCGGGTTCCGTGGCTGCCAGGTTCACCTGAAAATGCGGGCCGCTGTGCTGGATGGCCTTACCGGCCCACATCGCCCGCATCAACGTCAGTCCCTCGGTGAGCATCGCCGAGCGGGTCGCCAGACCTGTGGGTTCCCCGAAGCTGCTGAAATCACCGGACTCGTCGACGCCCACTCCGGTACCGACGACGAGCCGTCCATGGGAGAGCCTGCTGACGGTGGACGCGTGCCGGGCGACCATCCAGGGCCGGCGCCGGGCCAGCGGCGTGATCGTCGGACCGAGCAGCAGGTTCTCGGTTGCGTGCGCGATCGCGGCCAACGTGGTCCAGGGATCGGCGATCGGCATCGCGTCGGTGACCACGTGATCCCACAGGAACACACCGTCCCACCCGGCGGCTTCCGCTCGCACCGCCAGTTCCACAAGGACGTTGGGGTCGCCGAACGGACCGAACGGCGGCAGGTAGACACCGAAGCGCAAGTTCTCGTGCACGGGGACTTCTCCAGGGCCGGCTGCTGGGACGAGGGCGGATCAGGTGGCGATCCACTCCGTTCAGTCTGGCGACCCCATTTCGCGGCGGGTGAATTGGGTCACCGATCAGCACGGAACAGCAAGAGATGCGGGCAGAGCCTCGGCCGGACTCGACCGGCGCCACCCACGGTGACCACGGGCCCGCACTCAACGGGGGTTACGCGACGGTCGATTACGCGAGCTCACCAGTACGGAGGCGGCAGTACCCCGCGCCGCCCAGGGGAGTCCGTGGTCGGCGAGATGGCTTGGTTGTACGTACGGAAGCCAACCTGAGTCGGCTACGGAAGGAGAACAGCGACCTGCGCCGCACCCTTGCCCTGTACGAGGAGGCCATCCGCCGGCTGGCCATCGAAAACGACGCCCTGCGCAGTGGCGCCGCCGTCATTCGCCTGCCCGACCGCAGCACGTGCTCGCGCCATCCGCGCCGTCCTGAATCCGACACCGCCCCCGGAGGCGTCTGGCGTGCGGAAGGACGCTGGGCGTCGCGTGCAGCCAACTACCGATGATCAAGGGAAGTTCATCAAGTCGTGCGTGCCGGCGGCATCCCGGCTCCCGCCCTTGTCGCGTCGGTGCCCCAGCTGGCCAGCAGTCGTAGTGCCTCCGCGGACGGGGAGTCGGGCTCGGCGTGGTACGTCACCAGCATCTGTTCGTGGTCGTCGGCCAGGTGGAACGACTCGGTGCGGAGATCGAGTTCGCCGACGAGCGGGTGGTGCAGGCGCTGGACGTCGTGGCACCTCTCCTTCACGTCGTGGGTGGCCCACAGCCGCCGGAACTCCTCACTCTTCACGGAGAGTTCGCCCACCAGAGCGGACAGCCGGGGGTCTTCCGGATGGGAGCCGGCGTCCATGCGCAGCTGAGAGACGACATCGTTCGCTTTGTGCTCCCAGTCCACGAACAGGTCGCGGTACTCGGGCCTCAGGAACACCAGCCGTGCCCAGTTCTGCTCCTGCGTGGGCAGCTCGGCCCAGTCGCCGAAGACCGCCGCGGCCATCCGGTTCCAGGCGAGGATGTCCGAGCGCCGCCCCACGAGTATCGCCGGGACGCCGTCCATGGCGTCCAGCAGCGTCCGCAGGGAGCCCCGCACCTGCTGGCCGCGGACGGCCGGCTTCTTCTTCTGCTGCTTCGGCTTCGCCAGGTGCGTGAGGTGGGCGTGCTCGGCGTCGCTCAGCCTGAGCGCGCGGGCGATGGCGTCGAGGACCTCCGCCGACACGTGCCGCCCGTTGCCCTGTTCCAGCCGCGTGTAGTACGCCACGGACACCCCGGCCAGCTGCGCCAGCTCCTCGCGGCGCAGCCCCGGCACCCGCCGGTACCGTCCGAAGCTCCGCAGCCCCACGTCCTCCGGCTTCAGCCGGGCCCGCCGGGTGCGCAGGAACTCGCTGAGCTCGGCACGCGGGTCCAGAGCGCCGGCGGCGGGCTCGTACACCGGTTCGGGGTGTTCGTCCATGCCTCGAGTATCCCCGGTCGGACGCACACCAGCCTGACCCAGCCAGTGGTAGGCATCGCGGGCATACACAGAGCCGTGGCCTGGGTGGATGCCGGCCCGTTCGGGACGCTGGCCACCGTGCCCGGTCGGAAGGCGGCCGGGCAGGGAACCTCAGCCAGGAGAACCATCGGTATGACCACTGTTGCTGCGTACGCTGCCTCCGCCGCCAAGGCTCCCTTGGAGCGCACCACCATCGAGCGTCGTGCGGTCCGCGAATTCGACGTGCTGATCGACATCAAGTTCGCGGGCATCTGCCACTCGGACATCCACCAGGTCCGCGAGGGCTGGGGTGAGGCGATCTTCCCGATGGTCCCGGGCCACGAGATCGCGGGCGTCGTCTCCGAAGTCGGCCCCGGCGTGACCAAGTACAAAGTCGGCGACCGCGTGGGCGTCGGTTGCATGGTCGACTCCTGCCGCGAGTGCGACAACTGCAAGGCCGGCCAGGAACAGCACTGTGTACAGGGGGCCATCCAGACATACGCCGCCATCGGTCGTGACGGAGAGATCACCTACGGCGGCTACGCCACGCACGTCGTCGTCGACGAGAACTTCGTCGTCCGTATCCCCGACGGGCTGTCCCTGGACGTCGCCGCGCCGTTGCTGTGCGCGGGCATCACCACGTACGCGCCGCTCAAGCAGTGGGGCGCGGGCCCTGGCAAGAAGGTCGCTGTGGTCGGTCTGGGCGGTCTCGGCCACGTGGGCGTCAAGATCGCGCACGCGCTCGGCGCGGAGGTCACGATCCTCTCCCAGTCGCTGCGCAAGAAGGACGACGGCCTGAAGCTGGGCGCCGACCACTACTACGCGACCAGTGACCCGAAGACGTTCGAGCAGCTCGCCGGCTCCTTCGACCTGATCGTCTCCACGGTGTCGGCGCCGCTGGACTTCGGCGCGTACCTCAGCCTGCTGAAGACGGGTGGCGTCCTGGTGAACGTGGGCGTCCCGGAGGAGCCCGTCGCCTTCCACCCGTTCTCCCTCATCGGCGGCAACAAGATCCTCGCCGGGTCGATGATCGGCGGCATTCCTGAGACGCAGGAGATGCTGGACTTCTGCGCCGAGCACGGCATCGGCGCGGAGATCGAGCGGATCACCGCATCCGAGATCAACGAGGCATACGAGCGGGTCACCGCCGGCGATGTGCGCTACCGGTTCGTGATCGACACGGCGACCATCTGAGACCGGTCGAGCGAGTGAGGGCCCCGGCGGATGAGGCGGATTCCAGGGGCCGTTGAAGCACAAGCCGTCATCCGCCACCCACCACATCACCCGTACCACGGCATGCCACCAACTCCTTGACGGCATGGCGTGCATCAAGAACGGAGTACACCCCCATGACCGCAACAACAGCCAACGAGTCCAGGACCCGCCAGAGCGAAACGGCCGCGGAGGTGGTCGGCCGCCTTCGTGCGACGTTCAACACCGGCGTCACCCGCGGACTGGACTGGCGCGTCAGCCAGCTGCAGCGGCTGCGGGCACTGCTGGTCGAAAACGAGCAGGAGCTGCTCGAAGCGCTCTGGGCGGATCTGAGGAAGAACGCCACCGAGGCGAAGACGCAGGAGATCGACTTCACCGTCGCCGACATCGACGAGACGCTGGCAAATCTCGAGAGCTGGCTTCAGCCTCGCCCGGTGGAGGTTCCCGCCCACTTCGGTCCCACGACAACGGCATACACCACGTACGACCCGCTCGGAGTCGTCCTGGTGATCGCTCCCTGGAATTTCCCACTGCACCTTCTCATCGACCCCATCATCGGCGCACTGGCCGCCGGCAACACCGTGGTGGCCAAACCGAGCGAGATCTCGGTGCACACATCGGCGGTGGCTTCACGCCTCCTGCGCCAGTACTTCGACGCCGACGTGCTCACCGTCGTCGAAGGGGGCGCCGATGAGACCACGGCCCTCCTGGCACAACGCTTCGACCAGATCTTCTACACCGGCAATGGCACCGTCGGCCGGATCGTCATGGCCGCGGCCGCCAAGAACCTCACCCCCGTCACGCTCGAACTCGGAGGCAAGTCGCCGGTCTTCGTGGCGCCCGACGCCGACGTGGACGAGACCGCCAAGCGGCTGGTCGGCGCCAAGTTCGGCAACGCGGGGCAGCAGTGCATAGCCCCCGACTACGTTCTGGCTGACCCTGCCACCGCCGCCGCACTGGTCCCCGCCCTCCGCGCGGCGGTCGACGCCCAGTTCGGCTCCACCCCGCAGACCGCGGCCGGCTTCGGCCGGATCATCAACGAGCGGCACTTCGACCGGCTCACGCGTCTGCTGGACTCCGGCCGGGCGGCGGTGGGAGGCCAGCACGACCGCGACGACCTGTTCATCGCACCGACCGTGCTCACCGATGTCGACCCCGCATCGCCGGTCATGCAGGAGGAGATCTTCGGTCCGATCCTCGCCGTCGTCGAAGTCGAAGACCTCGATGCCGCCATTGCCTTCATCAACGAACGCGACAAGCCACTCGCGCTCTACGCCTTCACCACGTCCGAGACCACCAAGTCGCGCCTCCTGAACGAGACTTCCTCCGGTGGCGTCGCCTGGGGCCAGCCGGTGATGCAACTGCTCATGCCCGGCCTGCCTTTCGGTGGCGTCGGCGAAAGCGGCATGGGCCGGTACCACGGCCGGTATTCCCTCGAGACGTTCAGCCACCTCAAGGCCGTCGCGGACGTCCCGCTCAACTAGGCCCGCCCTCTTGCGAAGCAGGCTGTCCTGTCCGACTGGTGATCGGCAACGCAGAAACAGTCCATGACCACCGTGTTCGACTCGATCGACCTGAGCGGCAAGACGCTGGCCAACCGCATCTCGATGGCGCCGATGACCCGCCGCCGCGCCGACGCTTCCGCAGCCACGGCGACAGAGCTGATGGCCACCTATTACGCCCAGCGGCCGAACGCCGGCCTGATCATCACCCGAGTGAATACAGCCGTCGGTCGGCGGCCAGGGCTACACCAACACCCCGGCCTGCACTCCGCCCAGCAGGTCGACGCCTGGCGGAAGGTGACCGACGCCGTCCACGCCCGGGGCGGCACGATCTTCGCACAGCTGATGCACACCGGCCGGATCAGCCACCCCAGCCTGCTGCCCGACGGACTCATTCCCGTCGCCCCCTCTCCCGTCGCGGCGGCGGGCCAGGTGTTCACCTACCAGGGCCGGCCCCCAGGGCTACGTCACGCCCAAAGAACTGGACCAGGACGACATCACCCACACGATCGCCGACTACGCCGACGCTTCCTCGGCAACCCCTACAACGACATCGCCTCGACCGACCCGGCGGACGTGCTGGAGACCCACACCACCCTGATCGCCGCTCTCGCCCGGCTGGACCTCGCCTACCTGCACCTGGTGGAGAGCCCGGACCGCGACCTGACCACCCGGCTGCGCGAGGACCGGCCGACGGCGTTCATCCTCAACCCCTTTACCACCGCGAGCCCACCGGCCCCAGTGCACTCGCCCACATCGAGGACGGCACCGCGGACATCATCGCCTTCGGCGCGCTGTTCGCCCTGGCCCGGACCTGTGTGCCCGACGACGACACTCGCCGCCTGCCACATCCAGCGGACGACCGGACCACCTTGGAGAACCAGCAGCTGAAAGAAGAACTTGAGGCCGCGACGGGCGGCGCTCGCGGCGCGGGCGATCCCGGACACGGTGACCTCCGCAGCGCCTCGCAGGGCAACATCGAAAGCTTGGAGGACGCGTTCGCGACCGCGTCGGGGTGCGGCTGGTAGAACCGAAGCCACCACTGGTGCAGGGCCCTTCACACCGGAGGGCCCTGCACCACGCCCGCAGCGGACAACGGTTCAGAACGAAACCCCATCCACAACTTCGGCTCCGCGGCCCGCCCAGCGGGCAAAGCAGAGCTCTCCATGGCCACTGTCAGCATCGGCTCAGGCAAGAACCACGTCATGCGGTGATGCCTTCCACCCCGACCACCAGCAGCAGGGCGATCAGCGCCCAGCCATCCGTTTGTGAGTAGACGCGCTCGGCCAACGAGGCCCGCGCCAAGTTGAGAATCCTTGGAGCGGCGGGCTGCTCTTCCGCCTAGGGTCTCGATCATGTTCAGGTCAGGGGTGGGGTTCTACGCGTTGTTCGGGCTCGGCTGGTGGCTGCTGGGCTTGAGCGCATTCGACGGGTTAATGCGGCAGGTCCTGGTCATAGTTGGCTGTGCCGTCATGGCGGGGCTGATGCTCACCGCGCGCCGTTTCCTTCCCTCGTCGGCAGGGGGGCCATTCCCCGGTGGCCGACGTCGGCGGTTCAACCAGATCAATGGGCTCCAGTGGCTGCTGATCATCGCTATCGTCGCAGTCTGCCGTCACGTCGGCGTGCCGGTGCTCATTCCCCCGCTGATCGCGGTTGTCGTTGGGCTCCACTTCCTGCCGTTGGCGGCGGTGTTCGAGCAGCCCCGACTGCGAATACCGGCGGCCCTGCTGATCGTTTCCGGGGCGGCAGGGACGACCGTCTGGCTCACGAACGGCCCGGACGAGAGCGTTCGCCTCGTGGTGGGGCTCATTTCTGCGCTCTCCCTGTGGGGTATGGCGCTATGGACAGTCGCAGCGGCGGCATTCGCTGCCGGGCAAAGGGCAGGAAATGAGGGATCTGGCGGCTCGTGACAGGCACCACGTCTCGATCAGGGCAACTAGAGCGCCGGCTCCCGCCACGACACCGAAGGAGAGCTTCACCAGGTCGAAGAGCGTCTTGGAGTCGATGCGGCGCTCGGGCTTGGGTTCCGGGCGCCGAGCAGGTCCCACCCTGGTGAAGAACACGCCGATGGCGATGGCGATCGCGGTGATGAAGGCCAGGGGCAGGACGAGCCAGACCTGTCACAGGCGCAGGCCGCGCTGTTCAGCCCGGCGCCGGGGCGTGGAGAGTCTCACGATCAGCAGGACAGCGTGGCACACGTTGCCGGTTGCGCTCCGTTCTGACGCGGAGGGGGTCCGCGCCGTCTGCGTCCGGTACGGACTCCCGCCCAGCGGAGAACGCCGTCCACCGGCGCCGAGACGTCACCTTCCGGGCCGGCGTCCGGTCGGAGCCGCTCACCACGATGACCGATCAGTTCGACCGGCGCCGCCAGTGCAGCGCGGCGTGTGCGTGTTTCTGGTCCCCCGACGCTTCTCGATCTTGAGACTTCGTTGCCTGCGAGGAGGCCCGTGGCGGCACATATGGCCGACGTGCTGCTGGACTGCGTACGTTTCCCCATGCCACGTTCGAAGCCGCGAGGGAACCGGCTGCGGGGATGGGACTGCTGGTGACGGAGTTCAGCACGGAGGCCCCTGTCGCCTGGTTGGCATGCTCTCGTCATTCATCGACCGGAGTAGTCCGAGCATCCGAAAGGCGGAACATCAGTGACATCTGCAAAGGATCAGAAGCAGTGGGTTATGGCGTTCGATGCCACCTGCGGCACGTGCACGGCGATCTCCTCGGCCGTGGCCGAGGCGAGCGACGGCAAGCTGAAGGTGCTTCCGCTGACCGACCCCGACGTGCAGGGGTGGCGGCACCAGAGTATGGGCCTCGACCCTGAGTGGACCCCGACATTACTCCGCGTCGACGGACCTGCCGTCCGCGCGTGGACGGGACCCGCCATGACGGTTCCGCTGGTAAGGCGCCTCGGGCCAGGCGCGACAGTCCGGGTCCTACGCGCTCTGGGCCGTTTGCGCTACGAGGCCAAGCACGGCTCGTCGCAATCCGACAGCATGTCGATCGGTCGCAAGCGGTTCTTGCAACTGTGCGGCGGGATCGCTGCGGCGGCCGCCCTGACGGTGACGGGCAAGACGCCTGCCTTCGCACAATCGGGCCAGACCCAGGCGCGGGCATGGGTCGAGGCCAACAAGGGCAACCTGCCACGCACCTATACGGAGATAGCCAAACACTCGGAGCCGTACCGCAAGGCGATTCTGCGTGCGCTGTCACCGCAGGACCGTACGCAGCTCTGGCTGGACCACCTCGAGCACTACCGCGCGGCACATCCCGACCTGTCGGCCCCTCAGACGCAGGTCATCGACCAGGCTCGCGAACTGGCACCCAAGGTGCTTCTGTCCGAGGAGGACGTCTCCCAGAAAGTACGGCGCCTGGAGGACGTGGCGAAGCGTGAGTTCGGCCGCGAGGGAGCTGCCGACCTGCTCGCCCGGCTCGGACCTGCGGACGCCGGGCTCGGACCACTGGCCTACTGCTCGTGCGCGACGGAGAGCGACTACTGCAGCGGCTCTTGCCGACGCGGGGGCTGCACCATAGTTCCCTCGGATTGCGGGACGTTCTGGGCGTACGACTGCAACGGCCTGTGTGCCTGACCACGTAGCGGAAACCTGAGTAGGCCACGGACTGTCGTCGGCTGTCTGAGTTCCAGCGGCGGCAATGATCTGGTTGCCCGGGTGCCGCGCACGTCGCGGCACCCGGGGCCCTGCCGAGGCTGACGACTTGGCGGCAGTGGAAGAAGCCGCTCTGCCGAGGTCGACGCCCTATCGCGTTCTCGGATGCTCGTCCGGGTGAGGGCGGTCGAACATGAGGGTGCGCGGCCGGCGGGCAGCACCACCGGCAGGACATGCCGGTCTCCCGCCAAACGCACCACCGCCCGCCCGCGTTCGGCGCACCACAGCAGGTCTGGGAGGATGGCCGGCAGCCGTCCGTACCGGGTCCGGGAACCCGCGGCGGCGAGAGGCGGGCGGGTACGGGCAGCGGCCCGGCGGGCGAAGAGCGGAGCGGTGCGACACATGCCGGAGTACCCGGAGTACCTCGCCGCGGTCGTGTTCGCCGCGGGCGGTGTCGTCAACGCCCTCCTGGCACCGCACCGGTTCTCCACCGCCGTCCTGTTCTGCCTCGCGGTGACCTCTGCCGGACTCGGCGTGGCCGGTCGCAGTGCGGCAGCCCACCCGACCGTCGCCACCGTCCTCGCCGTCGCCGCCCTGCTCCTGGCGCTCGCGCTGGGCCTGCTGCTGCTGGCCGACGGTGTCCTCCTGGTCCGGCGCTACGGACCGCAGGCAGCCCTGCTGGCGACCGGGGCCGTCGGCTGCGCGCTCCTGGCGGTGCTCGGCCTCGACGCGGTCTTCCACGCGGTCGGCGGAGAGGCGTTCGGTGCCCTCCTGGTCGCGGTGAACGCGGCCGCGGGATACCTCACTCTGCTCTTCCTCGTCTTCGCCGGCTACGTGTTCGTCCGGGGCCGCAGCACCCCCCTGCCGGGAACCACCCATGTCGTCGTCCTGGGCGCCGGGCTCAACGGCGACCGGCCCGGCCCGCTGCTGACCCGCAGGCTGGAGCGCGCCCTTGCGATCGACGCCGCCCGCGCACCGGACACCCCTGGTGTGGTGTTCGTCGTCTCGGGCGGCCAGGGCGACGACGAGGTCCGCTCCGAGGCGGACGCGATGGCCGACTATCTGCGCGGACGCGGAGTGCCCGCCCACCGGATCGTTCGGGAAGACCGCTCCGTCAACACCGGGCAGAACCTCCGCTTCAGCGCGGCCCTCGTGGACGGCACCACTGCCGGCCACCGTGCCACGGTGGTCACCAGCGGCTTCCACGTCTACCGCACGACCCTGCTGGCCCGCCGCGTCGGCGTGCCCGTCCACGTCGTGGGCGCGCCGACCTCCGCCGCCTACTGGCTGGCCGCGACACTGCGCGAATTCGCCGCCATCCTGTGGCTCGACCGCCTCCCCCTGATCGGACTCAGCCTACTGCTGGCAGTGCCGGTGGCGACGGCGGTCTTCGAGCACTGAAGCGCCGGCCGCAGACCTCGTAAGAGGTCCAACAAAGGCGCCGTACATGGCGCGGTTGATTGGTTCTCGGCGAATGTGCAGGGTCATCATCGATGCCGACACCCGCGGTCACGGACCGGGACCAGGGTGCCGTCGACGATCCATAACCGGTCCACGCCCGGCACCGGCCTGGCCGCCGGCTCCAGCGCAAGCAAGGGTCGCAGACGCTGGATGACGCGGCAGACGGTCGCACGTGAGCATCCGAAGAGCGGTGCCAACTGCCGCATCGCGAGGTTCGTGCGGTAGTACACGGCCAGCGGCGGCACTCGCTCGGCCAGCGGAAGGCACGACGGCCGGCCGGGCCCGCCACCGAGTCGCGGGCCCCTCGCCCCCCGACCACTCTCCACACCCCAGACTGTTCTCGCATCGACACAGCCGGCAGCCGACGGTACCTGGAGGGCTCAAGCTCGTGGTCTAGACGGCATCTCTCGGAAGAGATCCGATGTTTAGCGCAGCTCGTCGGCGTAGTCGTCTCCCCTGTATTCCAGCCATTCGATACCCGGTGCCCCCTTCTTTAGGGGATTCTCGTCCCGCCTCTAGACGCGGCTGCCATCTTGCTCATATAAATCCATCCGATGTCTCCACGTTCCGCTCGTAAGGCCCTGCCTCCTCTCCCCCTGACACATGGAGCCGAACCATGTCCTCAGCCCCCCTCAGCAGGCGCTCTCTGATGAAGGCCGCCGCCCTGGCCGGAGGCATCGCCGCCTTCGGTTTGCCGCAGGTCCTGTGGCCCGTCACCGCCGAGGCGTACACCGTCCCCTCCAAGATGGACTGGTGGTACCAGGCCAGGTTGGGGATGTTCATCCACTTCGGGTCCTACTCGTACCTCGGCCATGGGGAGTGGGCGTTCGACAGTGAGCAGTGGGACAAGGCGAACTACCAGACCCAGGTCACCAAGAACTTCAACCCGACCGGGTTCAACGCCGCCGCCATCGCTGAATTGGCCGAGAACGCCGGCATGAAGTACCTGGTGATCACGGCCAAGCACCACGAGGGCTATGCGATGTGGGACTCCAACGTCGCGGGGTTCACCGACACCACCGGCACCAAGCAGTACAACCTGCACGACTTCGGCGGCATCCAGAGCGACCCGCTGATGCAACTCAAGACCGAGTGCGAGAGCCGCGGGATCAAGTTCTGCCTGTACTACTCGATACTCGACTGGAACCACCCCTCACAGACCGACCGCCACGAGAGCGGTCTCACCACGATGTCCTCGCAGGCCGCCCGCACGGCCTACATCGCCGACATGAAGGCGCAGCTTCAGGAACTCCTGGATCGCTACGACCCGGCGCTGTTGTGGTTCGACGGCGACTGGTTCGCCGAACCTTCCAGTCCCACCCTGGAGGACTGGTGGCTGACATCGGACGGCGTCGATCTCTACAACTGGTTGATCGCCCGCAAGCCCGACCTCATCGTCAACGAACGGGTCAAGCGGGACCACGGTCTCGGCGACTACGCGGTCGCGGAGTTCGGGATACCCGGCAAGCCGATGGGCCGGCCCTGGGAGCGGTGCGCCACCATGAACGGCGCCTGGGGGTACGCCGAGTGGGCCGAGAACTCGTACAGATCCGTCAAGGACATCGTCCAAGAGCTCGTCACGGTGGTCTCCCGGGACGGCAACCTCCTGCTGAACATCGGCCCCAAGGGCGATGGCTCGGTCACCGCCGGATCCCGGACGATCCTCAACGGGCTGGCCTCCTGGATGTCGACGTACAGCGACAGCGTTCACGGCACCAGCGGCAGCCCGTTCGCCACGGAACCCGCGTGGGGGAGGGTCACCAAGAAGAACGGCAAGCTCTTCGCCCACGTCTTCACCTGGCCCACGAACGGCCAGCTCCAGATCCCGGCGATCGACAACACGATCAGTCGCGTCTATCTGATGAACAACCCCTCGGTCTCACTCCCGTACACCGTCACCGACAAGATCAACGTCACTGTGCCGGCCACCGCACCGAACGCTGACGACTCCGTGGTCTGCGTCGAGGTCCAGGGCATGCCCGTGAGGGTTTCCGCAACGGTGTTCCAGAACGTCGGCTATCAAGGTGCCCACGCCGTCCTGCCGCTGGGGAGCTACACCTCCTCCCAACTGTCCGCCGCCGGTCTGGGGCCCGCCGCGGCCTCCTCCGTCCTGGTCCCCGACGGTTTCCAGGTGACGGGCTACTCCGGCGACAACTTCACCGGCACCGCCTGGACGTTCACCTCGAACACCCCCGACCTCCGGGTGACTGGCAACAATGACGTCATCGCCTCACTGAAGGTGATGTTCGACCCGGCCAGGTACTTCCGCCTGACCAACGTCACGAATCATCTGGCACTGGACAGCGGCGGCAAAGTCGCCAGTGGCTCGAACTTGAAGCAGTGGGAGTCGATAGACCACGCCAATCTCCAGTGGCAGGCAATCGAACTCGGCAACGGCTACTACAGACTCGTCAACCGGGCCAACGGCATGGTCGCCGACGGCTGGGGCTCTACCCGCAACGGTGACCCGGCCCGGCAGAAGGCCTGGGACGGTAGTACCACCCAGCAGTGGCGGATCACCCACCGCGGCTTGGGCCAGTACTCGATCGCCAACCGCGTCACGGGACTGGTCCTCGACGGTGGTGGCATGGCCACCCCCGGGGCCGTGACCAAGCAGTGGACGTGGCAGCAGAGCACCAACCTGCTGTGGTCTTTCGAGGTGTGACCCGAGGTCGGGCAGTCAGCGTGGTCGCGAGGCCGTGCGTTGAGGGGAAGCGAGGGGCACGGAGCTCCCGGCGACAGGTAGTCCGCCGAGATCGCCTGTTGTCGTGGGACTCCGTTGCCGGACCCGGAGGCAGTCATCACGACTCCTTCGGGCCCCTGACGAGTTGCTGCAGAACAGCACCCCGTCGCCGTCCGTGACCACCATGGACCTGACGGCGTTCTGCTTGCTCTGGCCGGAGATGAACGTGTCCCCGTCCATGCGTCCGGCGGCTGGCCGCCGGACCCGGATCTCGGTGCCGTCGATGATCCCATGCCGCTGGCGCCGAGGTGGTCGACGACCTCGGCCAGGGTCCGCAGCCGCACTCCGGGGCTGACGGTGCAGCCTCGCTCTGCGAGCAGGGGCCGCACGTCGCCGATGGCGCGGGTGATGGTGGAGCAGTCCACGCCGAACCAGCAGGCCAGCACGTCGTGGGTGGTCGCGTGTCGGAGAACGTGATCAGCTGACTAGTAGTCTGCGGCCATGTCTGATCCCGTCCCCTTCGCCATGCCCACCCGTTTTGACGGAGCCCGAGATCGTGTCGCAGTTGTCGTTCCAGGTGTCGGTTACTCGCCCGCCAGGCCGCTACTGCATTTCGCCCGGAGTGTCCTGCTCCAGCACGGCTGGACGGTCCAGGAGCTGTGGTGGCAGATCCCCGATGGGTTCGCGCACTTCACGGTGGACGACCGGATCGCATGGGTGGAGCGGCAGGTCACGGAGGCCATCGAAGCCGAGGCGGGGGCTTGTCGGCTCGTCGTCGGCAAGTCCCTGGGCTCCCTCGCCTGCGGCATCGCAGCTGACAGGAACATCCCGGCAGCCTGGCTCACCCCGGTCCTGACCATCGACCACGTGGCCGCGGCTCTCCGGCGAGCCATGGAGCCGACCCTCCTCATCGGCGGAAGCGCCGACAAGCTATGGGATTCACGAATTGCTGCGTCCCTGCGACACGATGTCCTGGAAGTGCCCTCGGCGGACCATGGCCTGGAGCTTGCGGACGACGCCGCAGGGTCGGTCGAGGTCCTGCGGCAAGTCGTGTCTCGGCTGGACCGCTTCATTGGCTCACTCGATCCCTTGACGGCACCGCCGCAGTGACCGACCAGTACGGCGCCGGTCACACCCGCCAGGTTCCGATGCTCCGGCAATGGCTCCCGGTGCGGGACATCGTCCCCCTTTCGACGTGGGCGATGGGGCTCCGGCCACAACCCGGAGCCCCCTGCGCGGGAAGCAGCGGAACACCGAAGCAAGGGAATGCCGACGAGGACCTGTGTCTGGCCCCTGCCGGTGGCTGCGGAACCAGGTCGACCAGCCGCACATGGTCCGCACTCGGAGGTTCAGGGCTGTGATGCTGACATCCTGCGGCGCCACGGGTTGCGGGAGGGACGGTGGGTGTGGAGGACCAGCAGCGCCAGGGCGCCGGTCGCCGCGGACCAGGTGAGGGAGAGCAGGCCGTGGGACCAGGGTACGTCGGCGCTGAGGGCTGAGCTCAGTGCCAGCTGGTTCACGCCGTACAGAGGAAGAGCCGACACCCCTGCCACATCCATGAGTGTGTTGAAGACGGGATTCTGCAAGCCGGTGTCGACCAGGCTGAGCATGATGATGAGGAAGAAGCCCTCCAACTCGCCCCGGACCAGGGAGCCGAGCAGAAGGCCGATGCTGCCGTAGACGAGTCCGGCACCTGCGAGGCCCAGCGCCAGAGGGCCCACATGGTGTACGGGCAGCGAGATCGACAGCACGATCGTGGTGTAGGAGGCCAGCAGGACGGCGGTGAGGGCGACGGCAGCGAGTTTGGCGAGCAGCATCGGCAGCCGGGGGTAGCCGGCCAGCAGCAGTCGGCGGTCCAACTGCCCGGACAGGAAGGTCTCCGTGAAAGTGATGAACCCGGCGACCATGGTGACGGCGCCCAGCGCGCTGGCCACCTGGCCCACCTGGCTGGCACGGGCGGAGACGGGGGCGCTGATGGCGTCCAGCCAGATGCGCACCACTCGGTCCGAGGTGCACAGGCGTGCCACGGCGATCCAGATGGGGATGAACGCGACCGCCAGAACCAGGGCCAGCCGGTTGCGCAGGTGGCCCCTGAGAGTGCAGCGCAGCAACTCGGTGAATGCCGTCCAGGACAGCCTCAACGGTCGGCCTCCTGCAAGTGCAGACGGCCCTGGCGCAGTTGAGCGATCACGTCGAAGTGGTGCAGGTCGTGCAGCAGGTGCGAAACCACGATGATCGAGCGGCCCCGGTCACGCAGATCGGCGGCCAGCGTCCAGAACCGCTGGTGGGTGTCCCAGTCGAAACCCTGATAGGGCTCGTCCAGGACCAGCACCTGCGGATCGTGCATGAGGGCGAGCAGCAGGTTCAGCTTCTGCTGCGTTCCACCACTCAGCTCACCTACCGGCTGTCGTCGGCAGCCGGTCAGCGCCAGCACTTCCTTCAGCTCGCCGGCGCGCTCCAGCGTCGGCAGCCGGTAGGCCATCTGGAACAACCGCAGATGCTGTCCGACGGTGAACGCACCGTTCAGTACCGTCCGTTGTGGGCAGTAGCCCACCGCCCCGGTCCGCGTCACCGTTCCGCTGTCAGGCGCGAGTTGTCCCACGGCGATCCGCAGCAGCGTGCTCTTGCCCGCGCCGTTCTCGCCGACGACTCCGACCAGCGTCCCGGCGGGTACATCGAGGTCCACGCCGCGCAGAACCTGCCTGCCGCCGTACCCCTTGCAGACTCCGCGGATCCGCAGCGGCGGCCGGTGGCGCGTCGTCGTCACTGCCTGCACATGGGCCCCTCGATGGATCGGACAGGTGTAGCGAGCCGGCGCGCTACTGCCCGGCCTGTGTCCAACGAGTCCGTGTCACAGCCGTAACGGCGGCCTCCGGCCGTCCTGTTGAACAGCCGCATCGCCACTCCACATGTTCTGCCTCCCCCGCGCCGGCCGTGACGTGAGCCGAGGTCCGCCGTTGTAGGAGGCGATGCCCCCGACACCAATGCGAGACGTCGCCACTCCCGTGATCGTGATCGGAGCCGGCCCCCACGGCCTGGCGGCAGCCGCGCTGCTGCGCCGCTCCGGAGTACCGGCCGTGGTCCTGGAACGGTCGGACCGCGTGGGAGCGAGCTGGGCGCAGCGCTATGACCATCTGCGCCTGCACACCCCTCCCGGCGCTTCGAAGCTTCCCGGCCTGTCGGTACCGCGCCAGGCGGGCCCGTGGGTGAGCCGGGACGATTACGTGCGATACCTGGAGCGCTACGTCGCCCACCACCGGCTCGACGTCCGGCTGACCACCCCGGCGCAACGCGTCGAGCCGGCCGAAGACCGCTCGGGAGTGCAGTGGCTCGTCCACATCCCCGACGATACGGTGGCCACCGGTGCGGTCGTGGTGGCCACCGGCCGCTGCCACACCCCGAACATCCCCGACTGGCCCGGGCGTTCGACCTTCACCGGCACGCTGCTGCACTCGGCCCACTACCGTTCTCCGGCCCCCTACCGCGGGCGGGACGTCCTGGTGGTCGGCGCCGGTAACAGCGGTACCGAGATCGCCGCCGTCCTGGCCGGGGCCGGAGCCGGACGGGTACGGATCGCGGTCCGTACCCCGCCCAACATCCTGCCCCGCTCCAGCGCCCGGTGGCATGCCGTCGGCCGGCTGACGGAGGCCCTCCCGCTGGCGTGGCGCGACAGCACCTCGATGCTCACGCAACGCCTCGCGGTGCCCGACCTGACCTCGTGGGGACTGCCACGACCGCGCTCGGGCCTGTACACACGCAATCTCAGCGATGGGGTCAACCCGGTGCTGGACCACGGCTTCGTGGACGCCGTCAGGTCCGGACAGGTCGAGCCGGTCGCGGCGGTTCAGGCCTTCGAGGGTCCCGACGTGCTGCTGGCCGACGGTGCCAGACTGCGCCCCGACACGGTCATCGCCGCCACCGGCTACCGGCCCGGTCTGCATGACCTGGTCGGGTCCCTGGGCGTACTCGACGAGGCCGGGCAGCCCCTCACCGTAGGGGCGAGGACCCTGCCGGGAGCCGCACGCCTGTACTTCGCCGGGTACACCAATCCCCTGACAGGCGTCCTCCGCCAGGCGGGCCTCGACGCACGCGCCATCGCCCACGCGTTCCGCCGCGAGGAGGCGCAGGCCCTCCTCCCCGCCCCTCGCGTCGGCGACCGCGCGACCGACACACGCCCCGAAGGACACCCACCGAGCTGACGCCCCCGCCTCCCGGCCTTCGGCCGGGAGGCGGGGCGATGTCGGCAACCGAGCGTGCCGCGAAACGCTGCCCCGCACTGCGGCGTCCGGATGGCCGCCTTCCCGGATGCCGCCCCCGGTGCCGACCGCCCCTGGATGGCCACCCAGTATGTCGAGGGGCTCGGTCTGAGCCTGGCGCTCTGCTCCGAGGCGACGACGGCCTCCTCCAGGAGCAGCTGCCCGCAGGGGTTGCAGCCGTCTCCATCGCTGGACGGCCAGCCCGTCCGCGGATGCCCCCGCCGTTCCGTGGTGAGCAGGCCGGTGACTGCAGCGCCTGCCGCCCGGGACCCAGTCCTACAGAAGTCAGCTGGTGCTCGCCCGTAGCAGGCTCGTGGCTTTCCAAGCGAGGGGAGCAGCGTGGTGAAGGGTTTCGCAGAGAAGGAACGCATCCGCGAGCGCCCGCCGTCAGGCCGACACCACCACCGGCCTCGTCATCGACATCCGCGCCCGCTTCCGCTTCACCGCCGGCCCGGGACCCCCGGCGACGCCCGCCCGCCCCACCCTGGCCCTGGCACTGCACCATGCAGCCCGTCTCTTCGACGTCAGGGACGCCGGCACCGGCGAACAGCAGACGGCGTTGCCTGTCTCCATGGTCCTGATCGGACTCGGCACGGACGGGCACCCAGTCCGCCCAGCGTTACGCGCCTCGACTCGAGGCGACCACCACTGGTCCCAACTCACGGACGCCTCATGGTGGCGGCCGCGGTAATCACCCTGGTGGTGATGGTGGTCAACTGGCAGTGGGCCGACCGCATCAGATGCCTGCACAACGAGGCCGGCCGCGCCGTTATCCGCCGTGGACCGCGTCCTGCGGGCCATCGATGGCCGCTCCATGGCCTGCAAGTCCGACAAGGCGGTGCTCACGGGCTCCGACCAGCAGTGGCAGGGCTTCGTCCGGGTCGGGTTGGTACTCGCTCTGCTCTGGGAGCACCTGGGCGACCGCCTGCACCAGAAGGTGACCGGCTCCCCTTCCGAGATCGTCACGGGCCGGTGCCCACATCGACCCACTGTTCTTCGACGCGAGCGGCAAGCTCGTCGGCAGCGACAACCGGAGGTTCGCCGCCACCCAGGTCGAGTTCGCGTGGGTGCCTGTCCCGCCCGACGGAACGGGACACCGGCCCCATGCGCGCGGGACACCGGGCGCGTCACGGTGGTCGGGCACGTCAGACACGCCCCGGCCGGACAGCGCCCGGGCGGCACCATTCATGGGGGAAACGTCATGTCTGCTTCGCTCTCACACCCGTCCACGGCTGACACCGGCCAGGGGTCCGTCCCGAAGCCCCCGCACGCCCTCGCGGAACGCCGCGGGTGGGCCTGGGGAGGAATTGTCACGGCGCTCGGCGGCCTCGTCGCCTTCGTCGCCTCCACGCCGCTGTACCCCTTCGAGGACTCCGACATCATCGACAACGCCCGCATGGTCGACCGGCTCGACGGCTCCGCCATGTGGTGGGTCTTCGTCCTCCAGGTGACGTTCACCGCGACAGCACTCGCCGCGGTGATCTTCGGCGCGGGACTGCGCCGCCGGCTCGACCGGCAGTGCCCGGCGGGCAGCCTGGTCCCAGCGACGGCGTACCTGGGGATGCTGCTGGTCGGTGTGATGAGCCTGGTGGGCTCCGGAATGGGTACGGAGCTGTTCCACAACCTGCGGATGTCGGACAAGACTGACCCTGACACGATCATCGGCGATTTCGTCGACATCAACACGTACGGGTGGGTGTGGTCGGGGCTGCTGCTCACCGCCGCCGCGCTCGTCGTCGCGGCGTTCCGGCAGGGCGCGGTGAGCCGCTGGATCGGCGTCGTCAGCCTGATCTTCGGATTCCTGCTGCTGGTCACCCAGCTGACGCCGTTCCAGTACATGGCGCTGTTCGTGGGCGTGCCGTACCTGCTCATCCTCGGCGCGGGGTTCGCCTTCGGCCGGGGCCGCGCGATCGAGTGACCACCAGGCTGATCGGGCACCGACCGTAGACAGGGGAGCGCAGCGCGCGTACGTCCTACGTGCGCTGCGCTCCTTCTGCGTCGGGCGCAGTACGAGTGCGGTGACGGCGGCGGCGCGGTGACAACCGCGGCCGCTGCTGGGAGCCTTGGCCCGTGGGGGAACAGGCATGACGGCCCGGCAGGGCCCGGACGGCGGGGGCCATCGCTTCCCCGCCGTCAGCGTGCTCGCGGTGTCCTGGGGGCTCGCGCTGACGGCGCTGGTCCTGATGGGAGTGGCGGACGCCGAGTGGGACGCGACGCAGTGGTTCTTCGTCGTGGACACCTCGGACGCGGTGGTGTACGGCCTGGTCGCGGCCGTCGTGCTGAGCCGGCGCGCGCATCCGGTGGCCTGGCTGGTCGCGCTCACCGCTGTCGGCGGGGGCGTCGCGGCGGTCACGGCCCAGGTGCTGGCACTGTGGGCGCGTGACGCCGGTCCCGGCGCGTCGGTGCCGTCGTGGTCGGTGCTGCAGGGCACGGCCTGGGTGCCGGGGACGCTCGCGCTCGTGCTGATCGTGCCGTATCTCGTGTCGGAACACGCCCCGTCGCCCGCCGTCCGGACGGCCATCGGAGCGGGCGTCGTGCTGGTCGCCGGGCTGGTGGCCGTACGGCTGGCCGATCCGTGGCCCTGGCCCGAGGGCGAGCCGATCGCGCCCCTGGCGGTGCGCGACAGTGGGTGGGCGGACCTCGTCGTGCCCGTGCAACGGACCCTGCTCGGCTGCGTGGTGGCGCTCGGGCTCGTCGCCGCCGGACACGCGGTACGGCGCCGACTGCGGGATCCGGCGGGACGGGGCCTGGGCTGGCTGGCGATCGGTACGGCGCTGGTGGCGTTGACCTTCCTGCCGCTGGTGCTGTTCGCGGACGAGGGCACCGCCGCGCTGCGGCTGTTCACGCCGCTGACCCATCTGGCCTCCCAGGCCTTCTTCCCGGCGGCCGTCCTGATCGTGGTCCTCCGTCAGCGGCTGTGGGGCATCGACCTCGTGGTCAGCCGGGCCCTGGTGTGGTGGCTGCTGACCGGCCTGCTCGTCGCCGGGTACTTCCTGACGGTGGCCGTGCTGGGTCTGCTCCTGCCGAGCGACGGGGGGCTCGGCAGGGTGCTGGCAACGGCCGCGCCCGCGGCAGGGATCCAGCCGGCACGCGCCTGGCTGCAGCGGCGCGTCGACCGGCTCGTGCACGGAGAGGCGGCGGCCGGCGCCCTCAGCCGGGTCGGCCGCCACCTGGGCAGCGCGCCGGGCCCTCAGGAGGCGCTCACCGGCATGGCGGAGAACATCGCCGCATCCTTCAACCTCGGCTCGGTGCACGTCCTCGACGAGGACGGCACACCGCAGGTCACCGTGGGCGACCCGGAGGGCCTGGAACAGCTGGCGGTGCCACTGGTCGTCCGGCGACGGGCGGCCGGCACCCTGCTGGTGACGGCGCGTCCCGGCGAACGGCTCGACCGGAGGGCCCGAACGGCGCTCGACGAGGTGGCGCCCGTGGTCGCGACTGCGGTTCATCTGGCCGCCATCACACGGGAGTTGCGCGAGTCGCGGGGCAAGCTGGCAGCAGCCCGCGACGACGAGCGCCGGGCCCTGCGCCGGGAACTGCACGACCAGTTGGGGCCCGCCCTCGCCGGCATCGGACTCGGTCTGGCGGCCGCCCGCAACCAGCTCCCGGCCGGTTCACCGGCCGACCCGCTGCTGGCCCGGCTGCGCACCGAGGTCGACGCCCGCGTCGAGGAGGTCCGCGTCCTCGCCCGCGGCCTGGTCCCGCCGGTCCTCGCCGAGCTCGGCCTCGTACCGGCGCTGCGGGAACTGGTGATGCGTCATGAGGCGGACGGGCTGACCGTCGTCGTCCACGCGGACAGCGACACCGGCCGCGCGGACGGCGGTCCCGTGCCACGCGAGGTGGCCGGCACCGTCTACGCGGTCGTCGCGGAGGCGCTGCGCAACGTCGTACGGCACTCCGGGGCCCGTACCTGCACGGTCACGGTGAGGGGCGGCCCGGACGCCGATGACGTGCTGACGGTGAGCGTGGAGGACGACGGCCACGGAATCACCCCCGGAGCCCGGCCCGGTGTCGGCACCCAGTCCCTCCGGGAACGGGCCGAGGCTCTGGGTGGTCGGATCGACTGGGGACCGGGGGAGGGCAGTCACGGCACCCGGCTCGTGCTGCGCGTGCCGTTTGCGACCTGCCTCCCGGCTGCGGGGGAACGGGGATGAGCTGGAGGGGGACAGGGCGACATGAGTGAGAACGCTGAGCGGGACTCGACCGAGGCGGCAACGGTCCGGATCATCGTCGTGGACGACCATCCGCTCTTCCGCATGGGCATGAGCGCGCTGCTCGGTTCACTTCCCGGGCTGAGGGTGGAGGCGGAGGCCGACTCATTGGCGTCGGCCGTGGCGGCGACCCAGGCCCAGCGGCCCGATGTCGTCGTCATGGACCTGCACTTGGGCGACCGGACGCCCTCAGGTGTGGAGGCCACGCGCGAGGTCCTGCGCGTTCGGCCGGACGCGGCGGTCCTGGTGGTGACGATGCTGGACGACGACGACTCGGTGTTCGCGGCGATGCGGGCCGGGGCCCGGGGCTATCTGCTCAAGGGCGCCTCTCCCGCCGAGATCGAACGGGCCGTACGCGCCGTCGCCAACGGCGAGGTGATCCTCGGCCCCGCGGTGGCCTCACGGGCGGTGGCCCACCTGACGGGCACGCGCTCCGCGAACCCGGCGGTGGCACTGCCCGAACTGACCGCGCGTGAGCACGAGGTCCTGGACCTCGTGGCCCGGGGCCTGGACAACCTGGCGATCTCACGGCGCCTGGTCCTCAGCCCGAAGACAGTACGCAATCACCTCTCCAACATCCTGACCAAATTACAGGCCTCCAGCCGCGCGGAGGCCATCGTCCGCGCCCGCCAGGCCGGCCTCGGGGAGAATCACAGGCCTGAAACCCAGTAGTGCGTTGCACCGGCACGTTGCAGTCGTCGACCGGCAGCAGCAGAAGGCCCCAGGACCATCTGCGAGTCACCGCTCGGGCCGCTGGACGGGCCGGAGCTGGCCGGGATCGACTGGGTCATCGCTGGAGGCGAGTCCGGTTCTGGGTACCGGCCGCTGGACGAGCAGTGGATGGCACAGATCAGGGACACTGCCACCAGCACCGTCACCAGGCAGGGACTGGTCCCCAGGACGATCTTCTCCTTCCTTTGCTACGCGTTTCAGCAACTGTCCCCACCCTGCTTGTGAGAGCGCCTGGTTCCCTCGCCTGAACACCCGTAGTGCTCGGCGCCGCCCCGGCCTCCAGTAGGCAATGTCACTGGCCCGGCAGGCAACATCCCGGGTACCTTCGGTGAGGCGCATCCACGTCTTCGTCGGCATCGCCGACAGCCCCCTGGCCGCCCGCCAGGCCGCGCACGACGCGTACGATGCGATCTCTCGTTTTTGGGACAGTTGATGGGTGACAGTTGCCGACACTGTGACTGTCACAGGCCCTTCGGCCTGGCCACTTGGTGTCAACCACGAGATCACCCCGTCAGTTCGAGCACGCCATGGCCACCCCTTCAGCGGTCACCCGCAAGAATCAGTCGCGAGCTTGCTGGCGAGATTTGTGTGGGGTGTCGATGTCCCCGGGGCGTTATTGCATGAAGGGTGACGCTGTTGCAGTTCCGTGAGTTCTGACCGCTGGCTGATGGGTGTTGGTGTGCTCGGGGGCGCGGATCAGGGAGAGCAGGACCCGACCTCGGAAGGGGTGGGTGGTGATTCGAGTGGGGCTTTGCCGGATGTGTCGGTTCGGGCGTTGCGCCGTGTGGCGGTGCGCTGTCTGCTGGCCCTGCGGCGGGAGGGGAAGCTCACCACTGGGCAGGTGAGGTCGGCGGCGGACGTGCTCGGGGTGCGGGAGCGTGCGGTGTGGCGGTGGCTGGCGGCCGCCGAGCGGGACGAGGCTGCGGCCCGGCCACCGGGGGAGGCGTGGAGGAAAAGACCCAGGACGCCGAGCTGCGCCGCCTCCGGCTGCGCCGCAACACCCCGAGGAGCACCTGATGCGGCTGAACGCCCTTCGACTGCACACGCCTGCCTGTCGGCCGGTACCTCGTCTTCCAGCGGATCGCCCAGGACGGCGCCACCGCCCGCACCTGGTACCTGAGCGGCCGGTCGTTGGCGCGACTGTCGTTCAGGCTCCTGGTGCAGACCCGGGATGACTGCTACGGGCAGCCGCGCAACCGGCCGCCGCCGGGCCTGTGGAAGCGAGTGCAGCGCGCGGTCATCCGCAGCAACGGGCGGACGGCGATGTACTGCTGCCCGGACCTCCCGCCGTCTCGGGCCGGGATCGCGCTCGCCCTGCCCCGCTACCGCGCCGAGCTGGGCGCTGGAACCAGACGGCGACCGAGCACCTGCAGCGGCCAAGCCCCGCGTGCACGGCAGCCGGATGGCGCCGTCCGCTGGACGAAACGTAAGGCACGGCCGTTGCCCAACTCGGATCGGTTCTACGCGAAGACGATCGCGAGTCCGAAGACGAACACAGCGGCCGCCAGTTGGTAGTTCAGCGCCGCCCGGCCGTTCATCAATGCAACCCACTTCGGCATCAGGTCTCGGTCCGAATCCCACATACCCCGGCGGGACCAGGTGTTGAGGGCCAGGAACAGGTTGCACACCCCCACGAGGACAAGGGCGGTCACAGTGGCATCGCTGGACACGGTCGGTTTCCCCCTCGGAAGAACAGCACGTCGAGCAAGTATGGCGCGCACGAGACGTTAGCCTCGACGGGGGAGAACAGTGATGTGAAAGCTCGGCGGTGAACCGGGCCGACCGACGTGGTGAAGGCCATCGTCTTCGAGCGGGACGGCGGCGTGTGTGCGCTGCGGAACGCGGGAGGCCCTCCCAGGCTCACCATCTCCTGACGGCGAGCACGACGCGCAACGGTTGGTTCGAGGACAACCCGCGGGAGTTCCATGAGGCCGGGTGGAAGGTGCGCCGGCCGCAGCTCCCGGACGAGCCCGGACTGGTGGGTGACATCGGTTTCGCGGACACCGTGATCCTGTCGCTGCCCGCCGGCGTATGGGTGGACGGGTGGGACCGGCGTCTGGTGCTGCTGCGGTGCGAGGCGGCACCTGCCCTCGCGATCGCCACGGTCGCTGTGGCGATGCTGAACGATTGGCTCACGCTGACCCACCTCTTCGTCGTGGCGGTCGTCAACGGTGCGCCTTGACTCGGGGCTGCTGTGGGTGACGACGCCGCTGGCGTTGCGCTGCACGTCGTCGATGCCGAGCCAGGACAGCAGCTCGTCGCCCGCCTTGTCGGCGAACGGGGCGGGCTGGTGGAGTTCGGGGCCGCGGGGCGGGCGATAGTGGGTCTCCAGGGTGTCGATGCCGTCGAGTCGAAGCTGGGCGCCGCCGCTGCGGTTGCGCCGCACCCGTCGCCCGCGCAGCAGGTCCCACTCGTCTGGGTGGTGGGGGTAGAAGCGGACGGAGTCCCCGTCGGGACTCGCCGCGACGATCTTGTAGGTGCCTTCGATCAGCAGTATGAAGGCCATACAGTTAGTGGACTGGGCCGACCAGATCCTGGCCCGCTCAAGCCGCCGCAGGAAAAAATAGCGGACCCGATATCCGCCCGGTGGCTGACTCCTCCGCCTGGCGTTCAAGGCTCTGGCGGAATTAGCATTCATGCCTGCGTTCCTTTGATGGCGGCATTGTCGCGCCAGGTTGCCGCGTCCTGTTATGACTGAGGAATAAGGCGCCACCGAGCGGCAATTGCTGGAGATAGTGGCAGAGGGTTTGCGGCGAATGTATTTCCAGGACAATGGGTGACGCGCGCACGGTCTGACGGTGTTGGGTTTCTCATAACCCGCTCTATTGAGTGCCAGCGTCCGGGGGTGGTATATGGAATACCTCTTGTGCCTCTACATGAGCAACACCAGGCACATTGACGATTGCGTCTCGTTGGCTTTCTGGCACCGTCCCAGTGATGACGCCAATTGTGGGGAGGACCTGCCGGACCTGCATTCCGGCGGCCCGCAGTTGGTCTGCAACCGCCTCGGTACGTTCCTGATGAGCGTCCTCGATGGTGACCGTGATGTCCTGGTCCATGCCGCTTGGCTCCTGACGTCAGCGGTCGGATATTCACGCGGCCGCAGGGCCTGTGCCGGTTGGCCGGCGGGGCCGCCGGCCAACCGAGGGGCGTGACTACTGGGGGGCCTGCACCAGGCCCGCGCCCACGTCCACGGAGGGGATGGGAAGCCGCCGCGCGGACCGGATGAGCAGTGCATACAGGGAGGCTCCGCCCGCGCCGGTGGCTTGCGCCCACAACGCGGCGCAGCCCGCCACGTGGGGGGTGGCCATGCTGGTGCCGGAGATGATCCGGTACCGGTCGGGCATCTTCCACGAGGAGTACACATTCACGCCGGGTCCGACGATGTCGACTTGGCCGCCGGCGACCGGGTTGCTACGCGCCGAGAAGTTCGCGATGCGCAGTTGGGAGTCTACCGCGCCGACAGCCATGATGGACGGGCTATTCGCCGGCCTGCCGACGAACCCAAATCTGCCGTTGTTGCGGTCGGCGTTGTTGCCGGCGGCGGCAATGATCAAGCAGTTGTTCGCCAGCGCCCGCCGACCGGCCGCCTCATAGGCCGCCGACACAGTGGGCACGTTGGATCCGAGGGACATGGAAATGACCCGGCAGCGGTTGCTCACGGCCCATTCCATGCCGGCCAGGACCTGCGCATCGGTTCCGGTGCCCTGGTTGCTCAGAACCTTGCCGATGAAAATGTTGTCGTTGTAGGCGATGCCGTAGCGGCGGGTGCCCCCCGGCGGGCGCTGCGGCCCGGACGTGGTGCCGGTGCAGTGTGTGCCGTGACCGTGACCGTCTTCCGGTGTCTGGTTGGAGATGAACGATCTGCTCGTGATGCGGCGGCCGGCAAAGTCGGGGTGGCGCAGCGTGAATCCGGTGTCCAGAATCGCGACTGGCACCCCCCGCCCGCTGAACCGGGACGTGTTGGCCCGTACGGCCTGCAGGCCCCAAGTAGACGCCGCCGTGTCGGCAAACAACGGCGCGACGGCCTCCACCGCGACACTGGCAGCGTGGCCGTTGCTGGCCTGCTCATACAGCTCGTTCGCCGCGTCTCGATACCCCCGGAGGTAGTCCGTCGCGAGCACCCCCGGCTGCTGCAGCGTGTGAACCGTCAGCTCCGGCTCCATTGCCTCGATCCGCTCGTCCTCGGCCGCCGCCGTGCTCAACGCCTCCAACCGGTCCTCCGCACCGGCCACCACCGCGATCCCGAGCGTGGGATACAGCACGGCATCCGACTCGGAAAGCTCATGTATCTCAGCGGCGCCCTCGGACAGCTCGCGACTTTCCACGACGTTCGACACCCCGGCCACTGACTGGCATGTCGCCTTCATCGCGTTCGCATCGCCCACCACGTCATCGGCCAAGGTCAGCACGTAACGCCCCGTCGGCTCGCCCGCCTCACCCGGCAGGTACTCCGACAGAGCGCCGTCGACCTCACCGACGCCAAACTCGTCCGGCACGTTCATCATCACTCAACACACCCTCTCTTCGCTCGTCTGATGAAAGGCCGCGCTTTCCCGAGTTGCCACTTCCTGGCGGCACCCATTTGTCGGCCCAACGGCATATCCCTGGGACCCAGATCTTTTTGGGGCCACATCGCGTTCATGACGCGCCTGCTTGTTCCCCTGGCAAACCCGTTGAGGTCGGCGATCTGCCCCGAAGGTGGCACACGGATATGCACATAAATCACGCTAACACTGGTCAGCCCCACCGGCATCTCGGGTGTCCATTCACAGCTCTTCAAATGGAATAGTAGGCACCTCACGTACCCAAGGAATGTTGAATAGTGGGAAAGTTGAATTGACGATAGGAAAGTTGAATCGGCGATGCTGTCGCCGTCCTGATTGGAGCAGGCGGCACGGTCGATGTGCAGCAGGGTGCATGTCATGGTGCTGGCTGGCGTGGGCGCGGCGGGTGTCTGCGAGAGGGGTGTAGCCGTGGCTGAGAGGTCGTTTTCATCTTGTGTGAGGTGGTGTATTCGCTATTGCGCCCACTGAGGTATTGGTGCGGGTGGGGCCGCCAGGCTGGTCGTGTGTGCCGAGGCAGGGGGTGTGGCAACTGGGGCAGGAATCGGCTTGCGCCTGTCTCATTCCAGGACGCCCGGATCCGTTGCGGGCTTCATTGAGGCTGGACACACGCCTGGGCGCACGCCCCCCGACCGGCGGTACGTCCAGGTCATGACCGACCGTCGTGCGTATCCGAGTGATCTGTCCGATGCCCGCTGGGAGTTGATCGAGCCGGTACGGTCCGCATGGTGCTACGAGCGTCGCGGCCGGGCCCTGGGTTTCGGTCGGCCGCCCGAGCATGATCTGCGCGAAATCATGAACGCGATCCTGTACCTGGACCGCACCGGGGTGCAGTGGCGCTACCTGCCCCATGATTTCCGAACTGAACACGGTCTACGGCTACTTCGCCAAGTGGCAGTCCGACGGCATCTTTGCCCAGCTCAACGGCCTGCTGCGGGAGTTGGTGAGACAGCAGGAAGGCCGGAACGCGGAGCCGTCAGCGTGCGTGATCGACGCACAGAGCGTCAAGACCTCCACCAGCGTCCCCGCCGCGAGTCAGGGCACGGACAACGCCAAGAAGATCGTAGGCAGGAAGCGAAGCATCGTGACCGACGCGATCGGCCTCCTGATCGCGGTGCTTCACCGCGGCCGGCGTGCAGGACTTCGTGGCTGGCACCAAGCTGCTCGACCAGGTCGCAGCCGACCATCCCGGCGTCCGCAAAGTGTGGGTCGACGGCGGCTACCGCAAGCGTGTCGTCGAGCATGCCGTCACCCTCGGCATCGATATGGAAATCCCCGCCCGCACCCCTGGGACCAGGGGATTCACCCCGATACCGAAACGGTGGGCGGTCGAGCGGACCTACGGCTGGCTGATGCTGCACCGCCGCCTGGCCCGCGACTACGAAACCCTCCCGGCCCGCTCCGAAGCAATGATCCACCGCGCCATGACCGATCTCATGGCCCGCCGTCTCACCGGCGAGAGCACCATCACCTGGCGCGACCCGACAACTAAGACCGTGTCGTACGTGGTGAGGCGGACAAGTCGTTTGTAGCAGCAGATGCGGCGGCGGGGCCGAGAAAGGTCAGGTAGTTGAAGAGCACCTGCCTCTACGCCGGTGGCGGACCCCGTCAACCCAACCGACCCGAGCGGGTTTGCTCAGCTTGGACGAGGTCGGCAAGTGGTACGGCCGCGTCAATGACGTCCAAGACGGAGTGGAAATGATGCAGGCCATCGGAGATGGGGAATACCGGAAGGCCTTCTCGAAGGGCATGGGAATCTTCGCGGGAGGTGCTGCAAGTGCGATCTGTGGAACCGGAGTTGCGCCGTACCAGTAGCCCAGCTTGTCGGCCGAGTTGGATGCCCCGGTAACGATCACCAGACATCCGCCAATCGCATGAACTTACCTAGTCGCAAAGGTGTGAACATGCTGGCAACGGTGGATACGCCTAACATGCAAGCATGAGTACAGAAGACGGCTACGTTCCCTTTCCGGGTTCCGAGTGGTTCAAAAGCGAGCCGAGTAGCCCGATCATCAGGATGATGGCGATGCGCCTGGCCGAAGAGGGATGCACCGAATTTGGTCCGGCCGGCCCACCCTCGGCCCACCCTCTCAGCGGACGTCGGTGGACGACGTACCACCGTGACTCCTACGCCAGGTGGCAGCGGAAGCTCGGGTACCAGGGTGCGGACGCGGACGGCTGGCCGGGAGCAAAGTCCTGGGCCAAGCTCAGGGTGCCCTATTCGGAATGACGGTAACTCAACATGCTGAGCTCCCGGAACGGCTTTGAAGCACGACGGCGTGCTCCGACTCTGGGTCCGACCAAGGCAGGCGGCCGATAGCCCGCCGAGATCCGCTTCATTTAGTACTCCAGCAGCGGTTCGTGTCCTGAGCTGCGTTTTCGGTAGTGGCAGCGGCGGGCGATGGCTTGGCGGTGTCTTCTTCAGGCCGACCAATTCAGTGCGTGGATTACGGGATCGCGGTCGGCTCGCGGACGGGGCAGGAGAGCGTCCAGAAGTCGCCGGATCTCTGCCGCGGTGAGCGGGACGGGGGCTGATCCGTTTCTGCAGCCCCCTTTGCCTCGCCGTCGGCCTGCGCTGCGAGTGCGGTCAGGACGGCGTGGGCGAGCATGGACAGGGTGATGTGCCGGTACCAGCCGATGTAGCGGCGGACCTCGTACTCGTCCAGATCGCACTCGTTCCTCGCGGCCTGGAAGCACTCCTCGATCGCCCAGCGGGAGCCGGCGATACGGACCAGTTCGGCAAGCTCTATGCCGACGGGTGCGTAAGCGAGGTAGTAGGCGATTTCGCCGGGGTCGGAGAGGCTGCGGCGGGCCATTACCCAGCGGTGATGGGTCGGCGGATCCGGATCGAAGATCAGGTTGGTGGGCAGCTTGGCCGCGGCCCAGTCGTAGACCCGTGACCCCTTGGCCCCCCTCACCGCAGGACAGTCGCTGCCAGGCATCAAGGGGGTGCTTCCTCGATGAGCTGGTCGATGCGCCAGATCCCGGCCAGGGATCTGATCTGCTGGGACTTGGGCACCGCGACCACGTAGCCGACGTCGCGTTGTTTGAGCAGGCGACGGAAGTTCCAGTCCTGTCCGTAAGCCTCGTGGGCGGTGACCCACGTGGCGGGCAGGCAGGCGGCCATGCAGCGGCGGACGATGTCCCGGGCCAGTTCGCCCTTGGTCCCGAAGCCTCGTTCATCAGCGTTTTCCACCGCCCGGCAGCGGTCACAGTCAGACGTCCAGGCTTTCGGCAGGTAGAGCTCCCGGTCCACCAGAGCCCGGCCCAAGCTGGTGGCGTAGGCGGCGAACACTCCGATCTGACAGTTGTCGATCTTGCCCGAAGTGCCGGTGTACTGGCGGCCGAGGTGGTGCCCTTCTTGATAACCCGGTGTCGTCGAGAATCAACACACCACCTGGTCCAAGCCGTTCAGCTACGTAATCACGCACATCGTCACGCACAGCGTCTGCGTCCCAGACGCTGCTGTTCAACAGCCGCTGGGAGCCGTCAGGGGTGTGGTGACCCGCCCATTCCGCGAGTTGCCAGCCGTTCTTGGTGGTCGCTCGCCCCAGCAGACCGCGGACGTGGTCCCGCATCCGCCACCGCAGATCTGCCCGAGCGAACCTGCCCGCCACCCGAGCAAACACCGATTCCAACTCGGCAGCCCAGCAAGCGGCTTCAGCCAGCCCCTCCGTACAAGGACAACGACAGGCCCGACTCCGACAGGTGCGCTTCGTTGATCGGTTTCATGCCTGGCACTATGCGCCGGTGGTCCCGGAGGTTTCCCCCTCTCCGGCGTGTTCACCCGATCGAGGGCAATCGCTGTCGGTGCGGCGGCAGGCGTTGCGGTAGATGTGGCGCCGGGGCAGGTGAGGCGATCTTCTCGTGTGACACTGCGCGCCGGTCCCTTGCGAGTGGAACGCTCGTTGTGTGGTCATGGAGTTGTCTGCGCGGGCCGGGGCCGGGGTGGAGAAGGCAGCCGAGCAGACGGTCGAGAGCGCGTGCCATCTCGCGGACCTCGCAGGCCCGACCGGCTGGAGCCCGGTGGCCGCTGAGGACGTCCTCGACGCGATCGACACCCCCACCGAGACCCTTGGCGGCGCCGACGAGGAACTCGCGCAGGCCCTCGCCGCGGTGATAGCCGCTACCGCCGAGGCGCGCCGGCGCCTGGCCATCGCTGTGAACGACCCGCCGCCCGGGCGAGACGGCGCGGCGTCGGTGCCCGTTGCGCGCGGCCCGGCGCGCAGGCCGCTCAGGCGTCGCGGGCTCGGTCCGGGCTTTCGGGGCATTCGCACGGGCTGCTGAAGGTGCTCGTCAGGAGCGCGTGTTGATGTACCGCACGCCCCGGCCCCACTTCTCCATGGCCGGCGCCACGCACTGCGGCGGGACCGGGATGCCGGGCCGTCACCGGTGCTGCGCCGTGCCCAGCTCGTCGGTGTACCGGGCGAGGGCGTCCTCGGCCGTGGGGACGGGGCCGAACAGCTGCTCCTGGCGGCGGGGGTCGGCGACGTAGCGGCCGGTGTCGAACCAGCCGAACATCGCGGCCATGTCCTTGACCAGGGGCATGAAGCGGCCAGCGACGGCTCCTGCGGCGTGGGCGACGGCGGAAGGTACGGCCCACACCTTGATCTTCTTTCCGGCTCGGTTGCCCATCAGGTCGGCCATCTCGCGCATGCTGACCGGGCGGTCCCAGCCGATGTCGATGCGCTCACCGTTTTTGGCCTCGGCGTCGACGGCAGCTGCCAGGTAGGCCGCGAGATCGGAGGTGTGGACGAAGGTCAGGGGGACGGTGGTCTTGCCGATCCACATCATGCGGCCCTTGTCGACCGGGTCGCCCGCCATGCTCGCGACCTGGTCGAGGAACGCCCCCGGGCGCAGTGCGACGAAGGGGACGCCGAGTTGTTCGAGCTTGTCCTCGGCGAGCTTCTTGTGCCAGAAGTGCGGGACCTGGGGTGTCTGGTCGCTGGTGAGGATGCTGGTCAGGACGAACCGCCGGATGCCGGTGCGGTTGGCGGCTTCGGCGAGGTTGGCGTTGCCGACGGTGTCGATGTCGTGCGCGTTCTTGCCGCCGCGGGTGTAGCCGGCGGCGGTGGTGATGACGGCGTCGGCGCCGTTCATGGCGGCGACGAGCGAGTCGAGGTCGAGCATGTCGCCGCGGGCGATCTCGACGCCCCGGTTTTCGAGCCTGCTCGCGTCGGTGGCCGGCCGGACCAGGGCGCGGACGTTCTTGCCGCGCCCCAGCAGTTCGTCGACGACCTTGCCACCGAGGGAGCCGGTCGCGCCGACGACGAGGACGGGGAGGGCGGTGGTCATGGGGGTCTCACTTTCCATCAGGTCAGGAGTGGGGGGATTGGGTGGCCGCCGACGTGGGCGCCGTCGGCCCGGGTTGCTCGAGGGGCGGGGCCTGTGATGGGCGGATCCGCGGCGCGGTCCACCGCCGGCCTGCAGGAGCTTGTGGAGGTCGACGGTGACCCGGACGCGGGTGATGCGGCCGTCCTCGATGTGCGACCGGCCGACGACGGGAAGGGTTCGACATCCCCGTGGGAGAGGTGTTGCTGCCTGCACCGGGACGGCTCGCGCTCGCCCCTGACGCTGAGGCCCCGCTCATCCCCGCTCTCCCTGGCTCTGTCCACTTCGCAGGAACGCCGGAAACGATTCGCACTCCAGGCGGGAACCGGGGTGCACGCCGAGGTGAATTACTCGGACTCTGCCGGCGGAAGAGCGCGGCTGTTGATCGCGTCGGCGATGGCGTAGGCGGTGCGGACGAAGGACTCTGCCTGCTGCGCCGACAGGTTCCGTGCGGAGGTCTCCTCCAGGGCCCGCCACATGGCTGCCAGGGGCTCGCGCATGGCACGGCCCTTGTCGGTGAGGTGGACGACCATGACCCGCCGGTCGTGTGCGGCCGGCTCGCGGACGAGCAGGCCGGCGTCCTGCATGCGGCGCAGGGACTTGGAGACGGTGGAGTGGTCCAGGCCGACGCTGTCGAGCAGTTCGGACTGGGTCTGGCCGTCCCGGTCCAGGAGTTGCATGAGCAGCAGTTCCTGGCCGGGATGCAGGTCCATCTCGCGGAGCATGGCGGCGGCGCGGGCGCGGTGAGCGCGGGCGAGCTGGAAGATCGCGTAGCTCATCGGCCCCTCGCTGGCCGTGGTGGGGATGCGGGGTGTGGGGGCGGGCATGGTTCGGTTCCTCAGACGGTGTGGGTGGGGTAGTCCGTGTAGCCGGCCACTCCGCCGCCGTAGAAGGTCGCCGGGTCGGGGGTGTTCAGCGGCGCGTCAGAGCGTAGCCGCTCGACCAGGTCCGGGTTGGCGAGCGCGAGGGCGCCGACGGAGACGAGGTCGGCCGTGCCGTTGTCGACGTCCTTGGCACGGGTGGGCATATCGGTGCCGGCCCGGTTGAGGATCAGCGTGGTCGGCCACAGCGCGCGCAGGGTGCCGAGCAGCGCGTCGTCGCCCGCGTGGAGGATGTGGAGGTAGGCGAGGCCGAGGGGGCTCAGGGCGCGCAGGAGCGCCGGGTACAGCTCGGCGGTGTCGGACTCGGTGATGTCGTTGTAGGGGTTGCCGGGGGAGATGCGCAGGCCGGTGCGGTCGGCGCCGATCTCGTCGGCCACGGCAGCGGCGACCTCGACGGCGAAGCGGATGCGGTTGTCGAGGGAGCCGCCGTAGCGGTCGGTGCGCTGGTTGGTGTTGTCGGACAGGAACTGGTGCACCAGGTAGCCGTTTGCGCCGTGGATCTCCACGCCGTCGGCGCCGGCTGCGACGGCGGCCGCTGCGGCGCGGCGGAAGTCGTCGACGGTCGCCGCGACCTCCTGCGTCGACAGAGCACGGGGGGTCGGCATCTCCTGGGGCCCGGACGCGGTGAACATCGTGCCCTGCGGCCGGATAGCCGAGGGGGCGACCGGCGGGCGCCCGTGGGGGGTGTTGTCGGGGTGGGCGATGCGTCCGGTGTGCATCAGCTGGATGACGATCCGTCCGTCGGCCGCGTGCACGGCGTCGGTGACCTTGCGCCACCCGGCGATCTGCTCGTCGTTGTGGATGCCGGGAGTGAGGAGGTAGCCCTGGCCGTCGGCGGAGGGCTGGGTTCCCTCGGTGATGATCAGCGCGTGCGAGGCCCGCTGGGCGTAGTACTCGGCGTTCAGCTCGGTCGGTACGCCTTGCGGGGTGGAACGGTCACGGGTCATGGGGGCCATGACCAGGCGGTGCGGGAGGGGGATGGCACCGACGGTGGTCGGTGTCCAGAGGGAGTGCAGCATGAAGAGTCCTTCGGTGCGGTGACGAGCAGGTGATGACCGGATAGGGGGCTGGTGGCGGGAAAGGCGGGCGTGATCAGTCGAGGGTGAGGACGAGCTTGCCCCGGACATGCCCGGCGTCGCTGACCTGCTGGGCCGTGGCGGCCTGGTCGAGCGGGTAGGCGGTGACGGTGGTGACGACCTTGCCGGTCGCGGCGTTCTGGGCCAGGGCGGCCAGGCGGGTGGCCGAGCGTTCCTGGGGGCCGTTGGCGAAGGTGATGCCGAGCTGGTGCGCGCGGAAGTCGGCGATGGTGACGATGCGCTCGGTGCCGCCGCGCAGGGTGATGGAGTCCTCGAGGGCTCCCTTCCCGGCCAGGTCGAACACCGCGTCCACGCCGTCGGGGGCGAGCGCGCGGACCCGCTCGACCAGGCCCTCGCCGTAGAGGGTCGCGGTGGCGCCGAGCGCGGTGAGGTAGTCCTGGTTGGCGGGGCCGGCGGTGCCGATGACCCGCGCTCCGCGGGCGGTGGCGAGCTGGACCGCCAGGGTTCCGACCGCTCCGGCCGCGCCGTGCATCAGCACGGTCTCCCCGGCGGCGACGCCGAGCAGGTTCAGGACCCGCTCGGCAGTCTCGCCCGCCACCGGCAGCGCGGCCGCGTGCTGCCAGTCGAGGCCGGCGGGCTTGGGGGCCACGGTGGTGGCCAGCGCGTACTCCGCGTACGAGCCGGTGTCCGACCAGCCCAGCACCTCGTCACCCACCTGCACGTCCCGCACGCCCTCGCCCAGGGCGTCCACCACGCCGGCGAGCTCGTGACCGGGGACGGAGGGGAGCGGCGTGGGGAACACGGCCTCCAGTGCCCCGGAGCGGATCTTGCCGTCCAGCGCGTTCAGCCCGGCCGCCTTGACGCGGACGCGGACCTGGCCGGGGCCAGGCTGCGGGATCTCGATGTCCGCCTCGTGCAGCACTTCCGTGCCTCCGAAACGGTCGAACAGGATGGCTTTCATGACGACTCCTCTCGTGTCGCCACCCATTTAGGTGGCTGGACACATAAACACCGTACAGCAAAAACGTGGCTAGCCAAGTATTTGCTGCGGCTCGGGCCGCGCAAGATCGGTCGCGGCCGCGCCGGTCGCCTCGCGACGGCGGTCGAAGCGGGGGCGCCCCGCCAGAGCGCGCCTTGCGCGGCCAAGGGCTACTCGACCGCAAGCTGGACGACCGGGCCGGCCAGACCTTGCGGTACGCGGCTCCCTTCTGGTCCAAGGCCCGGATCAGCTCGCGGTCGGCCGCCCGGGCAGCCTCCAGTTCGGCCTCGCGCTCCTCCAAAGACGCGGCAGATCGACTGTTTGCTGTTCCAGGCGCGAGATCGTCCGCGGGAGTTCCTCACAATCGGCGGGGGCGCCGACTCCGGACTCCCGCCAGATCGGAAGGGTGTTGATCTCGTCAGGGCGACGACCGGTGTCGATCAGCAGCTCCGTCGCCACGCGGACCTCGGTGTTGCTCTGAGCCTCCAACTCGTCGAGGTGGGCGCACAATTCGCGCATCACCTCGTCAGGCAGGTCCCGCCCGGCCTCGGTGTCCTCCGACTCGTCCGGCATGTCCTGCGGCAGGATCGCAAAGTCTGCTGGCAAGCCTTGCAGGATCTGTCCCGGCGCGGTGAGCCCGAGAGTGCGGAAGCGGAGCAGGACCCGACGGACGAACCGGGTGAAGGCCAGGCGCCGGGCTGGGCTGATCTTCCCGGTGGCAGACGCCAAGACACTGTGAGGGGCCGCGCAACATCTGCCGCAATGTCTGGCGCAACACCCAGGGCCGCTCGTCCCCCGGTGCTCACCGGATCACGGGTCGCATGATGCTCCTGACCACCGACCGGCCCGTACATCGAACAAGGCCCCCGCTCCGCCAAATGGGTGCCTTCCCGTCCCATGGAAATTCGGTCAGCACCGCTGTCCGCACGTACAGTTCGGCCGTCGGCTGGCTCATACGTGCCCCGGCACTGGGTGGCGGGGTCGGGAGGCCGCATACTCGGTGATCGTTGCGGTGCCGTCAGTGCGGTGGCTGCTGCGACCGATTCGGTGGTCAGACAAGGAAGGGGCATGGGGGACATGAGTGGTGGCAACCGGCCGATAATGCCGGAGTCGGTGGACAGTCCAGCTCTGCGGACACCGCCGACGGGCAAGGCGGCGCGGTGGCTGCTGCGTCACCGGGTCCAGCCGGTCGGGCCGGCGGCCGGGGAGAGCCATGCCGAGCCGCATGCCTGGTGGAAGGTGATGTGCCTGACCGGGGTCGACTACTTCTCCAGTCTGGCCTACGTGCCGGCGATCGCCGCGCTGGCCGCCGGGGCCGTGTCTCCTCTGGCGACGCTGCTGATCGTGGCGTTGACGTTGCTGGGGATGCTGCCGATGTACCGGAAGGTGGCCAAGGAGAGCCCGCACGGCGCCGGATCGGTCGCCATGCTGGAGGATCTGCTGCCGTTCTGGTGGGGCAAGCTGTTCGTTCTGGTCCTGCTCGGGTTCGTGGCCACCTCGTGGATCATCACCATCACGCTGTCCACGGCGGACGCCTCCGTCCACGTGGTGGAGAACCCCTTCTTCCCTGCCGTCCTCCACGGCCACGAGGTCGCCCTGACCGTAAGCCTGCTGCTGATCCTGGGAGGTGTTTTCCTGCTCGGGTTCAGTGAGGCGGTCAGTGTTGCCATCCCGCTGGTCGCCGTCTTCCTGGCTCTCAACGCGGTCGTCATCGCCGTCGGCCTGGTCCATGTCTTCACGACGGACGGCGCGCTGTCGGCCTGGACCGACGCGCTCGTCGACGGCGGAGGCGGCTTCGGCGACCTCGTCGGGCCGGCGCTGCTGGCCTTCCCGCTGCTGGTGCTGGGCCTGTCGGGCTTTGAGACCGGTGTGAGCATGATGCCGCTTGTGGCCGCCGAGGGTGCCGACGCCGAGCAGCGGCTGCGCGCCAGGATCCGCAACGCCCGCCGCCTTCTGACGACGGCCGCTGTGATCATGAGCGTCTACCTGCTGGCCGCCAGCTTCGTGACCACGGTCCTCATCCCGGAGAAGGAGTTCGAGCCCGGCGGTGCCGCCAACGGCCGGGCGCTGGCCTGGCTCGCCCACGAGCATGTCAGTGAGGCGTTCGGCACCGCCTACGACATCAGCACCATCCTCATCCTGTGGTTCGCCGGTGCTTCCGCCATGGCAGGGTTGATCAATATCGTTCCCCGCTACCTGCCCGACTACGGCATGGCCCCCGAGTGGGGACGCGCGGTGCGTCCCGTCGTCATCGTCTACACCGCCCTGTGCATCCTGATCACCATTGCCTTCGACGCTGACGTCGACGCCCAGGCCGGTGCCTACGCCACCGGGATCCTGGCCATGATGGTCTCCGGCGCCTTCGCCGTGACCGTCTCCGTCGCACGCAAGCGCCGGCGCGCGAGTACCGTCGGCTTCGCGCTGCTCACCGCCGTCCTGCTCTACGCCCTCGTGGCCAACATCGTCGACAAGCCCGACGGCATCGCCATCTCCGGCTTCTTCATCATGGGCATCATCATCGTGTCGCTGGTCTCCCGCGTCTCGCGCACCACCGAACTGCGCGCGGACCGCATCATCTTCGACGAGGCCGCCCGCCGGTTCATCGCCGACACCCTCGCCCACGACGAGTCCATCAACATCATCGCCAACCGCCGCCAGGCCGGCGACCTCGCCGAGTACAGCGCGAAGGAACGCGAACAACGCGGCACCAATCCGGTACCGGGCCCCGCTGACGTGCTCTTCCTGGAGATCGACGTGGTCGACCCGTCCGACTTCAGCGAAACCCTCACCGTCCACGGCGTCGAAGTCGACGGCTACCGCATCCTGCGCGCCGAGGCGCCGGCCGCCCCCAACGCCATCGCCGCCATCCTTCTCGCCCTGCGCGACGCCACCGGCGTGCGGCCGCACTGCTACTTCGCCTGGGCCGAAGGCAGCCCCCTGGTACACATGATCCGCTACTTCCTCCTCGGCCGCGGTGACACCGCCCCGGTCACTCGCGAGATCATCCGCAGCAACGAACCCGACCCCGACCGCCGCCCCGGTATCCACGTCGGCGGCTGAGCCTGTCACCTCCGCCTGGGAAACGCGGCGGACCGTCGGCCACAAGGGAACAGACGCGATGTCGCACTCCGACGACCCGGCCCGCGGTCTCCGGCGCATCCAGTACGGCCTGTTCCCGCTCACGGCCGCCCTGGGAACCGCCAGGTCCCTCATCCACGTTGGACCAGGCAGGTCAGTCGTCGACTGCCTGGTGGCACGGACCTCGCCGGAACCGTCCCCGCCCGCCCCGGCCGGGGACGCGATCGACGCGGTGACGCTCCCAGGAGCGAATACGCCACGGTTCCTTGCCCCTTGACCGCGGAGCGCGTCGCCGAGGCGGCGGCACTCGGCAGTCGTCCAGGTCACCCACCCGTCAAGAGGGCGTCAGAGGCGGCCGGTTGGGAGCGAAGATGCTGCAAGGGCCCCTCGGACATGGCGGGAAACGGACCGAACCTGGATGCGATGCGACCGCGCACACGTCAGCCCTCGCGCGCGGCCGAGGAAGAAGGAGCTCGCATCCCTGTCCGTCCTGACGACCGAGCCGAATGCCGTCCCCGCCGGCGAGGAGCCCCCTGATACCGGTGAACGCCTGGCTGACCACCTTCCGGGCTCGCCGCGCTGTCGCTGGACGCAATGGCGTCGGTGGCCTACGGGCCCGAGCCGATCGTCCTCGTCCTGGCCGCGGCGGGCGCCCACGGCCTGGGCTTCACGCTGCCGGTGACGCTGGCCATCGCCGCTCTGCCGGCGGTGCTCGTGGCGTCGTACCGGCAGATGATCGCGGCCTTCCCGGACGACGGCGGCTCATACGCGGTCGCGACGACCCACCTGGGTGCGAGGACGAGTCTGGTGCCGCGGCCTCGCTGGTCCTGGACCACGTCCTGAACGTCGCCGTGGCGGTCACGGCCGGAGTGGCGGCGCTGACCTCCGCTTGCCCGGCTCTCTACGTCGTCGCCCACGCCGTACGGCGGGAGACGGACGCGGTGATCTGCCGGCTCCGCTTCCGGCTCCTGTGAGCCAGGCGGCGTCAGAGTTCCGTCAAGACCGTGGGTCCTGCCGTAAGAGAGGCGTCAACGGCGGGTCCGATCCGGCCGCAGAGGCGCTTTGCTCTGATCGTCCGTTTCACCGAACCTCACTCCAGGAGTCCGCGATGGCCGATCTGGCCTTCGTCGTCACCGTGCTAGCGGCGTTCGCGCTGGTGGCTCTCGTCGCCAAGGGGGTGACGAAGCTGTGACCGCCGAGAACGTCGTCGGCCTGGTCGTGGCCGTCTCCCTGCTGGGCTATCTCGTCCTCGCCCTGATCTTCCCGGAGAGGTTCTGAGCCTCGATGGGTCCCGTACTTGCCGGCGTGCTCCAGCTGCTCGCGCTCATAGCCGCGCTGGCTCTCGCCTACATCCCCCTTGGCAACTACATGGCCGGGGTCTACTCCTCCGACAAGCACTGGCGCGTCGAGAAGTGGGTCTACAAGGGCATCGGTGCCAACCCGGACACCGAAATGACCTGGCCTGCGTACCTGCGCGGCGTGCTCGCCTTCTCGGCAGTCGGCGTCCTCTTCCTCTATCTGCTGATGCGGCTCCAGGGCGTCCTGCCCGGCTCGCTGGGGTTCTCCTCGGTCGACCCGGCGCAGTCGTTCAACACGGCTGTGTCGTTCGTGACCAACACCAACTGGCAGTCGTACTACGGCGAGCAGTCCATGGGCCACGTCGTGCAGACCGCTGGTCTCGCCGTGCAGAATTTCGTCTCCGCGGCCGTCGGCATGGCGGTCGCTGTGGCGCTGGTGCGTGGCTTCGCACGCTCGCGCACCGGTGAGCTCGGCAACTTCTGGTCCGACCTGGTGCGCGGCACCCTGCGGATCCTGGTGCCGGCGGCGGCTGTCGCCGCGATCGTGCTGGTGGCGTGCGGCGTGATCCAGAACTTCTCCGGCATCCACGAGGTCGGACAGTTCATGGGGGGCTCGCAGCAGTGGAACGGCGGGGCGGTCGCCTCGCAGGAGGCCATCAAGGAGGTGGGCACGAACGGCGGCGGATACTTCAACGCCAACTCCGCCCACCCCTTCGAGAACCCGACGCCCTTCACCAACCTCTTCGAGATCTTCCTGATCCTGGTGATCCCGTTCGCGCTGACCCGCACCTTCGGGGTCATGGTCGGCTCGGTCAGGCAGGGATACGCGATCCTCGCCACGATGTTCACCATCTGGCTGGGCTTCGTGGCCCTGATGATGTGGACCGAGTTCGCCCACCACGGCCCGGCGCTCCAGGCCGCGGGCGGGGCGTACGAGGGCAAGGAGGTCCGCTTCGGCGTCGGCGCGTCCTCGATCTTCGCGGTGTCGACCACGCTTACCTCCACCGGCGCGGTGGACTCCTTCCACTCCTCCTTCACCGGCCTCGGCGGCGGCATCACCATGCTCGGCATGATGCTGGGCGAGATCGCGCCCGGCGGTGTGGGCTCCGGTCTGTACGGCATGCTGATCATGGCGGTCATCGCGGTGTTCATCGCCGGCCTGATGGTCGGCCGCACACCCGAGTACCTCGGCAAGAAGATCGGCACCCGCGAGATCAAGCTCGCCGCCTGCTACATCCTCATCACGCCGGCGCTGGTGCTCGTCCTCACCGCCGTCTCCATGGCCCTGCCGACCCCGCCGCACTCGATGCTGAATTCCGGCGCGCACGGCTTCTCCGAGGTGCTCTACGCCTTCACGTCCGCGTCGAACAACAACGGCTCGGCCTTCGCCGGACTGAACGCGAACACGGACTGGTTCAACACCATGACCGGAGTCGCGATGCTGCTGGGCCGCTTCCTGCCGATGGTGTTCGTGCTGGCGCTGGCCGGCTCCCTCGCCGGGCAGAAGCCTGTGCCCGTGACCGCGGGCACCCTGCGCACCGAGAAGCCGCTGTTCACCAGCCTGCTGGTGGGCGCGATCCTGATCATCACCGGTCTCACGTACTTCCCCGCCCTTGCGCTGGGCCCGCTCGCCGAGGGGCTGGCGTCATGACCACCCGTACAGAGAAGCAAGAGGACTCCATGTCCACCGCCACCGCTCCCACCCGGATGCCGCACAGCGATGTACCCACCGGGCACAAGGAGGACCGGGTCGGCGCCGGCCTGTTCGACCCAAGTCAGCTGGTGAAGTCGCTGCCGGACGCCTTCCGCAAGCTCGACCCGCGAGTGATGGTCAAGTCGCCCGTGATGTTCGTGGTGTGGATCGGGTCCGTGCTGACCACCGTCTTCTCCTTCAAGGACCCGGGCGACTGGTTCGGCTGGACGATCAGCGTCTGGCTGTGGCTGACCGTGGTCTTCGCCAACCTGGCGGAGGCGGTCGCCGAGGGCCGCGGCAAGGCGCAGGCCGACACCCTGCGCAAAGCCAAGACCGACACCGTCGCCCGCCGTCTCGTGGGGGACACCGAAGAGCGGGTGCCGGGTACTGAGCTGCGCGTCGGCGACCTGGTGGTGTGCGAGGCCGACGACATCATCCCGGGCGACGGGGACGTCGTCGAGGGCGTCGCATCGGTCGACGAGTCGGCGATCACGGGTGAATCGGCCCCGGTCATCCGTGAGTCGGGCGGCGACCGCTCGGCCGTCACCGGCGGTACGAACGTGCTGTCCGACCGGATCGTCATCAAGATCACGACGAAGCCGGGCGAGACCTTCATCGACCGGATGATCAACCTCGTCGAGGGCGCCGCACGGCAGAAGACGCCCAACGAGATCGCACTGAACATCCTGCTGGCGTCGCTCACCATTGTCTTCCTGCTCGCGGTGGCCACGCTGCCGCCATTCGCCGACTACGCGGGCACCCACCTGACGATGGTCGTGCTGATCGCTCTGCTGGTCTGTCTGATACCGACCACTATCGGGGCACTGCTGTCCGCGATCGGCATCGCCGGCATGGATCGGCTGGTGCAGCGCAACGTGCTGGCCATGTCGGGCCGGGCGGTCGAGGCCGCCGGCGACGTCTCCACCCTGCTCCTCGACAAGACCGGCACCATCACCCTCGGCAACCGGCAGGCCGCCGAGTTCGTCCCGGTGGGCGGCACGGCGGAGGCGGATGTCGCGGATGCGGCCCAGCTTTCGTCACTGGCCGACGAGACGCCCGAGGGCCGTTCCATCGTCGTCCTGGCAAAGGAGAAGTACGGGCTGCGCGAGCGCCACCAGGGCGAGGTCGTCAGCGCCGAGTGGATCGAGTTCACCGCCCAGACCCGGATGTCGGGCGTCGACGTCGACGACGGCAAGATCCGCAAGATCCGAAAGGGCGCCACGGCCTCGGTCATCGCCTGGGTCGAGGAGCAAGGCGGCACGGTCACGGAAGACGCCGACCGGATCGCCCAGAGCATCTCCGAGGCGGGCGGGACCCCGCTGCTGGTCGCGGTGGACGACGAGCGGGGCGCCCGCGTCCTGGGCGTCATCCACCTCAAGGACGTCGTCAAGGACGGCATGCGCGAGCGCTTCGAGGAGCTGCGCCGCATGGGCATCAAGACCGTCATGATCACGGGCGACAACCCGCTGACCGCGAAGGCGATCGCCGAGGAGGCAGGCGTCGACGACTTCCTCGCCGAGGCCACCCCCGAGGACAAGATGGCCCTCATCAAGCGCGAGCAGGCTGGCGGCAAGCTCGTCGCGATGACCGGCGACGGCACCAACGACGCCCCGGCTCTCGCGCAGGCCGACGTCGGCGTGGCGATGAACACGGGCACGTCGGCCGCGAAGGAGGCCGGCAACATGGTCGACCTCGACTCGAACCCGACCAAGCTCATCGAGATCGTCGAGATCGGCAAGCAACTCCTCATCACCCGAGGAGCGTTGACGACATTCTCCATAGCCAACGACGTCGCCAAGTACTTCGCGATCATCCCGGCGCTGTTCGCGGCCGTCTACCCGGGCCTGAACAAGCTCAACATCATGGGCCTGTCCTCGCCGGACTCCGCGATCCTGTCGGCCGTGATCTTCAACGCGCTGATCATCATCGCGCTGGTGCCACTGTCCCTGAAGGGCGTGCGGTACCGGCCGGTCAGCGCGGACCGCCTGCTGCGACGGAACCTCACCGTCTACGGTCTGGGCGGCCTGATCGCCCCGTTCATCGGCATCAAGCTCATCGACCTGCTCATCTCTCTGATCCCCGGGCTGTGACTCCTCGAAAGCGTGGTGAAAGACCATGAACAACTCCGTTGTGAACACCGCCCGGTTGCTGGGGGCCGGCCTGCGTGCCCTCCTCGTACTGACCCTGGTCACCGGCGTCATCTACCCGCTGGTCGTCACCGGCATCGCCCAGGGGCTGTTCCCCGGCAAGGCGAACGGCTCCGAGATCCGGGCGGACGGCAAGGTCGTCGGCTCGTCCCTGATCGGGCAACAGGGCTACAGCCTGGACTACTTCCAGCCGCGCCCGGCGAACGGGCTCGGCGAGAATTCGATCAACACCCAGTACAAGCTGATCCTCTCGGGCGCCACGAACCTGTCCGCCGACAACGACAAGCTCGTCAAGTCGGTGGAGGAGGCCAGGGCGAAGGTGGTCGAGGACAACTCCACCGCCGACCACAAGGTCAAGCCGTCCCAGGTCCCGGCCGACGCCGTGACGTCCTCCGGCTCCGGCCTCGACCCGGACATCTCCCCGGCCTACGCCGACCTCCAGGTCCACCGCGTCGCCGAACGCAACGGCCTGACCGTCGCCCAGGTCCGAAAGCTCGTCGACGACCACACCGAGGGCCGCACCCTCGGCTTCATCGGCGAGCCCCGGGTCAACGTGCTCGAACTCAACATCGCGCTCAAGGACCTCGTGGCCAACGGCTGACGAGCTGAAGGAGCGGGAGCCGACGGAGACGAGGACCTTCCTCCTCCGTCGGCTGCCGCCACCGTGAAGTCCGTACAACAGGAGAGGCGTACACCCATGACCCGGGTGCTCGTGGTGGAGGACGACCCGCAGCTCGTACGGGCCCTCGTCATCAACTTGCAGGCACGTCACTACGGTGTGGACGCCGCCCCCGACGGCGCCACGGCCCTCCGTCTGGCCGCCGCGCGTCAGCCCGACGCCGTACTGCTCGACCTCGGGCTGCCCGACATGGACGGCGTCGACGTCATCAAGGCGCTGCGGGGCTGGAGCCGGGTCCCGATCCTGGTCCTGTCCGCCCGGCACGCGTCGGACGAGAAGGTGGCCGCGCTCGACACCGGCGCCGACGACTACATCACCAAGCCGTTCAGCATCGACGAGTTGATGGCCCGGCTGCGCGCCGCGGTCCGCCGCACCGACGACACCCCCCACGCGCCCGGGACGATGCTCATCGAGACGACGGACTTCAGCATCGACCTGATCGCCAAGAAGGTCGTCAGGGACGGGCACGACGTACGGCTCACCCCCACCGAGTGGCACCTGCTGGAGATCCTGGTAACCAGTCCGGGCCGGCTGATCACGCAGAAGCACCTCCTCCAGGAGATCTGGGGTGTCTCGCAGCGCAGCAAGACCAACTACCTGCGGGTGTACATGGCCCAGCTGCGCCGCAAACTGGAGACGGACCCCTCCCACCCCCGCTATCTGATCACCGAGGCCGGCATGGGCTACCGCTTCGAGGGATGACACGGCACGCGGCAAGCTCCGGATCTACCTCGGCGCCGCACCCGGCGTCGGCCCCACGCCATGCTCTCCGAGGCACACCGTCGCATCGAGCGGGGCACCGACTGCGTGGTCGCATTCGTGGAACACCACCACCGGCCACGCACCGAGGTGATGCTGCCCGGCCTGGAACAGATCCGGCGCAAGGAGATCGACTACCGGAGCGGCACCTTCACGGAGATGGACGTGGACGCCGTCCTGCGGCGCGCCCCCGCCGTCGCCCTGGTGGACGAACTGGCCCACACGAACGTCCCCGGCTCCCGCAACACCAAGCGCTGGCAGGACGTCGAGGAACTACTGGCGGCCGGCATCGACGTGATATCGACCGTCAACATCCAGCACCGCCTCCCCGAAGGTCGTCGGGGAGGACATACCGGCGGCCCTGCTGGACTTCGCACGCGGGGCGAACGCCACCCAGATCGTCCTCGGTGTCTCCCGGCGCAAGGGATGGCAGTACGCGTTCGGACCCGGCGTCGGAGCGACGGTGCCCCGGGACTCCGGCCCCGACCTCGACGTCCACCTCATCACCCACGACGAGTCAGGCAAGGGACGCGGACTGCCCCTGCCACGCGGCGCACGCCTGGGACGCTCCCGGGTCATCTGGGGCTGGCTCGTCGGCGTGCTGGGCCCCGCACTCCTCACCAGGCTCCTCACCACTGCCGCCCCGGACATCGGCCTCGCCAACGACATGCTGCTCTTGCTGACACTGACGGTGGCGGCGGCCCTGCTCGGCGGGCTCTTCCCGGCGCTGGCCTCCACGTTGGTGGGCTCCCTGCTGCTCAACTGGTACTTCACGCCGCCCCTCCACACCCTGACGATCGCCGACCCGAAGAACATCGTCACCATCGCCGACTTCGTCGGGGTCGCCGTATCGGTGGCGTCGGTGGGGGAGAGGTCGGTGCGGGGTGGCGCCATCGGCCGCTGGCGTCGCGGGCGACGTCGACGCCGACTTGAACTCGGCCACCAGCTCGGGATGTACGGTGATGCACACGTGCCGGCCGCTGTGGTTGCGCTTCTCCTAGACGGGGGCGGTGCGGATGGAGCTGCCGCGATCACCGATCGCGGAGGGGAGGTCCTTCACGCTGCCGTCCACGGCACGCCGTACCCAGGGCTGGCCGCCGTAGTTGATCTCTGGGTAGATGCACACGTAGCCGGAGGGGCAGTCGATGGCTGCCTTCGCCGCGCCGGGAGTGCTGGAAGCGGAGGCGGGAACGGCCATGGGGGCGAGGGCCAGGGCGGCGACCGCCGCGGCAGGCATCGTTGCTGGAACTGATGGAGTCAGGCGAGCTGGAGGCGAACCCTCATCGCTGCGGCGTCCGTGCGCGGGTCGAAAAGCGGCAATGCAGGCCGGCGCGAAGCGACGCTCGAAGAGCGCCCTTGACCGGCCCTGGAGCGGGTCCGGTGTCGTCAGCCCAGGCCCGGCGGTGTCCAGTCGGCGTGCCGCAGGATGGTGTGGACGGTCGCGCGGGAGGGGGCCAGCCGGAGAGCGGTGTTGCGCAGGGCGACGGCCAGGGGGTGCGTCAGTCGTTGGCCCATCCGGCCGGCCTGGCGGGCGGCGCGTGCGACGGACTGGCTGCGCGGGCGGCGCTCGGTGTCGTAACGGGCCAGCGCTGATTCGACGGTGGGCTCGGTGGCGAGTGCGGCGGCCAGCACGGCGGCGTCCTCCAGTGCCTGGCAGGCGCCCTGGCCCAGGTTCGGGGTCATGGCGTGGGCCGCGTCACCGAGCAGCGCGACGCGGCCTGCGGTGAAGGCGGGCAAGGGCGTCACCAGTTCGTGGATGTCGTGGTGCAGGACGGCGTCGGGGCCGGTCGCGTCCAGCAGCGCGGGGATCGGATCGTGCCATTCGCCGAAGCCGCGGCGCATCACGGCGAGGGCGTCCGCGTGCCGCACCCCGGGCGGCGAGTTGAGCACTGCATGCCACTCGGCCCGGCCGTCGGCGAACGCGATGTGGCCGAACTCGGCGCCCTTGCCCCAGGTCAGCTCGAAGTCGGTGTCCAACTCGACCGGTCGCTCGGTGATGGCGCGCAACACGGTCGACCCGCTGTAGGCCGGGCCGGGGTGCTGAGGGAACAGCTGGGCGCGCAGCCGGCTGCCCACTCCGTCGGCGGCCACGACCAGATCCGCCTCGAGGGCGGCGTCTCGAAGCAGGAGCCGGACCTTGTGGGGATCGGAGCGGTCGACGGACGTCACCTCGGCCCCGACCATCAGGCACTCGGACGGCAGCCCCGCGCGCAGCAGGTGGTGCAGCACCGCCCGGGGGATACCGACGATCGGCGTGCCCAGCGCGCGCTCAAGAGCGGTCCCGTCCATCCGTGCCAGCCAGCCGCCACCAGGGACACGGGTGCCTCCGGTGTACTGCGGCCGCGCCGCCGCGCGCACCGCCTTGCCGACGCCGAGGACGTCCAGAGCACGGATGCCGTTGGCGTGCAGGGAGATGCCCGCACCCACGTCAGCCAGAACAGGGGCGCGTTCGACCACCGTCACCTCCCAGCCGATCAGGCGCAGACCGATCGCGGCGGCCAGCCCGCCGATGCCTCCGCCCACCACCACCGCGCTGCCACCCATACCGGCCCTCCCGCGTCCGCCCCGCCGCCATCCTTCTACGGATGTAGAAGGAGAGTACCCCGCTCCTCTACAGGTGTAGAAAAGGGGGATGCCCACAGATCGACGCACCGTCCTCGCCGATGCGGCCATCGGCGTACTCGCCGAGGCCGGAATCCGGGGACTGACCCATCGCGCAGTGGACCGGGCAGCAGACCTGCCACCCGGCACCACCTCCGCCTACTACCGCACCCGCCAGGCACTGCTCACTGCACTGGTCCGGCGTCTGGTCGCCCTTGACCAGGCAGAACTCCAGGCGATCGGGGAACAGGCGCCGGTGCCTCGTACTGCCGAGGAACTGGTGGCCGGAATCGCCGCCTTCGTCGAGCAACGGCTCACGGGGGAGGGACGACGACGCTCCCTCGCGCGCTACGCGTGCGCCATCGAGAGTGTGCACCACCCCGAGCTGCGGGAGATCCTCGTGCCGCGCCAGAACGCAGCACGACAAGCCGCGCGCGACTTCCTGGCCGCGCAAGGCGTCGCAGACGCTGAGGACCGTACTGTCACGCTGCTGACCTGTGTGGACGGATTGGTTTTCGACCGCCTGGTGGGGGGCGGAACCGTGTCGGACCAGGAGATCCGCGGGCTGGTGGCGGCGGCGCTCCGATAGCCCACACCTGCCGGCACCGGGCGGGCCCGAACGACCCGGACAGCACGGCGGATCGCCGCGTACAGATCGACCTGGTGCTTCTCCGGCGCACGGGAACCCGAGGTTCAGGCCGCCGCGACTGCTTCGATCTCCAGCAACCGAGCCTCGTCGTAGATGCCGGTGATGATGACCGTCAGGGCGGGGCCATGGTCCCCCAGGACTTCGTGACGGACCTGTGCGTTGGCCTCCCGATAGCGCCGGTCGGACAGGAACACGGTGACCTTCGCCAAATTACGTACAGTCATGTCCGCTCCTTCCAGCACGGACAATCGTTGTCCTCCGGAATCTGGCCGCTGATGAACAGCGGCCGCGTGGCATCGGTGACCAAAGCGCCCTGGCCGTAGGACCGTTGCTGTGGATCGATCGTGGTGATCTGCACGGTTCGATGCTCAGCAGAATCGGCACCCCGGTAAACCTTCCCAATCACAGCACCAGTGAAGACAGCCGCTGCGTTGAGTTCACCGACGTGGAGCACATCGAGATCGGTCCGTAGAAGCCCTCGCACGAGCCCCCTCGCCCGCGGCATGGGAGCTGTCGGGAGTCGGACAGACTCAACTGACACCAAGTCGCTCCGAGAATCTGCCCCCGCACGGCATGACGATCACCACGCCAGTGGTGAAGACTGGAGAGATGCCTCGTGACCCCGGCGGACTCCTGTTCGTAGCGCTCGGTCTCGTACTTGTCGCCGCCGGCTTCATCTGGCGAGGACGTGTCCTGCGCCCCCTCTCGGCGAAACGGGCCCAGGCAGCCGTGATCCGGGACCGTTCCAGAAACCTGCTGCGTTCCGCGGATATGGCCATTGCCGAAGCGCGCCGCCGGGCCGCACACGGCGAACCGGCCATCGTCACGGTCGGAGACGTGACCACGGTGGCGTGCCGGCACTACGGGCTCATCGTGGAGCGCGAAGAGGCCGCCGCCGCCCTCCGCCAGCGTTATGAGGCCGCCGACTGCAGGCTGGACTGCATGACCGACTCTTTCAACTGACTGCCTCATCGGCGAGTGATTGACGCCAGGGGCGGCCTGTCCGGCGGATCAGGAGCGGCCGGGCAGAACCTAGCCTCGCCAAGGCCGCCGCAGGGAAGAGGATGGCTCGCGCGTGCCCCGAAGGCCCCTTCCCCCTTCCGACCCGTCGCGGATGACCGTAGCGAAACCATCGGCTGTTCCGAGGGCAACCTTGTGGCCCCAGGCGCGGTCATACCGGCGGGACCTCCCCCCTGATCCTGCGAGGCCGTGGCATCACGGCCCACTTCGAAGGCTAGTCGCTCCTGCTGGAGCAGAACGGCACCCACCGGCGCATTCCGGTTCGGGCGATCCAGGAGGTATGGGCGGCGGGGGCCAGAGGCGATACGCTCGAGATCGAGCTGACCAGCGCCGGCTTCGATCCCACCGTCTTCGTGGTGACCCGGGCTTCACCGGCCGCCGTGACAGCCTTCGTCTGGGCCGTGACTTCGGTGCTGCCCGAGAGACGAGCCCCTCGCGACGGCATGGAGCTGGTGAGCGAGGTGACGTCCGAGGCTCCGGCATGGCGTCTGTTCCTGACACGGCACTCGCGAGCGGTCACGGCGGCCGTGTGCATGGTGGTCCTCTGGGCCGCCCTCGTGGTCTGCGTCGCGGCGACCGGAGAGCCCGGCCAGTGGGTCATGCCGATCTTCGGGGTGCCGCTGCTGCTCGCCGCGGTCCGCTATCTGCAGATAGCCGTCGGCATCACGCGTGACCACTGGTCCACCCGGCGCCGTGGTATCACGGTCGCCGCGGCCTTCGCGGGCCGGAACAGCGCCCATAAGGAGATCTGGCGGTTCACCGATGCGGAGGGCCGAGAACGCATCTACGTCGGCAGCGGGAAGATCATCAGTCGCGACCCACGCAGGATCGAAGTGCGTTACGACCCACGCCACCCCAACGCTCTGTACGCCCTCAACCAGTGATCCTGTACGTGGTCATCGGGGTCGTCGTGACCCCCATGCTGACGGGCCTCCTCGCGCTGGGGCTGTGGCTCACTCTCTGGCAGCTCGTCGAATCGCTCAGAGGCTAGATGTGCTGTCCGGCGGATCAGGCCGCGCTGCCCACCGGCGCCGAATCGCTCTCGCGACCCGTCGGAAAGGAGCTGGGTGGAGCAGGTTGGGCCCGGCGTCAAAATGCCTCGACATTGGCCGCGGTGATCGGGGACGCTTCACGCGATGACAAGAATCGACGACACGCCGCCCGCGTGGGACGAGCGTACCCAGCTCACCACGTTTCTCGACTACGCACGTGACACTGCCCGCGCCAAATGCGATGGCGTCTCTGCGGAGAACGCTCGCAAGGCGCTCCTGCCGGGCTCACCGCTGATGACCATGAGCGGAGTGATCAACCACCTTCGATGGGTCGAGTACTACTGGTTCCAGGTGGTCTTCCTCGGCGAGGAAGACCGGGGCCCCTGGACCGAGGAGGACCCCGACCGTGAGATGCGTATCGCCGTCGACTTCCCGCTCACGCAGCTGCTCGACGAATACGCCGAACAGAGCGCCCACTACCGCGAACTGGTCGCCGGGAACGGCCTGGACGAGCAGGCCCAGCGAGCCATCCGCGACGGTCTCCATGTCGACCTGCGCTGGATCCTCCTTCACCTCACCGAGGAGACGGCCCGCCACAACGGCCACCTGGACATCCTGCGCGAGATGCTCGACGGCACGACCGGCGACTAGCAGGTAGCGGCCGTTGGCCCGGAGTGATCAGCAGGGCCAAGGGAAGGCGTCCACCCTCAGTCGAGGCCGCAGTGCTGAAGTCGCTGCCGTACCGCGCGGATCAGTGACTTGGGACGACCTCAACGGGATGCCGGTCGGCCATCGCTGGAGCCTCCCCGACGAGGAGACTCCAGCGGCCAAGGTCCCGGGTTGCGCTAGGTGTTGCGGTCGATATTGCGCGCGTGATGCCGAAGAACAGCAGGGCCGCCGGCAGGCCGTGACCCGGTCAGGCCGTGACCCAGTAGGTGCGGGTGTTGGTGAACTCGCGGATGCCGGCGGCGGCCAGTTCGCGGCCGTGGCCGCTGCGCTTGGTGCCGCCGAAGGGCAGGCGGGGGTCGGAGGCGACGATCGCGTTGACGAAGGCCGCTCCGCTGGTGATACGGCGGGCGAGGGCGACGCCACGGCTCGGGTCGGCCGTCCAGATGCTCAGGCCGAGCCCGTACGGCGTGGCGTTCGCGAGCCGTACGGCGTCCTCGTCGTCCCGGGCGACGGCGATGGCGGCGAGCGGGCCGAAGGTCTCCTCGTCGAAGGCGGGCATCCCCGGGCCGGTGTCGCCCAGGACGGTGGGCTGGTAGAAGAAGCCGTCGCCGGGCACGGGCTTCCCGCCGGTCAGGAGGCGGGCTCCGGCAGCGACGGATTCCTCGACCTGCCGCTGGATCGCGGCCCGCAGGTCGTCGCGGGCGAGCGGGCCGACCTGCGTCTGACGTTCGCGCGGGTCGCCGACGCGCAGGGCTTCGACACCGGCCACGAACGCGGCGGTGAACGCATCCGCCACACAGGCGGCGACGATGAACCGCTTGGCGCATACGCAGCTCTGCCCGGAGTTGGTGAAGCGCGCCTTCACCGCGGCCGCCGCGGCCGCTTCGATGTCGGCGTCGTCCAGGACCACGAAGGCGTCCGAACCGCCCAGTTCCAGTACCGATTTCTTCGCCGCGCGCCCGGCCGCCGAAGCGACGGCCGCGCCGGCCCGGTTGCTTCCGGTGAGGGTGACGGCCGCGACGCGGTCGTCCTCGATGAGCCGCGCGGTCACCTCGGGCACATCGGTGTCGGCGACCACCAGCGTGGTCACCAGGTGCTCGGGGAAACCGGCTGCCACGAAGAGGTCCTGGAGGGCGAGCGCGCTGCCGGTGACGTTGGAGGCGTGCTTGAGCAGGATGCCGTTGCCGGCCACCAGGGAGGGTATGGCGAAGCGCATGACCTGCCAGACGGGGAAGTTCCACGGCATCACGGCCAGGACGAGTCCGGCGGGCTCGTAGGCCACCCAGGCCTGCGCCCCGTCGATCTCGACGCGCTCGTCGGCGAGGATGCCGGGGCCCTGCCGGGCGTAGTACTCGGCTGTGACGGCCGACTTCTCGACCTCGCCCTCGGCCTCGCCGACCGGCTTTCCCATCTCGGCGACGGCCAGGGAAGCGAGAGGGTCCCTGTGTTCGCGCAGGGTCTGAGCAAGGCGCTCGGCGCGCGCGGCCCGCTCGGCGACCGGCACCAGGGCCCAGGCACGGCTGGCGGCGTGGGCCCGTGCCACAGCGGTCTCGATACGGTCCGCGTCCCAGCCTTCGTACGTGGCGGTCGGCTCACCGGTCGACGGGTCGACGGTCTGCAGGATGCCGCTCATGCGGTGGGTGCCCCTCCCTTGTCGTGCTCCGAGAGATGCTCGAAGGTCTCGCCGGTGGCGGTGATGGTGCGGGTGACGTCCCGGCCGCCGTAGACCCAGTAGATCCGCATGACACCCTCGCCGCGGTTGAAGAAGCGGTGCGGTGTCCCGGCCGGCACCCAGGTGGCCTGGCCCGGCTCCAGGTCGAAGAACTCGCCGTCGATCTCCGCGGTCGCCTCGCCTTCGAGGACCAGCACGGACTCCTCGACGTTGTGGCTGTGCAGGGGCAGGCCGGTGCCGGGCTGGAAGACGGTCTGGCCGGTCGTGATGACGGCCTTCTCCGAGTTCCACTTGCCGACGTAGGGGAGGGTGGCCACACCGCCGCCGCGGTCGAAGCGTTCGACCTTGTCGGGGTGGATGAGCAGGTTCGGCTCAGCGGGCTTGGTGCACATGAAGTCGGCTCCGTTCAGGAGTGGTGGAACAGGCGGCGGGAGAGCGTGTTGACCTGGCTGCCGGGCACGACGTACTTCGCCGCGGCCTCGCGCCAGACCTTGAAGTGAGGTGCTGCGCGGTGGGCCTCTACGGCGGCCTCGTCGTCGTAGATCTCGTGGAAGACGAAGTGGTGGTCGTCGGCCAGGTCGCAGACGACGTCGAAGTAGCGGCAGCCGGGCTCGTCGGTGAAGGAACGCTCGGCGTTCTCCTCGATGGCCTTGAGGAAGTCCTCACGACAGCCTGGCACGACCTGGAGGGACACGGTCAGGGCGATCATGCGGGCAGCTCCTGGGGAGTGAGGGAACGGGGCAGGGGTACGGCGGTGGCGTCGGCGATCCGTGCGAGGGCGGCCCAGGTGTCGTCGACGAGCGCGATTCCCTCGGTGCGCAGCCGCTCGGCGGTGCGGATCTCCGGCTCACCGGGGACGAAGATCTCGTCGGTGCCGGGCGCGGTCGGGGTGGACTTGGTCTCCTCGATCAGGGCTTCCATCCGCTGCTCGAACTCGGCTGGGTCGGCCATCGACCGAATGTCGACGCACATCAGCAGATGGCCGACGCCGCTGCGGCCGGTGGACCGGTAGGGGCCGACAACCGCCGAGCCGAAGGCGCTGCCGGTCAGCACGCCCGCCAGCACGTCGAACATGAACGAGATGGCGTAACCCTTGTGGCCGGCCATCGGCAGGATCAGGCCCTCGATCGCACGCCGCGGATCGGTCGTCGGCACGCCCGCGGCGTCGGCCGCCCATCCCTCAGGAATCGGCTCACCGCGCTCCTTGGCGTGGTAGATCTTGCCGCGCGCCACGGCCGTGTTCGCGATATCCATCACGACCGTGCCGCAACGCCCGGCAGGGGCGGCGATCGACCACGGATTGGTGCCGACTCGCTTCTCCTTGCCGCCCCAAGGGGCCATGGCCGGGCTGGCGTTGGTCGCCAGCAGCGCCACGCAGCCCTGCTCGGCGGCCCTGCGCGTGAAGTACGCCGCGGTCCCGAAGTGACCGGAGTTGCGGACGGCGACCGCACTGATGCCGTGCCGACGGGCACGCTCCACGCCCAGGGCCACCGCGCGGTCGGTGAGCACCTGACCGAGACCGTCACGGCCGTCGATCACGACGACGGCGCCGTTGTCGCTGACGACTTCCGGGTCCGCGACGGCCGTGGTGGCCCCGCTCGCGAGGCGGTCGAGGTACCAGGGCAGGCGCAGCATGCCGTGGGACGCGTGTCCCCACAGCTCCGCGGTCACCAGCGTATCCGCGAGCAGACGGGCGTCCGCAGGCGGAACGCCGCATGCCTCGGCAGTGGCGGCGGCGAAACCCAGCAGGTCGGCGGCGCCGACGGTATGCGGCATGAGGCGGCCCTCTCGCATCGAGACGTGCTGTATCCACTCCTGTATACAGCACCCCTCTGGGAGAAACCACAGGCTGGAAGGCGCTGGGGCCCAGGCGCCTTCGTCGGACGGGTAGGGGTGTCTCAGCCTGCGACGTCCAGCGACACGTCGGTACCGAGTGCCAGATCCTGGCTGGTCAGACTGTCGATGAGCGCCTGCAGGGTCTGCACGAGGTGGTGCCGGCAGGCCGCCTCCGCCGCCTGGGCGTCCCCGTGCGTGACCGCCTTCAGCATCGCGCGGTGCTCCTCCAGCGAGGTCAGCATGCGACGCGGGCCGCTGTGCGAGAGGTGACGCAGGCGTACGGTCTGACTGCGCAGGTCGCGGATCGTGCGGGCGAGGTAGGGATTGCGGCAGGCCGCGATGACCGCCTGGTCGAACGCCTCGGTGATGTCGTAGAACTCCTGGTACGAGCCCGCCTGCGCGGCGGAATCCAGCGCGCGGAAGGACTCGTCGAACACCTCCAGCCGCTCCAGCAGTTCACGGAACGGCGCCAGCACCCGCTCGTCGGCCGAGCCCGCCGTGGCGACCGAGGCGGCCGCCCGGGGCTCCAGCAGCACCCGGAACTCGAACAGGGCGCGCACACCGCCCAGGGAGATGGCGGCCACCCGGGCCACCTCCCCCGGCACGAAGTCGACCAGCCCTTCCCGGGCCAGCCGCCGGATCGCCTCCCGGACCGGCGTCCGTGAAGCCCCCAGCTCCTCGCCCAGCTGGACCTCACTCAGCTTGGCCCCCGGCCGCAACCGCAGCGACTCGATGTCACCCTTCAGCCGCTCGTAGACCGCCTCGCTCTTGCCAGTCACCCGGGCCATCAGACTCCCTGTCCATCCTTACGCACACGCTTCTGTATACAGACTATGACTGGCGACGCGTCCACCCGCGAGCTCCACCGGGAGACCCGGGGCGCCGCCCCGCCCTCGCTGCGCGACCGGCAAGATGACGGCTCTCCGCCACCGATGCCCTCTGGCAGCGGGCCAGTCGATGCCTCGTTGATCAGGCGGGACAGCACCACGCGGCAGCCTCGGGTACTGCCGGGCAAGGATTGATCCCACTCCTAAGACGTCATCTCATCTGGGGCTGGCAGTGTAGGTAGTGGCTGGCAGTCGTGCTGCGATGGCGTGCGTTCGTTGGTCCAGCGGTGGCGGCCAAGACGGGCCGAGGACTGATGCCCTTGGGGGCGATGCGGTGCTGAGTGCCCCTGCGGTCCCGACGCACAGGGGTATACCGGTCCGCTCGGTGATCAGGTGCCGGACGGCAACTGCTGCCACGTGCAGCCCGACGTGGCCAAGAATACGATCGCAGCCAGCACCACCGCTGATCTCCGTCGCAGGCCCGCGGCCGAGTATTTGACCCTTAGGTCAAATACTGGCTACGGTAGCGGCATGGGCAGACCGAAGAGCTTCGAACCGGATGTGGTCATCGCGCAGGCGATGGAGACGTTCTGGACCAAGGGCTACACCGACACCTCCCCGGCCGACCTCGCGGAGGCGACCGGAGTGGCCAAGGGCAGTCTGTACCACTCCTTCGGTTCCAAGCGTCAGCTGTTCGGCAAGGCGTTGGACCTCTACGGCCGGATGCAGTCCGAGCGGGCCGAGGAGTTCCTGTCGCGGCCGGGTACGGCCAAAGAGCGCATCCGTGCCTACTTCGCGCTGCTGGTGGACGCGGACCTGGACGGGCCGGTCCGGCGCGGGTGTCTGGCCCAGAACACGATCGGGGAGCTCGGCGGACGCGACCCGGAGGCCGCGCGCGTGGTGCACCGCATGGAGGAGGGCGTGATCGAGGCCCTCGCCGCCCGCATCGAGCAAGGGCAGCGGGACGGTGACGTCGGCCGGGACGTCGACGCCAGAGCACAGGCCCTGTTCCTCCAGAACACCCTCGCCGGGCTGCGGGTCATGGCCAAGACGTTCGACCGGCCGGCGCTGTATCGGATCATCGACACGGCCCTCGCGGGCCTCTGAAGCATGGCACTTCGGGCGACTGCCCCTTTTCGCGCCCTAATTTTTGACCCTCAGTTCAAGAATCTGCAGTTCTCCAGGAAAGGGAGATCATGGACCTCGGCATCAGCGGAAAGACCGCTCTGGTCACCGGCGCGAGTCGCGGCATCGGCCTCGCGATCGTTCAGGCCCTGGCCGCGGAGGGCGTCCGGGTGGTGGGTGCCGCCCGAACCATCACCTCCGAGTTGGAGAAGGTCGCCGCCGCGGCCGTGTCCGTCGACCTCAGCACCCGCGAGGGGGCGACGTCGATCGCCGATCAGGCGCGCGCCGCGGTCGGCGGGATCGACTTCCTCGTCAACAACGTCGGCGCGGGCGACCCGGACGGGCTGGCTGTCGGCGGAGTCCTCGATGTCGACGACGAGCAGTGGCAGCGGATATTCGATCTCAACCTGTTCAGTGCGGTGTGGACCACCAAGGCGGCGTTGCCGAGCATCCTGGAACGCAAGGGCGCGATCGTGAACATCTCGTCGATCAACGCCCGCGTGCACACCGGCACACCGGTCGGCTACGCGGAGGCCAAGGCGGCACTGACCCAGTTCGGCAAGCGGCTCAGCGAGGAGCTGGCGCCGCGCGGTGTCCGCGTGAACACCGTCTCCCCGGGCACCGTAGCCACTCGGCTGTGGACCGACCCGGACGGTTACGGCGGCAAGGTCGCCGCCGTATACGGGGTCGGCCACGGCGACCTGCTCGCAGGTCTGCCCGGGCAGGCTGGCATCGCCTCGGGGCGCCTCACCGAACCTCCGGAGGTGGCGGACCTGGTCGCCTTCTTGCTGTCCGACCGCGCCGCCAACATCCATGGCGCCGACCACGTCATCGACGGCGGCACCCTCAAGGCCGCCTGACAGCACTGCCGGCGGCGAGTTGGGCGGCCGCGCGGCTCCTGTCGAGTTCTTCGAAGGGCCTGCCCGACCGACAGACGTACAGCCCACAAGGACGCCGGGGCGCCACCGCCGTAATCCACACGAGCCTTTGACCCGCAGGTTCCGGCGCAGCGCGGCCTCCCTCCCCCTCCCATCAATCACTCCGCAACCGGAGGTTTCACCGTGGACTCCACACCGCACTCGTCCGCCTCGCATGACGTACCCCTGAGGGCGACCGTATTCGTCGGCCACTGGCCGGCGATCCCCGCCCAGGAGAGCGCCGAGGTCCCGCCCGGCACGTTCTCGCCGACGACCGCGACACTGATCAGCGGCCCCACCGAGATCGTCCTGATCGACGCCCTGCACCTCAAGGCAGAGGTACAGGAACTGGGTGACCTCATCGAGCGGACCGGCAAGCGCCTCACCACCATCTACCTCACCCACGACCACGCCGACCACTACCTCGGCATCGGCCCGCTCCTCGAGCGTTTCCCCGGCGCGAAGGCGGTCACGCTGCCGCACATCCTGGAGTCGATGCGCACCACTTGGGATGCCCAGAAGGCGCAGTGGAACCTGATGTTCGGTGACAAGGCGGTGCCGCACGGGCCGATGCCCGAAGCGCTGGAAGGCACGACCCTGTATGTCGACGGCTCTCCGGTCAACGTCATCCCGGTCAAGCAGGCCGACATCCACCCCACGAGCATCGTCCACGTCCCGGCGATCGACGTCGTCGTTGCGGGGGACGCGATCTACAACGAGGTCTTCCCCATGCTCGCGCTCTCGACCCCTGACGAGTGGAAGGACTGGCTCGACACGCTCCAGGTCATCGAGGACCTCGCGCCGCGCATGGTCGTGGCCGGGCACCGTCGTCCCGACGGCGACGACCATGCCGTCGCGGCCATGATCAGTCAGACCCGGTCGTTCATCCACGACTTCGGCGCCGCATCCGAGGTCGCCAAGGACACCGGTGAGCTCTTCGGCATGATGAAGGCGAAGTACCCGCACCACGCCAACGACTGGAGCCTGCTGGTCTCGGCGCACGCGGCGACGCAGCGAAACGGCTCGGCTTCGTAGCCGCAGTCTGCAGCATGTCCAGGGGTCGGGGCCGCCCCGGCGGCGGCCCCCCCCCCGACATAAGGCTTAAGGGTGGGGCGGGCCCGCGGGGGCGTGGAGCCGGGGGGTGGGGGGGGGGGTGGAGTGGCCCCGGGGGTACCCCCCCGG
>NZ_JBIRGJ010000004.1:881261-910605 GCF_044327915.1 Streptomyces afghaniensis
GTGGGGGGGGGGGGGCGGGCGGCGGCGGGCCGCCGCCCTTGCGGGGTGGGGTTCTGCGGCTCTTGGCCCGGCTGGGGGGGGGGGCCCCCCCGCGGCCCCCCCCCCCACCCCTCGACATTCAGGATTCAGGTGCGGCGCGGCAAGGAGGGCATTGCTGCGGCTGGTGGAGGCGGTGGATGCTGTCGCCGCTGCTGAACGCCCTGGGCCGTCCAGTGTGCAAGGACGAGGCCGGGGTCAGTGGCACCGTGGACGTGCTCACGCGCCGACGCATCCCGGCGGTGACCGCTGTCAGCCTGCTGGGGCGCCCTCGTACAGGGCGATGGTCTCCTGCGCCCTGCGGACCAGCGCCTCACGCAGTTCGGCCGGCTCCAGGACCTCGACGGCGGGGCCGAAGAGGAGTAGCTGCTCGGCCGAGCCCAGCGAATGGAACCTCACCTGCAGCTGCACCGGATCGGTGCTCTCGGCATCGGCGGGCTCCTGCGGCGGGGCGGCGAGCTCCGCACCATACAGAGCCAGGAATTTCGCCAGCACGGGGCGCTGGACCTTCACCGTCACGCTCACCGGTGTGGGCACGTTGTCGACCACATCGCGGAGGGTCTCCCACAGTTCGGCCAGCTCCACCCCGCTGCGCCGCTGGACGGGATCCTCGGTGACCGTCGCCGAAAGCATCCGGTCCGCCCGGAACATCATGGGCTTCTCGCGGTGATCGGCGATCAGGTACCAGATGCCCGACTTGCTCACCAGCCCGTACGGATCAAGGGTGTAGGAGCGGACTTGGGCATCGCGGCCGTGACGGTAGCGCAGCCGAAGCCGCCGGTCGTTGAAGACCGCGGCCTGGAGCACGCCGAGGTCGACGGTGAGTTGCTGAGGGCTGCTGCGCCAGCGCACCGGGTCGATCAGGATGCGGCGGCTGGCGAGATCGGCGTCGACGCGAAACGGCGCGGGCACAGCGGCCATGACCTTGCGCAGCGCCGAGCCGATCGCCGGGCCCAGCCCCAGGTCGGCGTGGGCCCGGTCGGTGACAAGTACGAACAGAGCGCGGGCTTCGTCGGCCGTCAGGCCGGTGACATCGGTGCGGTAGCCGGGAAGCAGGGCGATGCCCCCGTTGCGGCCGCGCTCGGCGTACACGGGCACACCGGCCGCGGACAGCGCCTCGACGTCGCGGAAGATCGTCCGGACCGACACCTCCAGGCGCGCGGCCAGGTCGGTCGCGGGCATCTGCCCGTGGGTCTGCAGCAACAGCAGCAGCGACAGCAGTCGGTCGGATTTCATATCCCAAGCATGACCCGGATACATGACGCAGTCCGTCATGTATCTGGAGTGTGCTTCACAACAGCTCCCCTCATCCCGAACCGCGGCACAGGGCTCGGCTCCGCAGAAGTCGGCCCTGCTGGCCGTCGCTGCCTCTCCCGCCGGGCGTGCCGAAAAAGTCGCAGATAAACATGACGGCACATGTCAGGTATCCGCTCGTACGTTCATGGGGCAGCAGCACGCGGCTCGGCACCAGAGCGAGCCAGCCAATCCACATCGCAGGAAGGGAGCGACATGTCGAACTCATCAGCCGGCATGGACATCGAGCGAACCCCGGACGAGCGTTTCGAAGACCTCGCCGACTGGCCGTACGAGCCGCGGTACGTCACGGTCGGCGAGGCTCTGCGGATGCACTACGTCGACCAGGGGCCGGCCGACGGTCCGGTCGTGGTGCTCGCTCACGGTGAGCCGACCTGGGGCTATCTGTACCGCAAGATGATCCCCGGCCTGGTGGCAGCGGGCCGACGGGTCCTGGTCCCGGATCTGATCGGGTTCGGCCGCTCGGACAAGCCGGTCGACCGGGCCGCGTACACCTACGAGTCCCACATCGCCTGGACCGGTGACTGGCTGGACCAGCTCGGCCTCACCGACATCACCTTGTTCGGCCAGGACTGGGGCGGCTACATCTTCAACGTGCACGTCGGGCTCACGCCCGACCGGTTCGCGGCCGTGGTCGCCTCCAACACCGGCCTGACCGACCCGGACTTCATGGCCTCACTGACCGCGGAGCAGTTCGCGCAGGGATTCAGCGCATTCCTGCAATGGCGGGAGATGTCCGAGGCGCCCGACCTGACCGCTTCGCGGGCGGTCGCTGCCGCTCTCAGCGTGACCGGCGACGTCCTGACCGAGGAGGAGGCCGCCGCCTACGACGCCCCTTTCCCTTCCGAGCGGTACTTCGCCGGGGCACGGCAGTTCCCGCACCTCGTCACGCTCGACACCCCGGAACCCCTCGCCTCGACGCTGCGCAGTGCCTGGGCCGGGCTGGAAGCCTTCGACAAGCCGTTCCTGACCGCCTTCGCCGAACACGAACAGATCTCGCGCCCCTTCGAGGGAATCCTCCAGGCCCGCGTCCCCGGTGCGAAGGGGCAGAAGCACGTGACGATCCCCGACGCCGGTCACTTCCTGCAGGAACAGCAGCCCGACCAGCTGGTCAAGGCCATCCTCAGCCTCGGCTGACAGCCACCCGCCCGACGGCCCACCACACCTGCCCGCTCGCGCGGGTGAGTGTGGCGGGCATGGCGGAGACCGGCCTCACACCTGCCGGGCATTGGCCAGGGTGAACTGCCGCAGCGGGCCGAAGTGCGCCTCGATCGGGTTGGTCCAGGAGTCGTTGGTCGGGGTGCGGCACAGCTCGACCTTGTTCTTCTGAGCCCACTGGCGGACGGTGCCCGGGCCTGTCGTCAGGTTGCGGGTGTATAGGTGACGGTCTGTTCGCAACAGGCGGCCACGAGGTCGTTCAGGGCAGCTGCGTGTTCGGTGGTGGCGGTGGTCAGCCGGTCGTCCCACTCGCCGCGGTCGACCTTGGCCAGGCGGACTCAGCCGCGCGGAACTCGTGTCCGTGCGTGCGGCTTCGGACGGCTCAGATCTCCTGGGGCTTGTAGGAGCTGGGGTCGCGCAGGATGACTCGGCGCAGGAGGTCGACGGTTTTGGTGACGCCCTCGACGGGGGCCACAAGAACGTCCTCGTGCTCGATGCTCAGGACGTCGTCGTAGCCGGCTCGGCGCAGGGCGAGGCAGAAAGCGCGCCAGAACGCGTCGTCGTGGCCGTAGCCGAGGGTGACGTAGTTCCAGGAGCGTTCCTCGGCGGCCATGACCGGCAGCGTCTCCAGCCTGCTGGTCAGCGCCTGCCGGGTGGGTTCCAGCCGGGTGTCCTTGGCATGCACGTGGTGGATCGCCTCGCCCAGGGCCTCGATGGCGGCCAGCGGGTCGGCACCCATCCACATCAGGTGACTGGGGTCGAAGTTGGCCCCGACCACGGGCCCTACCTCCTCGCGCAGGCGCAGGAGGGTGGGGACGTTGTAGACCGCCTGGTGGGCGTGCATCTCCAGAGCGAGCTTGGGTACGCCCCGGTCGCGGGAGTGGGCGACGAGGTCTCGCCAGTACGGGAGTACGACCTCGGTCCATTGCCAGTCGAGGATCTGTGTGGTCTCCGGCGGCCAGGAGACCGTGATCCAGTTGGGGTTGGCGTCGCCCGGCCCGCCCGGCAGCCCGGACATCATCACCACGCGGTCGACGCCGAGGAGCGGGGCGAGAGCGATCGTCCTGCGCGCGACCTGGTCGTGCTCGCGGCCGTTGGGCCCGGGGTGCAGGGGGTTGCCTGAGCAGGTGAGGGCGCTGATCGTGAGCCCTCGGTCGGCGACCTTGGCCAGCAGTTCGCGGCGCGCGCCGTCGCTGTCGAGAAGCCGGTCAATGTCGATGTGCGGGGCCGTGGACCAGGCGCCGGTGGCGAACTCCACATGGTCCAGGCCGAGTTCGGCGGCCAGGTCCAGGGTCTCGTCGAGCGTGAGCTGCCCGACGCTGTCGGTGTTCAGACCGATCTTCATGATGAGTCCCGTCTGCGGTGTGGTCGGGCGGGGAGCGGTCGATCCCCGCTGGTTCGGTGTGCCGGCGGCAGGGGTCAGATGTAGAGGTGTGGGCGCTCGGCCAGTTCCACCTCGACGCGGCGGCCCTCGGTCTGGGCGCGGATGCCCGCCTCGCAGACCGCGGCCACGGCGTAGCCGTCCCAGGCGCTGGGGCCGGTGACCTCGCCGCGTCGGGTGGCGTCGACCCATGCCTGGACCTCACGGTCGTACGCTTCCTCGAACCGCTCGACGAAGCCGGGGGTGACCGTGCCGCCCCAGCGGCCGCCGGTGGTGACGAGCATGTCGTGCCGGTCGCCGATGCGGGCGGTGCCGTGCTCGCACACCGCCTCGGCCTGGACCTGGTAGCCGTAGCGGGCGTTGACGTAGATCTCGACGTCGACCAGGGCGCCGCCGTCGGTTTCGAAGACGACGAACTGGGGATCGGCCAGTCCTTCGGGCGCGTTGCCTGAGGACCGCGGCCGCATGACGGTGACGGAGGTGATCTCCTGGCCGAGCAGCCAGCGGGTGATGTCCATCTCGTGGGTCACGGAGTCGTTGATGAGCATGGCGCTGGTGAAGTCCGGCGGACAGGACGGGTTGCGGTGCCGGTTGTGCAGCATCAGCGGCCGGCCCAGTTCCCCGCTGTCCAGCAGCGCTTTGAGCTTGAGGTACTCGTGGTCGTAGCGGCGCATGAAGCCCACCTGCACCCGGCGGTGCCCGAGCCGCTGCTCGGCCTCCAGCACGCGCAGGGCGGAGGCGGCGTCGGGGGTGAGGGGCTTCTCGCACAGGACGGGCAGGTCGTGCTCGAACGCGGTGAGCAGGGCCGCCTCGTGGGCGATGCCCGGGGATGCGAGCACTACGGCGTCGACGTCGGGTGAGGCCGTCGCTTCGGCGACGTCGCCATAGGCCGCGCATCCGTCGATGTCGGCGGCGACCGTCTTGGCGCGATCGATGTCGACGTCGACGACCGCGGCCACATGGGCGCCGCTGGTCACCTCGCTGATCCGGCGTACGTGGTCGGCTCCCATGCGTCCGGTGCCGATCACGGCGACTCCAAGGGAGGTGTGGTGGGTCATGTGGTTCCTTGCCTCGGGGGTGGGGGGTTGGCGGTGACGGTCAGCCGCAGGCCGGCCGAACCCGCATGGGTCCGGCCATGACCCGAGTCGTACGCGTCACCGTGTTCCCTTGGCCGCGAACGTGGCGACGGTTGCGACGTTGGACTTGTCGACGAAGGCCGGGCCGGTCAGCACGGGCGCCACGCCACCGCCGCTGTAGTTGCCGTTGTTCTTGTAGAGCCAGAGGGAGTCGACCGCCAGGTAGCCCTGCAGATAGGGCTGCTGGTCGACGGCGAACTGGATGCTGCCGTCCTGGATCGCCTTCACGAGTTCCTTGTTGAGGTCGAAGGTGGCGACCTTGGCCTTGCTGCCGCCGTCGGACACCGCCTGTGTGGCGGTCAGCGCGACCGGGGCGGCGAGGGTGACGACGTAGTCGATGGACGGGTCCTGCTTGAGCTTGGCGGTGATGGTCGACTTCACGGACGGCATGTCGGCGCCGTTGACGAACAGGTTTTCCGTCGTGCCCGAGAAGCCCTTCTTGACGCCCCCGCAGCGTGCCTCGAGGGCGACCTGGCCCTGTTCCTGAATGACACAGGCGACCTTCTTGGCACCGAGGGCACTCAGCTTCTTCCCGACCGCCTCGCCCGCGACGGTCTCGTCCTGGCCGAAGTACTCGAGCAGGCCCTGCTTGTTCCAGTCGTCCACACCGGAGTTGAAGCCGACCACGGGTATACCGGCCTGCACCGCCTTGGCCACGGTGCCCTTCATGGCGTCGGGCTTGGCGAGGGTGACGGCGATGCCGTCGACCTTCTGGTCGATCGCGTTCTGCATCAGGTTGGCCTGGTTGCCCCCGTTCGGGTCGGAGGAGTAGACCAGCTTGATGTTGTCCTTGGCGGCCGCGGCCTGGGCGCCCTTGCGGATGGTGTCCCAGAACGTGTCGCCGGGGACGGCGTGGGTGATCATCGCGATGGTCATGCGGGGCGTGGTGGCCTTGCCGGCGGAGTCACCGGCTGCGCTCTCCTCCGACTTCTTGCCGCCCGAGCTGCTGGAGCAGCCGGCGAGTGCCAGGACTGTACTGGCGGTCATGGCCACCAGGACGGTGAATCTGCGGGAGCGGGAGGAAAGCGAGCGGTTCATTTCGGCACCTCACTGTGCTGACTTGCGGGAAGGGGTGATCCAGCGACGGGACGCGACACATCCCGTTGCGGGTCGGGCGGGGAGCTGTTGGGTGGCACGCACATGCCGTACGGCTCTGCGGCTCGGGATGGGGGAACAGACTGTGAACGCGGCGCGGAACCGCTCCATGGCGGTGTGACTGTCGCCGGAGGGACATGCCTCCAGGGCGACCGTGCCGTCGTAGCCGAGGTCCGCGGATGTAGCCGGTCATCGAGGAGGACTCGGCAGGGGGTCTGGGCCAGTGCGTTCAGATCGTGCCGGGTCCGGTCCCAGATCTCCACCTGGAAGCCGGCCTCGTGGATGCGCCGGACCCGCTCCTCGATCGACAGGTCTTGGAAGACCATCTCGGCACAGACCGCCAACGTGTACATCCCAGCTCCAGACTTATAACGTTCTAAGGGATCGGGAGCAGTACGCCAGGTGCCGGGCGGCCTGTCAAGGGTTTGTGCGGACATTTGATTCATAACGTTGTAACAACGTTGACCAGTGCGTGCCCTGCTCGGCTCGGTCTACGATCACCTCGGAGAAGACCCTCGATCAGGAAGGCCGACGGTGCCATCGCGCTCTGCCGTCCCGGACGGAAAGCGGCCGACGCTCAGCGACCTCGCGGCGCGGGCAGGTGTCTCCGTGCCGCTTGCTTCCATGGTCATGCGCGGTGCCAAGGGGCCCAGCGCGGCAAGCCGCGAGCGGGTACTGCGGGCCGCGCAGGAGATCGGCTACCGGCCGGACAGCAGGGCACGCCTCCTGCGCAGCAGCCGCTCGCACCTGGTGGGAGTGCAGTTCGACCTGCGACAGCCCTTCCACGCCGACATGGTTGAGGCGCTCTACGCCGCGGCGGGGGCGGCCGGCTATCAGATCGCGCTCAGCGCAGCCGCCGCGAGCCGCAGCGAACAGGAGGCGGTGGAGACGCTGCTCGCCGACCGCTGCGAGGCGTTGATCCTGCTCAGCCCTCATGCCCCGGCGGCCCGGCTGGCAGAAATCGCGGCGCAGCTGCCCGTCGTCTCCGTGGCCCGCCGGCTGCGTCCGCTCGCCGAGGGCGTCGATGTCGTCCGCGCGGCCGACGACGAGGGCGCCCGCCAGGCGGTCGACCACCTCGTGGCACTCGGCCATCGCGACATCGTCCACATCGACGGGGGCAGGGCGCCGGGCGCGGCCGACCGGCGCCGCGGCTACAAGTCGGCCATGAAGCAGCACGGCCTCACCGACCGCATCCGCCTCGTGCCGGGCGGGCTGACCGAGGACCACGGCGCCGCAGCCGCACGAACACTCCTCGCCGAGGCTGCCCGCCCCACCGCCGTCCTCGCCTTCAACGACCACTGCGCAATGGGCGTCCTCGACACCTTCCTGCGCGCCGGTATCCCTGTGCCCGACGAGATCTCGGTCGTCGGCTTCGACGACAGCCACCTCGCCCGCCTCGCCCACGTCCAACTCACCACGGTCGGGCAAGAAGCCCGCCAGCTGGCGCGCCGGGCCGTGAGCCGGGCCGTCGCCCGGCTGGAGGGTGGGGCGACGGACGACGAACGAGAAGTCGTCGTCACACCACACCTCGTCATACGAAGCACCACCAGGGCACCTTGCCGCTCCTGACCCGCGCTGCTCCACGTCCCGGCTCGATCTGGTCGAAGTTCCACCCCGACCCGAAAGGACCACCGCGGCTGTCCGCCGAGGAACCCGCCTCCATCCAGGCGGACGCGCGTGCCACGGTCTGATCCACGACGAGAGGCTGGAATCGCCGCCGGGGCGACGTCACCGAGCTGAAGCAGGAAGTAGTCCGCGAGGTCACAGCCACCCTCATGTTCGGCACCCAGCTAGCCCCCGAGGGACGCTTCCCGACCATGCTCGACCGCGCCGACGCGGTCGGCCGCCAGGTCGTAGCGGACGTACGGCGTCCACACCGCCATGCTCGGCATCGCCCGGCTGCACAACCTCGCCCTCACGGGATGAACTCACGCCCCATACGCTCAGTCGATACAGAACTCGTTGCCCTCGATGTCCAGCATCGGAATGCACGAATCATTGCCGTCATACAGCGTTTGCACGTGTACCGCGCCGAGCGGGACCAGTCGTGCGCATTCGGCCTCAAGTGCCGCGAGGCGCTCTTTTCCCACAAGTCCGGTGCCGACCCGCACATCAAGATGCACCCGGTTCTTGGCAATCTTCCCTTCGGGGACGCGCTGGAAGTACAGCCGCGGGCCTACTCCTGAGGGATCAATGCAGGCGAACCAAGAATCCCGCTGCTCAGGTGGCTGCGAGCGCTTGTAATCATCCCAAGTCTCAAACCCCTCTGGTGGCGGCGGTACGACGTATCCCAACACCTCACACCAGAAACGAGCGAGACGCTCAGGTTCTGCGCAGTCAAAAGTGACTTGGAACTTCTTGATCGCAGACATCAGTTGCACCGTACCAAGGGACTTGGGGATCTACCGTTTGGTGAGGGAGACAGCGAGGTCTTCTCGGCAACGTGATGGTTGCAGTGTGCGATGGGATGCGGGTGCCCGCTCGTGGCCTAGTTCTGCGGTGCCAGGGTGCGCAGGACGCAGAACTCGTTGCCCTCGGGGTCTGCCATGACCACCCAGTTTCGGTCTGAGCTCTGGCCCACATCCGTCTTGGTGGCGCCGAGGCCGAGTAATCTGGTCACCTCGTCCTCGGTGCTGCCGTCGATCGGGCTGACGTCGAGGTGAAGCCGGTTCTTCACAGACTTGCCCTCCGGCACCTGGATGAACAGCAGGGTGGGCGGCATCTGGCGGGCACGTACATCTTCGACGGTCGGCACCCAGCAGCCGATCTCGACCTTGCCCTCGCTCCGGTCGATCACCTTGAAGTCCAGGACCTCGCACCAGAAGGCCGCGAGCCTCTCCGGATCGTGGCAGTCAACGGCCAGCTCGGTGAACCGACTTGTCATGACTCTCCCAGATGGTGCGGACGAGATTCAGAGTATGCCGCCCGTCCGACAGATCCGCGATCTTCCTGACCAAGGACATCAGGCGGGCTTGACCCCACATCAGATACGCGAGAAGTCCTGGTAGGAATAGGTCTGCGAAGATCACGTTCCGGAACCCAGAGGCCTTTACGCGTTGACCGGTATCACCTACACCGCAACACTCGACGTCGGCAGGGAGACCGCCGAGACTCTCGCCCGGTTCTTGCGCGAGCACCGCGAACGGCTCGGCACCCGCAGGGCACGCGGTCCCGGGGCGTCGGCTGGCCCAACTCGCGCGCAACGGGGTTTCGGTACCCACCGCGTACCGCTACTTGCACGAGGGGCTGACCGTACTGCCGACCACGCCCTGGATATGTCCACTGCGCTGGAACGGGCGGTGGTCGCCGGCCATACCCATCTCAACCTGGACGGCACCGTCCTCCGTACCGACCGCGTCGCTGCCCCGGCCCCAACGGCGCCGACCTCTGGTGGTCCGGGAAGCACAAGCACCACGGCGGCAACGTCCAGGTCATCTCAGCCCCCGACGGTTGGCCGATCTGGGTCTCCCCGGTCCGCCCCGGCCGCGAGCATGACACCAACTGCGCCCGCTCTCACGGCCTGGTCGACGCCCTGAACCGGCTCGCTTCCGCCCTCGACATTCCCACCCTGACCGACCTCGGCTATGAGAACGCCGGCGACGGCTTCCACCACCCGGTCAAGAAGCCCGAGGTAGGCGAACTCGCCTCGATCCCAGCGGCATCACACGGATCGCCCGAGCCGCCCTGGTCCTGCTCCAGCTGGAGCACGGCCGCACCACCTGAACAAAGATCACGAACCGTCACGATGACGAGCACCAGGAGCAGCAGGACGAGCAGAGCGAGCGCGGACATGATCGGTCCCCCCTTTGGGGCGAAAGCGAAACGTCTTCGTGGCTCTGCGGGCGGGGCGGAGGGAGCCCCTGTACTGGGGACGTTGTGCGAGGAGCTGGAGGTGGCTCCAGGTAGGTTGGCCGCTACCGAGGTGGGGGCTGTCGGCTCCCGGTGAGGGAATCGACCAACAAGGGGGCAGTGGCGGGGAATGACCGGACTGATCGGTATCGGGGTTCTCTTGCTGCCGTTCGGGCTGCGCATCTGGTACGTCGAGCGGAGCTTGAAGCGCAACGGGGTGCGGGTGGTCGCGAGGTGCATCGACCGGGTCTACGAAGGGGACAGCGTGGATCCCAAGAGTGTGGTGTGCGAGTACTTCGCCGAGGACGGCACCCGGATGCGCTGGATGGTGGGCGGTGAGCCCGCCTTCCCGGAGGTGGGCGACCAAGTCGAGCTGGTCTATGACGCACAGTACCCGAGCCAAGCCGAACGGTGGACGGACAAGAGAAGCCCGATCACGCTCGGCGTCGGCTGGACATTCCTGGCCGGGTTGTTGATAGCCACAGGCACGTTGGGAGTACTGCTCACCTGAGGTCACGAGGGGAAGTCAGTCATGCCGGTGTGAGCTTTCTGGTCCGGCCGATCATCCCCTGGTGCGCCGGGGCGAGAGGCCCCCCGGCCCCTCCCGGCGGGACTGGGATCGCGACTCCAGGCACGTCGGCGGGGTGAGGTCAGGGCGCGAAGTACCAGCAGTACAAGCTCAGGCCTCTCTCCGCACGACGGGTGGCCAGGGCTGACAGACGCTCAAGGAGGTCAACCGCGCTGTCGGGAGAAATCTCATTGTCCGGTTCGGAGGCGATCTCAGCCCATGTGAGGGCTGTGGTTCGGAGCCGATCCGTTCCTGCGCCGATAAAAGCGGTGCAGAGCGGCTGAGGAACAGCGAAGACAGTGAAGCCGTCGTTGGCCATGGGCACCACGTGCCTGAGCGGACTCTCGGCCCCCGTCAGCAGAGCCTCCCACCTCGCAACCGCCTCATCTGGATAGATGCCCTCACACGGCACGGCAGGCAAATCGTGGCTCTTGCGCGGTCCTACCCGCACTGCGGACTCGTCGTCTCCAGCAAGGAAGAACTCTCCTACAAGCACCATCTGTCGATTCTGGCATTCATTGGTACCCAGGAGGCCGGCCGAGTTACTGCTCCGCCGCCGGGGCGCTCGCGGACGCCCTCGAGCTGGGGGCAGGCGTCTGCCGCGCGGGGCGGGGGAGGCCGACCAGATGCTGGTGAACGGCTACGGCAGCCCCGCCTGCTGGTACTGGACGAGGCACAGCGCCTTCCGGCGCGGGCGCTGGAGTCCAGCTCGGGGAAGGCGTCCGCCATGTCCTCTGAAACTGGACCGGGGATACGGAACTCGTATCTGCGTGTCGTGCGTGCATCAGGCATGTGGTCATGGTGGGGAGGCCGGGACCGAGGGAGCCTCACCCGCAATGGGTGAGGCGTCTCGGACGCTGGGCACCGGCCCTACAAGGCGGCTGGGCCGTCGCCGGGAGGGGATGCGGGCGGGCTGCGGCGTGCCAGGACGGCCTGCAAGTCAGCGGGTGGCCGCCGTTGCACCGCCGTCCCGGCCGACGCTTGGCGGCCACCCGCTGGTGGACCGACACTCGTCGGGTGATCGGTTTGGTGTGTGGCTGTGGGCGGGTGGTGCTGGTGCTTCGGTAGCCGAGGCGACGGCGGTTGCTGGCCCCCGGCTGGGGGTCTGATCTGCAGGGTCTGTCGGGTAGCGGGCCGTGGTGAGCAGGTCGTGTCAGCTGCGCTGTGCAGGGTGCATGTGCTGTGCAGGGTGCATGTTCAGTTCAGCCCGCCTCGTCCCCCGCCTTGTCGGCGGGAACGGCCGGTCGGGTACGGCGCGCCGTCATCACACCGGCGGCCGCTGCGGTGGCGGCCAGGAGCACGGCGGCTGTGCCGAGCGCGTGTTCGGCCGCGGTGCGGGGGCCGCCGGTCGTGTCGAGGTAGATCCCGCCGATCAGAGCGACGCCGAGCGTTCCGCCGAGTTGTTGGACGGCGTTGAGCAGTCCCGCTGTGGAGCCGGTCTCCTGCGGTCCGACGGCTCCCAGCGCAGTGGTGAAGAACGGTGGCGTGAACAGCCCGGAGCCCAGCCCTGCCAACGCGAGGGCGAACGGGAGGGCCGTCGGGTAGGCGTCGGGGGCGGCGGCGCGGTAGGAGAGCGCGGCCGCGGCCAGGCCGCCGGCGAAGGTTGCGATGCCCGCGTGCATGACACGCCCGCCGTACCGGGGGACGAGGTGGCTTCCGGCGGCCCAGGAGGCGACGGCCAGTCCCGTGGACCAGGGCAGCAGGCTGAGTCCGGCGGTAAGCGGCCCGTCATGGAGGCCGAGTTCTAGGTGCAGGACGACGGTGATCATGACGCCGTTCATCACGGCGAAGAACAGCGTGGACGTAGCCAGTGCTGCAGGAAAGGAGCGGCCGCGCAGCAGGGCGGGTTCGATCGACGGGGCTTTGCCGCGACGGGCGGTGCGGCGTTGCTGGGCGACGAACACCGTGAGGACGACGGCGCCGGCTGCAGCGGTCGCCCACGCTGCGGGCCCGGGGCGGCCGGTGGCGAGCGGGCACACCAGCAAGGCGGTGCCGAGCATGGCCAGTGCGGTGCCGGCCGGGTCGAGGCGGGGGCGGACGGGGGCGCGGTCCTCGCGCAGCCGGGATGTGGCGGCCAGAACGGCGGCGGCCAGGGGGAGGTTGACGAGGAAGACGGCGCGCCAGGAGGCGCCGAGCAGGTCGGCGTGGGCGAGGACGCCGCCGAGCGCGGGGCCGGCGACGGCAGACAGCCCCATGACGGGACCGATCATGCCGAGAGCCTTGGACAGTTCGGGGCCGGTGAACATGGCGCGGATCAGCCCGAACGTCTGCGGGATGATCGCGGCAGCGGCGGCCCCTTGCAGGGCGCGCAGGATGATGAGAACGGTGGCGGTGGGAGCGAGCGCGCACGCCAGGGAGGTCGCGGCGAACACGATGACCCCGGTACAAAAGACGCGCTTGCGGCCGTGAATGTCGCCAAGGCGGGCGCCGGTGAGCAGGCCGAGGGCGAAGGCGAGGGTGTAGGAGGCGCTGAACCACGGGATGGTGGCGCCCGCTCCGCCGAGATCGGTGTGGATGACAGGCGCGGCGACCTGGACGATGGTGGCGTCGAGCAGGTTCATGGCCTCGGCGGCAAGGAGTGCGGCGAGCGCTGTCCAGCGCCACCGGTACGGCGCGGGCGCGTCGGCGAGGGTGCCCGGTGCGGCCGCCGCGGTGGCGGGTGTGCCGGTCGTGCCAGACATACGGTCTCCCTGGGGATACGAGTGGTGACGGACCGGTGACCACCGTGCCCACCCACCTGCATCAGCTTCCATTTCTTCGCAGTCGATGTGTGATTACTTCCATTCAGATCAGCTAATTTGCTGGATATGCTCGTACTGGATGATCTGGATAGAGGCCTGATCCATGCCCTGCAGGTGGAAGCGCGGGCGCCGTTCACGCTTATTGCCGAGATCCTCGGCTCCTCGACGCAAACCGTCGTCCGCCGCTACCGACGCCTGCACGCGCAGGCCGGGCTGCGGGTGGTGACGCTGCCGACACCGCGCAGCGCGGGCGCACACCAGTGGTTCGTGCGGCTGACGGCCGCGACGCGCAGCGCGCACGACATCGCGGTGGCGCTCGCGCGCCGACCGGACACCTCTTGGGTGCGGCTGACGTCCGGCGGCACGGAGATCGTGGCGATCATCCACACGGCACCCTCCGGTCCGGACGCGCACGCGCTGCTGTTACGCGACATCCCCCGCACTGCCGGAATCACCTCGGTCTCCGCCCACTACCTGCTGCACACCTACCTCGGCGGGCCGACCGCATGGCGGGGACGGGTGAACGTGCTGGACGAAGAGCAGGAGGCCCGGCTACGCGCTGAACGGGACACAAGCGGCGTCAGCGGACGAGCCGCGCACCCCGGGGACGAGCCGTACCTGCTGACCGACGCGGACCGGGTGTTGCTGGACGCATTGCGCGAGGACGCACGGGCCAGCTACGCGGAACTGGCGGCGGTGACCGGCACGACGGCGTCGACAGTGGCCCGCAGGCTCGCAGAACTGCGGGCACGCGGCGCACTCTTCTTCGACGTGGACGTGGACCCGGCGGTGGTGGGCATCACGGTGTCGGCGCTGTTGTGGATGCAGGTCGCGCCCGCGCACCTGGAGACGGTGGCCACCGCCCTGGCGGGCCACGAGGAACTGGCGCTGGTCGCGGCGACGACCGGGCCGACGAACCTGGTCGCGCATGCGCTGTGCCGGGACGCAGAGGCGCTCCACGCGTACCTCACGCAGCGCGTGGCATGGGAGGAAGTGGCACGCATTGAAACGGCCCCGGTACTGCGCACATACAAGGCAGCGGTGGCTCTGCGGACACCCTGACTCGCCCCGGTTCCGGCCGCTACGGCACATGCAAACCCCTCTGTCGTGGGGGCGCGCGCCGGTACTCCCGCACCATCAAAGTCGTACGGACCGCTGCACGGGCAGAGAAGACGTACCAGATGAGCAGACCTGGGGAACAGCCTGAGGGGTGGGGAATTCAATCAACGGGCGCCATCAGGGCGGCAGCGTCCCTGGTCACAGGCGAACGGTGAACCGGCCGTCGGGCAGTTTCCTAAGCCGGCCGCGGCAGGCCAGCCTGACCAGCTTCCCGTGCAGCGCCTCCGGTCTGGACTGCACGCCGATGTCCACCCCAGCATCTCGCCGACCTGCCGGGCCAAGACCGGTCCGGCGCCCTGCCGCACGGCGGCGAGAATGCGCCGGTAGTCCGACGGCAGAGCCCCCTCCTCCACGCCGGACGTGCGGTGCGGGATCAGCGTCACCGCCCGGCCGCCCACCTGCCCGGGCGTCGGCGCGGCCGAAGCACGCTCCCCGGCGAGTTGCTCACTCACCCGCTCAAGAACCCGTTCAGCTACCGCGAGTTCGTCGCGCTCGGCGCCGGACAGAACCTAGTGGACCGACGTTGTGGCCAACTGTGCTGCTGGCGTTGCCCCTTGAGCGAGGGGCGACCCGGACTTCGACGCTATGGACTGGGAGCTTGAAGGAGTTGGAGGTCCAGCCATGCTGGAGGAGAGGATCGAGGGCGGCCACCGGCTCGGGGCCTGGGGTGGGTGGATCACAAGCCGGAGTGCGACGTGCTGGCCCTCGCGGAGGACATCGTCGGTGGTCATGTCGTCGGTGGTCATGCGGACGATCCGGCTGACGGGCTGACTAGGTGTTTTTGAACTTCCGTTCATGATCAGTGGAAGTGCTATCCCCTAGAGTGGTACCTGGGCCGTGACTGGCGCTGAGGTGGAGCACCACCGGGGAGCGGTCTGACGAATCGGTCGATGCCGTGCGCCTGGGCGAGTGGTCAGCAACGCCAGGAGGCGACCATGTCGCAGACAGAGACAGCCCGGCTTATGGACGGCGTCAGCCTTGCCCGACGCATCGTTGAGGAGGCATCAGGCAGGGCGGCAGAGCTAGCTCGACGCGTTGGCGTGACGCCTTGCCTGGCAACGGTGCTGGTGGGTGAAGATCCGGCTTCGGTGACGTACGTCCGGATGAAGCGGGCCCGTTGCGCGAAGGCGGGTATCGAGTCCCGGCTTGTCAGCATGCCGGCCACCACTACGACCGCTGAGCTGGTAGAGACCCTTCAGTCCCTTTCTCAGGACGCTGGAGTGCACGGCATCTTGCTTCAGCACCCCTGCGGCCCTCACATCGATGAGCGGGCGGCGTTCGAGGCCATCGCGCCGGAGAAGGACGTCGACGGGGTCACGATGAGCTCCTTCGGGGCGATGAGCTTCGGGCTGCCTGGCTTCGCATCCTGCACCCCGGGCGGGATCATGCGGCTCTTGGACGAGTATGACGTCGATCTTGCAGGTCAGCATGCCGTTGTCGTGGGTCGAAGCGCGATCCTCGGCAAGCCCGTCGGAATGCTCTTGCTCGCCCGGGACGCCACTGTCACCTATTGCCATTCCCGCACGACCGATCTGGCCGCGACTGTGCGGGAAGCGGACGTTGTTGTGGCGGCCGTGGGACGGCCTCGGCTTATCCGCGGCGAAGACGTCAAGCCGGGGGCCGTCGTGATCGACGCCGGATACAACCCGGGCAACGTCGGCGATGTCGACTTCGACACCGCACGCACTCGTGCCCGCTTGATCACGCCAGTCCCCGGTGGGGTCGGCCCCATGACCATCGCAGTCCTGCTGGCGCAGACGGTTGATGCGGCATCCGCCCAGCACGGGTTGGCCAGCCGGTGAGCGGGGACACCCCTGGCCTTGGCGTCGACGACCATCCCCGAGGAACCGATCACCCCCGCCTCCCGCCACCGCCCGAGACGCCCGTCACCTGGCCGCCGCCGGCCACGGCGCGCTGACCGCCGAAACCGAGTGCGGTGCCCTCCGCTACCTAGGTCGACTGCTCCGGCGAGGGAAGTCTCGCGCCACCGCTTCCTCCGCAGCCGCAGCCGCAGCCGCAGCCGGTGCGGTCGGCTCGGAGAAGTCGGTCCACGGCTGTGTGGCCTGCAGCTGCAGGAGCAGCCCAAAGCCCACACGTTGGGTTTCACGAATGCGCGAGGAATAGTCAAGACCTGTGGATCGGCGTGCCATGCGACTTGTTGGTCGCGTCCTGATTCCTGGCTGGTTTCTTCGGCGGGTCGTTCGATGAGTATGGACTCAGCGGAATGTCTTTGGTCCTAGGATCGGGCCATGAGCAGGACCGACCGCGCCAGCCGGGTGATCGCGGCGTCACCGGCGACTGTCTACGACGCCCTCCTCGACCGGGAGTCGCTTGAGGCCTGGTTGCCGCCGGACGGCATGCGCGGGCGGGTCGAGCGGTGGGATCCCCGGCCTGGCGGCGGGTTCCGGATGGTTCTCACCTACCTCGACTCCTCCGACAGCCCCGGCAAGACCTCTGATGCGACGGATGTCGTCGACGTCGGGTTCGCCGACCTGGTGCCACCGGAGCGCGTGGTGCAGCGGGCGGTGTTCGAGGCCGACGACCCATCGTACGCGGGCACCATGACGATGACCTGGCACCTCGCCGCCGCCGGTGACGGGACCGAGGTGACCGTCACCGCCACGGACGTGCCACCCGGCATCGACCAAGCGGACCACGAAGCTGGGATCGCCTCCTCGCTGGCCAACCTGGCGTCGTACGTCGAAGCGGCCGGCTGACTCAAGACGGCTGCGCCCGGGCCCGGCCATGATGCCCTCTCCCGCGGAGTAATTGTCAAGATCAGTGGCTCGGTTGTGGTTGTTCAAGCGGCATGAGTCTCGGTGCGTTCGACGAGGTGGCCGCGTTCGAAGCGGGCTCCGGCCCGGACGAGTGCGACGAGGTGGGGTGCGTTCACGGCTCGCCAGCGCTGCTGGGCGGACTCGACGAGCTTGGAGACCATCGCGAGAGCGGCGGCCGCGCTGCCCGCTCGGGGCTCGGCGCGTGCGTGGTCGTCTCCGGCCAAGTGGCGCGGGGTGACCAAGTACGCCGGGTCAGGCAAGTCAAGGCAGGAGGGTTCGCTGGTGGTGCGTATCAGAGGCGCCTCCGTGGGCTCGGGGGTGGTGCCCAGCAGGGCGTTGGCGTGCTGTCCGTGCACCAGCCCTTCAGGGGGTCTTTCCTGTCTGCCCCCGGCGAACTGTCCTTTGACAGCAAAGTTAGTGCGTTGTGGCAAAGGGAGTCCCTGTTCGATGAGCAGCGGCTTCTTCGTGTGCGGGGCGTGATCGCGGCGGAGTAGGGGCAGGCAGCGGACGGCTTGTTGTGGATCGAGGAGGGTGCGATGCCGTCGGTGCTGGGGTTGATGGAACAGCGTGAGGCGCGGGCGAGGCAGCATCTGGCGTCCAGGACAGAGGTCCTGGAGCAGGCTCAGGCGGAGGTGGATGCCGCGCGGGAGCGGGTCGAGCGTGCCCGGGTGGGGCGTGAGGAACTGGTGTCGGTGCTGGCGGAGGAGAGCCCGGTTGATACGCCGGCTTCCGTGCCGTCTGGTCGTGAGGCGGCTGCTGCCGGGGGATCGATCGGTTTGGGCGCGGGGCATGGCGAGAGGCCGCCGGTGTGGCGGTCGGGCATGGGTGAGGAGGTGCTCAGCGACCTGTACCGGGAGGTGTTCGCCGCGGTGGTGGCTGCTTCGGGGCCGGTGAACGGGGTGGAGCTGACGCGGGCGGTGGGCCGGGAGGCGGAGATCAAGAACGAGGTGGAGAAGATCCGGCACCGTGCCTATGTGCTGGAGAAGCGGGGCTGGCTGGTGCGGGCGGAGGACGGACGGTTCATGCCCGCGCCTTCAGCAGTCGGCCGGGGCGCTTGTCCGGCCAGTGCGGAGCGTCCCCGGCCAGGCGCCTCGACAGCCTGATCACGGCGGCCCACCACACCATCTGCTGGTGGTGATCGGGGCGGCGTTCGTGGTCGCGGTTGAGGCGGCGTGAGCGGGAGAGCCAGCTCAGCGTGCGCTCCACCACCCACCTGCGGGCCAGGACGACAAATCCGCGCCGCCCGTCCAAGCGGCGTACGACCTCGACGCGCACGCCGTGGCGGGCGAACGCCTTCGCCAAGGCCGGACCCTGGTAGGCGCTGTCGACCCATACCAGCTTCAGCAGCTGGCCCGGCTGGTCCATGTACGTCTCCAGCAGCGCGGGGGCGGCCTTGGAGTCGTGCACGTCGGCCGTGGTCACGGTGACCTCCAGGAGCAGGCCCTCGGTATCGGTCAGGACGTGGAGCTTGCGTCCGTCACGTGACTTGCCGCCGTCGTAACCACGGCTGTCCTCGCCCACGGTCTCGGAGGCATCCACCGACTGACTGTCGATGACTCCCGCACTGGGCTCGGCGCCTCGGCCCGTGCGTTCCCTCGCCGTGCGGCGCAGGCGTTGGTGCAGTTCACGCACGTAGTCGCAGGTCCGCCAGCGGCGGAAGAAGTCGTAGACCGCCCACCAGTACGGGAAGTCGACCGGCAGGGCCATCCACTTCACACCGTTGTCGACGAGGTAGCGCACAGCGTCGAGCATCTCTCGATGGCAATACGCCTCCGGACGCCCGCCCCGCTTGAGCAGCCACGCCGTCACGGGCATCGCGAAGCGGACCTCGGCCCACTCCGCATCCGTCATGTCACGCGGATAGCACCGCGCCCGCCGTCCCGGAGCGATCGAACCGAACCGGTGCACGTAGCAGTCACACCCAGGAGTGACCGCAGTGGACGCGGGCACGGCAGAGATGGTCAACTCGTCAGACAACGGGTCTCCTTGCTCGTGACCGGCCTCAACAACCACGTCATTACCAAGGGGCCCGTTTCTTCATGCCTACGAGCACACCGGCATCTCTGTCCGAATGATCACCCGCACCGCAGGCTTCGAACGAGATCCCCTGTGCCACTACGCCCTGAGAGCGCGGTCCCCAGCGACGCTCTAATCCTGGCCTCAGGTTGATCGGGGACAATGAGCGGCAAAAACATCGACTGGAAGGGGGCGAGCCGGCGTGCGGATCATGATCGCGGATGATGAAGCGGCCATCCGTGAGTCGCTGGAGCGGGTGCTCCAGGTCGAGGGTTACGACACCAGCACCGTCGCCAACGGTTTCGCCGTGCTCGACGGGGTCGTTGGGGCCGACGGCGACACGCTGGATCTGCTGATCCTCGACGTGATGATGCCTCGCCTCGGCGGGTTGGAGACCTGCCGGCGGTTGCGGGCCGCGGGTCGGGATCTGCCGGTGCTGATGCTGACCGCTCGTGACCAGGTCTCCGACCGGGTCACGGGGCTGGACGCGGGCGCCGACGACTACCTGCCCAAGCCGTTCGCCACCGAGGAGTTGCTGGCCCGGGTGCGGGCCCTGCTGCGCCGGCGCACGCCGACCGACGGGGAGTCGCAGATCCTGTCGTTCGCCGACGTCCGGCTCGATCCCGACAGGTTCGAGGCGTGGCGGGGCGGGCGGCCGCTGCGCCTGACCCGGACCGAGTTCTCCCTCCTAAAGGTCCTCATGAGCAACGCGACCCGGGTCTTGACCCGCGACGCGCTGTTCGAGGCGATCTGGGGCTTCGACATGAGCGCCACCGCCAACAACCTCCAGGTATACGTGAGCTACCTGCGCCGCAAGATGGAGGCCGAGGGTGAGCCGCGATTGATCTACACGCTGCGCGGCCTGGGATACACGTTGCGGGAGAGTCCTCCGTGAGCAGGCCCGCCAGCCGGGAACCGCGCCGGCTGACCCGATGGTGGCGCCGGCGGTCCCTGCGGAGCAGGCTGACGGTGATCGCGGCGACGGCCATCGCGGTCAGCGTGTTCGTGGCCTTCCAGGTGGCCAGCCAACTACTGGGCTGGGAGCTGCAGGACAGCGCCAAGAATCAGCTGCGCGCCGACTCCCGCGTCCTGGCGACGAACGCGCAGCGCGCCGGTCTGGCGCAGGTCCAGCTACCGCCGTATCCCGGATCCGGTCGGCTGGTGCGGGTCATCCTGCCCGACGGCTCGACCCGGACGCCGGCCGGCCAACCCGCGCTGCCCCCCGTCAGCGAGCACGCCGGGCGCGTGGCGCAGGGCGCGTCGGCCGACCTGATGGAGTCGGACGACAGCGACGAGGACGGCTACCTCATCTACACGCTGCGGGCGGGCGAGGGCGCGGTCCAGGTGGTCCAGGTCGCCGACGACAGCCCGATCAACCAGTTCGGGTTCGGCATGCTGCTGATCGGGCTGTTCTGCGTGGTGGGCGGCGCCCTTGTCGGGCGGACCGTCGCGCGGACCGGGCTGGCACCGATCGACCGGCTGACCGCCGCCGCGGTACGTGTCGCGCACACCCGGGATCTCGACGCCGGCATCCCGGATGAGGGCGGTGGGGAGATCCGGCGGCTGATCCAGTCGATCAACGACATGCTCGCCGCGCTCCGGGACTCCCGGCGGGCACAGCGGCTGCTCGCCGAGGACGCCGCCCACGAGCTCAAGACCCCGCTCACCAGCCTGCGCCTCAACGTCGAGTTGCTGATCCGGCTCGATCGGCGCGGCACCCTGGACAGCGCACTGCCGGCGGAGAGCCGGACCCGGCTGCTGACCGATCTCGGCGCCCAGGTGGCCGAGTTGAGCACCCTTGTCGCCGAGCTGACCGACCTGGCGCGCGGTGACGTCAGCGACGAGAACACCGAGCTGCTCGACCTCGCCGACGTGGTGGCGGCCGCCGCGACCCGGGCACGTTCCCGCACGCCCGACGTCGAGGTCGCGCTCGACGTGACCTCCGTGTGGGTGAGCGGGCGTCCCGCTGCGCTCGAGCGGGCGGTGCTCAACCTCATCGACAACGCTGGCAAGTGGTCCCCCGCGGACCAGCCGGTCCAGGTCCGGCTCCGTGCCGAGGACGCGTGGGTGGTGCTCGAGGTCGACGACGCCGGGCCGGGCATCGACGCCGCCGACGTACCGCGGGTGTTCGACCGGTTCTACCGTGCCGACAGCGCCCGGGCGTTGCCGGGATCCGGTCTGGGGCTGTCGATCGTGCAGCGGGTCGTCGACGCCCACGGCGGCCGGGCCAGCGTCGCCCGCTCCGCACGCGGTGGTGCGCTGCTTCGCATCGACCTTCCGGCCGCGGCCCCGCCCGCCCCGCCCGCGCGGCTCACCACCGGGGAGGACATCGCGGCGTGTTGACCCGCCCCGGCGGCGCGGCGCGGGGCAAGGGACGGCGGCCCTCGGGCATGGCCCCGCGCGGCTCACCGTCAAGGCAGGACACCGCGGTGCGCGACCCCAGCCCCGGCCGCACGGCGTAGGACCAAAGGGCGGCGGCCGTCGAGCCCCATCAAAGATCCGGGACGGGCCTGGGTCCCCGTCCCGGATCTCGTCCGTGCCGCCGCGCTCACCGCTGCAGCGCGGGCTCCTCCTCGTCGGCGAGCGGCTGTTGACCGTCCGGCAGCTTTGCCGCTGGACGGGACAGCCGGCTCGGCCACCACATCCGGCGGCCGATCAGCAAGGTGAGGGCGGGCACCAGGACCGACCGCACCAGCAGGGCGTCGAGCAGCACGCCGAAGGCCACCAGGAACCCGACCTCGACCAGCATCACCAGCGGAAGTGTGACGAGGACCCCGAACGTGGCCGCCAGGACCAGGCCTGCCGAAGTGATGACGCCACCGGTGGCCGAGAGGGCTTTGAGCATGCCCTCTCTGGTGCCGAGACGCACGGTCTCCTCCCGGGCCCGGCTGGTCAGGAAGATGTTGTAGTCGACGCCGAGCGCCACCAGGAACAGGAATGCCAGCAGCGGCACCGAATAGTCGATGCCCTTGAACCCGAGGATCGTGTCGAAGACGAACACGCTGCCGCCGAAGGCTGCGGCGAATGAGACGATGACGGTGGACATCAGGACCAGCGGGGCCAGGATCGCGCGCAGCAGCAGTCCGAGGACGATCAGGACGACGGCGAGCACCAGCGGGATCACCAGCTTCTCGTCGCGCTTGGTGGTCACCTCGGTGTCGAGGTTCTCCGCACTCGGCCCGCCGACGATCGCCTCCGCCCCGCTCACCGCGTGCACGGCGGTGCGCACCCGCTTGATCGTGTCGTACTCCGCGGCGGTGTCCGGCGCGTCCTTCGGGAACACGGAGATGTTGGCCCAGCCACCGCTGGTCTGCTCCGGGATGGCCAGGGCCACACCGCGAGTGTCCTTGACGACGTCGAGCACCCGCTCCTGGTGCGCCGGCCGCGTGAATATCTCCATCGGCTGGCCGCCGAGCTCCGGGAAGTGCTGGCGGAGAACGGTGAAGCCGGTGACCGACTCCGGCGCGGACAGGAACTGGTCCTGCTCCCGCAGGGCGCCGGTGTTGCCCGCCAGCCCGAGGGCGAGCACGCCGAGGACTCCGAGCGAGCCGAGCGTCGCCAACCACCGGCGGCGGCTGATTGCGGTGCCGAGCCGTCCCCACAGCCCCGGCTTCTCCACCCCGGCCGTGCTGAACCGCGGGATGGCCGGCCAGAAGATCCGCCTGCCGAGCACCACGAGCACCGCCGGGAACAGCGTCAGCATGGCCACCAGCGCGCACAGGATGCCGGCCGCACCGATCGGACCCAACCCGCTGGTGCTGTTCAGGTCCGCGACGAGCAGGCAGAGCAGGCCGGCGACCACGGTGGCCGCGGACGCGACGATGGCCGGCGCCGCGCCGCGTAGCGCTTGAACCATCGCGACCCGGACGTTCTCATGGTGGTGCAGTGCCTCCCGGTATCGAGCGATGAGCAACAGCGCGTAGTCCGTGCCGACGCCGAACACCAGGATCGTCAGCAGCGCCGAGTTCTGGTCGTTGACCACGATGCCGAAGCCCTTGACGAGCAGGTAGACGGTCCCCATCGAGGTCAGTGCGGCCGCGCCGACGGCCACCAGCGGGATGATCCACAACACCGGGCTGCGGTAGGTGAGGATCAGCAGGAGCGTGACGACGACGATGGTGGTGAGGAGGACCTGCACGTCGATGCCGTCGAAGACGGCATCCATGTCGCCGTCGATCGCGCCCGGGCCGGTCACGTCCAGTTCCAGACCGGAGGGGCGGTCCTTCGCGGCGTCACGCAACGGGCCGACGATCTCCTCCGGTGGGCCGTAGGCCGTGCTCACCTCGAGGGTGAACGTCATTGCTTTGCGGTCGGCGGAGAGGCTCGTCGGTGAGCCCTCGTCGTCCTCGCCGGCCGCAGCCGTCGCCTTCGGCGGGTACCGCTTGGCAAGGGTGTCGTAGTGGCGCTCGACCGTCGCGCGGTCGGCGTCGGTCATGCCGCCGGCCCGGTGGTACACGAAGACGAACGTGCTGTCCTCACCGCCGGGGAGACGGTCGTCCAGCGCTGCCACCTTGGTGGACTCGGCACCGGCCGGCAGGGTGTCCACGGCGCTGTCGGTGGTGACCGAACTCAACTTTCCGCTCAGCGGCACCATGAACGCCGCCAGCACCAACCACAAACCAATCACCAACCACGGCACCCACCGGCCCGCCAACCGGCCCCCCGGCGCTCCCCCGGACGGCGCTGCGTCGACTGCCATCACTAGCCTCCTACATACGGGTTGCATCGCTTATCTGGATGCCGACTTCCTACGGAGCGAACCTGAGACGACTGTTAATGCGGTGCTCAGACCGGTCGGCCGAACCATGTGCCCAGCGCACGCACCAGCGTGGTGGCGTCGAGGTCCTGCCCGGTGGGCAAGGCCCGGGCGACGAGGCCGTCGGGCCGGATGAGCAACGCATCGACGTCCACCCGGCCCGTGCGGGCGGTGACGGTGTTGACCCGTCCGCTCCACGCGGCCGCGGCGTCGCGGGCCTCCACGCGGTCGACGAGGTCGAGCAGGAGCCCACACCCCTCACGCAGCAGGTCCGCCGACCGGTTCACCGTGGTGACGACGTCCGGGTCGGGCCGCTCTAGCGTCAACTTCATGTCCGGGCACAGGGTGGCGACGAACCGGTGGTCGTCGCCCAGGTCGTACCGGGCGTCCATGCCGGCGAGCGGGTCGGCGACGTACCGGTGGGCGTCGTCGAGGTCCATCAGGTCGGAGAACATCTCCCACAGCGCCCTCCTGCGGGCCGGGTCGCATCAGGGCTCCTGTCGGGCTGGTGGGGCGGATCCGCAGCGACCGGGTGATGCGGCTGCCGAAGCCCTCGATCAAGGAGTACGCCCTGGCCTGTCCCCAGGGCGGGCGACCGCCGAAGCACGGCAAGGAGTTCCGCTTCGCCAACCCCGAGACCTGACCCGAGGCGGCGATCACCACCGTCACCGACACCACCAACTACGGCAAGGCCGAAGCCCAGGCGTGGGACCGGGTCCACCCGAGGCCTGGCAGAGCGTGCCGGTCGGCCCATCGCGCCCGCGCCCGTTGCCATCGGTTCGGAGGCGGAGGCCCTGTCGGCGGCGGGGGCGCAGGCGGTGCAGACACACGATCACGGTGGGGGACGTATCGCCCGCCTGGCAGGCGAACGGCAGCCTCCACAACGGCACTTGGCATGACGTCTCTGTTGGAGCGCCGGGCCTCGGTGTACGCGCCGACGAGTGGAACGGTTGTCCTGCGCCACCGGACCTTGAGCGCGTGCCATCGCAGGTTGAGTGACCCGTCAGTCCCACGAGTTGAAGATCGCCGCGCCAAGAGTCGCGGGCTGCCAGTGCTTGATCTGGCGCCACTCCGCCTTGGACAGAGCTGAAGTGTCTGCATCCTCCAGCGAGGACAGGAGTTCCGCCGCAGTCAAGAGAGTGAAGCCGAAACTGCCGAGGGCGGCGGCCCAGGAGGGTGGGTCGACGAACTCGGTCCGATAGTGCGACGGTTTAAGGACGGGTCCTAACGGTCGTCTCAGGTTCGCTCGGTAGGAAGTAGGCATCCAGATAAGCGATGCAACCCGTATGTAGGAGGCGAGTGATGGCAGTCGACGCAGCGCCGTCAGGGAAAGCGCCGCCCGGGCGGTTGAGGTTCGGGGCGGCCACCAGGGCGCTGGCGACGGCGTTCCCTGTCGCCGCCCGCGGGTCGCACGCCGACAACAGCGCGGGGCCCGCTGCAGCCGGCCCGCACAGCGCGCACGCGGGCGGGTCGTCAGCTCCACCACAGCCGCTGCGCGCCGGCGAGCGGTTCCTCGACTTGAGGATGGCCGAGGCCTAACGCCCGCGCTGCCGGAGGGCGGCGGCTCGGACGGGTACCGGTGCCAGTTGATCGATCCGGGCCTGACCGAGACGGCGTTCCTGACCGGGACCCAATTCGCACCGGAGAACGTTGCCATCGCGCACCACGCCGACGTGTACGGGGCGGCGCTGCCGCGGTGCGCGAGCAGGACGCGAAGACCCCTGGTCTCGGCTGGCAGTGTTTCGGCGGGACCGGCGTGGCTGGCGTCGAGGTCGAAGCGGGGGACGCGGCGTGGGCGGACACCTGGGCGCGTCTGGTAACGACGAAGGGTCGAACTGAAGCATCTCGCAGACGGAAGCCGTACGGATACCACACCACACAAACACCTGAAGAGAGACTGACATGAAGTCTATGGGACGTCGCGGCTTTCTAGCCGCTGCCACGGCACTTGGCGCTGGTGCCGGCGTGTCCGCGTATGCCGCCGTTTCGGCAGCGGACGGGAACAAGACTCCGGACATTGCATTGCGAGACCGGGACCTGCCCTTCATCGGCACGGAGGAGACCTTTACGACTCCCACGCTGTTGAAGCTGAACTCCATCAATCAGGATCACATAGCGTTCCTTGAGGAAACTGGTCTTTCGGATCTAGGCCAACGCCGCATCGGCGATATGGATGCGGGGGGACTCAACGTTCAAATCCTCTCTGCTCATACACCCTCCGTACAAAATGTCCCTGGGCAAAGGGGCATCGACCTTGCCTATCGTCTTAACCGGCAACTTGTAGACGGGCCAATCGCCAAATATCCGGGCCGCTTCAAGGCTTTCGCCACCTTGCCCTTGCAGAGCCCGGAGGCGGCGGCGGACGAACTGGAACGCTCGGTTCGGGAAGATGGCTTCTTGGGCGCACTGACCAACGGACACATCGCGAAGAAGTATCTCGATCATCCCGATTTCGAGCCTGTGCTGGCACGTGCCGTTGCTCTCGATGTGCCGATCTACCTGCATCCCGGCTATCCAGCTGACGAGGTCTTCAAGATCTACTACAGCACCACACAGTCTAAATACACGGAAGAGTACCAAGACTACATCTTCAGTGGGTCTGGATATGGCTGGCACCAGGAGGTGCTGACCCAATGCATTCGGATGATCGCGTACGGGGTTTTCGACAGATTCCCCAAACTGAAAATCATCATCGGCCACATGGGCGAAGGTCTTCCCTTCTACTACGAGCGGATCGTCAATGACATGGGCGAGCCGACCAAAGACTCGCTCGAGAAGCCCATCGGGCAATACTTCCAGGACAACTTCTGGGTCACAACCAGCGCATTCCCCCAGACCGAACTGCTCGATCTCCTGCTGAAGTACATAAGCGTGGATCGAGTGATGTTCGCAACCGACTACCCGTTCGCGGACATAAAGGAGCAGACCGACTGGTTCCGCGGAGTCGATTTACCACGCGAAGCCAAGGAAAAAATTGCGTTCCGAAATGCGGAAAAACTGTTCGGAATAAAAGTGCCCGTGAAGTGACGCGCCAGCGTCACCAGAAGTGGAAAATGCTTTGACTGTAAGGCGAGAGTACAGTCAAAGTATGCGATGCGCGGCTGCCGCATCACGCGCTCTTCATGCAACGGCGGATCGCATGCTCTTCGGTCTGTTGCAGGTTTGGGTGACAGCTTCGGTCACGCGGCCTGTGGGGACGGTCACCGATCAGATGCCGGGTAGGGTCGACCACGCGGCGAGGTACCAGCTGTGAGCTGGCCCTTTTCCGCGTGGTCTCCCTCCGAACCGGACATGCCCGTTTCCGGGCATCGCGGCTCTCCAGTGACTACAACGTGAGCGTTTCTGCGGCCCGCCTCCCGTGGATACCGTCATGACAAGCTCCGCAGACCACAAGGGATTTGCGGCGCTTGGACGTCATGATCCGTACCCATTCCGGTGGTGGGTCCCCGGCCCGTTCGAGATCGGCCAGCTGGCGGACGTGATGGACTTCCACGTTCGTATCCGCCTGCTGACACAGCTCACATCTGCCCGCTTGGAGCCGCTTGACCAGCTCCTTCGTCGGATAGACGGGGACGGGGGAAGAACGGTCCAACAGGGCCGCTCTCCTTTGACCCGCCGCCTGGCCCGGCCACGCTCTTCGCGGGCGTGAACCGGGCCCGGCGCCGACTCGACCAGCCAGCCCCGGGCCACCAGCCGCTTCGCCTTCGACCGCAACGCCTCGATCTTCGCGAGCACCGGGTCCAGGCCGAAGCAGGCGGCCATCTCCTGGCAGGTCAACGGTCCTTGACCGAGACGGTTCCGGTCCGCGAGAACCTGAAGGATCCGCTGGTAGTCCGCCGACAGTGCCGACCAGACCAGTCCCTCACGCCACATCGGCACCACCGATTTCGGCTTCGCGGCCCCCGAGGTCCCGGGCGCTGCCGGCAGATCACCGCGATCCGACCGCTCCTCGCAGGCGTCGTCATCGCCCGGGGCCAGGACCTCGCCGACACGCGAGCGGGCGATGACCCACTCGTTCCACTCCCGCTCGACCACGACCAGCTCAGCCTGGATGCGGTCGGCCTCCTCCCGCAGCTCGTCCATGCGACGGCGAGCGGTCAGCTCACGCTGTTCCAGCAGCCCCACGACCGACGGCATCCCCGACCTCCACCTGAGCGACGACTCGACACGTCACCACTCCCCGAGACCCCCGACCCCATGCTTGACCAGTGGAAACGCAGCCCTCAATGCCGGAAAGACAACAACCATTAAAGGATCCCGTTGCACACAGTGGGCGGAAACCCCGCCGTTGTCCGTCGTGGTGTGCCCGGTCATGCTTCGAGCACTACTGCGAGTTGACACGGTTGAGGCGGCGGGAGCGGGCCAGCCAGCTCAGCGTGCGCTCCACCACCCACCTGCGGGCCAGTACGACAAATCCGCGCCGCCCGTCCAAGCGGCGCACGACCTCGACGCGCACGCCGTGGCGGGCGAACGCCTACGCCAGCGCCGGAACCTGGTCGGCGCTGTCGACCCACACCAGCTTCAGCAGCCGGCCCGGCTGCTGCATGAATGTCTCCAGCAGTGCGGGGGCGGCCTTGGAGACGTGCACATCGGCCGTGGTCACAGTCACTTCCAGGAGCAGGCCCTCGGTGTCGGTCAGGATGTGGCGCTTGCGCCCGTCACGTGACTTGCCGCCGTCGTATCCGCGGCTGTCCTCGCCGACGGTTTCGGAGGCGTCCACCGACTGACTGTCGATGATCCCGCCACTGGGCTCGGCGTTGCGGCCTGCGCGATCCCTCGCCGAACGTCGCAGGCGTTCGTACAGTTCACGCACATAGTCGTAGGACCGCCAGCGGCGGAAGAAGTCGTAGACCGCCCGCCAGTACGGGAAATCGACCGGCAGAGCCGTCCACTTCACGCCGTTGTCGACGAGGTAGCGCACCGCGTCGAGCATCTCGCGGTGGCAGAACTCCTCCGGACGCCCGCCCCGCTTGAGGAGCCAGGCCGGCACCGGCATCGCGGCGCGGACCTCGGACCATTCCGCATCCGTCATGTCACTGGGATAGCAGCCTGCCCGCCGTCCCGGCGCGATCGAGCCGAACCGGTGCACGTAGCAGTCACGCCCAGGGTGACCGCGGTGGACGCAGACGCAGAGATACTGCTCAACTGATCAGGCAACGGGCTTCCTTGGTCGTGCTGGTGTCGTAACCGCGTCACTACCAAGGGGCCCGTTCTTTCATGCCCGCAACCACATCGGCATTCCTGTCCGAATGATCACCCGCGCCGTAGGCTTCGAACGAGATCCGGTTTGCCACAACGCACTTAGAGGTCCTAACAGAAGTTGTTGATCAAGTGACCGTCGGCTTGTCTGCTCGTTGGTCGGGTCGTGAGGAAACGTCAGTCGCGGCCGTGGATCGTG
>NZ_JBIRGJ010000005.1:0-26162 GCF_044327915.1 Streptomyces afghaniensis
AAACGCCCGGTTACATTCCGAACCCGGAAGCTAAGCCTTACAGCGCCGATGGTACTGCAGGGGGGACCCTGTGGGAGAGTAGGACGCCGCCGAACTCCCTTTAGAGCTCTGGCTCTTGGGCACTCAGCCCGAGAGCCAGAGCTTTTTTGCGTTGAGGTAAGGTCAGGGAGCATCGTTGGCACGTTTCCCACAGGAGGCCCCCGGGTGGAGGTTCAGGAGACTCGCGTCCAGACGGACCGTGTGCTCACCATCCCGAACATCCTCAGCATGGCGCGCCTCGTCGGCGTGCCCCTCTTCCTGTGGCTGATCCTGCGGCCTGAGTTCGGTGGGCCCAAGAGTGACGGCTGGGCCCTTCTGGTACTGGCCCTGAGCGGCATCAGTGACTACCTGGACGGCAAGCTCGCGCGGCGCTGGAACCAGATCAGCAGCCTCGGCCGGCTCCTCGACCCCGCGGCCGATCGGCTCTACATTCTCTCGACTTTGGTCGGCCTCACCTGGCGCGAGATTCTGCCCCTCTGGTTGACCGCTGTACTTCTGGCGCGGGAGCTGGTTCTGCTGGTGATGGTGGGCATCCTCCGCCGGCACGGCTATCCGCCGCCCCAGGTGAACTTCCTGGGCAAGGCCGCCACCTTCAACTTGATGTATGCCTTCCCGCTGCTCCTGCTCAGTGACGGAAGTGGTTGGATCTCGTCACTGGCTGCTATTTTCGGATGGGCGTTCGCCGGATGGGGTACAACGCTGTACTGGTGGGCAGGAGTCCTCTACGTGGTACAAGTCCGCCGCCTGGTCCGTGCGGACGCCATGCCCGATTGAACTCGCGGATTGCTCCCACAGAAGCGGTGCGATGGCCCGTGGTGGAAAAGTGCGGGACAATCCTCGCGGGGGAAGTCGGCTAGACCGTCGTCTCTTTGAGGAGGACGCTTCCGACATGAAGGCCGTCGTGATGGCCGGAGGCGAAGGCACGCGCCTTCGCCCCATGACCTCGAGCATGCCCAAGCCGCTCCTGCCCGTGGCCAACCGCCCGATCATGGAGCATGTGCTGCGGCTGCTCAAAAGGCATGGGCTCAACGAAACAGTCGTAACTGTCCAGTTCCTGGCCTCGCTCGTCAAGAACTACTTCGGTGACGGCGAAGAGCTCGGTATGGAGCTCACCTATGCCAATGAGGAGAAGCCACTCGGTACCGCCGGAAGCGTCAAGAATGCCGAAGAGGCGCTGAAGGACGATGCCTTCCTCGTCATCTCAGGCGATGCGCTGACGGATTTCGACCTCACCGAGCTCATCAATTTCCACAAGGAGAAGGGTGCACTGGTCACGGTCTGTCTGACGCGTGTGCCCAATCCGCTGGAGTTCGGCATCACCATTGTCGACGAGGAAGGCAAGGTGGAGCGCTTCCTCGAGAAGCCCACCTGGGGCCAGGTCTTCTCCGACACCGTGAACACCGGCATCTACGTGATGGAGCCCGAGGTCTTCGACTACGTCGAGCCCGATGTGCCCGTCGACTGGTCCGGCGATGTCTTCCCGCAGTTGATGAAGGAAGGCAAGCCGATCTACGGCTACGTGGCCGAGGGCTACTGGGAGGACGTCGGCACGCACGAGAGCTATGTGAAGGCGCAGGCCGATGTCCTGGAGGGCAAGGTCGACGTCGACATCGACGGTTTCGAGATCTCCGCCGGGGTTTGGGTCGCCGAAGGGGCCGAGGTCCATCCCGACGCCGTGCTCCGCGGCCCGCTCTACATCGGTGACTACGCCAAGGTCGAGGCCGGCGCCGAAATCCGCGAGCACACCGTCGTGGGCTCCAACGTGGTCGTCAAGAGCGGCGCTTTTCTGCACAAGGCCGTCGTTCACGACAACGTCTATGTGGGGCCCCACAGCAATCTGCGTGGCTGCGTGGTCGGAAAGAACACCGACATCATGCGCGCGGCGCGGATCGAGGACGGAGCGGTCATCGGCGATGAGTGCCTGATCGGCGAAGAATCGATCGTTCAGGGCAATGTGCGGGTCTACCCGTTCAAGACCATCGAAGCCGGTGCCTTTGTCAACACGTCGGTCATCTGGGAATCCAGGGGACAGGCGCACCTCTTCGGCGCCCGGGGTGTGTCCGGAATCCTGAACGTGGAGATCACGCCGGAGCTGGCGGTACGGCTTGCCGGCGCCTATGCGACCACCCTGAAAAAGGGCTCGACCGTCACCACGGCCCGTGACCACTCGCGTGGTGCCCGCGCGCTGAAGCGAGCGGTGATCTCCGCGTTGCAGGCCAGCGCCATCGACGTACGGGACCTGGAGAACGTGCCGCTGCCGGTGGCCCGGCAGCAGACGGCGCGCGGCAGCGCGGGCGGGATCATGATCCGTACGACGCCCGGGGTGCAGGATTCCGTCGACATCATGTTCTTCGACGGGCAGGGCGCTGACCTGTCGCAGGGCAGCCAGCGGAAGCTGGACCGGGTGTTCGCGCGGCAGGAATACCGGCGTGCGTTCCCCGGCGAGATCGGTGACCTGCACTTCCCGGCGAGTGTCTTCGACTCGTACACCGGGTCGCTGCTGCGGAACGTCGACATCACCGGGATCGCGGACTCCGGCCTGAAGGTGGTCGTGGACGCGTCCAACGGAAGTGCGGGACTGGTCCTGCCGAGTCTGCTGGGGAAGCTCGGTGTCGACTCGCTGACGATCAATCCCGGTCTCGACGAGTCCAGGCCGACGGAGACGGCCGACATGCGGCGGTCGGGGATGGTGAGGCTCGGGGAGATCGTGGCGTCCTCGGGGGCCGCGTTCGGGGTGCGGTTCGATCCCGTCGGTGAGCGGCTGTCCCTCGTCGACGAAAAGGGGCGCATCATCGAGGACGACCGGGCGCTGCTCGTGATGCTGGACCTCGTCGCGGCCGAGCGGCGCAGCGGCCGGGTCGCGCTTCCGGTGACCACGACCAGGATCGCCGAGCAGGTGGCGGCCTACCACGGGACCCAGGTGGAGTGGACGACCACGTCTCCCGACGACCTCACGCGCGTGGGTGGTGAGGAAGGGACGATCTTCGGCGGTGACGGCAAGGGCGGATTCATCGTCCCCGAGTTCAGCAGCGTGTACGACGCCACCGCGGCCTTCGTACGGCTCATCGGGCTCGTGGCGCGGACGCAGCTCACGCTCAGCCAGATCGACGCGCGGATCCCGCGGGCGCATGTCCTGAAGCGGGATCTGGCGACTCCGTGGGCCGTCAAGGGACTCGTGATGCGGCGGGTCGTAGAGGCGGCCGGAGACCGGTTCGTGGACACCACGGACGGCGTGCGGGTGGTGGAGACGGACGGTCGTTGGGTGATGGTGCTGCCCGACCCGGCCGAGGCTGTCACCCACCTGTGGGCCGAGGGGCCGGACGATGCCTCCGCGCAGGCCCTGCTGGACGAGTGGTCGGCGGTCGTGGACAGCGCCGGACGGTAGAACGGGCTGCACGCGTGCGTGCCGGACAAGTGTCCCCAACGGGGCCTGTCCGGCACGCCGTGGGGCCGTTTCGGAGGTAGTGGCCGCGACGTGCGACGATGTGCGGCATGCCGCAGCAACCCCCCATTCGGAGCACACCGACGCGGCCCCGGCGCCCGGACGCGTCCATGTCGTTGATCACCAATGTCATGGACCACAGCCTCGACGACGGATACGCCGAGGCCGCCGAGCGGAAGAAGGCCGCGGGCGACGGCGGCCTGCCGAAGACGCTCCGCGCGAAGCTGGGACTCGCTGCCGGTCTGGTGCTCGCGGCCCTCGTCGTGACCGTGGGAGCGGCCCAGGCACGCGTCGCCGCTCCGGTCGTCGCCAAGGAGCGGCAGGAGCTGGTCGACCGGATCGACCGGGAGACCGAGACGGCGGACAAGCTGGAGGACTCCGTCGACCGGCTGCGCGAGGACGTGAGCGCACGCCAGCGGGAGGCGCTGAAGCACAGCGGTGGCAGCGCCGCGTCCGAGACCGTGGGCATCCTGTCGGGCGCCACACCGGTGCACGGCCCCGGCGTGAAGCTCGTGGTGAACGACGCCAAGGAGGCCGGCTCCGGCGGTGACGGCGACCCGCGTGAGACCACCGGGTTCTCCGACACGGGCCGGGTGCGCGACCGGGACATGCAGCGCGTGGTCAACGGGCTGTGGGAGTCGGGCGCCGAGGCCGTCTCGATCAACGGGCAGCGGCTGACGGCACTGTCCGCGATCAGGGCCGCGGGGGACGCGATACTGGTCGACAACAAGCCGCTGGTGCCGCCGTACACGGTGCTGGCGGTGGGGGACGGGCAGCGGCTGAGCACTCGGTTCCAGAACAGCGCGGACGGGCTGTACCTGAACGCGCTCCAGGAGAGCTACGGCATCAGGACAGGCATCTCCGTGGAGGACGACCTCCGGCTGCCTGCCGCGCCGAGTGTGATCGTACGTACAGCACAGCCGAGCACTGAGAAGAGCGAGAAGGGCACATCGTGATCGCCGTACTGGGCCTCGTCGTGGGAGTCGTGGCCGGCCTGTTGGTCCGGCCTGAGGTTCCGGCGGTGGTCGAGCCTTATCTGCCGATCGCTGTCGTGGCGGCGCTCGACGCCGTCTTCGGCGGTCTGCGGGCCATGCTCGACGGCATCTTCGACGACAAGGTCTTCGTGGTGTCGTTCCTGTCGAACGTGGTGGTGGCCGCGTTGATCGTGTTCCTGGGGGACAAGCTGGGCGTGGGTGCCCAGCTGTCCACCGGTGTGGTGGTCGTCCTCGGTATCCGGATCTTCTCCAACGCCGCGGCGATCCGCCGGCACGTGTTCCGGGCGTGAGGCCGATGAGCGAGCACGACGACAAGCGCCCCGAGGACAACGGCGACACGCGCGCGGACCAGCGCGACGGGAACGGCGAGTCCGGGAACCGGCTGCGCAAGGAACTGCCACAAGAGGTGTCCGGGCCGGTGCCCGCTGCCCAGGACGTCCCTGGGCCGAGGTCGGAATCAGAACCGGAACCGGAGCCCGAATCGCAGGCGGCTCCCGGGCCCGAGCCGCAGCTGACCGGTCGGCAGCGGCTGGTGAAGGGGCTGTGGCCGCCGCGGGTCTCCCGGGCCCAACTCATCGTCGCGCTGCTGCTGTTCGGCCTCGGGTTCGGGCTGGCCGTGCAGGTGGCCTCGCACAGCGACAGTGACAGCGCGCTGCGCGGTGCGCGTCAGGAAGATCTTGTCCGGATCCTCGATGAACTGGATGACCGTACGCAGCGTCTTGAGGACGAGAAGCAGGGCCTCGAGAAGCAGCGAGACGAGTTGGAGAACAGCTCGGACCAGGCCGAGGAGGCCCGGAAGCAGACCGTCGAGAAGGAGAGGCAACTCGGCATCCTGGCCGGCACGGTGGCAGCGCAGGGGCCCGGCATCACCATGACCATCGAGGACACGAAGGGGACGGTCGAGGCGGACATGCTGCTCGACGCGATCCAGGAGCTGCGCGCGGCGGGTGCCGAGGCGATCCAGGTGAACGGCGTGCGGGTCGTCGCGGGCACCTATCTGACGGACTCCGGCAAGGGTGTGAGCGTCGACGGGAACAAGATCAACGCGCCCTATCGTTTCAAGGTCATCGGCAAGCCGCAGGATCTCGAGCCGGCGCTCAACATCCCCGGAGGCGTGGTGCAGACTCTCGAGAAGGAACAGGCCACGGTCACCATCGAGCGGTCGACCAAGATCGTCGTGGACGCCTTGCGGGCGGTGAAGCGGCCTGACTACGCTCGGTCGTCCTCCCAGTGAACCGGGGGTGCATGGGCGAGGTCGGGCGAGGGCATGAGGTTGCGGGGGGTCGGCGCACCGAATGGGTGGTGCGTGGTGGAAACTGTCTGGTGCAGACGGACGTTGTCAGGATGTCCGGGTCGGCCAGAGTGTTCAGTCAGGGTTCGTCCTGCCCCACGGGCGGGTCTGTTTCGGTCAAGGGGAATCGCCCGTGAAGTTGTTTGCGAAGTTGTTCGGCAAGAGCGCGCGAGAGGGCAGCGACAATGCGACCGCTCGCCATCGCGCACAGCCTGACGCGGAGGGCCAGCGGCCGCTGTTCCGGGACCAGGTCGGTGGCCCGGGCGGCGACGTTTCCGGAGGTCAGGGCGCGCCGTCGGTTGACCCTGCGCAGCCCGGCGGCATAGGTTTCGGGCAACCGTCAACCTCAGGTACGGGCGGAGGGTTTTCCGACCCGTATGCGTCCAATGCCCCCGGTGGGCAGCCGCGGCAGGAGGATCCGATGTCGGCCCTGGTGTGTACGAGGTGCGGTAACCGCAACGCGGAGAACAGCCGCTTCTGCTCCAACTGCGGCGCGCCGCTGCGGGCGGGGGCGGCGGCGGAGCGTCCGTCCGAGACGACCTCCACGATCTCCATCTCCGGTCTCGAGGCCTACGACAGCGAGACCACCGGCCAGACGCCGATGCCGACGCTGTCCCCCGAGGCGCAGGCTGCCGTCGACGCGCTGCCGCTGGGGTCCGCGCTCCTGGTCGTGCGCCGCGGGCCGAACTCGGGCAGCCGCTTCCTGCTGGACGGCGATCTGACCACGGCGGGGCGTCATCCGCAGAGCGACATCTTCCTGGACGACGTGACGGTCTCCCGGCGGCATGTGGAATTCCGTCGCGGTCAGGACGGCTCGTTCACGGTGGCCGACGTGGGCAGCCTGAACGGCACGTACGTGAACCGCGAGCGGATCGACCAGGTCGCCCTGAACAACGGCGACGAGGTGCAGATCGGCAAGTACCGGCTGGTCTTCTACGCCAGCCAGCGGGGCTACTGACCGGATTCCGGCCGGGGAACCCCGCGAAGGTCCGTCCGCCAGGGAAGGTCCATGCTTCAAACACCGAGCGGCGGTGCCGGGCACGGCGCCGCCGCCACGGACAGGCTGATGAGCATCGGCACGGTGCTGAAGGTGCTGCGCGACGAGTTCCCCGAGGTCACCATCTCCAAGATCCGTTTTCTGGAGGCGGAGGGGCTCATCGAGCCGCAGCGGACCCCGTCGGGGTATCGCAAGTTCAGTGCTCACGACGTCGAGCGTCTCGGCCATGTCCTGAGGATGCAGCGGGACCACTATCTGCCCCTGAAGGTGATCCGCGAGCACCTGGAGGCCATGGAGCGCGGCGAGGCCGTCCAGCTGCCGGCGCTGGGCCGTCAGCGTGACGGCGAGAGCGCGCCCGAGCCCCCCGAGGTGCCCACGGCGGCCAGGATCGGACGTGAGGAGCTGCTCGCCGCCGCCGGTGTCGGCGAGGACGAGCTCAGGGAGTGGGAGTCGTACGGGCTCGTCACGCCCCTGGAGGACGGGGTGTACGACGCGGAGGCCGTCACGGTGGCCTCGTTGATCGCCGAGCTGGGGCGGTTCGGGATCGAGCCGCGGCATCTGCGGGTGATGAAGGCCGCCGCCGACCGCGAGGCCGGGCTCGTGGACCAGGTGGTGGCCCCGCTGAAGCGGCATCGGAACCCGCAGACCAGGGCTCATGCGGAGGCCCGCACCAAGGAGCTGGCGGGGCTCACGGTGAAGCTGCACGCCGCTCTGGTGCAGACGGCGCTCGGTGTGCGGCTGCCCTGAGGTGGCCGGTCGTGGGAGGGCCGGATCAGGCGCCCGTTCCCGGCCCGACTACCCAAACATCCCGAGCACGGCCTAGGGTTGCTGTGTGAACGAGCTCGATGTCGTAGGTGTCCGGGTGGAAATGCCCTCCAACCAACCGATCGTGCTGCTGCGTGAAGTGGGAGGCGATCGCTACCTCCCCATCTGGATCGGACCGGGGGAGGCGACGGCGATCGCCTTCGCCCAGCAGGGCATGGCTCCTGCGCGACCGCTGACCCACGACCTGTTCAAGGACGTGCTGGAGGCCGTCGGCCAGGAACTCACGGAAGTGCGCATCACGGACCTGCGCGAGGGCGTCTTCTACGCGGAGCTGGTCTTCGCCAGCGGCGTCGAGGTGAGCGCCCGCCCGTCCGACGCCATAGCGCTGGCCCTGCGCACCGGGACGCCGATCTACGGCAGTGACACGGTGCTCGACGACGCCGGTATCGCGATCCCGGACGAGCAGGAGGACGAGGTGGAGAAGTTCCGCGAGTTCCTCGACCAGATCTCCCCGGAGGACTTCGGCAGCAGCAGCCAGTGAGCTCCGGACACCGGTGAGAGCCGGATGGCGGCGAGTGCCAGAGGCCAGTAGGCGTGTGTGGGGCGGCCCGGCGGACGATGTGGTCCGCGGCAGGGTCGCCCGCCGTATGTGTGACGGGTGAATTGCCCGCATGTGCCGGAGGCGCGTGAGAGCGTCACGCGGCCCGCATCGGAGGCATTCGGCTAGCCTTTCCCCGCGGTGGGGCACGGGAAACCACTCTTAGGGTGATTATCACTCGGCGTGGCGAGTGTGGCGATCGTTGACGCACCCCGGGTGACTGCCTACCGTCGAGAAGGCAGGTCAAGGACGGAGGTCGGCGTGAGAAGCAGCGGCGACGGTACGGCTGGGGGCGGCCCCGAGCGCAGTCTCAGGGTGAGCGGTCCGTACCCTCCCCCGGGCTCACGGCTCCGCCCGAGCGGGGGGTGTCCCCAGCCCGGCGGCGTGGCTGATCACGTTCCGCAGCGACCGACGGCCGTGCCGAGCAGCGGAGGGACGACGTCCATGGCGTCCGAGCAGATCGGCTATCGCGGCCCCACGGCCTGCGCGGCCGCCGGTATCACCTACCGGCAGCTCGACTACTGGGCCCGCACCGGCCTCGTCGAGCCGAGTGTGCGCCCCGCCCACGGGTCGGGGACACAGCGGCTGTACAGCTTCCGGGACGTCGTCGTCCTGAAGATCGTCAAGCGGTTCCTCGACACCGGTGTGTCGCTCCAGAACATCCGAACGGCCGTCCAGCACCTCAGGGAACGCGGTTTCAGCGACCTGGAGCGGATGACGCTGATGAGTGACGGGGCGACGGTCTACGAGTGCACCTCGCCGGACGAGGTCCACGCGCTGCTCCAAGGGGGCCAGGGCATCTTCGGGATCGCCGTGGGCGTGGTGTGGCGGGATGTCGAGAGCGCGCTGTCCCAGCTGCACGGGGAACGGATCGACACCGGCGAGACCCTGGTCGGGCCCAACCCGGCGGACGAGCTGGCGCGTCGGCGGAACCGGGCCGTCTGAGCCGTCCGGCAGCGCGGTGGCCATGGGGCTGTTGCGGGCGGCAGCTTTCCGTGCCGCACTGCAAGCGGTTTCTATCGGGGTGTGAGGGCGGTTGTCCCGGGCGTTGTCAGTGGCGTAGGGCAGCATCGGAGATGTGAGAACCGCGCCCACGATTCTGCATCTTGATATGGACGCCTTCTTCGCCTCGGTGGAGCAGGCGTCCAAGCCGAGTCTGCGCGGGAAGGCCGTCGTCGTGGGCGGGCTCGGGCCGCGGGGCGTCGTGGCCACGGCGTCGTACGAGGCCAGGGTCTTCGGAGTGCATTCGGCGATGCCGATGGGGCAGGCCCGGCGGCTCGCGCCCAACGCCGCGTATCTCGTGCCGCGCTTCGGGTTCTACAAGGCGATCAGCGAGCGGGTGATGGAGCTGCTGCGGGCGTTGTCGCCGCTGGTGGAGCCGCTGAGCCTGGACGAGGCGTTCGTGGACCTGGAAGCCGGGGGAGCCGCCTGGGACGAGCAGTCGGCGCGGCTGGTGGGGGCACAGCTGCGCGCGGACATACGGGCCGTCACCGGACTCACGGGATCGGTCGGGCTCGCCGCCTCCAAGATGCTCGCGAAGATCGCCTCGGAGCAGGCCAAGCCGGACGGACTGGTGGTGATCGAGCCGGGGTCCGAGCGGGCGATGCTCGGGCCGATGTCGGTGCGGACGCTGCCGGGGGTCGGGCCGGCGACGGGCGACCATCTGCGACGGGCCGGGATCACCACGATCGAGGAGATCGTCGAGGCGGGCGAGGACGAGATGGTCCGGCTGCTGGGAAAGTCGCACGGGCACGGGCTCTACGCCATGGCGCTGGCGCGGGACGACCGGCCTGTCGTGGCGGAGCGGGAGACGAAGTCGGTGTCGGTCGAGGACACCTACGACGTGGACATCCACGACCGGGTGCGGGTCGGTCTCGAGGTGCAGCGACTGGCCGACCGGTGTGTGCGGCGGCTGCGCGGGGCCGGGCTGTCCGGGCGGACCATCGTGCTCAAGGTGCGGCGGTACGACTTCTCGACGCTCACCCGCTCCGAGACGCTGCGCGGGCCGACCGACGATCCCGGGGTGATCCGCGAGGCGGCGGCCAGACTGCTGGACTCGGTCGACACGACGGGCGGTGTGCGGCTGCTCGGGGTGGGCGTCAGCGGGCTCGCCGACTACACGCAGGAGGATCTCTTCGCGCAGGCGGCGGGGGAAAGGACGGAGGCGGAGGGGCCCGTCGAGGTGGACGCCGTGGCGCCGGCCGAGGAGCAGCCGGCGCTCGCCGAACGGCGGTGGCCCGCCGGGCACGACGTACGGCACGCCGTGTTCGGGCACGGGTGGGTGCAGGGCAGCGGTCTGGGGCGGGTCACCGTGCGGTTCGAGACGCCCGGCTCGGAGCCCGGGCGGGTGCGGACCTTCCGGGTCGACGACCCGGACCTGGAGCCGGCGGATCCATTGCCCCTGGTCTTAACGGGACCGGAAGCGGGCGTACGGGCCGGCGACCCCGCAGCAGTTCGCGGAGTGGCCGGCGGCGCCGGTGGGCTTCAGGCCGTCTCGTCCGTGCCCGCCAGCTTGCCGAAATCGCGGTCCGGGAGCGGGGGAGGCGCGGCGACGTCGAGGCCGTAGTGGTGGTAGAGCTGGAGTTCCTGTTCCGGGGAGAGGTGGCGGCCCACGCCGAAGTCGGGGGCGTCCTTGATCAGGGCGCGGTCGAAGGGCACGTGGAGGGCGCCGTCGATCAGTTCACTGGGCTCCAGGGGGACGAACGCGTCCCTGCTGAACAGGCCGGTCCGTATCGCCGCCCACTCCGGCTCGCCGGTGGCGTCGTCGAGGTAGACCTCGTCGATCGTGCCGATCCTGGTTCCGTTGCGGTCGAACGCCTTGCGGCCGATCAGGTTGCGCGGATCGATATCGGTTCGCACGGGCCCTCCACATGGTCGCAACTCATCCGTAAGCACAACAAAACGGCACAATCGCAGAGGTGGCCACTCGAAGGTTCGTGCGTTGGCCGCGCTGGTACGCTGGCAGCGGCTGCTGACCCCGTGCGGGAGAGTCCTCCAGACATCATCGGAGGCGCCGAAGGAGCAAATCCTCCCCGGAATCTCTCAGGCTCACGTACCGCACGGACGAGGTCACTCTGGAAAGCAGGGCGGGTGTCGACGGCTTCCGCTCTCACCGACGGTGAAAGCCGGAGGCCTTCGGGCGATCCGGTGAAGCTCTCAGGTCGAGATGACAGAGGGGGAGGCCGTCCGGGTACCCGTGCCGTGGTGCCCCTCGAAGGTCGTGTCGACCAGGAGGCCTCCGTAATGACCGCCCACCGCATTCCGCTCTCCGAGCTCGAAGAGGCAGTTCCCTTCGAGCAGCGCCACATCGGCCCCGACCACGAGGCCCGCGCCAAGATGCTCGCGCAGGTCGGCTACGGCTCGCTGGACGAGCTCACGGCCGCAGCGGTCCCGGCCGTGATCAAGAGCGCCGAGGCACTGGACCTGCCGGGCGCCCGCAGCGAGGCCGAGGTGATCGCCGAGCTGCGCTCCCTCGCCGACCGCAACCAGGTCCTCGGCTCCATGATCGGACTCGGGTACTACGGCACGTTCACCCCGCCGGTCATCATGCGCAACGTCATGGAGAACCCCGCCTGGTACACCGCCTACACGCCGTACCAGCCGGAGATCTCGCAGGGGCGGCTCGAGGCGCTGCTCAACTTCCAGACCATGGTCGCCGACCTCACCGGACTGCCGACCTCCGGTGCCTCCCTGCTCGACGAGGGCACCGCGGCGGCCGAGGCCATGGCGCTGTCACGGCGTCTCGGCAAGAACAAGAAGGGCCTGTTCCTGGTCGACGCGGACGCGCTGCCGCAGACCATCGCCGTGATCCAGACCCGGGCCGAGCCGACCGGCGTCGAGGTCGTCGTCGCCGACCTCGCAGAGGGCATTCCCGCCCAGATCGCCGAGCGCGAGATCAACGGCGTGCTGATCCAGTACCCGGGCGCCTCCGGGGCCGTACGGGACATCAAGCCGGTCATCGACCAGGCGCACGAGCTCGGGGCGCTCGTCACCGTCGCCGCCGACCTGCTCGCGCTGACGCTGCTGAAGTCGCCCGGTGAGCTCGGCGCGGACATCGCCGTCGGGACGACCCAGCGCTTCGGTGTGCCGATGGGCTTCGGCGGTCCGCACGCCGGTTACATGGCGGTCAAGGACAAGATGGCGCGCAGCCTGCCCGGGCGGCTCGTCGGCGTGTCCGTGGACGCCGACGGGAACAAGGCGTACCGGCTGGCGCTCCAGACGCGTGAGCAGCACATCCGCCGGGAGAAGGCCACCAGCAACATCTGCACCGCCCAGGTGCTGCTCGCCGTCATGGCCGGCATGTACGCCGTCTACCACGGGCCGGAGGGCCTCAAGGGCATCGCGCGGCGCACCCACCGGTACGCCACGGTGCTCGCCGCCGGGCTCGCCAACGGCGGGGTCGAGGTCGTGCACGGGTCCTACTTCGACACGCTGACCGTGCGCGTCCGGGGCCGGGCCGCCGACGTCGTGGCCGCCGCGCGGGAGAACGGGGTCAACCTGCGACTCGTCGACGCCGACCATGTGTCCATCGCCTGCGACGAGACCACCACGCGGGCCCAGCTGCGTGCCGTATGGGCCGCATTCGGTGTCGAGGGGGTCATCGAGGCGCTGGACGCGGCCACCGAGGACGGTCTTCCGAACGCTCTCCTGCGGACCGACGAGTACCTGGCGCACCCCGTCTTCCACCAGCACCGCTCCGAGACGGCCATGCTGCGCTACCTGCGCCGGCTGGCCGACCGCGACTACGCCCTCGACCGGGGCATGATCCCGCTGGGCTCCTGCACCATGAAGCTCAACGCGACCACGGAGATGGAGCCGGTCACCTGGCCCGAGTTCGGGCAGCTGCACCCCTTCGCGCCCGCCGAGCAGGCCGGGGGCTACCTCACGCTCATCCGTGAGCTGGAGGACCGTCTCGCCGAGGTCACCGGGTACGACAAGTTGTCCCTCCAGCCGAACGCCGGGTCGCAGGGCGAGCTGGCCGGTCTGCTCGCCGTACGCGGGTACCACCGGGCCAATGGGGACGAGCAGCGCACGGTGTGCCTGATCCCGTCGTCCGCGCACGGGACCAACGCCGCGAGCGCGGTGATGGCGGGCATGAAGGTCGTCGTCGTGAAGACCGCCGACGACGGCGAGATCGACGTCGAGGATCTGCGGGCCAAGATCGAGCAGTACCGCGACGAGCTGTCGGTGCTGATGATCACGTACCCGTCCACGCACGGCGTGTTCGAGGAGCACGTCTCCGAGATCTGCGCCCAGGTGCACGAGGCGGGCGGGCAGGTCTACGTCGACGGGGCCAACCTCAACGCGCTCGTGGGGCTCGCCAAGCCGGGGCACTTCGGCGGTGACGTCTCGCACCTGAACCTGCACAAGACCTTCTGCATCCCGCACGGCGGCGGCGGTCCCGGCGTCGGTCCGGTGGCGGTGCGGGAGCACCTCGCGCCGTACCTGCCGAACCACCCGCTCCAGCCCGAGGCGGGCCCGGAGACGGGGGTCGGTCCCATCTCCGCGGCGCCGTGGGGTTCCGCCGGCATCCTGCCGATCTCCTGGGCGTACGTCCGGCTCATGGGCGGCGAGGGGCTGAAGCGGGCCACGCAGGTGGCGGTGCTCAGCGCCAACTACATCGCCAAGCGCCTGGAGCCGCACTACCCGGTGCTCTACACCGGCCCCGGCGGGCTCGTCGCGCACGAGTGCATCATCGACCTGCGGCCGCTGACCAAGGCGACCGGGGTGAGCGTCGACGACGTCGCCAAGCGGCTGATCGACTACGGCTTCCACGCGCCGACGATGTCGTTCCCGGTGGCCGGGACACTGATGATCGAGCCGACGGAGTCGGAGGATCTGACCGAGCTGGACCGGTTCTGCGAGGCGATGATCGCCATTCGTGGGGAGATCGAGAAGGTCGGCTCCGGCGAGTGGCCCGCGGACGACAACCCGCTGCGGGGGGCCCCGCACACCGCCGGGACGCTCGCCGGGGAGTGGGAGCACGCCTACAGCCGTGAGGAGGCCGTCTTCCCGGCCGGTGTCGCGGTCGCCGACAAGTACTGGCCGCCGGTGCGCCGCATCGACCAGGCCTTCGGTGACCGGAACCTGGTCTGCTCCTGCCCGCCGCTGGACGCGTACGAGGACTGACGGGCCGATCGGTCGTGTGGGGAGGGGCTCCGCTGCGCGGGGCCCCTCCCCACATTCGGCAGCTCATTCGGCAGCGAGGGACACCTCGGTCGACTTGATCAGGGCGACGACGGGGGCCCCGGCCGACAGGGCGAGATCGTCCGCTGCGTCCCTGGTGATCGCGGCGGTCAGTTCGCCGCCCTCGACGGTGACCCGGACGGACGCCATCGCGTCGCCGGTGGCGATGCTCGTGACCGTGCCCGGGATCCGGTTGCGGATGGAGAGGCCCTCGACGGGGCCGGTGGCCAGCGACACCTCCGTCGACTTCACCAGGGCGCGCACGGCGGTGCCCGGCGTGAGGCCGAGGTCGTCGACCGCCTCGCGGGTGATCGCCGCGGTGAGGGCTTGGCCGCCGGTGAGGCGGACCCTGACCGTCGCCATGGCCTCGCCCGGCGTGACGGCGGTGACGGTGCCGGGAAGCTGGTTGCGGATGCTCAGGCTCATGGGTGCACGGTAGCCCGGCGCGTTCCTTATGCCGGGTATGCGTGTGTCTGCGTCGCCTTGACCGTCGCCCATACCGGGGCGCCCGGATGCAGGTCGAGTTCGGCCGCGGCGACCGTGGTGAGGTCGGCGGTCAGGGGGAGTTCGCCGGTGAGGTCCGCGCGGATCTGGTCGCCGTGCGTCTCCAGCCCCGCGACCTCGCAGCGCCACAGGTTGCGGGCGCTGGAGCCGGTGGGGCGTTCGCGGTACAGCGTCACGGCGCCGGGCGGGAACGCCACGAAGGCCGGGCCGGAGAGCTCTTCGGTGGTCGTGACGGCCGGGCCCGTGTCGAGCCGGACGGTGTGCCCCTCGGCCCGTCCCCGGTAGAGGTTGAGGCCGACGAGCCGGGCGATGTAGTCCGTGCGGGGGTGGCGGGCGATGTGGGAGGGCGTGCCCTCCTGCACGACCTGGCCGTGCTCGACGACGACCAGGCGGTCGGCCAGCACCATGGCGTCCAGCGGGTCGTGCGTGACCAGGACGGCCACCGCCTCGAACTCGGCGAGGTGCCGCCGGAGCTGGGCGCGCACCTCCAGACGGGTGCGGGCGTCGAGGGCGGCGAGGGGCTCGTCCAGGAGCAGCAGCCGGGGCCGGGTGGCCAGGGCCCGGGCCACGGCCACGCGCTGGGCCTGGCCTCCCGACAGGCGGCGGGGCTTGGCGCCTGCGTGGCCGGCCAGGCCCATACGGTCCAGCCATACGGCGGCCTGGGCACGGGCCTCGGCCTTGCTCGCGCCCCGGCAGCGCGGCCCGAAGGCGACGTTGTCCAGGGCGGTCAGATGCGGGAACAGCAGGTAGTCCTGGAAGACGACGCCGACCGGGCGGGACTCGGGCGGCGTGGCGTCCAGCGGGGTGCCGTCCAGCCGTAGGTGACCGGACGTGAGAGGGCTGAGCCCGGCAAGGGCGCGCAGGGCGGTGGTCTTGCCGGCGCCGTTGGGGCCGAGCAGGGCGACGACGTCCCCGGGGGCGGCGGTGAGGGTGACGTCCAGGCGGAAGGTGCCGCGGTCGACGACGAGGTGGGCGTCGAGGCCTTCGGGGCGCAGGCCGGGAGGCGCTCCGCCGAGGTCGGTCGTCTCGGTCATGGGGAGTACGTCCAGGGTGTCGGGGAGCCGGTCGGGGACATCACGACGCCGTCATCCAGCGGTCGCGCAGGGCCGCCAGTACCGCGATGGACACCGCCAGCAGGACCAGGCTGAGGGCGATCGCCGCCGCCGGGTCGTTCTGCAGGGCCAGGTAGACCGCCAGCGGCATGGTCTGGGTGCGGCCCGGGAAGTTGCCCGCGAAGGTGATCGTCGCGCCGAACTCGCCCAGGGCCCGGGCCCAGGCCAGTACGGCACCGGCCGCGATGCCCGGCGCGATCAGCGGAAGGGTGACGCGGCGGAACGCGGTGAAGCGGGAGGCGCCCAGGGTGGTGGCCGCCTCCTCGTAGCGCGGGTCGGCGGCCCGCAGGGTGCCCTCCACGCTGATGACGAGGAACGGCATCGCCACGAACGTCTCGGCGAGAACGACACCCGTCGTGGTGAAGGGCAGGGTGATCCCGAACCAGGAGTCGAGCCACTGCCCGATGACGCCGTTGCGTCCGAAGGCGAGCAGCAGGGCCACACCTCCCACCACCGGCGGCAGCACCAACGGCAGCGTCACCAGGGCCCGTACGAAACCCCGGCCGGGGAACCGTGTGCGGGCCAGCAGCCAGGCAAGGGGTACGCCGACGACCAGGCTCAGGCCCGTCGCCGCCGTGGCGCAGACGAGCGACAGCCGGAGTGCCTCCCATACCTCGGCGCTCGTCAGCTGCTCGGGGAGGCTGCGCCAGGGCGCCCGTACGAGCAGGGCGATCAGGGGCAGGAGCAGGAACGCCAGGCCGAGCAGGGCGGGCACCAGCAGGGGAATCGGCACCGGTCGGGTCCGGCCGCGGCGGCGATCGCGGCGGGGGCGGCTCTCCAGGGTGCCGGTCACGGCTTGAGGAACCCGGCCCGGGAGAGCACCTTCTGACCCTCCGCGGACCTGACCAGCGCGATGAACGCCTTCGCCGTCTCGGGGTTGGGGGCGTTCTTGAGCAGGGCGATCGGATAGTCGTTGACGGCCTGGGCCGACTCGGGGAAGTTCACGCCCGCCACCTTGTCACCCGCCGCCCGCACGTCGGTCTGGTAGACGACGGCGGCGTCGGCCTCCTTCAGCTCGACCTTCGTCAGGGCGCTCTTGACGTCCTGTTCGTACGAGACGGGAGTGAGCTTCAGACCGGCGGCGTCCAGCGCCTTCCGGGCGGCGGCACCGCACGGCACGGTCTTGTCGCACAGGACGACCTTCAGGCCGGGCTCGGTGAGGTCCTTCAAGGAGGAGATCCGGTCGGGGTTGCCCGGCGGCGTGGCGATCTCCAGCCGGTTGCGGACGAAGGTGACCGGCGTGCCCGCCGCGTCGTGCCGGTCCGTCACGGTCGCCATGGTCTTGGTGCTGGCGGCGGCGAAGACGTCGGCCGGGGCGCCGCTGGTGATGCTGGCGGCGAGGGTGTCGCTGCCGCCGAAGTTGAAGGTGACCTTCGTGCCCGGGTGCTCCTTCTCGAACGTCCTGCCCAGGGTCTTGAAGCTCTCCTCCAGGGAGGCGGCGGCGAAGACGGTGACCGTGCCGGAGGGCTTCCCCGGGGAGGAGCCCTTGTCCGAACCTGTGGCGGAGGAGCAGGCGCTCAGGGTCAGCAGCGCGGCTGCGGACGCACCGGCGACCTGGAGGATCCTGCGGGTCCGGTGCGCGGAACGGATCATCTCGGGCGACTCCCTCGGTGTGCGGGGAAGAGCCGCAGGGCTCCTCCGATACGTCGATCATACTGACGCATCTGCGAGGGGAAAGTCTGCTGTGGCTTCGCATGAGCCAGGGCCAGCAGGGTGCTGGGTGTGTATGTGCGTTTCTACGGGTCTCAGACCCGGTCGATATGGACGTTCGTCGACTTCACGCGGGCCGTCGCCTCCATGCCGACCTCCAGGCCCAGTTCCTCGACGGCCTCGCGGGTGAGCAGGGAGACGAGGCGGTGCGGGCCGGCCTGGATCTCCACCTGGGCGGCGACGTCACCGAGCTTGATCGCGGTGACGATGCCGGGGAAGGCGTTGCGGGCCGAGGTGTACGGCGTGTCCTCCTCGGCGGTGCCGGACCTCGCGAGTTCGACGGAGAACGCGGCCAGGTCCCGTCCGTCGACGAGGCGCCGCCCGGCCTCGTCGCGGTGGGTGGTGATACGGCCCGCGTCCGCCCAGCGCCGGGCGGTGTCCGGGCTCACGCCGAGCAGTCGTGCTGCCTGGCCGATCGTGTAGGACTGCATGCCGGTCACGATAGGGGCGCGGGGCGGGAACGGCGGATGCGGGGTTGGCCGTTGGGTATAACGCGATATAGCGTTAGTCGTCGAAGGGGCGGGCCGGGTGCCGTGCCCGGGAGAGCGGGGAGATGTGATGGCGGGGGACCTCTCGCGTACCGGTGGATCGCCCGAGGTGAGGGCCTCGCACGCGGACCGGGACCGGACCGTGGACGTGCTGCGCGTCGCCGCGGGTGACGGCCGGCTGACCCTGGAGGAGCTCGAGGAGCGGCTGGAGGCCGCGCTGTCCGCCCGTACGGTGGGCGAGCTCGCCGTGCTGACCGCGGATCTGCCCGAGGGGGCGGGCGGGGCAGGCGTCGAGGCGCAGGAGGTCGTCCGGATCGAGCAGGAGGGGTCCTCGACCCGGCGCGGTGACGGCTGGGTGGTGCCGCGGCGGCTGGAGATCCGGTCCGCGTGGGGCGAGGTGACGCTCGACTTCACCGACGCGGTGATCACCCAGGACACCCTGCACATCGATCTGGACATGCGGGCCGGCGCCCTGAAGCTGCTGACCCGGCCGGGGGTCGTGGTGGACACCGGCGCGCTGGTGACGAACTACTCCCAGATCAAGGCGCGCGGGGCGGCCGACGCCCCGGTCGTGCTGCGCGTGCGGATCACCGGCGAGATCAACTACGGGCAGATCGAGGTGCGTCCGCCCCGCAGGGGCTTCGGCCGGCGCAGATCCAAGGGCTGACTCAGCCCACGTGCACCTTCGGCCGACGCTTCCGGTCCGGTTCCGCTTCGCGCAGGACCTCGCGGGTCACCGGGGCGACCTCGCCCTGGCCGAACAGGAAGAACCGCAGCAGGTTGGCGAAGGGCCCCCCTTCGGTCCACTCGAAGTAGATGTGCGGGGTGCGGCCGGTCATGTCGCGGACGTACAGCAGGAGCGCGGCCAGGGCGTTGGGGACGGAGGAGGACTCCAGGGTCAGGACCCGGTAGCGGTTGTGGAGCACCTCGCCCCGCACGGTCAGGCCCGCCTCGAACTCGGACGGGTCGGTGACCGTCACCTCGACGAAGACGAAGTCCTCCTGTCCGGGTACGTCGTTGTCGTGCCGGATCTGCTCGATCTTGTCGCGGTACTCGGCGATGTCGCGCCGGTCGGGCTCGTTGGCGATGAGCCGTATCCTGCGGCTGGCCATGTCCCGGACGAAGCGTTCCGCCATGGAGTCCAGCGTCACGCTGGTCACGCGGAGCTCGAACGACCGGGCCAGCCGGGACAGCAGGGAGACGACGATGATGCCGGCGATGAAGCAGGCGCCGATCTTGACGCCGTCCGGGCGCTCGATGACGTTCGCGACGGTCGTGTAGAGGAACACCGCGGAGATGACCGCGAAGGCGATGGTCCAGTTCCGCTGCCGGGCCTTGCGGGCGGCGATGGTCACCGCGATCGCGGCGGAGCTGATCAGGACCAGCACACCGGTGGCGTAGGCGCCGCCCTGCGCGTTGACGTCGGCGTCGAAGATCCAGGTGACCAGGAACGCGATCAGGGTGAAGACGATGACCATGGGGCGCACGGCCCTGGCCCAGTGCGGGGCCATGCCATAGCGGGGGAGGTAGCGCGGCATCAGATTGAGCAGGCCGGCCATCGCGGAGGCGCCGGCGAACCACAGGATGGCGATCGTCGAGGCGTCGTAGAGGGTGCCGAAGGTGTTGCCCAGGTAGTCGTGCGCCAGATAGGCCAGCGCGCGCCCGTTGGCCTGGCCGCCCGCCTCGAACTCCTTCTCGGGGATGAGGAGGGTGGTGATGAAGCTGGTCGTGACCAGAAAGCCGCTCATGATGAGGGCGGCCGTGGTGAGCAGCTTCTTCGTGTCGCGGATACGGCCGGCCGGCCGTTCCTCCGTGTCGTCCCGGTCGCCCTTGACGTGCGGCATCACGGCCACGCCGGTCTCGAACCCGGAGAGGCCGAGCGCCAGCTTCGGGAAGACGAGCAGGGCCAAGCCGATCATGACGAAGACATTGCCGTGCTGAGTGGTGAGGGCGCCGGCCCAGTCGGTGACCACATGGCCCGCGGTGACCACGTGGTAGAGACCGACGGCCACCACGACCACGTTGAGGGCGAGGTAGGCGCCCACCAGGGCGACCGCGACTCCGATCGCCTCCAGGAAACCCTTGAGGAACACGGCGCCGAGCAGCGCCACGAGGACGAGCGTGATCAGCATCTGCTTGTCGTGCAGGACGCCGGTCAGATGCGGGTTCTCCACGAGGTGGGTGGAGGCGTCGGCGGCCGACAGGGTGATGGTGATCAGGAAGTCGGTGGCGGCGAAGCCCAGCAGGGTCAGTACGAACAGCTTGCCCTGCCAGAAGGAGAGCAGCCGCTCCAGCATCGCGATCGAGCCCTCACCGTGCGGGCTCTCCTCGGCCACCCGGCGGTAGACCGGCAGGGCGCCCGCCAGGGTGACGATCACCAGCACGATCGTCGCGACCGGCGACAGCAGCCCGGCGGCGAGAGCGGCGATGCCCGGCTGGTAGCCGAGTGTGGAGAAGTAGTCGACGCCGGTCAGGCACATCACCCGCCACCAGCGCTGGCCCTTGTGCGGGGGCTCCGGTTCGGCATGGGGGCCGGTGTGGCCGCCGCCCTTGCCCATGTCGGACAGGCCCTCCAGCATCCAGGCGCGCAGGCGGCTGGGTGGAGCCGGCTCCGTTCGGCTCGCTGGCGAGTGCTCAGTGGTGGCCATCGACGTGCTCCCGATGTGCGGTTCAGCGTGGTTCCGGCCATCACCGGACGGCCGGATCAGCGTAAGCGGAGCGTGACGCGATGGCCTGTGGATGAGGTCACTGAGCGCGTCAAGCTTCCGTTAAGACTGGCGGCGGGGGTGATCGCGGAGAGACGTGGGGCGTCAAAACGCGTGCTGAGGGCGCGTTGGACCGCCGATCGAGCCGCGCAGCCTCGCCTGTGGGCGAGAGGCGTGCGCTCGCCGGGACTTGGACACCCTCCGTGATCGCGACCGCGTGGGTCGCAGGGCGCCGGCCTTCTTGTCGCCGGAGGCGGTGACACCTACAGTGCATCTCCGTAACGTTCGCCAAGTCAGCCGAAACATTCGCATCTCTCGCCGACTCTCGTCGAAGGTGCTGGCGATGCTGAAGAGGCTGTTGCCAGTCAAGGCCTGCGCGTCGGCCGGAGATTGACCGTGCACAAGGGGTTGCCAGTGTTTGGCGCCTGTCTCTAGGGTGCGGCAACAGCGAAGCTTTCTGGATCTCTTCCGAAACTTTCGATCCAGTGGACGGACGCGGGAGCGCCGTCCCGTACCCAAGGAGCGCATGATGGGCGACCCGGCACTGTCCCGCCGCGGCTTCCTGGCGGCCTCCGCCGCGGCCGGTCTCGGAATGACGACACTGAGCGCATGCGGCGGGGACTCGGACGGAGGGTCGTCGGGGACGACCACGATCGAGTGGTGGAACATCTCCACCACCGAGCCGGCCAAGACCGTCTGGGCCGCCCTCGCCCGGAAGTTCGAGGCGCAGAACCCCAAGGTCAAGGTAAAGATCGTTCAGTTTGAGAACGACGCCTACAAGTCGAAGATGACAGCCCTGACCTCCTCCGGGAAGCTCCCCGACATCTTCCACACCTGGGGCGGCGGCGTACTCAAGCAGCAGGTCGACGCCGGACTCGTCGAGGACCTCACGGACCGGACCAAGCCCTGGGGCGACGCCCTGCTCCCGGTCGCCAAGGAGCCGTACCTGATCGACGACAGTGTCTACGGCATCCCGTTCGACATCGGCATGATCGGCTTCTGGTACAACAAGGCGCTCTTCGCGAAGGCCGGCATCAGCGCGCCCCCGACCACCTGGAGCGGCTTCCTCGACGCCGTACGCAAGCTGAAGTCCGCCGGTGTCACGCCCCTGGCGCTGGCCGGCAAGGAGAAGTGGCCCGGCATGTACTACTGGGCCTACCTGGCGATGCGCACCGCCGGCGCCGAGGCCCTGGAGAAGGCCTACACCGACAAGGACTTCACCGGCGCCCCCTTCGTGGAGGCGGGAGAACACCTCGAGGAGCTCGTCGGCCTCCAGCCGTTCCAGAAGGGCTTCCTCGGCGCCGCCTACAACAGCCCCACCGGCCAGGCCGCCGCCGTCGGCAACGGCAAGGCGGCCATGGAACTCATGGGCCAGTGGGCGCCCGTGGTGCAGGCCGACGCGGGCAAGGGCCTCGGCAAGGACCTCGGGTTCTTCCCGTTCCCCGCGGTCGAGGGCGGCAAGGGCGCCCTCACCGAGGTCTTCGGCGGAGGCGGCGGGCACGCCCTGCGCCGGGGCGCCCCGCAGGAGGCCGTCGACTTCCTGAAGTTCTTCGCGTCCGAGGCCACCGACCTGGAACTGGTCAAGAAGACCGGCACCCTGCCCGTGGTCCCGGCGGCCGAGAGCGCCATCGTCGACCCCAACATCAAGGCCGTACAGGAGCAGTTGAAGAAGGCCACCGGCTTCCAGCTCTACCTCGACCAGGCGTACGCGCCCGCCGTCGGCCAGGAGGTCAACGACAGCGTCGCGGCGCTCATCGCCGGTTCCCGGTCGCCCGAGCAGGTCGGCCAGTCGATCACGAAGACCGCGAAGGAAGAGCAGTAACCGGCGATGACCTCCACGTTCCTGCCGGACAAACGGACCGGCCGCGACGCCGGCCTCCCGCCCCCGGCCACGGACCGGTCCCGGAGCCGGGCCCGGCGGCGGGCACTGAACTGGCTGACCGCGGCCGGCTTCCAACTGCCCGCCCTGGTCCTGTTCATGGGGCTCGTCCTGCTGCCGATGCTGTTCGCGCTGTACGCCGCGTTCTTCCGCTGGGGCGGCTTCGGTATGCCCACCGACTACATCGGCGGTGAGAACTTCACCCGGCTCTTCCAGGACGACGTCTTCCTGGGCGACCTGTGGCGCTGCCTGGTGCTGGTGGTGCTGTCGCTCGTCGTCCAGCTGCCGTTCGCGCTCGCCATGGCCGTCCTGCTCAACCAGCGGATGCGCGGCCGGGCGGTGTACCGGATGCTGTTCTTCGCCCCGTACGTCCTGTCCGAGGCGATCACCGGAATCCTCTTCGGCATGATCTTCGCCCCGGACGACGGCTTCGCCGACCAGGTCCTCGGCAAGGTCGGGCTGGACGGGCTGGGCGGGGAGTGGTTCGCCGATCCGTCCACCGTCATGGCAACCCTCTTCCTGGTCATGACCTGGAAGTACTTCGGCTTCCACATGATGCTGTACCTGGCCGGGCTCCAGGCCGTCCCCAGGGAGCTGACCGAGGCGGCGCTCATCGACGGAGCCGGCCCCTGGCAGCGCTTCCGCAACGTGACGCTGCCGCTGCTCGCGCCCACCCTGCGCATCAGCGTCTTCCTGTCGGTCATCGGGGCCATCCAGCTCTTCGATCTGGTGTGGGTGACCACCGCGGGCGGACCGGACCACCACTCCGAGACCATGGCCGTGACCATGTTCCAGTACGGGTTCAAGCGCTACCAGGTCGGCTACGCCAGCGCGATCAGCGTGGTCATGTTCGGCATCAGTCTCGTCTTCGCCCTCGCCTACCAGCGGTTCGTGCTCCGGCGCGACCTGGAAGGGGCCACGACCACCATGCGGGGAGACGGAAAGTGACGCACAGTCGGACATCCCGCGGGGGCACTCGCGGGGGCACTCGCGGGGGCAGGAACCTTCCTCTGCACCTCGTCCTGGTCCTCGTCGGCGCGGTCATGGCCGTCCCGCTGCTCTACGCCGCGCTCTCCGGCTTCAAGACCACCGACGAGCTCTCCCGCAACCCGGTCGGTCTGCCCGAGTCGTGGGTGACCTCCAACTACACCCAGATCCTCGGCTCGGGGGACTTCTGGCGGCTGATCGGCAACAGCACGCTCATCGCGGTGGGCACGACCGTCCTGGTCGTCGCGGTCTCCGCGCTGTCGGCCTTCTCCTTCGCGCGGTTCGCCTTCCGCGGCCGGGAGGTGCTGTTCACGCTGTTCACGATGGGGCTGATGTTCCCCTTCGCGGTGGCGGCCCTGCCGCTGTTCCTGCTGCTGCGCTCCCTGGACCTGCTGGACAACCCGCTCGGCGTGATCCTCCCGCAGGCGGCCTTCGGGCTGCCGATGACCATCATCATCCTGCGTGGCTTCTTCCGGCAGATCCCGGGCGAGCTGGAGGAGGCGGCGACGCTCGACGGATGCAGTTCGTTCGGCTTCTTCTGGCGGGTGCTGCTGCCCATGGCGCGGCCCGCGCTCGGCACCGTGTCCGTGCTGGCCGTCGTCACCAGCTGGAACAACTTCTTCCTGCCGCTGCTGGTGTTCACCGACTCGCAGTGGTGGACCCTGCCGATCGGCGTGCAGCAGTTCCAGGGGCAGTACTCAGCGGAGTACGCCAAGGTCTTCGCCTATCTGGTGCTGGCCATGGTCCCCGCCCTCGCCTTCTACTCGGTCGCCGAGCGTCAGCTCGTCGGCGGCCTCACCGCGGGCGCGACGAAGGGGTGACGTGCCCCGCGGACGTACGGCTCACCCGCCCATCGATGTGAGGAGTCGCACCATGCGCAAGAACGCCACACGGCTCAGACTCGCCGGGGCGCTCGCCGCCGCGCTGATGCTCGGAGGCATCGCCACCGGGCCGACGGCCCAGGCGGACGAGCGGCACGGCAAGGAACCGACCCTCGCCGACCTCGCCCAGCGGCACGGCCGCTACTTCGGCAGCGCGACGGACAATCCCGAGCTCGGCGACGTGCCCTACACGGCCCTGCTCGGCAGCGAGTTCGACCAGATCACCCCCGGCAACGGCATGAAGTGGTACGCGACCGAGCCCCAGCAGGGCGTGTTCGACTTCTCCCAGGGCGACGAGATCGTGAACCTCGCCCGAGCCAACCGGCAGAAGGTGCGCGGCCACACCCTCGTCTGGCACAGCCAGTTGCCCGGGTGGCTCACGGAGCGGGAGTGGACGGCCCCGGAGCTGAGGGCCGTGCTGAAGAAGCACATCCAGACCGAGGTACGGCACTACCGGGGCAAGGTGTTCGCCTGGGACGTCGTCAACGAGGCGTTCAACGAGGACGGTACGTACCGCGAGTCGGTCTTCTACAAGACGCTCGGGCCCGGTTACATCGCCGACGCGCTGCGCTGGGCGCACCAGGCCGATCCGCGCGTCAGGCTGTACCTCAACGACTACAACATCGAGGGGATCGGCCCGAAGAGCGACGCGTACTACAAACTGGCCAAGGAACTGAAGGCCAAGGGCGTCCCGCTGCACGGCATCGGCCTCCAGGCCCACCTGGCCCTCCAGTACGGCTATCCGACGACCCTGGAGGACAACCTCCGCCGCTTCTCCCGGCTCGGCCTCGACACCGCGCTGACCGAGGTCGACATACGGATGCAGCTGCCCGCGACCGAGGAGAAGCTGTCCCAGCAGGCCGAGTGGTACCGGGACCTGACCGAGGCCTGCCTGGCGGTGCGCCGCTGCGTCGGGATCACCCTCTGGGACTACACGGACAAGTACTCGTGGATCCCGGCGTTCTTCCCGGGCGAGGGCGCGGCCCTGCCGTGGGACGAGCAACTGGCCCCCAAGCCGGCGTACTTCGCACTCCGTGAGGCGCTTGGGGGGAGGTAGTAGGGGGCGACCTGCCGGACGGGGCGCTGTGCGGGGGCGCCGGGGGAATCGGGCCTTGGCGGGTGTCGGGGTGGTCCGGCTTCGGCGGGCGGCGGGGTGGTCCGGCTTCGGCGGGTGTCGGGGTGGTCCGGCCTCTGTGGGCGGCGGGCAGCAGGGTGGTCCGGCCTCTGTGGGCGGCGGGCGGCGGAGTGATCCGGCCTCGGTGGGCGGCGGAGTGATCCGGCCTCGGTGGGCGGCGGGTCGCGTCCTGCCTGGCCGGTGCGTGGCGTGCGCCGTTCGCGGGTGCCGGGTCGGGCGTCCGTTGTCGGGGGTGGGCTGGGCTGGCGTTCTCGCAGGTGTTGGGTTGGGCGTCTTTCCCCGGTCCTGGGTGGGGCGGCTTTCGCCGGTGCCGCGGGCTGGCGCCCTCGTCGGCGTTGGGGTGGGCGTCTTTCCCCGGTGCTGGGTGGGGCGGCCGTCGCCGGCGCCGCGGCTGGCGCCCTCGCCGGTGCTGGCCGGGCGTCTGCTGGGGCTGTGTTTTCCCCTGGTG